>CAYRCK010000028.1:0-39945 GCA_964422745.1 uncultured bacterium
CATCTGCTCCGTGCCGTACGGAACCGCCCAAACGTTCCCACGGATCGTCGTAAAGAAATCCGCGTACTCGTATTCTATGATCTGATCCCCCGGGGCGAATCCCTGGTCTGTCTGGAAACCGCTCCCGTTGGCGATGGCCACCTTGCGCAGGTTCTGCGGATACTCTCCGATACCGGCGAAGTCCGAAAGGAACTCTGCACGAAGGGAATCCGGCTCCCCCAAGGAACCCGGGGGCACGGTGTAATGATACACGAGCATCTGACGCGCTGCCGGCCGGTTCAAACGTGCAAGCATCTCCGCCGCTGCATCCGAAAGGCCCGAGAAGAAATCCAGCCAGTACTGGATCCCGAGGGGGATATTGGCTCCATGGTTGGGGGCATCGAAGGATATGAACGTGCGAACCCGGTGCTCGATGACGCTTGTCTCCATATATGCAAGGGCGTATCGGGCGCACAGGCCTCCCATGCTTGCACCGGCGACGACCATTGTCACCTCCGGATCGATCATCGACTGCACCTGCTGAATTAGCTCCACCAACACGAAGCTGTTTCGCTGGATGTAATCGGTTGCATCCGTGAAATCCAACATTACGATGTCGTATCCGGCGGCGCGGATCGTCTCGAGCATATCTTCCCGGTTGAGATGGCTGTAGAGCTCATCCCAGTCCCAGCTGTTGTCCAGATCGAATCCCTCGACGGCGATGACCGGATTGGTCAGCGTGCCCAGGGAATCGGCGAGATACACGTAAGCCCTACCGCTTCCACTCAGCCCCTCGAACGGAATCGAAGCCGTCACGAATATAGTGTCGTGCGGATCCGGTATCGATTGCGCTGTAACGGGCGAGCTGATGAGTCCGGCGAGTAAAGCAATAAAAACGAGAGGAATGCTCTTGAACCGCTTCATCACGACCCCTCCCTCTGGGGCTGTTTGAATGTGCTAATTTCGATAGCAACAGGTTATTCTAGCATAAAATCCGTTAAAAATCAATTGCGTGCGGCCGCCGAGCCATAATGCTGAGAGGGGAGGTAATTCACATTCTAATCGATCGAGGAAAACTCGAAGCAAAAAATTATCGAATATCGATAAAATTTTATTGATTATCGGAAACATCCTTGATATATTGTTCGTATATAGAGCCGTGCAGTGGAAGTGTCATATACTGCCTGCTGCACCGGGACGGGCATAGAGATAATGCCCTATCTGGTGGGCAATTAAGGACTTAAGAGAGGAGAAGATATGAGTCGACCTAGAACATTCAGTCCGGCATTCTCGACCAGGGCTGCGGGTGTTGTGGTGGAAATAGTTTGGTATCTATCCTGTGCTGCCGTACTCATCTCCCTGGCCCTCGTTGCGGCGGTAAACCTTACCGATTTCTACGTGAAGTACACATACGCACCTTTAGAGATTCATTATCGATCGGAAGGGGAAGCGGTATCAGCCTTCGGGCAGGACGCGTCCGCTTCGGGTTTGAGCATAGTCAAGGCCATGGGCCTTCAGTTGAAGCACCATGACAAGGGACTACAGCGTATATACGTAATGATACCGATGGCTCTGTCGCTGTTGCTTCTTGGAATAATCACGATCCTCCGCGCCTTCATGCGCTCTATAAAGAGTGGAAGCCCGTTCACGTCTAAGAACGCCTCGCGTCTGAAGCTGCTCGGACTGCTCGTGATGGCAGCCGGACCTTTCTACGGCATCCTGGAGTACATATACGGAACGATGCTCAAGTGCAGCATCGACGTTCCAGGGGCGGTAGTTACCGTGAATCCGGACGCCCGCATCATGTATGTTGCAGTGGGGATCGTGATCCTCGTCATCGGCCAGATATTCAAGTACGGCGTTCGCCTCAGGGAAGACAGCGAACTCACCATCTAAGAGAGGATTGGGGTATGTCCATAAATGTCAATCTCGACCTGATGCTGGTCAAAAGGCGCATGACCCTGACTGAGCTCTCCTCCAAGGTCGGCGTAACCATAGCGAACCTGTCGATTCTAAAGACCAACCGCGGACGCGCGATACGGTTTTCGACCCTGGATGCGCTATGCCGCGAGCTGGACTGTCAGCCGGGTGATATCCTAGAATACAGCCGGAACGGCTAGAACAGGAGAGAGTCAGTAGAATATCGATCAGCGCCGAAAGGCAGTATTACAGTCAAATCCTGATAATATTTAGTGTACAGAGAAAAATTATAATAAAAGATTGAAATAAACTGCGTAATGTGTTAGAACGCAACGCTTTAATAAATTGTTAAGAGCGCAACGGCTTTTTCGTGAAGGATAGTTGTATGCTGAAGAGCGAACGCCTATGCATCGGGTTGCTCTTGATCATCGGCCTCATCGCAATTATGTCGGCTTCGACCTATGCGGCGCCCCTGGAAGCCACCATAAGTCTCGGGCGTGACCCTGAACCACCCATGTGCTTGGTCAATCCCGGTGGTGCAATTGATATCACCTGGAACATCGAGCACACCACGACACCGAACTATGTCTATTATAAACTCGAAGATCCCACCCCGTACCATAATCTACGAGGACCAGACATACCCTGGATCGACAGGTATCACGATCGACCGGCAGTGGACCGTGCCGGTCGGTTCACCGGACGGCAAGTACTTGATACGCGTCGAGTACTGGTCATTCGAGGCTGGCAATGAAGCGAACGCCGAAGTGACCTTCTACGTTTGCAGCGAGACGGGAAATGTCTGCGCCGAGAAATGGGAAGATACTGATAATGACTGCGAGCTCAGCGGTGGTGACACTGCGCTTCCCGGTTGGTGGATCTGTATTGAAACACCGTTGGGAGATACATACTGCAAGCAGACCGACGGAACGGGCGAGGTATGCTGGAGTGATCTGCCGCTCGGGGATTACACGGTCTACGAGAACCTGCTGCCCGGGTGGATTGCGATATATCCCGTGTCTTACGAATTCACCCTCACTGGAGATCCTATCGTGCCCTACATATTCCTGAACAAGTATCAGGAGACCGACGCCGAGAAGAAATCGTGGGGAGCGATAAAGAGTATCGATAAGTGATAAATGACGGAAGAATCCCTCCGTGAACACGCGACAGAACGCGGAGGGATTCTTCTTTGATCGCAGGAATTCCAATCGCCGTAGATTCCCTGCCTGATTATTCGGTTGCTCGAATCCGGGAGCAGCTCAGGTCTATTCCGATTGCAGCATCTCGGCGATCTTTGAACGTGTCGCCTTGATCCGCTCGTAGTCCAGTTTCAATCCCATCGGCCCCAGGGCGCTTCCGATGTTATCGTAGATACCTTCGACGTTCTCGAATGGAACAGTAACAGTTTCCAGCGGAGTGGATCCGTAGTTGTTCCTGATATTCCTATCAGCACCTTTGTCCAGCAGAGTTTTGACTATCTCGGTTCGGCAGAAGAAGGCCGCTATGTGAAGCGGGGTTGCCCCGTCCTTCACCCCCCTGAAGTTCACGTCGGCCCCGGCCTCGATCAGTGCCATTGCTATCTCCGTCTGGCCGAAAGTGGCAGCGGTGGTCAGGGGACTGCCCCCTCCCATCGGATCCTTTACATTCAGGTCGGAACCAGCCTCGATATGCTGCCTAACGGCCTCGAGATCCCCCCCAGCGGCGGCCGCGTGGAGTCCGATGTCCGGGGGCGCAGGAGCTTCTTGTGAAACCGAGGGCTGGCCCTTCTCGCTGGCCGCATCCTCCTTCTCCCCGCAACCGGCGGCGATAAGGAGTGTGAACACCAGAATTACCGTCGTAACCAATCTCATTTAAGCCTCCCATGGAAATAGATTCTAGGAACTGCCTCCGTCGGGCCCGTGCAATCCCTCCGAAATACGCTTTGTGCTGTGCAGCACAATCATCAAGCGTCCGGATGTTATCATCAGGATATGCGCCTTCATAGAATAAATTAGCTCATACTAGAAAAAATGAACTTTTATAGCATTCCGGATATGTGTACAGAATGCGCCTTCACAGCAGAAATATCGATTTCAGAACATTCGGCAGAAAAAATAGTTCCGTCTCACTTCACATGGTAGTAACTATTTGAATGACACACCGGATATGCCTGGTGTAGAATTCCTGGAGTCTGGGATTCGGTAAAAAAGGTGAGTGTGTTTTCATGGATAATTCTAGGGTCACGACTCCCGAGCGCATGTTCGAGCTGGACTGGATCAGGGTGATCGTGACGATCAACCTGATACCGTTCCACGTGGCCTGGATGATCACAAGTGTCAGCGGATACTCCCTCGTAGAAAGGGAGACGGTCATCTGGTACATCCTGCATTGCTACGTCAATTTCATGAGTCCGCTCCACATGTTCCTACTGTTCCTCGTCGCTGGTTCGGCCACCTTTATGGCCCTGCGTTACAGGTCGCCCGGGCAGTATATCGTAGAACGGATCAAACGTCTGCTGATCCCCCTCCTGACGTTCATGATATTCCTCTTCCCGGTGCTGGGATATTTCTGGCCTTCGGTAATAGACCTGAGCAGGATCGATTTCCTCACCGAATTCTGGCCCTGGTGCCTTTCGACATCATTCTATTCCAGCATCACCGGTGGGCCCAATTGGGCTCATATGTGGTTCGTGGGATACCTGTTCATATATTCGATGATCCTCCTGCCCGTGTTTATTCACATCCGTGCAGGGAAGAGCCGATTCGTCGAATCTGCGACTCTGTTTTTGACCAAACGGCGGGGAGCGCTGTTCCTCGTCGGCGTTCCCGTATCCCTGACATTCGCTATCCTGTCGCCGATCTGGCCGTTTTTCCGCAACAATCTCTACTCCGATTGGGGTTACTTTACATACAACATGGCGGCATTCGTATTCGGTTTCTTCATTACCGGCGATCGCAGGTGGATCCGGGCTTTCGATAGACACGCCGCGGCATCAATTGTCCTGGGCATTGTATTCTCGGCTGCAAAGCTGCTGATGGAATACTTCGCCCCCTCGTTCTCGACACCCGCCTTCAACTTGCAATACGCGATCTATTCGCTGACAGCCGGATTGAACACCTGGTTCTGGGTCGTGGCCGTCCTGAGCATCGCACGGAGAACGCTCTCGTTCACAAACGGCTTTCTCAAGTATTTCAACAGGATCTCTTATCCGTTCTACATCTTCCATCTCGTCGTGATATCCGTCTTGGGCAGTTTCATTAAACCGGCAGGATTGGGGATCGTTGCCGAGTTTTTCCTGAACTGCGCGGCATCGTTCGTTATCTGTGTAATTTGCTGTGAGCTTGTCAGAAGAACACGTGTCACCCGTTTTCTATTCGGATTGAAGTGAACACAGAAGCGGAAGATTAATACAACATAATATCAGAAATGAGTGTGCGTCGGTGATAGGCAAATCCATCGGGCATTTCACGATTATCCGGAAACTCGGCTCCGGAGGTATGGGATCCGTGTATCTTGCGAGGGACGAGAAGCTGGAACGCAACGTCGCCATAAAATTCGTCTCCGACCAATTCGGTGACACTGATGCCCGCAGGCGCTTCGAGCGAGAGGCACGGGCAATCGCCGCCCTTAATCACCCTAACATCCTGACGATATATGAATTAGGAGAACACGACGGTGCGCCGTTCATCGTCCTGGAATACATCGATGGCAAGACGCTAGACACAATACTGGCCGATGGACCGCTGTCCAAAGAGGCTGCACTGTCCATCGCGAATGACGTCGCGAGGGGATTGGCCGCTGCGTACAGGAACGGAGTTATTCACCGGGACATCAAACCATCGAACATCATGGTTGCATCTGACGGTTGCGCGAAGATACTCGACTTCGGATTGGCGAAGCTGCTTACATCGTCAAAGTATACCCAAACTAAAATAACGCTCGGTACGCTCAACTACCTATCCCCCGAGCAGGTCAGCGGGAACGAGATCGACGGCCGCTCGGACCTCTTCTCCCTCGGTGTAACGCTCTACGAAATGCTCACGTGTAAGCGCCCCTTCTCGGGCGAATACGAGGCGGCGATTCTGTATTCAATAGTCAACGAGGATCCCGCACCGCTGCCTACTGAGCTTCGCGCGCTTCAGCCCGTTATCGACAGGGTGCTGGCCAAAAATCCAGATGAACGCTATCAGAGCGCAGAGGAGCTTTTAACCGACCTGGAGGCGGCCCTCGCTGACAAACCGGTTACCGCTCCAAAACGAAACCGCATACTATCCTATGTTCTGGCACTTGTCCCGATCCTCGCAGTGATCGCCCTCTGGCTCACCAGAGGCATTCGGCCCGATGGGGATTCCGGCAGGGCGCGGGAAGCTACCCGGCTGGCCGTCATGTACGTGGAGAACCTCGCCGATCCGGAAGATAGCAGACGGCTTGGCAAAATCGCCTCGAACCTGATTGCCACCGATCTCGCCGGTGTGCCGGACATCCACATCGTCCCGCCGCACCGGATCAGCGATGCGTTCAGCAATTTGGGGTATCCACCCGATGGGTCGCCGGATCATGGGACAGCAGCTCGGGTAGCAGGTGTCGTCAATGCGCCGTGGATGCTGATGGGTCATATACTCCAGGACCATCCCGGGCTGATCATATCGTTCGAGCTTATAGATGTCGCCCTAGATGAGGTGATTGCAACACGTCGGATAAGCGGGGCTGCAGGCGAATCGATCTTCGATGTCGTCGACCGCCTGACCGATGCCCTTAGGCGGGAGCTGGATATACCGGAAAGTGCATTAGCGGCCGATCTGCCGGTGAGCGAAAAGACGACTTCGAGCGAGGAGGCCTATCGCCTCTACCTGGAAGGGCTGAGGAGGCAATTACGGTTCGAGCAACATGAGGCGTTCGATTACTTCGAGAAATCGATCGCTGCTGATTCTACTTTTGCATTAGCATACTATGGCCTATCAAATTCAACCTTTTTGGACTATTCAGCAAAAATAAGGATGATTGATAAATCGCTCGAGTACTCCGGAGCCCTTCCAAGGCGTGATCGCATGATAATAAAGGCCCTGCACGCCGGCCTTCACGGCGATTACAAGCTCGAGGAGGCATTGTACGATACGCTGATCGTTGAATGCCCGGACGATAAATACGTCTTCTTCCGCTACGGAGGATTGTATTACGGGCGTAAAGATTATAATCGAAGCCTGGAGTTGTACAACAGGGCCATCGAGCTCGATCCGACATACGCGGATGCACTTAACAGGGTGGCTTATATCCACTATCGGCTCGGTGACCACATAAAAGCCCTTCTGACGATAAACAAATGTATAGAAGTCGCCGATCCGAACGATCCGAATCCATACGATTCGCGTGGTGAGTTGCTCTCCATGATGGGACATCTCGACGAGGCGATAGAATCAATGGAAAAAGCCCTTTCGATCAACCCTGACTTTGTCTCACGAGATAGGCTGGCACGGCTCTACTCTTTCCGGGGTGACTATGAAAAAGCTGATAGCCTTTACAGCACTTACCTCTCCTCCGAATGGCGCTGGGAAAGGTCGGTGGGCCGCAATCTTCGTTCCATGCAATTCATACTCCAGGGTAAGTTCAAAGAGGCCTTGCATCGGATCGACGAGGCAATTGGTGCGGATATGGCAGACACCCTGTCTTTGGAACTCGAATCCCCCGAGCAGCAATACGGAGAAACAAAATGGAAGTATTTTTATAAGGCAATAGTATATGAAGAACTCGGCATGCTTGATTCTGCATTGGTTGAGATTCGCCAGAGCGGATGGTGGAAGAATCACATCCACGCAAGGATCTTGATGAAACTGGGAGATGAGCGTAGAGCCGACAGTCTTCTGGCCGACAGTAAAGACTACTTCGTACGAACCACTATCGCCGGTTGGATATACTTGCTACGCGGTGAATCAAACAAGGCGATCGAGGAATTAACATCAGGTCTGGAGTTTTCGAATCCAGACGCCGTATTTATCGCACGTTACAATCTGGGCAGATGCCTTTTGGAAACGGGTGATTTTGAAGGTGCTGTTAAAATATTGAAGAGTGCAGAGGAATACTATAACGTAGATCGCATCCATTGGCCTTTAGCATCCATCAAGATCCATTATTATCTCGGCCATGCGTACGCCGAATCAGGACAGATCGACGAGGCCATCGAGCAATACGAAAGGTTTGTATACCTGTGGCGTGACGCCGATCCGGTGCCCGTATCCTTGACCGATGCCCGGGAGCGCATTAAGACACTTCGCCATGATAATTGAAAAATATTCATTTCCCGAATGATGTATGATGACCGTTGAATGAGCGGCCAAGGATGAAGTAGAAGTTGCCGCGCCCGCCCTCGGCAAGGCCATAGGCGATGAAAGCCGGACCGATGATGGTATCGAGCCCCAGGAAAGCGCTCCCCGCCGCGATCCCACTCTCCAGCCCTATGTGCCCCCTTTCGCGGAACACGTTTCCGTACTCGAAGGACAGCCCGCCGAAGAATGATAGAACCTTGAAATCGCCCAACCGCCGGAAAAAGCATCCTTTCAACAGGACGGCGTGCTGGCTGGACAGCTCGTCACGCTGGAGACCTGACAACCGAGTGAAGCCGCCCAGGCGAAAGAGGTTCGGGTACAGGGCATCGGAATCTCTCGTCGAGGCGAAGAGCCCCCCAAGCAATCCCGTGTAGCGTCCCCTCGAAAGCGCATACGATCCTTCGACCACTCCCTGCTCGTATTCCCCGTCCGAGCCGAGCTCCTTCCGGGCGCTGGATAGACGAATCCGCAGATCACCCCCGGACCTGGGGAAATTGACATTATCCAGCTCGTCCACGAATACCTGAATAAAAACCTCACCCGCGTCGAAATCCAGATCTGGCTGCTCGGGATCGCCAACATGGACCTTGACCTCCCCGGTTTCCCTTACGAGACCGGTTCGGACCTCACCCCACGTCCCGAGTTCCCGCCCGGCGGCAATCCCGAAACCGTACCGGCGGACACCCAACTCGGTCAGATTATTGCCTTCCTCGTCGAATAAATTGTCGGCCTGCTCGATGAACGAACCATGCAGGTGGGTGAAATAACGGAGGTTGTTATCGAGCGGTTGGTGAAACCCGCTGAACACGCCCGGCTCCCTTCCGATCTGGAGATGAGTCCGCCACTCGCCATTCAAACGATTGACTGCCGAACGGGTGTACGAAGCTGCAAGGTTGAAATTTGGACTCTCGAAATCCTCGAGCACCGCCACACCGAATTGCAGGTAGTTCGGACCCCAGGATGCCTCGCGCGCTGTTATCGTCAATACACTGCATTCCCCCGTTTCACCTGTGATGTCGTAATATACAGATTCAAAGAGCTTGAGCCCGTAAATGCGTGCTATATCCCTTTCCAGATGAGTGACATCCAGTTGCTCGCCTATCGGCACATCGATCATGGAGGCGATAACTCCGTTTCCCAGTCTCGATTGGTTGACGATCCGTACTTCGCATATAACCGGTGGCCGCAGGCGTTGAACGCGATTGCGCATCCGGCGGCGGTACTCCTCCGGAGTCACCGAAAGCAACTCAAGCTCGGCGCAGGCGTCATTCGCAGCCCCGGCGCCGATAGGAACAGCCTCCCATGCTCGATCGAACGAGGCTGTCGTTATGTCACCTAGATCGGGCCTGATCAGGACGTCCTTTCCTGTGAGAGATAAAATCTGGCTATCGGCGTCACGCCGCGTCAGGATATTTGTGATTTGGCCGGTGATCGACAGGACGGACGTAAGTTCCTCACGTCCCTGCAACTGTGTGCCGATATCCACCGCGATAATCACTTCGGCCCCCATATTGCGCAGCACATCGATCGGCAGGTTGCAGCTGACGCCGCCGTCCACCAGCAGCCTACCCTCGATCTCCCGCGGTGCGAAGATCGCGGGTAGGGACATGCTTGCCCGCATCGCTAGCGCCAGATCACCATGGTCGAGCACGACTGTCTCGCCGGTCACGATATCGGTCGCAACGGCACGATAGGGGATATTCAGGTCATCGAAATCGCGCACAGACACGACCGGGAGAGTGTACTTCTTGAGAAGAAGATCGACCTGTTGACCGTCGATTATACCGGGCGGAAACCTGATAGATCCTCCGGAGAATCCCGGCTTGTGTTTCACCAGATAGAGGTCGTCATCGCGTTTGCGCCTAAAGGAGCGGTCCTTCCTTGGGATCATGTCGCTGAATGCGGCTTTCCAGTCTATGTGCGAGATCAGTGATTCCAGCTCATCCGGCCGCATACCTGATGAGTATAGCCCGCCGATCAATGCTCCCATGCTGGTACCGGCTATATAGTCTATGGGAATAAGGTATTCCTCCAGCACCTTGATAACGCCGATGTGCGCTGCGCCGCGCGCCCCACCACCGCTCAGGGCGAGGCCGATCCTAGGCCTTCCGCAAACCTCTTCCTCCTCGCAACGGGCTGTCCCGCAGGTCAAGGTCGACGAGAGGACATAAAGAGCTACCATCCAGATGATCGAACGATAGGCAACCGAGCTCATCAAAATCGCCGCTTTCTTCTCATGTATGCGGACGGCTCACAATATCCGGCCTCGGAACGGCTTGATAGTTATTGATCTTTTAAACACTTGTATTCTACAATGGACCGTTCCCCGGTAGCAATCGGTATCGGGGGCAAGGAAGACTTATTTTTGCCGCCAACTGATGAAGCCGGTTCCGAACTTATCTGTCCGAACCGGAACCGAAGCTGATCTCAGATAAACGCATGCGAAAGGAAGAAACGGTGAAGCACTCGACGATAGGCAGAATCGCGCTCTTGTTCATCGCATCTACAATAGCGCTCGCTTTCCATTCCGACTCTATAGCTGAAACGGCAGATGAATCCCGAACTCACTGGGGCAAGCTCAGAGTTCAAGGCGTTTTCATCATGCCGCTGGCGGATAATCGAGTCGAAGGGTGGAACGACTGCGGCTCGGGTTGGTTCGACTTCTTGAACTTCTACAGCTCGATTGACGCCAACAGGGCCGGCGGCACCGTTGCGAGCTTCGAATACGTTCTGAAGCGAAGATACGGCATAGAGCTCTCCATGGCATACTGGGCCGATATCGTCTCCATCTACTTCAACACCGACGGCACGAATATCGAGGGAAGTCCCAACTTCATAATGCCGATTATCGGTGTAAACTACCATTTTCCTTCGTATTCACGGGTGGACATGTACGCAGGTCCGTTGGCCTGCCTCGGCGTTATCGCCACAGGATTGGGCACGGACATCGAGGTCAGCAAGGATGTCGCCCTGGGGGTCAAAGTCGGAATCGATTACTACGTCAAGGGAGCATGGAGTATCGGGACGATTCTGGAGTACCTCGATTTCGGAGAGATGGATTTCTCGCTGCTGCCGGGGGAGCTGGAAGGTATCGTTTGTAATAACGGCTTATTCGGCATAGGTTCCCTGAACTTCATCTCCCTCAGATGCGGCGTAGGTTACCGTTTCTAACACAATCTCCGTGATGCACAGGAGGAAGGTATCCTATCGGCATTGCAGAATGAATGGAAGGAGCGAATCGTGAATCTATTGAAAATCTTCTTCGCATCAATCGTCGTCGTAACGCTGCTGGGGCACGCGGCCGTTGCAGGTGGGTTCTCATACGGCGCCAAGGTCGGAATGACCCTAGCCAATATCACGCAGACGCCGGAGGAATGGGAGCAGGATAAAGCCTCCAAGTCCGGATTCACCGGCGGTGTTTTCTTGAACTACGCAATCAACAACAATTTCAGCCTGCAACCCGAGCTCCTCTACACGCAGAAAGGTGTGAAGGACAACCTGTACGACGGAATCATCAAGGTAGATCTAACGGCCGCCTTCGATTATATCGAGATACCGGTGCTGGCCAAATACTCCTTCACACCGCAGAAAAGATTCAGGCCGTGCATCTTCGGTGGTCCATGTGTCGCATTTACATTGAGCTCTGAGCTCGAAGCAACGGCGTTGATATTCTCGGCCGGGATCGATTTCTCCAGCCTGACGCACGTGACCGATTTCGGCATAGTGGCCGGCGGCGGATTCGACTACTCGCTGGGAAAGGGAATGATCATCTGTGACGCGCGGTTCTACATGGGCTTCACGAACGTCATACTGAGTGGTGATTTCGAAATCAACGGCTCCACGCAAACGATCGATGAGGACGATTTCAAGAACTACGGATTCTCCCTGATGGTGGGATACGGTTTCTGAATACTCTGAAGTGAAATTCACGGTTCCGATGAGCGTTCGATAGTCGATGCCGCCGACAGATGACACACACCGGAAGCGGAATGAATACCATGCGGTTGAATCGTATCCGGTTACCTGCATGCAGTTGATGAAGCTAGAAGGCCTCGACAACTAAAGCGTAGATCCCCGAATTCCCCCCCTTACCGAAGCCGAAATCCAACCGTGCATTGATTCTCTCCTGTTTGTCGAAGAGGAATCGCACCCCGAATCCGATGCTTTGCTTGAACCGCTCCAGCTTGAATGCTTCGATATCGTCGCCCACGTCGCCGAATCCGGCGAATCCAACGAGTCCTAATCTCCAGATGATAGGAAAGCGGTATTCGGCCTGGAACGTAATCATATGCCTATCCCGGTACCTGCCTAGATAGTAGCCGCGCATCCAATAGGAGCTGCCGAATACGTTCATCATCTGGAAGGGGGGGTCTCCGGTGATGAAACTGTTATACGATTGAAGCGCCAGAACATGAGATCCGAACAAGGAGAAGTATTTACGCAGATCGATACTCAGTAACCTGAATGTGTAATCGCTGGCCAGCGCTTCCTCGAAGAACATTGCGAATACCTGATTGTACATGCCGGTCGCCGGTTGATATATATGATCGCGCGTATCATGGGTAAGGATGATGCCGAGCCCGGATGCGCACCCTCCCTCACTTCCACGGATCGTGCCGTGCCGCAGGATGCCATCGGTGTCGGTCTCAACCAACTCGATATGCTCGAATTGATATCGCAATCCGACATAGACGCCGGGCATGATCCGCTTTTGCACGTTCATATACGATCTGAACAACTTCGGCTCGTACCCCTCTTCTGCGCTCTCCGGCGTATCATTGCCGATACCCCAGAATTTATCGGGGTACCTGTAAAAACCGCAATAGCCACTGATCAGGTAGTCTTCATTCTCCAAATAGATCTCGGGCATCAATGCCAGAATAATCTGCTCCAGCTGAGTGTAGGTAATAGCCGCCCTGACATTCGATGGGCGGTCCGCAGTTGATGCGCCCGATGTGCGAAACGAGTAAATCGACCCTACACCGAAGGCGAATTTCGTCTCCGGCGTATAGTATGCATAGGGAAGGGCGACGAGGCTGTTGCGGCTCCCGCTCGGGGAATCGGCCTCGCCTTCCCCATCGGCTCTCGATGTATTTGTTAATATTACACTCGCGATAAGAAAAGCTGTTGCTGCTCTTACGTATTGCATAGAGTTCACACTAGCATTATATCTCTGCTGCTTCTATAGATATCGATGATCCCGGTAGTCACGCCCGTGTGCCTTCTATATCATTTAGATCGCCCGTACTTTTCATTGATTCCACCCACAGCACAATGATCGCATGCACCGTATCGATGAAATACCGATCTTCAATCCTGCAAGAGGGATGATCGTCTTAAGTCCTTACATGTCAACTGTTCTCTATAAAAAGAGATACTGTATCGATGCGGTAATAGTCGGAGCGAAGGTCGTACTATTACCGAATTGGCTGTAGAATACCAGCATCGGTGCTTCCACCCTTAGCTCCAGTCCGTTCTTGAACGCGTAGCCCACTCCCAGGTTGAAGATATTGCCCGCTGCGGTTCCCTCCGCGTCGTCATAGGGACGGCTCACGCCGGTTTCCAACGGGGTCTGTGTTTCCTCCCAGTAGACGTTTGCCGCCACGAAACCGACACCGGCTATGAAAAAGGCGCGCCCCTCTCCAGGGTAGTAGTTGAACAGCGCGTTCGCCCGTACGGCAAAGATGGTCAGCTCCGTTTCCTCATCGTAGGTGGCATAGTAATCCTCGTCCGAATCCTCTTCCTTGGAATGATGATAGAATATGTCCGCCCCCAGCTCCAGGCGCATGTCACGATCTTTTGGGAACCACGAATAGCTCGCTCCCGCACCGAATCCCAGTCCCAGATGAACGTCGGTGCCGACCGCGGCCCTTATCCCGAAAGCCCCTGCCATGCCCGGTTTTTCACCTTCCGAGGCGAAGCCCGGATTAAGCAGGTTAAATGATCGATCACTACTTTCGGTTAGGTCCTGTCCCGTAACGACTATTGGCAAGAGCATGAAGACCAGTAGCACGATTGACAAAGAGGCAAAACGAAACATGCCACGCTCCTTTCAAGGAAACCTGATGTGAACTCCCCACCTTCCCGTCTGGAGTATCTCCATAACGGCACGAGACATCCAAACAACTGTAACCTTTGAAAAGATAGTAGGATAATACGACAAAGAGATCAATGGAATTTTGTCCATGAAACCGTGGGAAGTCCAGATACAAGTGACAGCGGCTTACACACCTCTTCAATCAGCCAACGGATCATTCATCCTGTTCCCCTGATTCCGAAACCTCTGTTCCGCCCGCTTGAGCTTGCTCGAGAATGCGCTTCTCTTGAAATCGGATGTCCAACGCCTGATTATAATCCAGCCGCCGAAGCGCAGGATATTGTTGCGCCATAGGCGATACCACTTTCGCCAACCGATTTTTATGTTAAAGTGCGAGAAGATAATGGCCGGGAAGGTCAGAACGTTTATTCCTATAGCGAACATTGCCCGGAATCTGTAAAAGCGGCCCATGATTTTGCGTATGGCGGACTGCATGCCCTTGGGTGTTAGTGGCTTGTCAGGGCTAAACAGCGGAAAATTTCCATCATAGTATTCCCAACCGACACAGTCATGGGGGAAGATGCGGTTCTGGGCGCCGAGACGGTCGGCCAGTTCCGTTCCGGGAAGCGGGATGGGTAAAAGTACCTGGATTGTATCAAGACGAGCCTTCTTGATAAAGCTCCTGAAACGGCGCACACGCTCGGCTAGAGAGATCGACAGTCTCAGACCGCCAGGAAGTGGATAGCCGAAGATGAACATCCCGTGCACAAGAAAACCGGCCTTGTGATACCTCCTTGTCATGGCGATCATTTCTTCAGGATTGATCCTTTTGTCCATGGCCTTCAGTTCCTCTGCAATAGGAGACTCGAAACCTATGGCGACCATGGTGATGCCCGCTCTACGCATGGCAGCGAGAAGCTCTGTATCCTTGGCCCTGTCCAATCTGATCTGTACCGTGAGATCCAGTCTTGTGCCTACAGCCTTTCTATAGTCGGCCAACAAGCGGCAGAGTCGAAGGGTATCTTCACGAATATGTCCGAACAAATCGTCCACGATGAAGAAATGCCGGGCATTGTGTGTTTCCAGCAACGCGGCAATCTGCTCTACGACACGCTCCACTGTAGCGGCACGGGGTTTGCCTTTAACGGTGCAGAACTCACAATTCATGCCACATCCACGAATCCAGCCTACCGGATAGAGCTTAATCTTTGCGTAGTGCAGCAGGTTGAAATCGGGAAGGGGCAGCTCGTCAAAATCGGTGATAGGAGCCCTTTCACGGGTTCTTACCATCCGCCCGTCTCGCATGAACGCTATACCGGCCACCTCATCGGGTTCGCGCCCCTCCCGGATTGCTACAAGGAGTTCTTGGATTGTATATTCCCCTTCACCGATAACCACGAAATCCACGCCGTCCTCTAGTGCATCCCGGATATTGTCCCCCACGAAATGCTGCCCTCCCACAACCACAGTGGCACCCATTTCTTTGTAAAATCTCACAAGCTCAGTGAGCCTTGGTATTGTGCTGCTTAGGCCGCCATAAAGACCCACCACGTCGGCGCGTCTGATAGCCTGGAGGGTGCCGTGATCCGGCCGCCCACTTTCGTCCTTGGGACCGGGCATTCGGAAGTTGTTTTCATCAATGACCTCGGCGTTCCAATGCTTCATCCTGCTGACTACAGTCGCAACCATTAGCGGCCCTAAGGCTGTCGTTTTCTTTGCGACTCTGGAGTATATATTGAAGGCGGGATATGCTGGAATAATCATCCTGAAACGAAGTTTACGCATTTTTCACTTCCCGGCTTTGAAATCCAATGGTTCTCCCCATTCTTTAGTAATCCCATCTGCCGTTAGTTGTCATTGTACTCAATCGCCCATACAAGTTCCAGCATAATCCCAATCTGATCGAATACTATAAGATACATCCGGACCCATATCGATCATGAAGCAAAACGAGGGAAGCCGTTAACCAGCTTCCCTCTCGTTAGTGACGCTCAGCGAGCCGCCCTGCCATCGACGGCTGAAACCATCAATCCTGAGTGGGTACTCTAGAAGTTACGCTTGAAGCCGCCCCTATTCCCACCACGCTGACCTCCATTACGGGGCCGCGCCTCGTCTACTTTCAGCGTCCTGCCCTGCAAGTCGCTGTCGTTCAGGCTTTCCATCGCAGCCTTCGCTTCTGTTTCATTTGACATTTCGACGAATCCAAAACCCTTTGAACGGCCTGAATACTGGTCCGAAATAACAGTAACGGAATCGACCTGCCCATGAGCTTCGAACGCTTTACGGAGATCGTCCTCACTTGTGTCAAAAGACATGTTACCTACATAAATCTTCACTTCAGCCTCCTTTTGGCCTTAGTTGATTAAAATCCGATAGATTTCCAGGAAGAAAATAATGTGCCCTAATAGAGTTTACCAACGTGGCAGGAGTCGTCTATTACTTTTATTCCGAGTACAAAATACATTCAATCCTTAATCCATCCTTATTTTATATAGATAATAGCACTATTCAGGCCAAGCACAAGCAATATTTTAATATTTTTATGGCATGAAGCGATTCGGGAAACTTCCCGACTCGGAGAAGGCGAAAGTTCTCTTTATTCACCTCAACCATACAAATCACGCCATCTGGCCGGACGGTGACGCGAGAAGAACAATAGAGAAAAACGGCTTCAAGGTCGCCGGGGAGGGAGAGAAGGTTTATCTCTGAAACTTATCAACTGAAAGTTTTATGATATATTACTATCATCGGGCGACAACCGGCATTGCAAGCCCGCACGTTCTTGGATCAACGACTCCGATCAATTCGCCGCCGGGCAATCTCTCGACGGCCAGCACCTTACCGACCATTGGACGAAACTCGACATGGTATCCCAACGAATCCAAGGACTTCCTCAATTCATGCGCTTCTACTTCCTTCTCGAAATAGACTGCATCCGGGTACCACTGATGATGTATTCGGGGCGCCGCGACGGCATCAACAAGGTTCATACCGTCTATGCACCGGTTTATGATCACCTGCAGCACCGAGGTCAGTATCCTGGGGCCGCCACGCGCTCCGAGCGCGAACCAGACCTCCCCTTCCTTCAACACGATGGTCGGCGCCATACTGCTCAACATCCTGGCACCGGGTTTGACATCATTAACCTCATAGCCGACGAGTTTATACAGATTAGGTTTGCCCGGCACCGCGTTGAAATCATCCATCTGGTTATTGAGAAGGATTCCCGTGCCGGGCACTATCCACTTGCTTCCAAACAGGCTGTTCAAGGTCGTTGTCAATGAAACCGTCATGCCGTTCCTGTCAATCACACAGATATGCGTTGTATTATCCGATTCCCGCCCCGGCAGATCGCTCGGGACCGATCTGGAATCCCCGGGATATGAAGATGGAAGCATTGCTGAGCGTTCAATGAGATATGCGTGAGACAGCAATTCCGTCAAGGGCACGGGCATCGATCCGGGATCACCGAGTTTCGTGTTTCTATCCGCAAAAGCCAGCCTCAGCGATTCTACTAGAGCTGCGGCTCTTCGAGCATTTTCGGCACGCCGGTCAAGGGCGCCCTGAAACTCCAAATATGCAAGTGTTTGTCCGATAACAAGAGCACCCGAGCTCGGCGGCGGCATCGCGATCAACTCGACTCCGGATCGATCGGGGAAAGCGATTCTGACGGGATCTCGAATCTCAGCCCTGTAGTTCTCTAGATCCTCCAGGGTCCATATCCCCCCTGCTTTCCGCACCTCCGACACCAGCTTCTCAGCCAATGCCCCCCTATAGAACGGTTCAACCCCATCCTTCGCAACGATCGACAGAACGCCCCCTAAATCCTCCTGTATCAATATATCCCCGACCTTCGGCAATACGCCGTTCGGATAAAAGCCTTCCCGGAAGGACCTGTACTTTGCGGCATATTTCGATGCATCGGACAGCCTCTTCAGCAGTCCCTCTCCAACCGGAAAACCGTCGAGTGCGAGCTCGACCGACGGATTGACGATCCTCTCCCATGGTAATGATCCCCATTCTTCCCAGGCAGTGTAAAGGCCCGCAGGGCTTCCGGGAATACCACTTGAAAGCACTCCCTCGCGCGACGCGTCAGGATTCCCACTATCCGCCAGTATCGTGTACAGTTCGGGGTATGCTGCCAGGGGCGCCTTCTCCCTGAAATCCAGAGCTCCCTCCATATCACGAGCCGAATCGTGCATCACCAGGAATCCGCCGCCCCCGATATTTCCGGCCTCGGGAAACGTGACGGCCAGGGCAAAAGCCACGGCCACAGCCGCATCAACCGCATTGCCCCCTTCTCTCAGCACCTCCACTCCGACGAGTGTGGCCATGCTGTCCTCGGAGACAACAATCCCTTCACTACCAAGAGCACTATGGACCGTGCTTGCCTGGACATCCGTATCGGTATCGTCTCTGTCCGGCCGGCCTTGCTGCGATCCGCAGCAAAAAATCGAGGCACAGGATAAAATGACAGCCGCAGCAATCGATGCTTCAATCTTCCTATGAAAAAAGAATCTAATCATGTATTCATGGATTTTTATTATTGTAAGAGTACCATCTTCCTCGTCTGGACGAAGTCACCGGCGACGAGGCGGTAGAAGTAGATTCCGCTTGCAACCGGACTCTCCCTACCGTCCTTTGCATTCCATACGATCTCTTTTCGACCCTCAGGCACATGACAATCCAAAAGGGTGACAACCACTTCGCCCTTCACATTGTAGATATCGAGCCTCACATTAGAAGCATGCGGCAGATCGAACCTGATCGTCGTAACGGGATTGAATGGATTAGGCATGTTCTGATAGAGTGCGAAAGCTTCGGGAATCTTTGGAACGTCATCACCGGTTATCGATCCTGTTGATGCCGGATCACTCTCGTTACCCGCATGATCGACCGCTGTCAACTTGTAGTGATAGCGCCAGCCCTCCTCGATAGTATCAAGCCACTCGGTATCCGCGGTGCCGTGAACGAACGTGTCCTCGGATGGTTTAAAATCCCCGCTCTCTCCGCGGTACACGCGAAAGTACTGAAAATCCTCTTCCGGGCACTCGTCCCAGGTCAGCTGGTTGCCGCTGCCGGTATTGTACGCGACGGCGAGCCCCTCCGGGACACCAGGGGCGATGTTGTCGACCGAGTATCCGCTGTCGGGCGGGCTGAAGTAGTAGATATACGGCGTCGTCGTCTCGGCGGAGATGCAGTATACACTGTGCTGAATGGTAGCCGAGGAGTCGGCTAGTGTCGGGGCGAGGCAGATGTACTCCTCCTCCTGGTGTGCTGGTACTACACCGACGACCTCCCATATCCCGGGCGGCAGGGCCTGAGCTAGATCGGGCCGTGTGCCCGTACCTGCACCGAACACGGGTCTTTTCTCCGCGATGATCCGCTCGAGCAGCAGCGGATCGTCCACGCGCCGGTACACCCCGTAATGTACGATCGGATTCTCCGTTACGCTCGCGAAATCGCGGCCCGACTGGTAGAAGTAGATCCTGACCCACCCCCCCTGGTCTGCGGGGACGTCGACGATGGAGTCGATGACGGCGAAGTTGTAGAACCACTTTATATCGAGCGAGGAGCATGTGGGATTGGCTCCAAGATAGCCGTAGCGATGACATGAACGCCACATAAGGTCAGCACCGGTATGGGTGAAGTGGTGTTCCGATCCGTCCGGCTTAACTTCCATCCAGCTCTGACCGCTGTCGGCGCTGGCCCTCCATATGATGGAATCGACCTGCGATGTCGAGAATTTGACGGCGATGATCTCTTCGTCTGAAGAATCGAGCACGGTCGATTGACCTACGCTATCCGTCTGGCTGTACTCACGCTGGTATACCTTCACGGCCTGGAGCCCGCTTAAAAAACTGGCGGTGAAGGCAAAATCGCCTGCAAGCTCGATGCCACAGCAAAGGCTGGGCATATAGCAGTATCCCCAGCTCGGTTTGCCGGAGTAGGTGCTGCCGATGTCGGCCACGTCGAAGCTGTAGTTGCATCCCAGAAAGACATGATCACCGGTCGCGACGGCCGACCTTGTGTCTCCGCTATGTGTGGGATGGTTCGTCCTGCGGTATACGTGGTCCGGATCCTGTATGTCCATGATGTTGAAGCCCGCCGTGTAGCTGGGAACTAGAAGTATATTGCCGTGGACGGCCAGACCGATGGCCTCACCGTAGGTCGGCTCGTACCAGTAGCTGTCGTCGAGGTAGGTAAGGTCAGTGGGGTCGCTCACGTCTATGGTCGTGATACCATACTCGGATTTCGCCACGTAGGCGTAGTTACCCCAAACCTCAATCTCTCTCATCCGGTTGTGGTCTGAAAGCTCCAGGCTGTCGCCCGGCACCGCGTTCAGGGGATCGCTGATATCGATCGATCTCAGGCCGTAATCCAAATCGGCCAGGTAGGCGTAGTTGCCCGAGATCTCGATGTTGTTGGCCTTGCCCAACGTGTCGTAGTTCGCGACATGCAGTGGATTCGTTGGATCGCTGATATCAACAACGTTCAGACCGGAATAGTAGCACCCGAGGTAGGCATAATCGCCTGCGACATGTATGTCCCTGGCGTCGCCGGGAAGATCTAGTGTCGCAGTCAGAGCCGGATCTGTCGGATCCGATATATCTATAACGTCAAGTCCGTAGGAACCTATAGCTATGTACGCGTAATCCCCCTCTACATCCACACCGTACGAGAAGTAGGTCGTGGCGCAGCCGCCAGCAATGCCTGGACTCATTATGTCCCTTATCTCGACTACGTACATGCCGGCGTCCCGGTTTGCCGCGAGGAGATAATTGCCGAACACTGCCGTGCCATAAGTTGATCCATATGTATTGAAGGCGCCGAATAGGACGGGATTCGCCGGGTCGCTGATATCCAGGACGACTATCCCCTGATCCCCGTCGGACACGTATGCGAAATCTCCAGAGACTTCGATGCCCATGGCGAAGCCTGGAGTGTTGTAGCTGCCTACGGACGAGAGGGAAGACGGATCGCCGATGTCGAAAACCTGCATCCCCGATGAGTGGCAGGCGACATAGGCGTGGTTTCCCGAGACGTTGACGGCATATGCGTAGCTCAGCGTTGCAGCGACCGTCACCGAGTCGGGATTCGCCGGATCGCTTATGTCGACCACCATCAATCCTCCAAGCTTGCAGGCGACGTAGGCGATATCGCCGGCTAGCGCTACGTACTGCGCGTCATCCGGAGTGGATATGCTTCCCGCAAGGAACGGGCTCGAGGGATCGCTTATATCGACCACCAGGAGGCCGCTGCTCGCCGCAGCGAGGTAGGCATGATCTCCATCGACGGCCGTGCAGAGCACGTAGCCGGCTGGATCGTAGCCGCCCTCCAATTCCGGGTAGGGCGGTGCCGTGATATCGATCACCTGGAGCCCGGCATCGTAGTCGGAGACGTAAGCATAGTTGCCGTCTATGCAGACGTGGTTCGCGAAGCCCGGTGTGTCGTAGTACCCGGCGGTATCTGGATCTCGGGGATCCCGTATGTCTATCACCTGGAGGCCGGATGTCCAGTCGGCGACAAAGGCGTAGTCTCCGTCGGCGGCGACCGCCCAGGCGCTTCCCGGCGTATCATAGCTGCCCGCGACCCTGATCCCGAAGGGGTGGAGCGTCAGAACGCCCACCGTCGTATCCCACAGCGCCGTCGTGTTGAGAAGGTCGCAGTGTTGCCTCGTCGCGAAATCCTCCGTATAGCGGTGGATGGTCGACGCAAGGGGCGATGTCGCCACAGCCAGTGCTAGCAAAAGAATTGAAAATTTGAATATCGCCCTATGTCTCTCCATAATGGACTCCCTGGAATATGGTTATCAATATATATTATTATACCATAACCAATTATTGAACATCAACAACTTGCCGGGCCGGATGGCGGCGAATACGGGATTGCTTCGTAAGATTCATCCGTGGACTACTTTAATCGGTTTTTAGCATTTTTTTCTTTCGCTTAAAACAATTAGTACAGTGCGATATTGACTTGCTCACTATCATGATATAATATCCCCTTTGTTCGTTGAGGGTTTTTGATGGTTCTTCGAAGAAAACAAACGGCCTTCGGAGCTGCTCATGAGACGTAAACAGGCGATCCTGATACTCCTTCCATTTATCGTTTTCATCCTGCTGCCCGTGCTCGAACCATACCTGCACAATCATGAGATCGACGGAGAGGAGCATCATGATTGCCCCGCGTGCAAATGGCTGATCGAGTTCAACACTACAGCCGTCATCTATGTGTTCGTCTCTTTCTTTGCTCTGATTCTTACACTCCTGAAATTGGGAGAAAGAGCTCGATCATTCCATATCCGCATATTGAAAAGGGGCCGCGCCCCACCGGCTCGAGCTTTACCGTAATTCCAGATGAGATTTCATTGCCCCGGTGCCCGTCGCGTGAATGGAGCGCGCATGCGTACCGTGTGCCTTTTATATAAGATCAAGGAGTTACCCTGAATGCACAGAATATATTCTCACATGATATTCATCATCATGCTCACTATGTTATGCGCCCTGCCGCACAACGTTCATGCCGACGAGAAGATTCATCATGCGGCTCCTGTAGGAGCGTACGGGGGACGCATGAATCCCGACGTGAGCGCCATAATTAACATGTGGGCGGTTTTCACGGACAAGGATGATGATCCTTACCGGGATAAGCTGACTATCCAAGAATCCGAGCTGGCCTTCCAGGCCTACCTCTACCCAAGCATTCGCGGAGATATAATTATCGCAATGCACGAGCATGATGGAGAATGGGAGGTTCACCCGGAGGAAACTTATATCTCGTTTCTCGATCTGCCCCTCGGGCTTCAGGTGCTGGCCGGGCGTAGGCTACTCGGCTTCGGCCGTTTGAATCCGGTGCATCCCCATCACTGGAAATTTGCGCACACGCCGCTCGTGATGTCCAATTTCTTCGGGGATCATGAATTTTTCGACGATGGAGTGCAGTTGGACTGGCTGCTCCCCAATCCATGGGACCTCTACTTCAAAATCGCTTTCGGTCACTGGACGGGCGAGACGCTCGGCCACGGGGGTGAGGATGAGCACGATGGCGAGCATGACCACGACCACCATGCAGCCCAAACGTTGCATTGGCGTGGTAAGATATACAACGGGCGTGCCTCCGTTAACATACAGTTCGGTGAGCTTTCCGATATCCTGGTAGGCTACAGTGCCGTCTGGGATGAAGGTTACAATACGCAGCTTCATGGAGGAGACATGACGATCACGTACCGGCCCCCGATGAGCTACAAGCGTATCAGGTGGCAGTCCGAGATGTTCTACGCGAACTCCCGGGATGAGCATCTCGCGAATCCGTTCGGCATGTACTCGATGCTCTCCTTAACGTGGAACCAGTACTGGGAGATCGGGGCACGATACGACTGGTCTGAGTTCTTCGATGAGGCGCATGAGCAACAAGACGGGGAGACAGAGGAAGAGGAGGAAAACCAGCTTCCGGCACGGGACGGCGAATGGGGAATAACCGGTTTTCTCACCTATTACATGACGCACAGCCTTTACCTTAGACTCGAATATACGTACTCCGCAGACAGATTCGATATCGAAGACAACCGGGTCGTCGCACAGATCGTTTGGGGACTCGGTCCGCATGCACATCGGCTCGAAGATTAGGGAGGAACGGCGATGAAGAAGATTCTTATAGTGCTCTTACTGTTTTTTATCGTTGCGCTTTCCGGCGATGCTTTCGCCGGCAAGAAAATACGGGTGGTCGCCTCCTCGCTCGATATGGCCGATTTCGTGAGCCGTGTGGGCGGTGAACATGTCGAGGTGAACGCGATATTCCGGGGAAGAACAGACATACACTTTTTCGAGCCGATCCCGAGCCAGGTGATGAAGCTGAAAAAAGCTGATATGCTCGTGGTCACAGGTCTCGACGCGGATGCCTGGATCCGCGGCCTGATAGACGCATCGCGGAATCCTAGGATCAAGTTCGGGGCGGCCGGTTACGTCGATCCCTCGCACGGCATCAGGCCGATCCAGGTGCCGGAAGGACGGATCGACGGTGCCATGGGGCACGTGCATCCATATGGGAATCCGCACTACTGGTACACACCCGAGAATGTGGCTATAGCATTGAACAATATCTACGAGGGTCTTGCACGGCTCTCTCCTGAGGACGAGCCCGCTTTCAGAAGGAACATGGACACCTACGTCGCAGAGATGGAAGGTGCCTTCGCCGAGCTCAAAAAGAGACTCGCACCGTTCAAAGGAACAGCAGTGATAGAGTATCACAAGTCGTGGGACTATTTCTGCGCCTACTTCGGTCTCGATATAATAGGTACGATCGAGCCGAAACCGGGTATTCCACCTTCGGGGAAACATCTAGCCGAGGTGATAAGGATCGCCAGAGGCAGAGACGCACGGCTAATGCTCATAGAGCCATATTACCCCGATAAGCCGGTAAGGCGTGTCACCAAGGAAACGGGTATAGAGGCGGTTAGGATCCCGATCCATCTCGGTACCGACAAGCGTCATGACAGCTATCTAGACCTCCTGCGCAGCAATGTCGAGGAGATCATAAAGGCTCTTTCATAAGGAAGTACTATTGTGAGTGCAACGCCGGCAGCCGAGCATGAGTCGATTATACGATTCGATCGTGTGGACCTCGGGTACGGCAAATCGGCCGTGCTGAAGGATATCAGTTTCGCGATAGAGCGTGGCGATTTCCTCGGTATCATCGGGCCTAACGGCTCGGGCAAGACAACAATACTGCGCGCCATTCTGGGTAACCTGAGACCGCGCAGGGGCAGTGTAACGGTATCCCGGGAAATAAGCTTCGGATACGTCATACAAAGGCAGACGCTCGATCCCATGTTTCCCCTGTCGGTCTGTGAGGTGACCGAGATGGGGAGATATCCGCGGCTCGGTGTGACGAGGCGTCTGACATCCAGAGACCGTGCAGAGGTCGAGCGGGCTCTCGATATCGTCGGCATGCACGGGATGCGCTTCGCCCCGTTTCGTGAGCTATCGGGCGGTCAGAAACAGAGGGTTCTCCTTGCGAGGGCGCTTTCCTCCGAGCCAGATATGCTGCTTCTCGACGAGCCTACGAACGATCTCGATGTGTCGGGAGAGACAAGGATCATGGATCTCATCCACGAGATCCATCACAGGCAGGGTATAACCGTCGTGATTGTCAGTCACCTGCTTCACGTTGTTCTCAACCATGTCGACCGGCTCATGTTTCTAAAAAATGGAAACATGATAATACGTCCGGTCGAGGAATTGCTTGAGGGAGGCTTTCTCTCGAGCCTATATGGAGTCAATGTCCATGTGAACGTGGTGAACGGCAAACGATGTATCGTGCTGGAGTAGATAATGGAGATTCTAGGTGAGGAATTCATCCGTTACGCGATGATCGCCGGAGCCGTTATAGGCGGTCTATGCGCTTTCCTCGGAGTGTATGTTATTCTCAAACGGATCGTATTCCTTGGAATCACACTCGCCGAGGTCTCAGCAATGGGCGTGGCAGCAGGTCTTTTCCTCGGTGTCAATCCTGTAGGAGCGGCCCTCGTGCTGACTATCGGCGCGGTGATTTTATTCTGGATACCCTACAGAAGCAGGTCCGTCTCGAAGGAGGGCATCATCGGTTTCTCGTACGTCTTCGCGGCGGCTCTCGCTGTAATCCTGATCGCAAAGAATCCGATGGCTGAATCCAAGGGACTCGATCTCGTTTCGGGCAACCTGCTCTACGTTGAAACCCAGGACCTCGCGACGGTAGGTATCCTCGCCCTATGCATTATCGCACTTCATTCCGTGCTGTATAGAAATTTCGTTTTTATATCGTTCGATGAGGAGACCGCACGGGCTTCAGGCCTGCCGGCGTCCTTCTACAACTTCCTTCTCTACCTCAGCATCGGCTTGACCGTCGGTGTCACGATGAAGGTGGCAGGCATACTCTTCGTCTTCGGCTCACTCGTCGTGCCGCCGCTTGCCGGATTGATGCTCTTTCAGCGAATACCGATGATCTTTCTCACGTCGGTTGTATTCGGCATCATTACCGCTATCATCGGCATCCTTGTCTCTATCACGCTGGACTGGCCGACCGCGCCTTCCATCCTCGTCACATCGTGCTGTGGATTTATTCTCATCGCCGCCGTGAAGGCACTGCTTCACAGGCGTTGATGCTGCAATTGACAATGCCGGGCTATTGCCTTTCAGTCATCGGAGTTCCGGAATCCCTTTCGACGTTCTCATTTACCCACCGCTTGGGCTTCCCCAATCCTCTCCTATGCTCGAATATTGTATATACGACCGGTATGAGGACCAGCGTGATCAACGATGAGCTTAGCAGGCCGCCGATTACGACACGCGCCAGCGGCGCCTGAGCTTCTCCACCCTCACCGAGACCTATGGCAAGCGGTAGCAAGCCGAGCGCTGTTGTCATGGTAGTCATAAGAATAGGTCGCAACCGGTGAGAACCCGCGAATCTGACCGCTTCGACGAGCTCCATGCAGCCTTCGCGGCGCAGTTGGTTTGTGTGATGAACGAGTAGGATAGCGTTGTTCACGACGATCCCTGTCAGGATGATGCAGCCTATGAAGGCTTGCATGCTAAATATCGTCCCGGTCAGGATCATGGTCAGCACGACGCCGATGATCGCCATCGGGATGGAGAAGATGACCACGAAGGGATCCCTGAATGATTCGAACTGTCCCGCCATCACCATGTATACGAGGAAGATCGCCAGGATGAGACCGATGAGCAGTTCCCTGAACGCTTTCTGCTGTTCCTCGTAATCGCCGCCGAACAGTATAGCGAAATTCTTCGGAACCGGTATAGTGCGAAGCTTCTTGCGTATCTCTTCTATAACGGTTCCCATGTCCTGCCCGGTGAAATCCGCTTCGATCGTGATGATGCGCTCCTGATCTTTCCGCTCGATGCGGACGGGTCCTTCCTCACGTTCCGTTTGGACAACGTTGCGCAGCACGACCGGCTCACCTCTGTTGTTCATCACGGTCAGGTCGAGCAGTTCATCCAGCTCCTTTCGATCCTCCTCGCTCAACCGCACTACTATGGGGTACAGCTTCCCCCCTTCGCGGTAAAACGTCGCCCGCCTTCCGCCGACCGCCGTTTCGAGCGCATCCCCGATGCGAGACACACCCAGATCGAGATCGGCGGCCTTCTTCCTGTCGATACGGATGATCTGCTCTGGATTTCCCTCCTCCCTGCTGATCCTCGTGTCGGTGATGCTCGGGATCGATCGGATCGCCTCGTCTACCCGCAGGGCGAGCTTGTGGGCGGTCTCGAGGTCGTATCCGCGTATCTCCACATTTATCTCGCTCTCCGACGACGCACCCATCCGGAGTATGAACAAACCACGCCCGGCACGTGTGCGGCAGGTTACGCCAGGGAGCGCGCCGAGAACCGAGCGAAGATCATTCGCTATCTGCTCGCTGCTCCGACGCCTCTCCCTCCGTGGCACAAGGCTGATACGTATTTCCGCCGTGTGTCCGCCTCTCGCACGCCAACCACCGCCGCCGATGTATGAAAGAACGGAAGTCGCCTCTGGCACTTTCGTATCAACGATCCCCTCCACCACACGCGCCGTCTGGTCAACCACTGCCAGCCTGGTGCCTACCGCCATCTCCAGACTGATCCTCACTTCCCCCTCATCGGTGGAGGGCATCAGCTCCACGCCGATGAACCGGATAAGCACAAGCGAGGCGATAAGCAATAAAACGACGATTATAACCACCGTCTTCTTACGGCCGAGGGCCGACGCCAGTAGCCGGGAGTACCACGCCTCTACATATCTGAAAATATTCTCGCTCCAGGCATAGATCCCGTGCATTCGGCTCTCGTCCCTGTAATGTTCCACGGACTGGAACCTGAGGAAACGAGAGGCCAGCATTGGTATCAGCGTTAGGGCGACGACGAGGGAACAGAGCAGCGCGAAACTCACCACGATGGCCATTTGCCGGAACATGATCCCCGACATGCCGCGGACGAAGACGACCGGGATGAACACTGCGAGCGTTGTCAGCGTACTTGCTATGATTGCCGACCACACCTCTGATGTCCCGTCCAGTGCGCTTCGCACGTATGAATCCCCTTTTTCGCGGTGCCTGTAGATATTCTCCAGTACAACGATCGCGTTGTCCACCAGCATACCGATTCCGAGGGCAAGCCCGCCGAAGGTAATGATGTTGAGTGTAAACCCACCGAAATACATCAGCCCGAACGTCGCAATGATGGAGATGGGTATGGCCGTGGCGATGATTAGCGTGCTGGAGACGTTGCGCAGAAAGAGAAACAGGATTATGATCGCAAGGATTCCTCCGAGCAGCACGGCATATCCCATATTGCTGATTGATTCCCTGATGTACCTGGATGTATCTATGAGAGCGATCAACCGGAGCTGCGGCATGTCACGATTGATCCGTTCCATCTCGGCCCGCACCCCCCGGGCGACATTCACAGTATTTGCCCCTGATTGCTTGCTGACCGAGATACGCAGCCCGGGCTTCCCATCGATACGGACGATCTGGCGCACTTCCTCCCACGAGTCCAGCACATCCGCCACATCCCTGATCTGGATCGGGGCACCGTCTCGGACGGCTAGGACGGTGTTGCGTATCTCATCCAGGCTGCTATACTCCCCCCTGGTGCGCACCAGCACTTCGAGATTGCCTCTCTCGTAAAGGCCGGCCGGCACGTTCCTGTTCTCGCTGCTTAGGGCGGCTATTATATGATCGGTCGAAATTCCTAGCGCCTTGAGCTCGGCCGAGTGGAGATCGATGTGTATCTCCCGGTTCAATCCACCTCGTATATCGATCGCCGCCACGCCTGGTACACGCTCCAGCCTGTACTTCACCTCGTCTTCGACGATCTGCCTGAGATCGAGCGGATTAAGACCGCTAGAAACTCCTAGAAACATCACGGGAAAAGCGGAGAGATCGAACTTGCGGATCATCGGTCGCTCTATATCCTCCGGCAGCCGCAACATGACCCGGTCGATCCGGTCGCGGATGTCGTTAGCGGCCACGTCGAGGTCCGTGCCCCATGTGAATGCGACGCGGACCATGCTTCGCCCTTCTGTGGACGTCGAGGTGATCTCCTCGACTCCCTGCACGGCGGCCAGTGTCTCCTCGATCGGGCGGGAAACCGATTCCTCGATCTCCTGCGGGCCGACATTGGCGTACTCGGTTATCACGGAAATTGTAGGGTATGTGATCTCGGGCATCAGGTCGATCGAGAGGCGGCTGAACGAGACCAGGCCCAGAGCGATCACGACGAGAAAGATAATAGTAGTAAGAACGGGTCGGTGAACCGGCCCCCTCGCGATATTCATCGGCCGTTCGTCTCCCTCCCGGTTGCATCAGGCTCGCCGGATGCTGACGGGGATTCTACCGGCAGCATGACCGGGCTTCCGTCATCAAGCAGGTGCTGGCCAAGGGTAACCACGCTTCCACGAAGACGGGGTTCGAGTATCTCGGTATAATCGGGAGTGACGATCCCGGTTGTAACGCTTTTATAGCGTGCGACCGATTCGCCGTCATGGACCATGAACAGTCCCGATCCACCCCCGCGCTCCATCACCGCCGCGCTCGGTACGAGTTGGGCGCTCTCCTTTGCAGCCGTCACGACCTCGATCCGCGCGAACATGCCTGGTTTCAGCATGTGCGATTCATTGTTTACCTCTACTTCCATTTCCGCCATACGCGAAGCTTCCTGCATCATCGGAGCGATCCTCGCCACGACGCCTGAAAAGTGCCTATCAGGAAATGCATCAACCAGCACCTCTACTTGTTGCCCCGGATCGATATATCCGTAATCCCTTTCGGTGATCGTAGTCCTCACAATTACCGAATCGATCCCAACGACCAGAACGACTGGTGTATTGGGTGCCAGCAACGCACCCTCGTCGATAAAACGTTCACCGATAAATCCAGCACCGGAAGCGGTCAGACGCGTGTATCCGAGCCGTATCCTAGAGGAAGCCAGGACTGCCTCGCGCTGTTCCACCTGTGCCAAGGCCAGTTTATAGCGAGCCTCTCTTGCCTCATGATTCGTAAGTGCAGCCTCAAGTTCGGCGGTCGTGGCCAGATCCCTGGCCGCCAGTGACTCCACGCGTTCCTTCTCTTGGCGAGCAAGCTCTAACTGGCTTAGAGATTCGGTCAGCGACGCCTGGGCGATCTTGAGGCTGGCCTCGGCTTCACGCACCGCCTGCTGAAATTCGGCATCGTCTATCCTGGCGAGCAATTCGCCCTCCCTGACATAATCCCCGATCCGCTTCGTGATCTGTACGGCCCTTCCGGAGACCTTCGGGGCAACTACATACCGGTTGTAGGGAAAGACAGCACCCGTGAACTTACGAATCTCCCTTATCGGCCCGAATCGCACGTCGGCGACCTCGACGGCCACGACGGGTTTTTGGCCCTGCAACTGTCCTCCTCCCGTCCCTTTCATCACCAGTTGTGTAATTTTAAAACCAAGAAAAAAAATAACTAAAATGCCGATACAGATTATAATCCATTTTCTCATGCTATTGCTTCCGCGTAATAATTTGAATCAGGGCCATGAAGATGTTGGGTTTCATGATGTAACCTCTCTTCACTTATCTCGCCATAAGGTCCGATCCTCGAAAAAATCGGTTCTATATTATAACTCTTTACACGCCGATCTGTCGCCTTAAAGTTACAAGCTCGGAGAATCGATCATTTTAAATGAATCCAGCTCCTGAGAATGAGGATATCGTTCAAGCGCAGGATAGCAAGCACTGAGGATTGCGGAACTTGCGCTCAAGTGAATTCCATTATACGATGGATTGCATCATTTGTAATTGACGTATGCCTTCGAATTAAATATAAATAGCTCTGTGAACCTGGGATTCGGATATATGATGGATAAAATCAAATTGGAAGGTGATATAATGGGAAAAGAGAGAAATGTTAAAAAGGACATCAAGAAGAAACCGGCCAAAACAAAAAAAGAAAAAAGGCAAGAAAAGAGAAATAAACACTGATCAATAGATTATATCTAATCAATTACCACTGTCCCTCCCTGTGCCTTCTGTTTATTCCATCCGCCTTGTAATACTTGCATTTACACTTATTCGAGTAATCTCCTGTGGCTTCTATTTTATATCATCCGCATTACTGTATTGGTTCACCGAGTTCATAACGCTAGTTAGACGCCGTAATGTGTCTTCGACGGCGCTTTGCAGAGGAAGGCTCGATGGTATTTCGAGGACAATCTGCTTGAATGCCGCCGCTTTTGCACACTTCGTCCCGAACAGGGTTCATTTTGCCAGGTGCTCTGTGAGCCCCGATGAAGCATGGATGAAGCAAATTGGGAGAAATCTGACCGACAAATTTGACGGGTTTTTAAATGGGAAGCAGTATGTGCTCATGGATAGAGACGGTAAGTTTTGTCACGTATTCCGAGAGATCTTGAAAGACGAAGAAATAAAACCTTTACGGCTCCCACCACGAAGTCCCAATTTGAACGCTCACGTGGAACGTTTCCACCGGTCACTCAAAGATGAATGCCTCGATCGAATGATTTTCTTCGGCGAGAAGTCGCTACGAAATGCGATTAAAACATTCTTGGAGCATTTCCACGCGGATCGGAATCACCAGGCAATAGAGAATCGCTTAATCAAACCTGGGGAAGAGGTCGGTTTGCGTGACGGCGATGTTCTGTGTCGAGAGCGGCTCGGTGGAATGCTCCGATATTTCTATCGCAAGGCTGCATGAGGGCAAATATTTGAGTGTTCTTTCCGCAAGTTGTACGTACTATAGCATGAGCGACTCAAGTATCATATGACCGGTTAATTATATTGATGTGCCTGATTCCGTAACGTTCTCGTCCGAGATTATGCTAACATGTTCGAGGCAACATTTGATAATCAAAGAGGTTAGCGGTCGATCGGGTTTCTTCACCTTACGGCATGGCTAGAAACTGCATCCAAGGTACAAACCGCCCGAAAGACTTTTCTTGAGGAAATCGTCGGCGTGACAGTTTTCATCACAACGCTTTAGATAGTCTTTGTACTTCAGATAATCCGCCCATATACCGGCTTTCCATCTTTCTGTGGTAAAACCGGTAAGAAAAAACGGTCTGATTCCCAGTTCCGTGAGAAGCGCGATCTCTGCCGATATGCCTATATCAACATCCAGTTCGAATCCGTCGGCTGGATAGAGCGTCTTTCCGGCTTCTAAGTAAATACCGCTGTTTGCGAGCCCCGCCATGCCTCCTGCACCGACATTGAATGGAGCGTCCATGAACTGGTAGTAAATGTCGAGAGTCGTACCGCCCATGGCACCCAACGCGCTTCCGTTGTTCATTGACAGGGGGACCATTAGTCCGGCACGGAAAGCGTCGCCGCTCTCCAGCCGTTTCCCCCACGCTACGTTCATCTGAATGACGTTGACATCTCCTGAAACCGGCTCGTCTACCCGGCAATTACTGCATCCGGTTTCCGCGCGGTAATGCTCCTCGCTAATCCCTCCGACGATATCGGCCGACCACCCCGGCTTGACGTTCGATGGGTGCGTGATATGTATGCATCCAGAGAAAACAATGATTCCCATATAGATCAAGAACGCAATGTTTTGGAACGAGTTTGGAAAACAGTTCTTCATCCGGCGTTACCCCAGACTTAGTACTACTCTGAGACTCAAACTGCATGCTTAACAGGAGATGGTTCTATTACCTCCAGGTGGAAGGTCACGCTAGCTTATCAAACCTGTCGGCCCTCTCAAAGGCGACAAGCACCGACCAGCAACCCAACAGCAAAAGGAGGGGGATGGTGTGCCCGAGAAACTCGCCCACACCGAAGGGTAGAACCAATAGCCCGTTAATGCCTGACCTGCCCCCGATCTTAGTTCCACTCTCTGTCTCATACAGCCACACCCAATTCAGATGGAAGAACTGCTTCAGGCGCTGGCGGCTTATATCCCAGAGAGCTGTGAGGTCTGATCGTATTGTACTCCTTTCTCCACATTTCCACAAGTACCCTGGCTTCGTTTAGAGTGTAAAATATCTCGCCGTTGAGAAGTTCATCCCGGAGCTTTCCGTTGAACGATTACCCCTTCCACATCCTGCTGCATAATTCCCAACTCAATTATCCCCTAAGAGTTGAATTATTTAATAGAACCCGGTTCCCGCTGCAGATACCGCTCTTGCGATGCCCTGTTTGTGAGTCAGTAAATCCGAGATATTTTGGATACATTCCGCAGGAGCCGGCTTCTAGGAAGATAAATCCAAATAAGGACGTGGCTTTTACTGTGAAAACAGGTTCTCGATGTCTATAGTTACGCGCCTGCAGGAATGGGCATGGACTCCCGCCTCGGCGAATGCGACATGCATCAGCTTTTTCGATGGCTCGAAAATAACCGCTATCTGCGTCAGATATAACTCTCCCGGCTGTATCGCTCCCAACAGATCCCAGGCTGATTCGACCGTCAAAGGCGCCCGCATACCGGCGTTGATACTGTCGAGAGCGCTTTGTACACGATCGTATCTATCACATTGGGCGGGGGGAAACCGGAGCCAGAAATGATTGGTCTGGATGATATGATCCTCGCCCTCGCCGGGCTGCCTGATCGTGAAGCCATGACTGCTCGTCAGATCGCCGTCCAGCTCAAGGGCTACCGCGTGGAACTCATTCCCGCCATCAGACCAGGACATCAGTAATGCCTCGGCTTCAGTGGCGTAGATCTCATTCAATACGCCGGAGATATCTCCCACCGGATCGACATGGTCGACAGATTCTATGAGTTGGCGGAATATCAATCCTTCAGGCGCAAATCCTTCTGATGTTGTATGCTGATTCGCGGCATTTATGGAATGACATGATAATGTAGCACCAGGTTCGTTCATCACCGTATGCACATTCATATCGCCGGCCCTGCCTGCGCAAATCGAAGCATACGCTCCAGATTCTGTTGACGGTTTCCTGACGATAAGCAGCCATCGTCCGGTGTTGCGCTCATCATCTTTCGTGTCATGATTGTAACCGGTTATCGTCGTACCATCGTTTGTCACGGCATTCCACGCCGAAAAAGAGCTGCAGCTCGCTCTCGAGGCCAGAGCGTTGATGCAATTCAGGGCAATTGCATCGTTAAATGTCACGTCCCTTCCTAAAATATCGGAATATACGGCTCCTCCCCCTCTTGCCAGGAAGCCATTATACATTCCTTCTATTTCTTCCATGTACTGATCCGGGATATCGAATAGATTCAAATTTGGTAATACCTGATCTTCGAAAAAATCAACGACACCGGCTTGCGACAACTCCAATTCCTGTCGTTCAAAGATCTCGGGCGCCAGCAAATAGCCGTGGGCGTAACCCATTTCATAAAAGGTCCCATGAAGCGTTAACAAGCGCATGTGATCCAGCGCTCCAAGCTTACCATTCACCTGCTCGGTTGGATTCAGCCACTTTGAAGGAGTGTTATCGGGGGCAACCGTTTCTTCCTCGCTGCAGCCCAAGATAAATGCGGAAGCAAGGACGATCGCGGTAACGGTTGTTTTTATTTTCTGCGTCTGCATATCTCCATCTCCTTCGGAATGTGAACGGCTTATTCGAGCCGATTGTTGACCTTCCCCAGGCAATTGTACAGCCCTGGGGTTCAGGCTGATTGATCCATAGTTGACGGTTCGAATATTTGCGGCACAGGCGATCTGAGTCCTAGTGAGTGGTGGGGACTAACCATATTGTACTCATTTCTCCAGCGATCTGCAAGTACATTGGCTTCTCAGTCGGTCTAGAAAAGTGGTGCCCGTCGGCTACCCCCGCCATTTTCAGCCGATAATTCCCCAGGTCACCAGATCGTGGAAGCCTTTCCTTGGGACACTGCTCCAAAGTACTTGCTTCGCGATCGAGATGGCAAATACAGGGAGGAATTCATTCACCGTGTCGAATCAATGGGCATCAAGCAAGTGCTGATCTCAGCTCGGTCGCCCTGGCAAAATCCGTACGTTGAACGCCTGATCGGCTCAATCAGACGGGAATGCCTGGATCATACGATTATCTTCAATGAGAAGCATCTTCGACGTGTGCTCAGGGAGAACTTCCACTACTACCATGAATCTCGCACCCATCTTGGATTAGATAAGGACTGCCCAAAGTCGAGACTGATTGAACCACTTGAATATGGACCGATCAGTACAAAACTGACAGTTGGCGGATTGCATCATCGCTATTATCGTCGGGCTGCTTGAGGTGTAAGCACTCTCCGTTGATATCTTTCTACCAGCGTGGGATTCGTATGCCTAAAAGCAGGTTTGAGTCCTCAAAACCACACTTTTCTAAACACGATTCCACAAAATCCCTTTTTCCTTTACAGGCATATAGCTCAACTTGTCCATCGAAAGCATGGTTTATGTATTGGATGACATTAATGGAAGGCACACCCATCTAATCTATAAAACCGACTTATTTACAGAAGAATCATGGCTAATACTTATTAAGTGAAGCCTCGATTTCTGTCCGGATGGAATTTTCAGAAGGTATAATCACTGATTCCTGCACAGATGGATTTTTCAGGAGTGACATCCTAGTTCATCTGATCATATTCTTACGAATAACTTTCGCGCTTGCTGTTTTACTTCGGGCTTCACTAACCGGTTGCGATCGCCTCCTTGCGCTATTCCGCAGGATATCCCACCGTTTGAGCGAAGACCACCTTTCTGTCGGGGCCAAGTTTCATGATTTGCTCCAGCTTTTCGCGGTCGAGGTATCCTCGCACGACGGTCGCCAGCCCCTTTGAGGCGCAGTAGAGGTAGACGTTCTGGCCGATGAAGCCGGTATCGGCGGCCGAATAGAATTTTTTTATGTCTATCGGCGAATCGCCCATTTTCGTGTAGTCCGCGACGTATACAAGATTAACTGGCGCGCCAGCTACGAACGGCTGCTTTCCCGTCGCTTCCCTGATATCGTCCTCCAGCACCGGCTCAAGTGTATTGCCGGCGGCATCGTAGCGGTACAGCCCCTGCGCCATGGCCACGTAGATATCTATTTCCTGCCAGTTCCTGGCGGATGGCGCGGTGCGTTTACCGGTATCGGTACGGTTGACGCCGAATGCGGCCCACAGCAGGTCCGAAATGACCTGGAGTGGAAGCTCTTTGTTGCTGAACGCGCGGGCCGTTTGCCGTGCTGCGAGTGTCTGCATGAGCGGCATGCCGCCACCGGTTTGTGGAGCGGGGAGCACGATCGGTTTCAGCTCGCCGGCGATAACGGCAGCGGGAGCGGCGAGGAGCATGCACACGAGCAGTAAGGCAATAACTGGACAACGTTTCATATCGATTCCCCCGTAGAAATGTAGTAACGCCAAGAGCCAAGTCTGGACGGACAGTTTGTCCCTTTTGTTTATTTCGTCCGCATTGTAATACTTCCACTAATCCTGATTCAAATATTATATAAATCACATTCTATTTTTAATTCTACGCACCTTTCTTTCAGCGCTGAGGTCGCATCGTGCGTTTGCCTTGGAAAACCTCGCGCTACGCCATCAACTCGATGTTCTGTTAAATTTAGTCGATTAGGTAAAACTACTAACTGTAATAATATCAAGGCGGACGAAATAAATAGAAGCCACAAGGTATTGCAGGCGCATATACACTTCCATAAAACATGATCTATTTAAAACTCACAGGAGCAGTCTTCATATCTGATGCATCCTCATTGAAATCCATAATATATGTATTCTTCATAACTCCCGTTTTGATTCATTACTCTCCTGTTGACAATTCTGCCATCCACAGATCGCCCACGCATTCCCACAGAGTGAAATAGAGCCGTTCTCCGTCGCTCGACAAGGTAAGTGGCTCCTTCAAGCTGCCCCGCATGTCCATCAGGGGGCGCGCTGTACCATCCGCCGCCGATACTGCCCACAGGTTTGCACCCTCATTGTCCGGCCCTCCTAACCCCCAGGCATAGATCGTTTGTCCATCCAATGACCAGACAAATGGAGTTATATCCAACCACATCCCTTGAGTTAGTTGCACGGGATCACCCCCTTCTGCGGGAATAAGGAACAGCTCGCCATTCCCGGTACGCTTAGAACTAAAAACAAGTTGTTCTCCATCAGGCGACCAACACACTGATCCTGGTGCCGTATGAAAGGTCAGTTGCTGCGGTTCTCCTCCATCACTCGGCATTACCCACACGTCCATAGCGCCACCACGATTTGATGCAAACGCGATCTTTTCTCCGTCCGGAGACCAGGCCGGCATAAAGTCCTCAGCAGGATGGCTTGTCAATGGCGTTACTGCACCACCCGCCACTGGCATCACGAACAGGTCACGGTTGCCCCGTCGCAAGGAGTGGAAAGCTATTCGTTTTCCATCGGGCGCCCATGATCCGACCCAGTCGTGGGCAGCGTTAGTTGTCATCTGTCTCAATCCACTACCATCCTTACGCATGATCCAGATATCCTGATTCCCGCTCCGGTTGGAGTCGAACGCGATCCAATTACCATCCGGCGAGAACGATAATAGTTCGATATAGTGATTCTCCGAGGTCAGCACCCGGGCATCTTCTAATGTAAACATGCGATCCGGCACTATCGGGATTGAACAGATGTTAGAACGCTCCACAACTTTTGCGTAAGCGAGTTTCGTCCCATCCCCTGAAAGGGCGATGGCTCCGACACCGGCGCCCGTTGTCAAAGGACGTACGTGACCGGTGGGCTGTCCGCGGGTATCGACCGGTACCCACCAAACGTCATGGCTTCCTCCCCGGTCAGAGATAAAGAAAAGTTGTCCTCCATCTGGCGACCAGACCGGACTATGATCGAATTTCTTTCCCTCTGTTATCGGAAATGGATCGGCCCCGTCGCGCTGCGCCGACCAGATCTGCGATGTGGCCACTCCTGCCGCGACTAAATCTGTGTATGTAATGCGTTTTCCATCGGGTGACCAAGCTGGCTCGGAATATCCGATAAAAAGTGCGGTGGGTGGCAAGGGTACAGGCGCAGGCCTGCCACCAGTGACTGGAATAGTATATACAATGCCCGAAGTTGCATAAACCAGATCTGTTCCATCGGGGGACCATCGGACGGACGGTATGCTGCCAGCGTATGATAAAGATCGCGCAAAGGACAACGACAATAACCGTTTTGGTATTCCACCCAGCGCAGGTATTAAATATATTCCGCCGCCATCCCGCTCAGAAACGAAGGCAATCCATTCTCCATCCGGCGACCAGGCAGGCTTCCCGTCGTAGCCTGAGTGATCTTTGGTCAAATTGAGTCTTTGACCGGCAGCGACCTGCCGCACGTAGATATCCATGTTTCCGCTCTCGTCAGAGGCGTAGGCGATGCGCGTACCTTCTGGGGACCACGCAGGATCTTGCTCCAGTCCGGGTTCTATCGTGAGAGGCACTGTGCGTGTGATTCGAAATTCTTCTTTCCCTTGGTGGATCAAGAGATAGCTAACGATGGCCAGCGCCAATAACAACCCAATCGCTACGATGCCCAGCAGCGGTCTAGATATCTTTTTGGCAGAATTCTTTTTCCCCAGGCGCGAAACAGATGCCTCCCCGGGGGACCGCAAATCGCCTAGCATCTCCTCTACATGCTGATACCGTTCGTCCGGATTCTTGGCCATTGCCTTGTTCACAATGCTCCCCAGTTCCACGGGCACGCCGGTTCTCAGCCCCGTCATCGGTTCGGGCTCTTCGTTCAGGATCGAATAGACAACGGCTTGTTCGTAATCTCCCCTGAACGGCAGTCGCCCGGTGATCATCTCATACAAAACGACACTCAGCGACCAGATATCTGTACGCCGGTCAACCTCCTCACCGCGAGTCTGTTCTGGCGACATATAAGCTGCGGTGCCTACAGTCGTGCCGGTCTTGGTGATCCTCACCTGGCCCGCTAACTTCGCCAGGCCAAAGTCGACAATCTTCACCACACCGTCGCTAGTCAAAAACACGTTGGCCGGTTTGATGTCGCGATGAACGATACCCATCGCATGAGCCTTCGCCAAACCCTGGGCGATCTGGGTGGCAATATCTATAGCTTCCTCCACCTTAAGTAGACCGCGCTCGATCCTCTCTTTGAGCGTCTCCCCCTCATAGTAGGCCATTACAATAAAAGTATACCCATCCTCAGTTTCGTTGATCTCATGGATGTTGCAGATGTTGTTATGCTCAAGAACCGATGCTGCCCGCGCCTCTTGTATGAAGCGTTGCTTGGTCTCCTCGTTCCGAGTCAATTCCGGTGGCGGGAACTTGAGAGCTACGGTGCGTTTTAGCTTCGTGTCCTCGGCCTTGAGTACTACGCCCATACCACCCTCGCCAATTTTTTCAATAATTTTATAATGCGAAATGGTTTTACCAATCATTCTTTATACTTCATTATTTTCGCAGTATAACTACGGTATAAGCCGTTCCTAAGAAAACACCTTTTGCTTGCGTTTATGACAAATAATATCTATTACGCTCGTATCTATAACAACCATAAAATATGGAATTTATCAATCGTTTTGTCAGCCTGAGAGTTCAATCATGGTTCCAGATAGTATTACACCTGTCCCTTCTGTTTAGTCCGTCCGCCGCACATCACTTGCAATTCCCCAATAACGAGACGAATTAGACCTCGAAACCGGTGCCCATCAGAAATGTCTGGTTGAAGATTTGGAATGAACGCTTGCAGTGTTCGCGCTTTCATTCAACGAAGAAGAACCATCTTCTTCGTCTGCACAAAATCACCGGCTACGAGGCGGTAGAAGTAGATGC
>CAYRCK010000029.1:0-39677 GCA_964422745.1 uncultured bacterium
ATCGCTTTTTTGATCGAAAGGAGCACAAGTGTTGAATGTTGAGATCGGGAGGGTGAGCGCTGAGGTTTATGCCGGAAAAGGATACCCGTATGGTTCGGTTGAGTAAGATTGCGCCGGCGCTAAAATGATCTGGAGGATCAACCCTCGGTAGATGTTAACAATCTAATTACATGGCAGTTATGTAAAAGAAGAGGAAAGGTCTTCCCGTCTATCAATCGGGCAAATCGGGCATGATTTCTGCATATTTTCCCTAAATGAGGCAGTTGAAGGCTGAATTTAATATTTCGGCCGGATCATGGTAGATAAATAGCCGGATCACATTGGATTTTGCCCAAAAAGGCGGCTGAGGCTGTCAGCTAGATATGGATGTTCTTGCGGTAGATAATATCAAGAAGTCGTTCAGGCGGGAGATCTCCCTAGCGCGCAAAGAGGTCCTGCACGGTCTGTCGATCTATGTGAACTCCGGGGAGATCCTCGGATTTCTTGGGCCCAACGGTGCGGGAAAGACGACTACGATAAAGATTATCCTGGGGCTTATCAAACCCGACTCGGGAGAGGTGAAGATATTCGATCACCCGGTGGGAGACCGCCGGGCAATGAGCAGGATCGGGTACCTTCCGGAATTACCCTATTTCTACCCGCACCTCTCACTTGAGGAGTTTCTGACTTTCTGCGGCCAGATGAGCGGCATGGAGAGGCGTGTGCTCCGGCATCGAGTAGATGAGGTCATCCGATTGGTCGAACTTGCCGATCACCGCTATCGGCGCCTGAAGGATTTCTCGAAGGGTATGATTCAGAGGGCCGGCCTTGCTCAGGCCGTTCTCCATGATCCCGATCTTCTTATTCTGGACGAGCCATTCTCCGGGCTCGATCCGATGGGTAGGATTCAGGTTCGTGATATTCTGCTCGGTCTGAAGGATCGGCGCAAGACGATCTTCTTCTCGTCTCATATACTTCCCGATATGGAGGCCCTGTGCGATCGGGCATGTATCATAAACGAGGGTACCGTAGTGCGCTGGGCGAGTCTCGATGAGCTGACGCGTATGGGGGAGGGGAAGATCGAGGTGGCCACCAGATACTGTGGCGCGGATGTCTTGGAGGATCTAACAGATTACGTCGAATCTACGGATTCGTTGGGGGATGAGTCGTTTCTGGTCGTCAAGGAGCAGAAGTACCTGCGGACCGTTTTGATGCACCTGTTGAACAACGGTGCCGAGGTTCTTAGAGTGGAGAACAGGCATCCATCGCTAGAGGACGTCTTCATATCCGAGGTTTCTGGAGTGCGAAAAGGGAGAGACGGTGACGGCATGAAACAACCTGATAGAACGCTTCTGCAGGAGGGATGATGAGAAGGGTTTCCAGCATAGCCTTGAATACATTCAGGGAATCGGTCAGGGAGAAGCTGTTATTCGTAGCTCTGATTTTCGGTGGGATTCTCACGTTGAGCACGTATCTTCTCTCACCGCTCGCTGTCGGAGCGAAGCAGAAGATAGTGACCGATGTGAGCCTTGCTTCCATATCGATACTTGGAGTGCTTGCCGCGATCTTCGTCGGAAGCACGCTTGTTCGCAAGGAGGTCGATAAGAAAGCCGTTTTCATGGTCTTGACCAGGCCCGTTTCCAGGCTTCAGTATCTTATCGGTAAGTTCATAGGCGTTGTAATGGCCATATCACTGCTGGTGTTGGTCATGACCGGGTTCATGGTTCTGATGATGCTTATCGGAAAAGCCGAATTCAAGCCTGCTCTATTCGTGGCGGTGTACCTCTCCGCGCTCGAGATAACGGTCATGTGCTCGGTCGTGATATTCTTCAGTACGTTCACAACGCCGGTTTTGACGTTACTGTTCTCCATGTGCATCTTCGTGGCGGGGAGCCTGAGTGGGGATCTGCTGGCATTTGCCCAGAAGTTCGGTGGCGCATTCACGAGGATTATGGCCAGGGCATTTCATTACATCCTTCCCAATCTGGGCATTTTCAATCTTCGTCACGAGGCCGTCCATGATCTACCCTTCTTCGGATCGGATGTCGCCCTGGCGACCCTGTATGCTCTGGTATACTGCGGAGTCGTATTGTACTTCGCCTACCTGATTTTCAGGCGGCGGGAATTTATATAAAAAAGACCCGGGGTGGGGATTGTGAGGATATTAGATCAGTTGTGATTTGTGATTACGGCCTGAATAGAAACGGCCGGATTTGGATAAAGGGCCCATAATGAAGCGTAGAGCAGCAGAGATTATGATAGGCATAGCCGCACTTGCGGCGCTGGTGGGGATGTCCCTCCTTGTCCAGGACATATCGCGCGAAAAGGACGAGCTGGAGGTGCTCTATCTGCCCTCCGGCCAGTTCATGGAGCAGCTCGCACTCGGGTACAGGAACCTTTCGGCTGACGTCCTGTGGTTCAAGACGGTTCAGTACTATGGAGGATACCGCCTGGGCCAGAACAACCTGAACCTCTTCCGCCACCTTGTGGACGTGATAACGGACCTAGATCCTCAATTCATCTTTGCGTATCTATTCGGTGGAATGATCATAGTCGAGGACCTCGGGTGCTTCGAGGAGGGGATAAAGTTCCTGGAGAAGGGAGTGGAGAACAATCCAACGAACTGGTGGCTCGTATTCGAGATGGGATTCCTGCATTACGTGAAGGCTCGCGATTATGATAGCGCGACGAGATATTTCCAGCTTGCCTCTAAGCTGCCAGGAGCCGACAGCATAACGAAGAGGTTTGCCGCTTTTGTTGCGATGAAGGCCGGTCACAGGGAGACGAGTCTACTGATGTGGAAAGAGCTCGAGCGAACCGCCGACAACCAGGCGATGAAGGACCTGGCGCGATATAATATAGAGAAGCTGGAGAATGGGAACGGGGATGGAAATATAGATGACGGCAAAGATATTGGAGAGATGGAAAACCGGTCCGGGGATCGATAAGATAGATAGTCCGAACGGGTTTGATAAGACAGATTATTCTATCGGATCGATTGGAGAGGGCTTCACAAGTGATATAGAAAACCGGAACGGGATTAGATAGAAAGAGCAAGTGCAGTGCAGAGTCCGTTCATAATTACAACCACTATTGTCTTGGGGCTCGCCGTGGGTAGCTTCCTGAACGTTGTCATTTACAGGTTGCCGCGGGGCGAATCCGTAGTGAAGCCGAGATCGTTCTGCCCGAAATGCAAGAAGTTGATACCATGGTACGAGAACATACCTGTTCTGAGCTTTGTCGTTTTAAGAGGCAAATGCAGCGGTTGCGGCGAACGGATACCGCTGAGATACCCGGCGGTGGAGCTCGTCGGAGGCACCCTGGCAATCCTGGTTCTCTACCGCTTCGGTTATGGTCCGAACGGCATCTTCGCCTATTCGTTCCTTATGGCTCTTTTTGCAGTAACACTGATAGACTGGGAACACAGGATCATACCGGACGAGATCAGCCTCTCGTTCATTCTGGTCGGGCTCTGCTGGAGTTTAGTAACCCCCTTTGTCAATCCCCTTGGCTCCGCTCTTGGCGCGCTGGTCGGAGGAGGAACCCTTTACGCGGCGGGAGCGGTCTATAAACTGCTCAGGCACTCCGAGGGGATGGGCGGAGGAGATGTAAAACTGATGGCGATGATCGGGGCATTCCTTGGATTGAAGCTCGTGCTTCCAGTGATCGTGATAGCCTCTTTCTTCGGCTCCATCTATGGGATCATACTCATGGTCAGAGGCGGGGGAGGCAGGACCGCGGTAGCGTTCGGCTCATTCCTGGCCCCATCCGCCGCGCTGTGCCTCTTCCTCGGCCCGTATCTGCTAACGTGGTATTTCGGCCTGATCTGATATTCGCATGTATTTCAGCCGGCTCTCGCTCAGTATGTGCTTGCATGGCATTCCGGCCTGATCTGATATTCGCATGTATTTCGGCCGGCTCTCGCCCAGTGTCTGCTCGCATGGTATTTCAGCTCGATCTGATATCCGCATTCATCGCAGCCTGCTTTTACCCCGCATCTGCTCACGCGGCATTTCCCCCTGATTCGGTAGAAGTCCTCATTGCAGCCTCTTTCCCGGCTCGGCGGAAAGGATTGGCACTTTGCATAGAATATCATGCATTTGCAAGTAGCAATAAGGTCCCGCCACGTGGTTTATGTTTATAATCATTTGTAAAAAAACAAGATACACATCCAATGTAAACCTGAGCTTTGGCATATTTGTTGCGTATTGCCTGGAGTTGAGGAGGAAAGCCCACTGTTTTCCAGATTTAGTATTGCCAGATATCTCTAATAGCAGACGGCCGTAAAGGGCTGGCCGGATTCAAGAACGAGCATGAAAAGGTTGGTGTGAGAATGATCACTTTACCCTTCAAGAAGAAGAGTTCCACGGTGGCACTGGACGTCGGTTCGAGTTTGATCAAGGTTATCGAGATAGATCACTCGGGCGACGTACCCAGGATCGTTCACTTCGGTTTCAGCCACCTACTTCCCGAAGCTATCGTCGAGGGCGAGGTTATGGACCGCTCGCTGGTCATCGACGGCATCAGGGAGTGTGTGGAGCAGGCGGGCATAACGAACGAGAAGGTCATATCCGCCGTGTCCGGCAGGGCCGTCATCGTCAAGAAGATCGTAATGGACAAGATGGCTTCCGAAGACGCCCAGGAGGCGATCTTCTGGGAAGCCGAGCAGCACGTCCCGTTCGATATCGATGATATCTGCCTCGATTTCCAGATCCTTCGCGAAGACATCGGTGCGAACCAGATGGAGGTTCTGCTCGTAGCGGCCAAGAAGGATATGGTGCTGGACCATGCCGGTCTGGTTCGAGAGGCCGGTCTTATCCCCTTGATCGTCGATGTAGATTCCTTTGCGGTTCAGAATTCTTTCCATCTCGGAAGTGGTGCATTTGATGATGGTGGGGAAGAAGCCGATGGGGAGAAGAAGGTAGTCGGGCTGATAAATATCGGGAGTGATGTCACGAACATCAATATAATCAGCGACTCATGTCCGCTGTTCACCAGGGATATCAGCGTCGGCAGCAACAATTTTATAGAGCTTCTGCGTAAGGAGCTCGGATTGAGTTACGATGATGGCCAGCGTTTGATATCCGACGGCCCGTCCGAGGAAATGGATGAGGATTCAATCAGGGAAATTATAAAGAACGGATCCGAGGATCTTTCGCTCGGTATCGAGAGAAGTATTTCTTTCCTTAAGGCGGCCGAGGACGCCGAGGGTATTGACGAGGTCTTTCTGAGCGGCGGCGGAGCTCGTATTCCCTTCCTCAAGGAGATACTTGCCGAAAAGCACGGGATGGATTTTTCGATCCATAACCCGCTGGAGGGGATTGATTACGATGAAGGGGTGTTCGGTGAGTACGAAGAGGAACTGGACAAGATAGCTCCACTTCTTACCGTGGGAATTGGTCTCGCTTTGAGAAAGGCGGGGGAATAATGATTAGAATCAATCTACTTCCATCGGAAGACAGACCGAAGAGACGCGAATTCAAGCTCCCCAATATGTCCACAGTTTATATGGTGGGTGGCATTGCTATGTTCGTCACGGTGATCCTCGTCGTGGCGCTGGTTCAGCATGGCAAGGTCAGGAGTCTGGAGGGAAAGATCGAAGTGGCCAAGGAGGAGTCCAAGAAGCTGGCACCACAGCTTGCCAAGATCAAGCAGATCACGAAGGAACGGGAAGAGGTGGACCGCAGGCTGGCACTTATCACTTCGCTGGACCGCTACCGCTACTTCAGGGTGAAGCTGCTCAACGACATCGGATTCAAGATTCCAAGCAATTGCTGGCTGACCGACCTAACGGAGCTTTCTCCCAACAGGTTCAATATAGACGGTATAGCATTCAGCAACTACACCGTCGCCGATATGATAACCAACCTCGAAACTTCACCGATCTTCTCAGGCGTTGACCTCCGGGTGGCGGAGAAGGGGACGATCAAGGATCGTGAAGTGATGAAGTTCAGATTGAGCGCTAACGTAATGCCCCAGTAGAGAAGAGAGGTCGCAGAAATGAATTTTAAGGATCCGCAGGTACAGAAGACGATCATTATAGCGATATTTCTCGCTATCGTTGGTTACGTTTACTTCTTCACTTCTTTTCTGCCCTTCTTCTTCCAGCCTATGAGGACGAGGATCGATACCCTGTCCGGAGACTACGAGAAGATAAGCGCCGAGCTGGAGAAGGCTAGAAAGACAGTAGGTAATTTGGAAAAGCTGGAGAGGGAGTACAACAGGCTGCACGACAAATGGATCGCCGCCCAGGGGCTTCTTCCCGCCGAGGAAGAGGTTGCCACGCTCCTGCGCAAGGTCACACGTGCCGGCAATCAGGCGGGGGTGGAATTCATACTATTCGAGCCGCAGCAGCCCATGCAGAGGGAATTCGTCAAAGAAAACCCGGTCAAGATCAAGGTACAGGGTGAGTACCACGAGCTGGGGGTCTTCCTCTCCAAGGTCGCTAATCTGGATAGGATCATTAATGTTTCCAATCTTCAGGTAAGACCGATGGCATCGAGTGGATCGGATAAGAGCAAGGTAGAGATTAGTTATACGATCGAGGCGGAAATGGTCATGACTGCGTATACGCTTTCCGAAGGTGGTGAAGCTGTAAATGAGAAGTCAGAGAAGAAATCATAAGGGATTGCTGAATATTCTCTGGGGGCTGGTGTTCCCGGTCCTGTTGATTGCCGGAGTTGTATCTCCGGAATGGGCGCTGGGGGAGGAGGAAACCGAGGGGAAAGTGCTTAGGACGCAGAGATATTATTACAAAGCTTTCAACCGGAGGGATCCGTTCAGAAGTCTAATCAGGGGGGAATTCGAGGAGTCGGAACAGGATCTCGTCAATATATACAGTGTTCGGCTGGTTGGTATCCTGTCTGGCGGCGTCGATAGGTATGCGATGCTCGAGGACAACAATGGTTTCGGATACATTCTCAAGTCCGGTGATCCGATCCGGCACGGCAATGTCGTTTCGGTAGGAGACCGTTCATTGGTAGCAAGGGTTTCAATGTTCGGACAGACTAACAGTGTTACCCTCCGCCTGGAGGGCAATAAGGGAAAAGGAGAATAAGATGTCACGGATCCGCAGAATTGCTCCCGTTGTTCTCGTTGGTCTCATGCTGCCCCTGTGCGCCCTCTCTGCAGACAATCCCGCGGGGGAGGTCAAGGGGATCGAGGTCGTCAGCAACCTTGACAAGGTAAGGATCGAGGTTGAGACGGAGGGGACCGTAGAGTGCAAGGCCTACATGATGACGGAGCCCGACAGGCTCGTAGTCGACTGTTTCGGTGCGCGAAACATGGTAAAGGGCCGGAATGATATCGAGAATAATTCACTCGTATACAGGGTAAGAACGAGCCAGTATCAGTACGAGCCCGAGATGATCACCAGGATCGTGCTCGATCTCAAGGGGAACGTCGATTACAAGAACTGGACCGAAGGCGATATAGAGGTGGTAGAGCTGACCCGCAGCGGTGTTACCTCCGCGGCCGCCGAAGACGAGATGGATGAATCACCCGCTGATCCGGTGCGAGTTGAATCGATGGGTGCTTCTATGGGGCCGGTGCTGCCTTTGATCGTGCCCAACGAAAACGTCGTCAGCGGTTCTGCCGGCGATGCGGTTGGCAAATCCTCGAAGCCCGCATCATGGAAGCCCAGGGACGAAAAGGAAGCCGCAAAATCCGCTCCGGAAAAGGCACCCGAGGCCGTAAAGACTGAATCAGGTAAAAAGGCCGTCAAGAAGGCCGAATCACCCTGGATCGACCAGGCAGCCTCAAAGAAGAGCACGCCGGCGGGCCTAAAGACAACCGAAGTTCCCGCACCCTCAGGAACTGCATACAACAGCGGAGCCGCTTACAGGGTGGACAGGACGATGGAATCCAATTTCGCGGAGTCTTATATGAGAGGATCGCCTGCGGGCGGCGGTGGTTTCGGTATGGGATCGCGCAGGATAACGATCGACGCTCAAGGCGCCGACATCAAAACCGTGCTAAGAACGATCTCCGATTTCGCCGGCGTGAATATTGTCGCGGGATCGGATGTAAAAGGTGACGTTTATGTCCATATCAAGGATGTGCCGTGGGAAGAGGCTCTGGCGATATTCCTCAAGGCTCATGGATACGGTTATAGAAAAGAATACGGTATGATAAGAGTTGCGGAGATGACCAGATTGATGAAGGAGGAACTGGACGAGAAGACAGCAGAGAGGAAGAAGGATGACCTTCGTCCATTGATGACCCGCATCATTTTCGTCCACAATTCCAGCGCGGAAGAGATACAGACCGCCCTGGCCAATGTGGTGAGCGCCAGGGGACGCATAGACGTAGATCTCGGAAGCAACGCTCTTATCGTCAATGACATCGAGAAGAACATCGATAAGATCGAGGAGATTGTCCGGGATCTCGACATCAAGAACTACCAGGTCGACATAAATGCTAAGCTGGTGGAGATAGATGTCGAAGCCTCGCGCGAGATGGGAATCAACTGGGGCGTGTTGAACCTGCACAAGTCCGGATTCAGCGGAATGGGTAGCGCCGAGGTTGATGCAGATATCCCTCTGTCTTCCGGTACGATCAAGTTCGGGACGGTGCGCTCATGGGGTGAGCTGAGCACGATTCTCCAGATGCTGGAGAAGGACAACAAGGCGAACATTATATCGAATCCCCGCATCACGACGATGGGGAACCGGGAGGCCAGTATACTCGTAGGAAAAGAGATCCCGCTCATCGTTGCGGACGAGGCCGGCAATCCCATCACCGAGCTCACAAAGATCGGCATTATGCTGAGGGTGATCCCTCACGTGAACTCGGACCGCACGATCACACTGGATCTGCACCCGGAGGTGAGCGAGCTTCAGAGCGAGTCCACGGCTCAGGGAGGTGTGATCATCTCAACGGCGGAGGCCGATACGAGGGTAATTGTGAACAACGGTGAAACGGCCGTAATAGGAGGACTGATCAAGCAGGTCGACACGGAGCTTAAGACCGGAGTGCCGGTGCTCAAGGACATTCCGTACTTCGGCGCACTGTTCTCCTCTTCCAGCAATACCAGCAAGAAGCAGGAATTGGTGATCTTTGTAACACCGACGATAGTGGAATAAACTTGCCCCCTCCACTCACCGTCGCGCCCCCGGGAATCCCGCCTTTCTTCCCGGGGGCTTTTTTTTGCCAGATGCGGGTGCAGGCTGTTTTGCGGTCGGATCGATAAGGCGAACAAAATCTCTAATCCGAGCATCACTGCGCTGGAGAGCCGTAAAGCCGGCATTATCGTCAATGTCGATCCGGTATGGTTTCACAGTTGATTGTGAGCTTCGATAAGCCGTTATCGCGCCCCTTTTCGCTTGCCCGCACGGGTTATCTCTCTTATCCTTTATCCCTTCGAGGCGTGGCGTGATTAGGGCTGGAAAACGCAGGTATATATTGAGAGTTATTGCCGGAACAAGAAGGGGATTCCCTCTGAGGTACGGAAGGGGACGGCGGTTCCGTCCGACTTCACAGATAGTCAAGGGATCGGTGTTCGACACGCTGGGGCACAGTGTCGAAGGAGCCTCCTTTCTCGACCTGTTCGCGGGCTCCGGAGCAGTTGGTATAGAGGCCCTGAGCAGGGGCGGGAGACGGGCCGTCTTCGTCGAGCAGGATCCGAAGGCGATCGATACACTCAGATCGAATCTGTCGAAATGCGGGTTCAGGGCGGAGGAAGCTTCCGTTGTACGGTCCGGTGCCCTGCGCTACATCCAGAGGATGAAGAAAGGCGAACTGTTCTTCGGGATCATATTCGCCGATCCTCCGTATGCCAGCGATCTGGCCCAACGTGTACTCGAGGGAGTCGAGGATATAGACAGGAGAATATGCGATACACTGGTCGTGGAGCACGATTCCATCCTCGTGCCGAGAATGCAGGGTGTATTGGAGAAGACCCGGACCAAGAAGTTCGGCCAGACAATGATTTCTTACTACAGATACAAGACTTAGCTGAGGATAATCTGGAAAGATCCGGATCATGGAATTCGGACGGGCGATGGCTCCTCGAGGCAGATACGGACTACAGAGGACCGGCGGGTATCATAAATTAGCATTTATTGCTTGTAAGTTATATCTTTAGTGTCTATCGGAAGGATCGGAGATTGGAATGATAATCAAGGAGGTTCGTGAGAGTGGATAAAAAGGTGGCGCTTTATCCCGGCACATTCGACCCGATCACGAACGGTCATGTTGATCTGGTCGAGCGATCCTCAACCCTGTTCGATAAGGTTATCGTGGCGGTAGCCAAAGGTTTGCATAAATCTCCACTGCTCAGCCTGGAGCAGCGTTTGATCCTGGCAGAGGAGAGCCTAAAGGAATTCGATAGGGTAGAGGTGGTTTCCTTCGACGGATTACTCGTCGAGGAGTTCAGGCGCCGGAAAGTCGACGTAGTGATAAGGGGTTTGCGTGCGGTATCCGATTTCGAGTATGAATTGATGATAGCGCTGATGAACAGAAAGCTCTATCCGAAGTTCGAAACGGTCTTCCTTATGCCCAGCGAGCAGTACGTTTACCTTCACAGCTCACCGGTGAAGGAGATATTCCAGATGGGCGGAGACATAAGCTGCCTTGTTCCTAAGGCTGTATCCTTGAGGCTGAAGGAATGGGACATAAAGCGCGATTGATCCACGGTGCCGTATTGATATGAGAGCCTTATCATTCAGGGAGGTATATTAAATGTCCGGAAGAGTCAGCAAGAGAGCCAGTTGCATCGAGCCTTCGATTACATTGAGTCTCAACACCAAGGCGAATGAGCTAAAGGAAAAGGGCGAGGACGTAGTAGGGCTTACCGCGGGTGAACCGGATTTCGACACCCCGGATGTGATAAAGAAAGCGGCGATCGAGGCTATTAATGCCGGGAAGACGAAATATACTCCGGCGGCCGGGATAGCGCCGCTGAGGGAGGCCGTATCAGGTTTCTACAGTGATCTGCTGAACGTGCCATATTCACCCAGGGAAGTGGTGATCTCGCATGGCGCAAAGCACTCCATTTACAACGCCCTATACACGTTGACGGATCCCGGTGACGAGGTTCTCGTACTTGCTCCGTACTGGACGAGCTATCCGGAGATGGTGAAGCTGGTTGGGGCCAGACCCAGGATAGTTGATCTGCCAGCTTCGTCTGGGTATAAATTAACGGCCGCTCTTCTCGAGAATGAGATATCGAAGGGGAAGCCCAAGGCTTTGATGCTCAATTCACCGAACAATCCGGCCGGGACCGTATACAGCAGGAAGGAATTGGAGCCGATTGCGAGGCTGATCCATGATTCGGGTATAGCGCTGATAAGTGATGAAATTTATGAATTCCTGACATTCGGAGGAACGCAGCACTTTTCTCCTGTATCCCTAGTACCCGAGCTCAAGGACACCAGTGTAGTTGTAACCGGTGTGTCGAAGAGCTATGCAATGACCGGATGGAGGGTCGGTTTCGCATTGGCCGAAAGGGAAGTGGCATTCAGAATGAGCGCTTTCCAGGCTCACGCAACCGGCTGTCCGAACGCAATATCGCAGTGGGCCGCCCTTGAAGCGGTCGAGAGCGGAGCGAGGGACAGGGATCGAATGAGAATAGAATTCGAGAGAAGGATGAAGCTCCTAGGTGATAGATTATCAGCTATCGAATTCCTGAGCTATCCGCAGCCGGAAGGCGCGTTCTACTATCTGGTGGATGTATCCGCTCTATATGAACCCTGTGGGGTGAAGGGCAGCGCCGAGTTCTGCAACAAGCTCCTCGAAGAGAAGGGGCTCCTGCTGATCCCGGGCGGAGCGTTCGGGGTCGATGAAATGGTCCGTTTCTCATTCGCAGCTGGAGAGGATACACTAAACGAGGCCATGAACCGGTTCGAGAGCTTTATTGATGGATTACCGGCGTAGCCCCCGTCGTTCGGTTCATTTCTGCAAATAACGGGGCGGAAGGTCGGGAGGGATGGATTTCTCGAGCAGGATAGAACGGTTAGCACGTAGTCTCGGTGATATAGACGTTCATACGGAACCACATTACAGGATAGCATACGGCTACGATGCAACCGCCGTCTCCGGACAGTGCGGTGGTGTCGCCTTTCCGACCTGTCTTGACGATCTGCGCAGGATCCTCGACTCGTCCTCTAAGCTTGGGATCCCGGTCTTTGCGCGGGGAGCGGGTTCAGGGTTCTCGGGGGGGGCGGTCCCCCTTGGCGGCGGGCTCGCCGTTTCAACCGAAAAACTCGCCCGTGTGCTTCGGCTCGACGAGGAGGCTTACGAGGTCGAGGTGGAATGCGGGTTGGTTAACAAGGATCTTCAGGACTTACTGGAAAAGAGTTCTCTTTTTTATCCTCCGGATCCCGCGAGTTTCCGGTTTTCGACGATAGGCGGAAACATCGCCGAGAATGCCGGGGGTCCGAGGGCTTTCAAGTACGGCGTGACGCGGAGGTATGTACGTTCTCTGACGTGGTTAACCTGCAGTGGTGATGTCGTCACCGGCATCCACGGAGGACCGGGATCGTTATTGACCGGTTCTGAGGGGACGCTCGGAGTTATTTACTCGGCAAGGCTTTCACTGCTTCCAAAACCGGAGGCGTTCAGAACGCTTCTCCTCGAGGCGGGGGGAGGCGGGGACGCTATGGGAGTCGCGGCAGAGTTGATATCGGTGGGCTTCTGCCCCAGCGTTCTGGAGTATATAGATGCCAAGACAATAGCGTGTGTCAACGAGTTCAAGGTGCTCAGAGGGCTCAACAAAGATGTAAGCTGTCTTTTCATTGAGATCGACGGGACGCTCTCCGAGGTACGGGCGCAGTATTCGCTTCTCGATGATTTCTGCAGGAAGAGGGGGCTGGATAGGATAGTTGCGTGGAACGATGCAGAGAGAGAGGCGATCTGGGAGCTTCGGCGTTCGATATCACCCAGCCTTGCGCGTAAGGGTATAACGAAAGTCAACGAGGATATATCGCTTCCCCTGGGGCGCCTTGCCGAAGCGGTGCCGTTCATCCATGACCTTGCCAAAGGGCTCTATCTAGACTGTTACGTCTTTGGACATTGCGGCGATGGAAATCTCCACGTCAACATAATGACGGACAGGAGAAAGAAGGAAGAGATGAAAAGGGCCGAGAGGTTCGTGGAGAGACTGTTCGCCCGGGTCGTGGAAATGGGGGGCACGCTGAGCGGGGAACATGGTATAGGTACAACCAAGGCTCCTTACCTGAGCATGCTTTTTTCTCCGGAGGAATTAGCCCTCCAGAGGAGGATAAAGGAAGCGATGGATCCGCTGGGATTGCTCAATCCCGGAAAGTATATGACATGGAATCGTGACAGCGGGCATTGACCGGGTCCGGTAATGAGAGCGCGAGCGGGATTTATCCGGCGGGACATTGACATGGTTTCGTGAGGATAATGGTAGAACCGGGAAGGGGGAGGGGCTGGTGTTCGCTGGAAAGATCGAAATACAGGAGTGTAGATGTGTTCGTTGACAGGGTCGAGATAGATGTAAAGGCCGGAAGGGGAGGTGACGGCTGCATAAGTTTCCGCCGGGAGAAGCATGTTCCCCGTGGAGGGCCCGATGGCGGTAACGGAGGCCGTGGGGGGGACGTGATAGTAAGGGCCGATCCGCATATGAGGACACTCCTCGACCTCAGACATAAAAAGAGGTATTCGGCCCGTAGCGGGCGCCATGGACAGGGCGCCAGGAAGAACGGGCGCGGCGGGGAGGAGTCAATCATAGTTGTACCGCCCGGTACGGTTATCGAGGATGCCGAAAGCGGAAAGGTGCTGGCCGACATAACCGAGGGCGATCAAGAGGTCGTCGTGGCAAAGGGTGGTGCCGGAGGAAAGGGTAATTACGTATTTCGCTCCTCGACGAACCAGGCTCCCCGGATCAACACCGAGGGCCGGCCGGGTGAGGAGCGGCGGCTGCGATTCACGCTCAAGCTTATCGCCGATGTCGGCCTTGTAGGCCTGCCCAACGCCGGTAAATCCACCCTTCTTAGATCCGTCAGCAAGGCTCATACTATCGTGGCGCCTTACCCGTTTTCTACAATCGAGCCTGTGCTTGGAATAGTACCGATTGACGAGGCGGCGTCTTTCTGCATGGTCGATATACCGGGATTGATAGAGGGGGCGCACAGGGGAAAGGGGTTGGGCATAAGGTTTCTTCAGCACATCGAGAGATGCAGGATCCTGTTGTTTCTCATCGATGCGGCGGGACCTGTACCGCCTCACGATGCGTACAGACAGTTGCGCGCGGAACTCAGGCTCTACAGCGAGAAACTGGAGGAGAAGCCCGCCATTATAGCTCTAAACAAGATCGACATGCTCGAGCGGGGAAAGGGAAGACTGGATTTCCCCGATAATAACGGTTCCCGCGTATTCGAAATATCAGCGTTGGCCGGGATGGGGCTCGATGAACTGACCAAGGCCCTGTACGTAGAGGTCTCATCCCGGGAGGATAAGGCTGCTGGATCGTAGCTATTTCCGGATGGATGCATATGGATAAGGTCGTTCTCGGGTTTGGTTGGTATATCGTCTTCGTCTTTTCGCTGGTTCTGCATGAAGCCGCTCATGCCTACGCCGCCAAGAAGGGCGGGGATCCTACGGCGTACCGCGGGGGTCAAGTCACCCTGAATCCGATCCCGCATATAGCAAGGGATAGATTCGGGATGGTTATAATACCGATACTATCTTTCTGGATGTGGGGCTGGATGATCGGATGGGCGAGCACGCCCTTTGATCCTTTTTGGGCCGAACGGTATCCCCGCAGGTCGGCGGCGATGGCGCTCGCCGGCCCAGCCGCGAATCTGTTTCTAGTGATATGCGCTGTGATACTGATAAGAATCGGAACATACGCGGGAATATTCGTTCCCCCGTCATCAGCAGGATTTACAACTGTCACAGTCTCTGAGTTGGGGGGATTGTGGAATGCCGTATCTGTCATTGTCAGCATTCTCTTTACACTCAACCTCGTGCTGCTGATCTTCAACTTGATGCCGATTCCGCCGCTTGACGGTAGTGCCGCACTGCCGCTGCTGATCGGAGAGGGAAACGCCCGGAGCTTCTGGGCGTTTACCAGGAGGCCCGTATTCATGCTGGTCGGTCTTATTCTGGTATGGCGTGTTTTCGGGTATATATTCGGACCGATATTCAACGCGGCGCTGAACATTGTGTATCCGGGTGTCAGTTACGGATAAGCCGACCGGCAGCCTCTCCCGGTAGACATGGCTACCGAAAGTCCAGCCAGCCGGGCTGGAGGGCAAATGCGGCAGCATAGCGTTTCCGGTTGGCGATGTTGCATATTCGACTCATAGCTTCGGATCGGTTACTGAACCCATGAAGAGTACGAGCCCGGTCTCACCGTCAACGATGGCTACGAAGAAGGGCCGGTCGACCACCATATTGAACGGCTCTTCCTGATCTTCAACGGAAACACTCGTCAGTGCCATCGTGACCGAAGTCGCAGCCGCCGCCTCCGTTCCCTTTTCGTTTACATCGACATAGGTCTTGTGAAGCACTTCGCTTATGAAGACGTTGCCCCTCTTGGGCGAGCACATAGCTCCGAAGTCCGCATCCGGCGGAGAGAAGGCTCTTGCCATTCCGAGCTGTTTCAGGATTCCTTTCAGGCTTATTTCGAATTCGGTCTTGAATCTCGGCAGCACGATCCGCCCCCGGCGCTTCCCCATCGACGATGTCCACTTGTTCCAGTTATCCGCCGTCAGGCGTTCACTGAAAAGCTCCATGTTCGAATCCTCCGAGGGCAGGAAGATATACATTCCGGTGCGCCCTTTTCCGTAGGGCAGGCGGATCGACTGGAATGCGTCGCATTCGTAGTAGTCGTAGCGGCCGGATTGTCTCATCATGGGATGAATCTTTGTATCACATGCGCTCAGGTGGAAAGTGTCTTCCCTGGTCACCTTTTCGTCGAACTCGTTTTTCCACGTTCCATTGAAGTAGATTGCATTGATCAGAACGGCTATTACATCGGGTGTTATCATGTCGACGATCTTCTCGATCCTGCCTTTGGTCTCTTCCTTCACCCAGTTGTTCACCTTCGCGGCGCTGATCCCCTTGAACAGATCCGCTCCGAAATGCTTTTGCGAGTTGCAGAGGAACTCCTCCTTGAAATTCAAATCCTTGGAAAGCCACAGAGAGTTGGCGATCGAAAGCTCCACTGCCCGGTCCATCACCTTCAGGGATTCCAGTAGAAGCCTGTTCGTTTCATTGATCTCCTCGTCACTCATACCTGAGATTCCCAGCACCCCGGACATCTCCTCCTTTGTTTCTCCTGCCGCACCGTTATACGTCATTGCCAGCGCCAGTGCTATGCTAGCCGGTGAAATAAAGATATTCTCGCTCCCGTCGAGATGTCTGCATTCATCGTAAATGTCGAAGCCCAAGGAAGTGTAAGCACGTGCCATCTTGAATGTCGATTCTTCTTCCGGTTGAGATGCCACCGTAACATGAGAGCTGATGAGCAGCATCATTGAGACGATTAGTGCAAATACCGCTTTATACCTTCCAGCCTTTAGCATCCCGAACCTCCCGTGATAGGCCTTTGGCGACCGGTCGATCATAGCGTATCGAATAGGTTATACTTCTCTAGGTATATACAAATTATCGGACCCGGTGATTCCATATATAATACATGGAAGGGATCATGCCGGTAAAGGTATTTGAGCGGGACCTTGAAGCGCCCCTGACGGGTGCCCGGGAAAGGGTAAGCCGGGGAAATCGATAAATATCTTGATCCTACATGGGATCTGATGTTTACTCGTAGCCGGTGGGAATAGCAAATGCGCTATAGGGGATCGAGTGGTGGGATCACGTGGTTCAGCAACGGCGGATGCTTGACTCTCCGCTTTATCGGAACACTCGGATGCGCAGAAAAGATAGATCAATACGGGATCACGCGGAGTTACTCGAGATAATAATGGACTCAAGGATATGCCGCCTCGCAATGTGCGTGGACGGGGTACCTTATATCGTGCCGGTCAACTACGGCTACAAGGATCAAAAGCTGTATATACATTCGGCGAAAACCGGGAAGAAGATGGAGTATGTGGAGAAGAACAACCTCGTATGCTTCGAGATCGAGGGTGCCGTAGAGATAATCGAGGCTGGGGAGGCGTGCAGCTGGAGCACGAGGTACAGATCCGTAATAGGGTACGGACGTGCCAGCGTGACGAGCGGTCGCGAATCCATAGAAGAAGCGTTGGATATAATTATGAAGCATCAGTCCGGTCGGGAGGGATGGGCATATCCAGATTCTAATCTCGATGATGTGGCCATAATAGAGATAGAGATCGAGGATATGACCGGCAAGAAATCCGGATACTGATCAGCCGTGCCGCAAATCGATCAGGCCGCCCCGCTCCGGCTCAAAAGCAGGAAGGGTATTATGATCGGCAAATGTGAAAGGGCCGTTGACTGTTTCAGAAGGGGATTCAACTGCTGCCAGGCTGTTTTCTCAACCTATGCACCGGATCTGGCTTGCGATCCGGAGCTTGCCCTGAGGATCGGAACGGGTTTCGGTGCCGGGATGGCGGGATTGCAGAGAACATGCGGAGCGGTGACAGGTGCGTTCATGATCGTCGGTCTGAAGCATGGCCGCCTTGACGCGGAGGATACAGATAACAGGGAAAAGGCGTATGGTCTGATAAGGGAGATATCGGGCAGGTTCATATCCAAACACGGTTCTCTGGATTGCATCGAGCTTCTCGGATGCGATCTTAATACTCCGGATGGAGAAGAGCATTTTGAGGCAAACAACATGATAGAGACCAGGTGCGCTAATTTTGTGCGGGATGCCGCTTTGCTCGTCGAGGAGTTGATCTTCGAGGGTGGATCCGAGGATATAGAAGGAGAGCCGGAAGCTTACTGACATGGGCCGTTGCAAAGAGATACTAGCGGTATCCGTTTTGCAGTCTCAGTCGAGGATGAGGTTCAGCACGGTGACGCAGGGGTGTCCATGGCGCTCTACGGGCAACGGAGAACCTGGATCGAGATGTTCTATGACAGTTATGCGGAACTAGAGTGGATAGCATCGAATGGGATTTGAGCATGACGGCGGGATGAGCTGTATTCTACGATTATCGTTCAAACAAATCCTCTTATTGTAATTGCATCTGTTGTGTGGAGGTGGAAGATGGGCTGTTCGGATGTATCTAGACTCTGGCTGGAAATACTATCCGTCAAAGGGGTAAGCGCCCTGATGTGGGAGAGGCTGCACCGTACGGTGCCACCCGGGAAGATTGCCATGATGCTGCGAAGCGCGGATGGAAGGAGAGATCTAAGCGCGCTCCTGGGCCGCAGGGTAACCGAAACGGACGGTCGCATTCTGGACCGGCAGCTTCACATGATAGAAAACGGAAGATGCAGCATCGTATCGATATCGGACGAGCACTATCCGTCCCTGCTGAGGGAGATAGCAGATCCCCCTCCCCTTCTATTCTACAAAGGGGAGCTCTCTGTACTAGAAGGGCCGGTGATTTGCGTTGTCGGATCGAGGCGTTCGAGCAGGAGGGGTATCTACACCGCCCTCGGACTGGCCCGGGATCTGTCGGCGAGGGGGATCGCCGTCACGAGCGGGATGGCCCGCGGGATAGACAGCGCGGCTCATGAAGGGGCATTGAAGGGCAGGGCGGGGACCTGCGCTGTCCTTGGCTGCGGAATAGACATCCCGTATCCACCGGAGAATGCGGGGCTTGGAGTCGAGATCTCGGCCCACGGCTGCCTTATCACGGAGTTCCCTCCCGGAACCCCTCCCCTGAAACGGAATTTCCCCAGGAGAAACAGGATCCTCAGCGGTGTGTCGCTCGGGACGGTCGTGATAGAGGCGGCAATCGGAAGCGGGGCAATGGGTACCGCGGAATGGGCTTTGGATCAGAACAGGGAGGTGTTCGCCGTACCGGGACCCATCGAATACCGGGGGAGCAGGGGCCCCCACAGGCTGATTAGGCAGGGAGCCGCACTGGTCGAGACCGTCGAGGATATTCTCGCGGAGCTGCCACCATGCGGGAATATATGCGAGGATGGATCCTTTCAGTCCGGTAGCAGCGGCGATTCCCTGAGCAAGCCAGAGCGTGAGCTGCTGTCGGCGCTCGAGCTCGATCCGAAACATATTGATGAGCTCGTTGAAATCTGTCATATTTCTGCTGCATCGATCCTACCGGTGCTTCTCGGCCTTGAGCTGAAGGGTATTGTAGAGTCCTGCGGAAGCGGCACATATGCGCTTTCAGTGGATTGGAAGGGGATCGAGAGCCGCGGTAGATGACGGGAACGGAAGATTATCGAGTACGTGAGCTGCCGAGCGCATATGGATGGAACCGGTGAAGCTATGGAGAGGAGAAGGACGGTCGCCCTGGCGCGATGCGAGGACTACGGGATAGACCGCGTACGTGCGGCCCTAAGCAGAGCCCTTGAGCCGATCGGGGGACTGGAGGCTTACGTCAAGCCTGGACAGAGGGTGCTTCTCAAGCCCAATCTTCTCTCGGCAAAGGATCCGGCCAGAGCCATAACGACTCACCCCGTGCTGGTTGAAGCCGTTGCGGAGGAGGTTCGCAGGATAGGTTCCGAACCTTTTGTCGGGGATAGCCCCGGCGGAGCGATCAGGGGAACCCGGAGGGTGTGGAACAATACGGGGATGTCGGAGATGGCCGAGCGATGCGGACTGGAGCTGGTCAGCTTCGAAGCGTCGGGATCGAGATGCATGAAATTCGGCGAATATGTCTTCTATATCTCCAAGCCGGTGCTCGAGGCGGATATAATCATCAACCTCCCCAAGCTGAAAACGCATTCCCTGACACTGCTGACATGCGCTGTGAAGAACATGTTCGGTGTGATCCCCGGTTTCAGGAAGGGTGAGCAGCATAAGCTCTTCCCGAAATCCGGCGAGTTTGCCCGTATGCTCGTGAACCTCTACAAGCTCGTCACGCCGTCCTTGAATATCGTGGACGCCGTGGTTGCCATGGAGGGAAACGGCCCGAGCTCCGGAAATCCATATAAACTCGGGCTGATTATGGCGGGCGATGATGCCGTGGCGGTTGACACGGTGGCGGCGGACGTGCTCGGATTTCCGGAGGATTCGATCGATACGACGAGGATGGCGACCGAGATGGGACTCGGTGAGGGCAGGCTCGCCAATATAGGGATCGTGGGAGATGGTGCGGGAATAAAGGCGGAAGGATTCTTGCGACCATCGAACAGCTTTCAGAGGCTCATTCCACGTCCACTCGCTCGCCTGATCGCGCCCTTTGTATGGGTAAGGCCTGAGATCGTAGCCGCCACCTGCACCGGATGCGGTTTTTGCTACAGGAGCTGTCCCGTGAATGCGATCGAGGCGGTCGGGGATGTTTACAGGATAAACAACGAGGCATGCGTTCAATGCCTTTGCTGCCACGAGCTGTGCCCGGAGTCCAGCGTGGAGATAAAGTTGAGCTGGCTGGCCAAATTTATCGCCTGACCGGCCGGCGGGCGAAGCGGGAGCGATCCGTACGGTCGTTCGAACCGTGCCCGGAACGCAGGTGAAAGCGCTACATGTTCGTCCGCGGTACTTTGGCTTTTCTTATGTAGGGGGGATCCGTATATCCAGGTGGAAGAAGATACGGCATAGACTCGAGTTGTTCGGAGTCAAGGCGCTTGTATGGCTCCCGAGGATGCTGCCTCTGAAACTCACGGTGAAGCTAGTGGGGGTACTGGGCATACTCGCTTTCGATTTATTCAGGATCAGGCGGAGGGTTTCACTGGAGAACCTGTACAGGGCGTTCGGGGATACGCTGGATGAGGCAGAAAGGATTAGGATCGCGAGACGCTCGTATGTCAATTTCGCGAAATCCATGGCGGAGTTCGCCTCGTTCGGAAAGATGAAAAGGCAGGGTATCGATAGGATCGTCCGCGTAACAGGACAGGAAAACCTCGAAGAGGCGGTCTCTCGGGGGAATGGCTGCCTGGCGATATCAGGACATTTCGGTAACTGGGAGATGTGGGGGATCTCCGCAGATAAGTGCGGAAGGCCGGTCGATTTCCTTGTCGGGGAACAGACCAACGGATTTGTGGACGAGGTGATGAACGGAATGCGGAGGGCCGGAGGAGTTGGAATAATATCGAAGGGCATAGCGGCGAGAGGCGTATTCGAATCCCTCAAGAAGAACAGGGTCGTGGCGTTTCTGTCGGATCAGAACGCGCGTAAGGCCGGTGTATTCGTAGACTTCTTCAAGATCCCGGCCTCCACACCGCAGGGAGCGGCCCAATTCTCGTACAGGATGGATTCCCCGATTGTGTTCGGTTACATAGTGAGGCAGAAGGATGAAAGCCATATCTCGCACTATCTGCCCCCAATATATCCGAATCTAGATGCCGGCAAAGACGAGGAGGTAGTGAGGATCACGGCCGCATATACGAGATTGCTCGAGGAGTGCATCACAAAGCACCCAGACCATTACTTCTGGGCGCACCGGAGGTGGAAGACAAGGCCGCCGGGAGAGGCGAATGGAGCAATAAACGAGGCTAACGCCGATCCTCCAGAACCCTCCGGATAGCACGCAGCTCTTCGAGTATAAGTTCCAACCGGTCACCTCCGGTCACCGTGGTCCCCTTCTCGGCTACGGTGAGGGATGCCGATTCGGGATGCAGCGACTTTAGCTTTTCCCGCATCTGCTGATGAAGCCCTTCCCAGTTCAATAGTCCTGACAGCTGGCCCTCATATCCGTTGGATGACCGGGACTGCCCGGCCGTCTGTATGCGTATCGAGCCTATCCCGAGTATCCTGTCGTACAGTGATCGGTGAAGCATGAAGTCCGTGATGCCGCGCAGCGGTATGTTCTGCTGGATCTTGGACAGTATGCCCTTGTTGATCGTTATCCTATCCTCCTCGATGAAGTACGAGAGGTTCTTGATCCAAAGCATGACGAGAGGTGCGGAGATCACCCACATCAGGATTATCAGGAGAACGACTATAGGCCAGACTATTATCGATACCTCCCCCGGTTCAACTTCGTCTGAGAGAGGCACCAGGAGCTGCAGCAGGATTCCCGCTGCAAGAATCACAAGGGATACGGTAGCAAGCGTAAGCCACTGCTTGACGATCAGCTTCTTGTCGGGCTTGATATTCATATCAACCTCCTGGAATAGAGTTTGTCGTATAGCACCCTTTTACAGCAATCTCTTGAGCGTCCGCGGACTTATGTTCGCGCCGCAAATCGTAATTACGACGGTTTTTCCTTGGAAGCGTTCCCGTTCTTTCATGAAAGCGGCGATGGAAACGGCTGCCGCCCCTTCGATGAGCATGTGGTGTTTCTCCAGGAATAGCCTTAAACCATCAGCTATCTCATCCTCCGTCACCGAAGTGTAGACGTCCACGAGCCTCCTGCACAGCTCGAAGGTCACGGCATCCTTCTCGACACCTCCCGCCGTGCCGTCGGACAACGTGGGAAGAGACGGGAGATCCAGAATCCTTCCCGCCTCGATCGATTTTATCATAACCTGCGAGTTTTCAGGAGAGCAGCCTATAATCTCGGTTTCCGGAAGCTCTTTCTTCAGGAATCCGGCCATGCCCGAGATCAGCCCTCCACCTCCGAGTGAGGCGAGCACGGTGTCGATACGGCGGCACTGGCTGATAAACTCGGCCGCGATCGTGCCCTGCCCTCCTATGACCTTTGGATCGTTGTATGGGGATATATAGGTCAATCCGTTCCGTACGGCGTACTTCCTCGCGAACCTCTCCGACTCCACGGCGTCTCCGCCATGTCGTCGCACCTCGGTACCCAGATCCTCTATCGTCCGTACCTTTTGGGAATCGGCACCTTCGGGCACGAATACGATTCCCCGCGTGCCGAGCTTCGCCGCGCAGTACGCCACAGCTGCACCGTGGTTGCCCGAAGAGGCGGCGGCCACCCCACGGATCCGCTCCTCATCGGTCATCGACAGCAGCTTGTTCATCGCTCCACGAACCTTGAACGAGCCCGTGTGCTGAAGGTTCTCCAGTTTCAGGTAAACGGAGCCGCCGCAGAGGCCGCTGAGATGATCGGATGATATGAGCATGGTGCGCCTCACGTGCGGCTCTATTCGGCCGAGAGCATCGATCACTTCCCTGTGCACATCGATCAGCATTAATTTCCCTTCGGATTGCCTGGAGATCGATCTCGCTGGTGGAGGATAACACCGGTTTTGGATTAATGCAAGCCAGGGTGATGAGATGGGGATTGTGGATCGTTCGTCCGGACGTGATCCATGATCGGATCGTACGATGGTACGGCTTCCCGGACACGGATAATACAAACCGTAGCGGATCGCTCAGATTCAGGTGATTTGGCCGGCGATGCCGACGGCCAGTTCATTCCTGTTTTTCTCGGTTACATTTAGGAGGATCACATCGGGACGGGCCTTGAGTGAATCGACGAAGGGGTGGGATTTGCTCATAACCGTCGACACCACATCTTTCGGGGAGTCGAAACATTCGATGACCAGCTCCTTGAAACGCCGGGAGAAAAGCTCCATCCTGCCGATCTCGTCTATCAGGATAACACCGGATTCTTCAATTGCGTGCTCAAGGCTCTTCACGGCCACCTTCTCGAACGATCCGATATCAACGTGGTATTTTCCGACGCGGGGGCCTGTATTGTAGTCCACGTGCGACAGAAAGCCAGAGAGGCCCGATAGGTTTTCAACGAGGAATCCGATCCTCGCACCCTCCTCGCGTATCTCCCGCGCGTAGAATCCGCCTGGATTCGATGCCCCTATCAGTGCGGCTATATTGAGGATGAGCGTCGTCTTGCCGACACCGGGCTTTCCCTCCAGCATAAAATTCTTCATCGCATGCACCTGGGGACGGCCGATCGTGCCGGATAAAGCTGCTGATGGGATATATCGAGGTGCTGGAGGCTCATCGACCGTCTCATAGATCTTCATCGTAACACCCGGTCTGATCGGATCCTATAGGTTCTACTTGCCCTTCTTGTCAATCCCCCCGGGCGCTTCCGCCTGGAATCCGATCGATTGACCCGGCTGCTTCTCTCCATGTATGGTTATCTCACCGTAGGTTTCCTCGTATTTACCGATAGCCCGCCCCAGTACGATGTTGAGGGTCTTCGCCGATTGGGGTGTCATGATTATCCTGGAAAATACCTTTGCTTTCTTTATCCCCGGCAGCATCCTGGCGAAGTCGAAGATGAATTCGGACGGCGTGTGGGCGGTCAGAACGAGGTTCGAATATATGCCCTCCGAAGCCTTTTCGTCGAGCTCGACTGGAATGGATTGGGGCTGTTGCTGTTTTTGCATTTGGACTCCTTCATCACGTTAAGAGGATCACCGCGTTCCCCGGGTACGGCCGCTTCCAGCATCCGGCCGACGTCGGACAGGACATGCCGTACAACCTTTGCTTGAACGCAACGCCGGTTCTGGTATGATTAACAGTTTCCGGGTGTCCAGTCAACCCGTGAGTGGAGGGACACGGACATGTCGATAAGATGTCCAGGATGCGGTAGGGAATTCGATGTCACCGTTTTCGAGTTCAACAGGTCCGTAAGGTGTACGTGCGGAAGGGAGGTGTCGCTCGCGAACGGGCACAGGGAGGAGACGTGGATGGATTGGGAGTCTCTGGAAAAGGAGATATTCGCCAACGTCGACAGGCGTGAATGCGACGCCATACGAAGGGAGGCAGACAGGATCTCGTCACTGATCCTCTCGAGTGACATGCCGCGTATAGATATCGAGAACGGCATCAGGGCGTTCAGGAAGAGGGTGCTCCAACTGCATCCGGACAAGGAGGATCTCTTCGAGTCTCTCTATGTGAACCGGTTCCGCAGATTGTGGGCACAGTTCAGGGACTGCGGGCAACCCCTGCTACCGGAAAACCGGGACGGTGAATACCCTTGATTGAATAATCACTTGGGAGTATATTCCGAAAGTTCGGGCGGTATAGACCGCATGGGGGTGCGGGGCCCGGGATGCAATAATAACGCAGTGGAGATGCCAGGGGATGAAGCGAAAGAAAGCCAGAGAGATATGCCGGGCGATGAGGAAATCGACCGTTGCCGTGATCGGGGATATAATGCTCGACCGCTATATATGGGGCAGCGTGGACAGGATCAGTCCAGAGGCTCCCGTGCCGGTGGTGGCGGTCGAAGACAGCAACATAAGGCTGGGTGGTGCGGCAAATGTAGCCTGCAATCTCGTCGCGTTCGACGTGGAGACCAGACTGGTCGGAATCCTGGGAAGGGATTACTCGGCCAGGGATGTGCGCTCGATCGCCAAGGATAGGAAGATATCAACGGATTTTCTGGTTTCGGACGCTGAAAGGATTACAACGGAGAAGATCAGGATCGTGGCGCACGGCCAGCAGGTCGTCAGGGCCGACTTCGAGGCGGAGGAGGAGGTCGGGGGGCGAGCCTTGAAAAAGCTCCTGGCATCGGTTAGAAGGGCTCTGGACGGGGCCGATGTGGTTGTGATATCAGACTACGGCAAGGGTGTTATATGCGCCCCCTTGATGGACATGGTTCGTGACCTCTGCACCCGTGATGGGATCCCGATAATGGTCGATCCAAAGGAGGGACATTTTTCTCTTTATAGAGGAGCCTATGTAGTATCACCTAACAAGAACGAAGCCGGACGGTTCTACAATGTGAGGATACGTTCGGAGGATGAACTGGAGCGTGTCGGTAGGAGGCTCCTTGATAACCTGGAAGCGTCTGCGATCCTCTTGACGAGAGGCGAGGAAGGCATGAGCCTGTTCATGAAGGGCAGGCGGTCACGCCACTTCCCGACGAGTGCGAGCGAGGTCTACGACGTAACGGGGGCGGGCGATACCGTCATAGCGGTATTCGCAGCTGCGATCTCCGCCGGCGCTACGATCAACGATTCGATCGAGCTCGCCAATGCCGCTGCAGGCCTCGTCGTGAAGGAACTCGGCACGGTATCCCCGGACATTAATAATCTAATATCTGTTTTTAAATCATAATGTTATGAGTGACATTTCAAGTTATATATTAAGCCGTGAAAGCCTTGGAGACTTCAGGTCGGCGCATGGGAAAGAGTGCATCGTCTTCACTAACGGCTGCTTCGATGTAATACACAGGGGGCATGTTGAGCTGCTGAGAAGGGCGAGGGGATTCGGCGACGTTCTTGTTGTCGGTGTAAACAGCGACCGCTCGGTGAGGCGTCTGAAGGGAGAAGGTCGTCCACTGATAGGTGAGGAGGACAGGGTCTTCATCCTGCTCAATATCAGGAGTGTGGATTACGTCACCGTCTTCGATGAGGATACACCTATGGAAACGGTGAAGGCGCTCGAACCGGATGTGCTGGTAAAGGGGGCCGAGTACAGCTTGGAGAGCATAGTAGGGGCGGGATTCGTTCTTGATAGGGGTGGGAGGGTGGAACGTGTGGAGATGATGGAAAACCGCTCCACGAGCGCATTGATAGATAGGATTAGGGGAGATGCTTGAAGGGCGGTAGGGTGAGACAAGCCGCCGGCCAGGATCTTCGCAGTAAATAGGATTGAGTGTAACCGGAGGTGAATTGTTCACAATGAGTAAGAAGAAAATCGTGATAATGGGAGCAGCCGGTAGGGATTTTCACAACTTCAACACGCTCTACAGGGACAACGAGGAAGTGGAGGTTGTAGCGTTCACGGCGACGCAGATTCCGGACATCGATGATAGGAAGTACCCTGCCGAGCTGGCGGGTTCCCTCTATCCCGAGGGAATACCGATCCTGCCCGAGGAGGATCTGGACGGGCTTATCGAGAAGAATGGAATAGGCGAGGTGGTTTTTTCATACAGCGATGTATCCAATCAATACGTTATGGAAAAGGCCCAGGCCATCAGCGCGTTGGGCTCCCACTTCAAGCTCGTCGGCACAAAGCCGACCATGATCAGCAGCACAAAACCGTTGATCTCCATCTGCGCGGTGCGCACCGGCTGCGGTAAGAGCCAGACGAGCAGAAGGGTCGCGAAGATCCTCCTCGATGCCGGAAAAAAGGTCGTGGCCATCAGGCACCCCATGCCGTACGGCGATCTGGCCGCGCAGAAGGTCCAGCGCTACGCATCGCTGGAAGATCTGAAGAAGCACAAGTGCACGATCGAGGAGATCGAGGAGTACGAACCACATATAGTGAAGGGCGTGATCATCTACTCGGGTGTCGATTACGAAGCTATACTGAGGCAGGCGGAGGAAGAAGCCGATGTCATAATCTGGGACGGAGGGAACAACGATTTTCCATTCTACAGATCGGATATGAGGATCACGATCGTCGATCCCCACAGGCCCGGTCATGAGCTGCTGTACTATCCCGGCCTTACGAACCTCCTGATCTCCGATGTTGTAGTGATAAATAAGATCGATACGGCGGATATCTCGGGAGTAGAAGAGGTGAGGAGTAACATCGACAGGCTCAATCCACGCGCGATGGTGGTCGACGCCGCCTCTCCCCTCGGAGTCGAAGGTGGGGAGAAGATAAAGGGTAAACGGGTTCTCTGCGTCGAGGACGGTCCGACACTTACCCACGGAGGGATGAAATACGGTGCCGCTGTCGTCGCGGCCAGGAAGTACCAGGCAGCCGAGATAATCGATCCCCGTCCTTACGTGACCGGGAAGATCGAGCGCACATTCAAGAGATACCCGGATGTAGGCAGTCTATTGCCGGCGATGGGATATGGTGACGAACAGGTGAAGGATCTCGAAGCGACGATAGCAAAGGTCGACTGTGACATCGTCGTCATAGGGACACCGATCGATCTGGGGAGAATAATCAGGATAAAGCAGGAGTCGGTAAGGGTTACATACGACCTTCAGGAGATCGGCCGCCCTGATCTCACGGATGCGCTGAAAGATTTTATCAAGACTTAAGCCCTGTTATAAAACGATTGTTATAATACGTTGTTGTTGTTAAGTATAACGGAGGTTTAAATGAAGCTACACGAGGCGGATGCCAGAAATATATTCGAGCGTTACGCTCTGCCCGTTCCGCCGAGCAGGATTGTAGACTCCCCGGAGCAAGCCGGTAAGGCAGCCGGGGACCTGGGATGCCCGGTAGTAGTGAAGGCACAGGTGCTGGTCGGAGGCCGGGGTAAGGCCGGTGGTGTCAAGCTTGCCTCATCGCCGGAGGAAGCGGCGGAGAAGGCGGAGGCGATCCTTGGAATGGATATCAAGGGCCTGAAGGTCAAGAAGGTTCTAATCGCCAGGGCCGTGGATATATCCCATGAATTCTACGCCGGGATCGTTGTAGACAGACGCAGCCGGAAACCGCTGATGATGGTTTCGCCGGCGGGCGGTATAGATATAGAAGAGGTTGCCAGGACATCTCCCGAGAAGATACTGAAGACCGTGATAGATCCCGTATGGGGACCTCTTCCCTTTCAGCTGAGGGCGATGACCGCGTTCCTTACAGATGATAAAGAGGTGGCGAAGCAGATCGGCAGGGCGCTCTCGTCGCTCTACAGGGCCTTCATGGGCATAGATGCATCGCTAGCGGAGATCAATCCATTGGTCCTGAGCCCGGACGGCAAGGTCTGGGCTATAGATGCCAAGATAAACATAGACGACAATTCCCTTTTCAGGCAGAAGGAGACGGCATCGCTCAGGGACGAATCCGCCGAGGATGCAAGCGAGGTGGAAGCGAGAGCCAATGACCTCTCGTTCGTGAAACTCGACGGCAACATAGGATGCATCGTAAACGGCGCGGGCCTGGCCATGGCGACTATGGACATGATAAAGCATTATGGAGCGGAACCGGCGAATTTCCTGGATATCGGCGGGAGCTCGAATCCTCAGAAGGTTATGACCGCTCTACGGATCATCCTTCGCGATCGTAATGTGAAATCGATCCTGATCAACATATTCGGCGGTATCACGAGGTGCGACGATGTGGCATCGGGCATAGTGTCCGCGAATGATGAGCTCGGAATAGACATACCGATCGTAGTGAGGCTCACGGGCACGAACGAGGAGAAGGGAAAGGAGATACTATCGGGCACCGTGCTCACACCCGCTGCATCGATGGATGATGGAGTGAGGATGGCAATTGAAGCGGGCGGAGGCTGATATCGTTGTACCGGCTTTCGAAGTAGGCTTTTCGGAAGTCTCCAGATCCTTCATCCGGTTTTATTTTTCGGGAAAGGAAGGAAGTATTGAGTATTTTAGTCGATAAGAGCACTCGCTTGGTCGTTCAGGGGATCACCGGCCGGGACGGTGCTTTTCATGCAGGCCAGATGCTTGCATACGGCACGAAGGTCGTGGGCGGAGTGACACCCGGCAAGGGGGGGGGAAAAACGGATGACGGAGTTCCGATATTCGATTCTATGATGGACGCCGTTGAAGAGACCGGAGCGAATGCGAGCGTTATCTATGTCCCCGCCTCCTTCGCATCTGACGCAATCTGCGAAGCCGCCGATGCAGGGGTAGGGTTGGTGGTCTGTATCACCGAGGGCATACCGGTCAATGATATGGTAAGGATTCTTCCCTATGTTCGTGAGCGCGGGACGGTTCTCATCGGCCCGAACAGCCCGGGCATCATCTCTCCGGGCAAGGCGAAGGTGGGGATCATGCCGGGACACATCCACATTGAAGGTCCGGTCGGTGTCGTGTCGAGAAGCGGAACTCTCACTTACGAGATAGTGGACCATCTGTCGAAGAACGGCATCGGTCAATCCACGTGCATAGGGATTGGCGGCGATCCTGTCGTCGGCACCAACCTGCTGGATGCGCTCGATTATTTTGCGGACGATGCGGAAACCGAGGCCGTAGTGCTGATAGGCGAGATAGGAGGAAGCGACGAGGAGGATGCAGCGGACAAGTTCAAGAACGGGTATCCCAAGAAGATAGCGGCCTTCATCGCGGGAAGGACCGCACCTCCCGGAAAGCGCATGGGTCATGCGGGAGCCATCGTCACGGGAGGTACGGGCACGGCGGCCGAGAAGATCGAGGCGTTCGAGGCGGCCGGGATAGAGGTTGCCCGGACACCCGCCGGAATCGTGGAAGCGGTCTCCCGTATCATGGAATGAAAACAGGCCTGTGGATAGAGCGGGAGATATGGGACCAGCTTTAAATCCCCGATATGTAAGGACTGGAGGGAATATTGGAAAAGACATTTCTAATGATCAAGCCGGAAGCGGTCGAGGCCGGTAATCAGGCCGAGATAATCAGCCTCCTTCTCAGGAACCGTTTCCGAATACTCGAGATGAAACAGTTCAGGTTCTCCGAGAGGGCTGCCCGCAGCTTCTATTCGATCCATGAGGGCAAGGCCTTCTTCGAGGACCTCATAACCTATATCACTTCGGGCCAGGTCATCGGATTAGAGCTCGAGAAGGACGGAGCAGTCAAACTACTGAGGGAGCTGGTCGGATCCACAGACCCATCGGAGGCCCGGCCGGGGACGATCCGATACATGTATGGAACCAACTTGCAGCACAATGCCGTACACGCCTCCGATTCACCGGAATCCGCGGAGAAAGAGCTTGATATAGTCTTTGGCGAAAGTTAATATTCATACTTCATGACAGACGATTCAACCGGGATGGAACTGGATATCAGCTCGATTCGCGAGCGTAAGCCCTTTTCATTCCAGAAGGTATTCAATGTTAATGTAGAGAGGAGCGGGACGGCCGATTGTGATGTTTCTGTCACAGGACATGTGCATAGAATGGGCAGCAGGATCATCATGCACGCCGATGTCAGCTGCACTGTAAGAATGGAGTGCGGAAGATGCCTTGCACGGTTTGATCTTCCCCTGGAGACGGGCTTGGATATGGTCTTTCATATGGGGCAGGGGATGAGGGCCGATGTTGAAGTCGAGGATGATGATGATTTCGTTTTTATCGACAGCGCTGCCGAGAAGCAGTACGACATCTTTCCGAGGGTGAGAGAGGCCGTGATACTCGAGCTACCGATTCAGCCCCGCTGCAGAGAGGATTGCAAGGGATTGTGCAGCGGATGCGGGGCAAACCTGAATGAGGAAGAATGCAAGTGTAAGGGAGATAAAGGGGATCCCAGGTGGGCGCCCCTCATGAATCTGATCGACAAGAAAAAGAATGATTGAATGATGCCCGCGCACCGGGAGGAGATAAAATGGCGGTACCGAAGAGGAGAACATCAAAGGCTAGAAAGAGAAAACGCAGGACACACTGGAAGGCGAGTTCCCCAGCGCTTTCGAAATGCTCTCACTGCCATCAAGCGAAACCACCCCATATAGTATGCCCGAACTGCGGGTACTATGCTGGACGTGAGGTTATTAAGCCTGAAGCGGAAGAATCCTAGCGTAGGGCGAGACGGCGGGAGCCGGTACAGGCCCTTTCGAGAGTAAAAGTGGACGATCTGAGTTTTCTGGTGGAATACAGATGAAGATTGCACTGGATGCCATGGGTGGAGACAGTGCTCCTATGTATATTGTGGAGGGAGCGGTCGAGGCCTCACGCGAGATGCCGCCCGATGCCGGAATAGCTCTCGTAGGCAAACAGTCGGTTTTAGATGAATACATCTCGAAGAACGGTCTGGAACTGGGTGGGATCGAGATAGTGGACGCGCCGGAGGTGATCGGTATGTCCGAGAGCCCGACCACTGGCATACGCCGAAAGCGAAATTCATCGATAATGACGGCTATGAGACTGCATAAGGAAGGTGAGGTCCAGGCGGTCGTAAGCGCGGGCAACACAGGCGCCATCGTTGCAAGCTCGCTACTTTCCTTGGGCAGACTGTCGGGGATCAAGAGACCGGCGATCACCCTGACCCTGCCATCGGAAAACAAGGATACGGTTTTTCTTGACGTCGGCGCAAACTCGGACTGCGATCCTGGGAACATGTATCAATTCGCCCTGATGGGATCTCTGTACGCGGAGACTTTTCTGGGGAGGGAGAATCCGAAGATCGGCCTCCTGAGCATAGGGGAGGAATCCTCGAAGGGGAACGAACTGACCAGGGAGTCCAACAACCTGTTTGCGAGCAGCAATTTGAATTTCGTGGGCAACGTGGAAGGACACGATATCTTCTTCGGCGCAGTGGATGTGGTGGTGACGGACGGTTTCGTGGGCAACGTGGTTTTGAAATTCACGGAGAGTATCGTTGCCTACATAAACAGCCTTCTGAGGAACGAGATCAGTAAGCATCCGACGGCCAAGCTGGGGGCGGCATTCATGAAGTCCGCTTTCCGGGGGCTCAGAAGAAAGCTCGATTACGCCGAGTACGGCGGTCTGCCTTTACTGGGAGTGAACGGAGTCGTGATAATAGGTCATGGCGGAAGCTCACCGATGGCGATCAAGAACGCCATACTGTCCGCGGCGAAATTCGTGAACAGCGACATCAACGATAAGATCATGTCCAGAGCGAAGGAGGCATAAGTGAAATCGAGTGGTGACATCAGGGGGGCCAGGATCTCGGGAATGGGTTACTACTTGCCGGAGAAGGTGCTCACTAACTTTGATTTCGAGAAGATGGTCGACACTTCGGACGAGTGGATCGTCACGAGGACGGGGATAAGGGAGAGGCACATTGCATCCGATTTGGAGGCATCGAGCGATATGGCCTACAGGGCATCCTTGATGGCCATGAAGGACGCCGGGATCAAGGCTAAGGATATAGATCTCATCATCGTCGGTACGGTGACACCCGATATGAGCTTTCCAGCGACGGCCTGTTTCCTGCAGGATAGGCTAGAGGCGCATAAGGCCTCCGCTTTCGATTTGAGCGCGGCATGTTCGGGTTTCGTTTACGGGCTCACGGTTGCGCATTCTATGATCTCCGTGGGCAAGGTGGAGCGCATCCTGCTGGTCGGTGTCGAGACACTGTCGCGAATCCTCGATTACGAGGACAGGACGACCTGTGTTCTCTTCGGAGACGGGGCGGGTGCTGTTGTTGTCGAGCCGTGTGATTACGGCGAGGGTGTGCTGAGCACTTTCATGCAGAGCGATGGATCTAACGGCAAATTGCTATATTTGCCGGGGGGAGGCTCAAGGTTGCCACTCACACCCGAACGGATGGAAGCGAGAGAGCAGTATGTGAAGATGAAGGGTGATGGGCTATTCAAGTACGCGGTGAGGACGATGGTCAGCGCAGCAAGGACGGTTCTCAAAGATGCGAATATGACAACCACCGATCTGGACTTTCTGGTTCCCCATCAGGCCAATGTACGCATTATCGAGAGTGTGCGGAAGAGGCTGAAGCTTCCCAAGGAAAAAGTGATAGTCAATATAGAGCATGTAGGAAACACCTCGTCGGCGAGCATCCCGATAGCTCTGGGAGAGATGAAGGAGAGGGGCGACCTGAAGGAGAAAGACTCCGTGTGTGCCGTAACATTCGGCGGAGGTCTCACATGGGGGGCCGCGCTCTTCGAGTATTGATGAAATATCAAAGGAGCGGATGGTAATGAAAGCAGCAATGATATTTCCGGGACAGGGTTCCCAGTACGTGGGAATGGGCAAGGATCTCGTCGAGAGGTTTCCCCGTGTCAGGGATCTGTACAACAGCGCCGACGACGTGCTCGGTTTTTCTATATCCGGCATGTGTTTCGAGGGAGATCAGGAGGTTCTCAAGGAAACCAGGAACGCTCAACCCGCGATCCTTCTTCACAGCATCGCGGCCGAGCGCGTGCTCAAGGAAGAAGCGGGCATCGAACCGACCATCGTGGCGGGGCACAGCCTCGGCGAGTATTCGGCACTTGTGGCCGCAGGTGTTTTATCTTGGGTGGATGCGCTCAGGATCGTGCGAAGGAGGGGAGAGCTCATGTACGACGCCGGCCTCGAGCAGCCGGGATCGATGGCCGCAGTGATCGGACAGGACAGGACGTCGGTAGAGGAGATATGCGGCATATGCTCCGTTGATGAGGAGATAGTGGTAGTGGCCAATATCAACTCCCCCGGACAGATTGTGATTTCCGGTCATAGGGGCGCGGTGGAAAGGGCTATGGGTGTCGCCGGGGAACGTGGCGCGAAGAAGGTCGTCCGTCTCAACGTGAGCGGCGCGTTCCACTCACCTCTGGTGGCGGGAGCCCAGAAGGAGCTGGTAGACTATATAAATACATTCGATATAAGGGACGCTGGAGTCGGAGTCATCAGCAACGCCGGAGCTTCGGTTGTGAGAAGCAGGGAAGAGATCGTAGAAGCCCTATCACGCCAATTGACGAGTCCCGTCCTATGGTCGGATTCGATGAGTGTGCTGAACAGGGAATGGAAGGAGCGGATCATCGAGGTTGGGCCGGGTAGGGTGCTCAAGGGTCTTATGCGCAGGATAGAGAGGGACAGAGACGTGGAGACCGCCGGGACGGCCGGTGAGCTGGAAAAGCTCATTGAGGCCGAGCTCGAAATTGTTTAAAGTTATTCTTTACGTGAGTGGCTGATTTTGATATATCAGGGCAGATCGAGATGCTGAGCATGGAAGGCAAGACGGCGGTGGTCACGGGTGCCGGGCAGGGAATAGGGCGTGAGATCGCCCTGTTTCTGAGCGAGCTCGGATGTGATATCGCCGTGATCGACGTAAACGGCCGGAGTGCCGAGGAGACTGCAACTCTTGTTGATGAGAATGGCGTTAACGGGCTTGCCCTATCATGTGACGTGGGAGATATCGGGCAGGTCGAGGATTGCGTGGCCCGGATTCTCGAATGGCGCGATAGGATAGACTTCCTCGTCAACAATGCAGGCATAACCAGGGACAACCTGTTGCTTCGCATGAAAGAGGAGGAGTGGGAAAGCGTCATCAGGGTCAACCTTACGGGCACCTATCACTTCACCAAGGCAGTATCGAAGCACATGCTGAAGAAGCGATCCGGAAAGATCGTCAACATATCTTCCGTGATCGGCAGCATGGGTAATGCCGGTCAAAGCAATTACGCGGCAAGCAAGGCTGGCGTCGTAGGTTTTACAAAGGCCGTTGCCCGCGAAGTGGCCGGAAGAAACATCACTGTCAACGCGGTCTCGCCGGGATTCGTCGAGACACCGATGACGGATGTTCTTACAGATGTACAGAGGGAGAGTATGGCAAGGCATATACCGCTGGGCAGATTCGGAACAGGAAGGGATATAGCAAGTGTTGTAATCTTCCTGCTTTCGGAGCTGGGTGATTACATCACGGGGCAGGTGATCAACTGCGACGGTGGTATGCTGATGTCCTAGGGAAGCCGATTTGCAGGAGGTTTGCTACTAAATGAGTATTGAGGAAAGGGTAAAAAAGGTTATCGAGGAACAGTTATCGGTCAATCAGGATCAGATCAATACAGAGGCTTCGTTCATAGACGATCTGGGCGCCGACTCGCTCGACACCGTCGAGCTCGTCATGGCGCTCGAGGAGGAGTTCGGGACCGAGATCCCGGATGAGGACGCCGAGAAGATCACAAAAGTAGGCGAAGCGATCGATTATATTAAAGAGCATGTCTCTGAATAGCCGCTCAACAGCCTTCGTGCTGTTTGAGCCGTTCGGATTTTCGGGAGGAGGAAAGTGCCTACGAGCAACAGAAGAGTCGTTGTCACGGGCATGGGCCTGGTGTGCCCTTGTGGCAACAGCGTCGAGGAAAGCTGGGAAAACATCGTTACGGGCCGCTCGGGAATAACCAGGATAACCGCCTTCGATGTTGAGGATTACAAGAGCCAGATCGCGGGCGAGGTCAAGAACTTCGATCCCCTGAAGCATCTGGACAAGAAGGAGGTCCGCCGTACGGACCGGTCCATTCAGCTAGCATTGGCGGCATCCGCCGAGGCAATGGCCGATGTGGATATGGCCGGTATAGACGGAGACAGGTTCGGTACGATAGTGGGATCCGGGATAGGCGGTATCCAGACATTCGAAACACAGCATACGGTGCTCATGAACAAGGGACCCGCTAAGGTCAGTCCGTTCTTCATCCCGATGATGATCTCGGATATGACAGCGGGCCAACTGTCAATCCGGTACGGTCTAAGGGGACCTAATTTCGCGACGGTATCGGCCTGCGCTTCCGGCGGGCATGCGATTTCGGATGCCTATATGTACGTGAAGAACGGCTTCGCTGACGCTATCATGACGGGTGGGACAGAGGCGACGATCTCACCCATGGCTCTTGCCGGCTTCTGCAATATGAAGGCGCTTTCGTTCAGGAACGACGAGCCCGATAAGGCAAGCAGGCCGTTCGAGAAGGACCGCGACGGTTTCGTTATGGCGGAGGGCAGCGGTATAATCATCCTCGAGGAGATGGAGCATGCTAAAGCTCGGGATGCGGAAATCCATGCGGAAATGATAGGGGTCGGACTGACGGGGGATGCCTATCATATAACGTCTCCGGTGCCGGGAGGGATTGGGGCGGTGAACGCGATGAAGATGGCGCTGAGCAATGCGAAACTGAATCCGTCGGATATCGATTATATTAACGCACACGGAACGTCCACACAGTACAACGACAAAGTCGAAGCGGAAGCTATAAGGAACGTCTTCGGAGATGGAAGCTCGGCACCGAGGGTCAGCTCAACCAAATCGGTTACAGGGCACCTTCTCGGTGCTGCATCCAGCCTGGAGTTCATAGCATGCGTCAAGGCCATCCGTGATCAGGTAATGCCTCCGACGGCGAACCTGTACAACCCGGATCCCGAATGTGATTTGAACCACGTAGCCTTCGATGCCGAGAAGAATGAACTGACTCACATTCTGAGCAACTCCTTCGGATTCGGTGGGCACAACGTTAGTATTATTTTAAGGCGATTCGACTCTTAGACCGCGGGCAGCTCTCATCTATGCTGGGAATCCTTGAAAGGCTGAGACGTATCTTCTCAGGTAAGCCTGAGGGCGTGCGGAAAGATTTATCTGACCTCGAGAGCAAGATAGGGTACAGTTTCAAGAGTAGGCGATGGCTGGTCGAGGCTCTGACACACCGGTCGGTACTGGGTGAGAAGCCGCCCGGGGCTAAGGTCGCCACTTACGAGAGGCTCGAATTCCTGGGCGACTCCGTCCTCGCATTGATCATAAACGATCATCTCATCAGGAGTTTTCCGGATGAGGATGAGGGGCAGCTGACAAAGAAGAAATCTCTGCTTGTGAGCAGGAGCGTGCTGGCCAAGAAGGCCGAGCAGATAGATATCAAGGATCATGTCATACTGAGCAAAAACGCGTTCAAGGGTAATGTTGCCTTGCAGGAATCCATCCAGACCGCCGTCATCGAGGCCTTGATCGGCGCGATATATCTCGATGGCGGGATAGGCTCGGCCAGGCGGTTTATCGAGAGCAGGATCTTGAATGACATGGACGAGATCCTCGGTCATAAGGATAACGTGAATTACAAGAGTCTGCTCCAGGAGTATGCTCAATCGGATTTCGGAAGTTACCCCGAGTACAAGGTAAGATCCACAACAGGCCCCGAGCACGATAAGATCTTCGTGGTAGAGGTGAAGGTAAAAGGCGAAATCGCGGGGATGGGAAGGGGACGTAGCAAGAAGGATGCAGAGCAGATTGCTGCTAAGGAGGCCCTGAGCAAATTAAAGGGCGAAGCATAGGGGGCGATCCATTGGCTGAGAAAAAACCCGTCGAATTTCCATTTTCGTTCGGAGGGGACCCGGCGGTATTTTGCGAGGAATGCCAGATTCCCTGCAATCTGGATGAGATGAATATCGACTGCCACAGGAGATTGTTCCTGCGGGGCATGCTGAACTGTTCCTATTTCGTCTTCGGCTACTGTTTCCTCATAGATATACCGGGTTGCGTCTTCGATAACGGCGGCCGCCATGACACATACTGGCTGCAACTTCTCAACAAGTACCATCACAATGTGGATGGGGAAGAGGAGGACGAGAAGTACATCAAGAGCGCACAAGAAGCCAGAAAGCTCATCGACGAACAGATCGAGAGGAACAATGTGTTTCTATGCCGCTACATCGAGGAGTATTACAACCAGGTGATGGGAACCGGCGGGGGTCTTTCGGATGAAATGATCTCGGCTCTCGACGAGGCCTATCTCATGATGCTCCGGGGTATCAGCCGCAAGCCCGATTGATCGAAGAGCGAGCGGCGGATCGATCAAACTGCACGGAATCCGGCGCGTTTGTTCCCACCTCCCCCGGAGGTAGTGAGCATCCTTGTTTTCCCGGGATATTGCGGTTGAATCCTGCTAATCAGAAACGATACGCCCCCGATATCGTGAATTCCATGGTTTCCCGCTTCTCGGTCAGATCCGGGCTCTCCCTCTCGTACATGCCGACCACGACACCCAGTTCCAGGGTGAGCACCCTGTCTATCAGCCCGCCTATGCCGAATGTGAAAAACTGCCTTTCCTTCAGCAAATCGTATTTTTCCGGGATGTATTCGAGGAAGACCTCCTCGGGGGTTTCCACGATATATGTGATCTCATCCACGAACGGTAATGACAGGGGCACATAGGAATATCCGCCGCGCACCCGGACCGGGAACTGCGGGAACGTGAATTCAGCCCCGATATTGAAGTTCCAGGTGTCATCCAGGACTTCGGTTCCCCTCGACATCTCGTTAGCAAGCTTCAGCCCGTTGTACTTGGTCTGTGAGTAATCGGTGTAGGAGACATCGGCGGCCACCAGCAGCTGCTCGATATTGAAAGATATTCCGCCTGCGAATTTCATCGGCAGCGTGTATTCCACGTCTATGTCTCCGCTCCAAGGTCCCAGGTTCCATCCTCCCCCCGCCGTATAGTACCCGTCGTAGTACTCCACACCGGTGCCTATGTAGGAGAGCCACTGAGGTGTGGTTATCATGACGCCCGCTCTTATATTCTCCGTCATCTTCATCATCATCCCGAACTCCATGCTGAATCCGTCGAGATTCATCGAGACGACATCGGTGAATACCGATGTAGATCCGGGATCCTCCTGTATGAACTCTTCGGTAAAATCGACGGATTCATCCCAGATGACCAAGCCGCCGCCCAATGCGATCCTAGGCGAGATATCGAATCCCACCGCGAAGCGGTACTGGTAGATAGATCCGGTTTGGGCGAAACGGTTCTCTATCCTGGTCGAGATATCATCCCAATAGACGCTCTTTGTATATTCCAGATTCGAGTTACCCATGTTAAAGACCCCGAATCCCAGCACCAGGCTCCCCCTGTAGGTCGGGTATGGGTAGACGACCGCAATATGCCCGAGCGATGTATTCGAGCCTGACCTGGCGGCTGAATAACCGACGTATCTGTTCGTTATATCGTTTTTGGCGTGCAATAGACCGAAAGACAGCTCCTTTCTCCTTACCTGCGCGAGGCCGGCGGGATTGTAGATCATGGCGAAGGCATCGTCGCTAACCGCCGTGAACGCACCTCCCATCGACAGCGGTCTAGACCCCGTTGCACGCGTATTCAGCATACCGAGTCTTTCGAGTGTTATTCCCTCGATGATATCCGCGTTCGAAACACCGGAGACCAGGGCAAAGCCAAGAGCGGTTGCTAATACGACGGAAAGAAACCGGAATTTATTCATGCCTCATCCCTCCCATATCCAAATGTTATTGCTTCTGGTCTATTGTTTCTTCTTGCCTTCTTCTGATTTTTTCTTGCTGCCGGCGGAATCCTTTTTCTTATCATCCTCCGCCTGGTTCTTGTCCGGCCCCTTGCCCGCCTTTCTCTCCCGGGATACTTTCTTGTCCTTTTTTGCGGTCGTTCCCTCCTCGCTCGAGCGTTCCGAAGGCCTTACGGATTCCTCCCTCTTAGCGCCGGGAGACGGAGCGGCCCTCCCGGATTTGATGTCGCTACTTCCTTCACGGATTTGCCGGTCATCGATTTCCCGCTCATTCACGAGTGATTCCTCGTAGAGCTGATCCACGTCTGTTGTGAACACTCCCCGGTG
>CAYRCK010000030.1:0-38396 GCA_964422745.1 uncultured bacterium
CTACAATCCGACATGCTCTGCTGCAATTAGATGTGGTTTATTATCCTGTGTTGTTGATTTAGTAATATATCGAATCAGTCATGAGCCGGTGCCGGCGCTTCCGATCCCTCCCCGCCGCTTATGAGCGCGCCGTATGCCCTCCCGACGGTCTCGCACGATACATCCCATGAATATCTCAGGGCTGCGGAGGCGGTGTTCTGCGAGAATCGATTCCTCATATCGTCGTCCCGGATAAGTTTATCAAGCGCACCGGCAAGCCCGTCCGCGTCGGCCGGTTTCACGCATAGCCCGACGCCGTTCGAGAGTTCCCGGCAACAGCCTACATCCGTTGTTACGACCGGAAGCCCCGAGGCGATCGCCTCGACCAGGGCCTTCGGAAATCCTTCCGAAACAGATGACATCACGAAGATGCTGCTGCGGTTCAAAATATCCGCTATCTCTCCGTGGTCCTTTCGGCCCAGAAGTGTGATCCTGGCTCCCAACCCGGCGTCGTCTATCCTTCTCTGGATATCCCCACGCAGGGGGCCGTCTCCCACTATGACCAGGCTGTATCCGTTGTGGTCGAGCATCGAGAAGGCATCGATGAGATATTCGTACCCCTTCTGCCAGCGAAGGTTGCCTACGGCGGTGACTCGCTTCTCTCTTTTAAGGCCTAGATCCCTGAAGGTTGTGGTGTCGACGCCGTTGGGCGTGTGGATCAATCGGCCGGATGGGATAAACTCTTCGAGATCCGTCCTCATGGAGATCGACACGTAGAAGTAGAGATCTGCAATCCTGGCAACAAACCTCTTCAGGATCCACGACCGCTTGATTCTAAGAAGATCCGATCCGTGGAAGGTCATGCATATGCGGGATCCAAGCACGAGGCGCGCGAAGAGCGCGTGAAGCAGGTACAGCGGGGAGTGTATGTGCACGATATCCGGCCTGAACCTGATCAGAGGCCCAATTGACGCGAGTAAGAATTTCAGCAGCCCCAGGAACTTGATAACAGCCGTGACGGGGCCGATCCGCCTGCCGAATGCGGGGCTCGGGTATCTTACGGTCACGAGCTTCACGTTAGTGGGGACCTCGAGCGGCGTATCCGTTTTTCTCGTCAGGAAAAGCGTAGGAGATTTCAGGGCCTTACAGAGGTAGTAGCCCGGCAGTCCGGTGCCCGGGGATTTCTCGGTCGGAAATGATGCGATTCTGCATATTCTAATATTATCCACATTCATCGGTAGTAAGTCGCCCTGCGCGGAATCTTGCCCCTAGAGATGGTCCGCGCTATTCTCATAATAGAGAAGGCCAGAAGCATAGCCGTGTAAAACGGTATCAGGTATCCCCTGAGATCCATCTGTACGTATCTCTCCATGATCATGACGACGATATAGGCGCTGGCGAAGTTGTGGATGCTGACGGCGTTTGCGGCTATAAGAACGGGAATCCTGAGCAAATTCGGCAGCCCCCCGACGCTACGTTCGTCCCGGCCCTCCTCGATCTCGTCCCGGCCGGCCTTCCCGAAGTTGGCTCGGAACCAGCAGTCGCAAGACGCCCTGTTGAGGGTGTTCGCAAGTACAAGAACAAAACCGCAGACGATGCTCGATAGACCGCCGCCGTCGAGAAAGTACCTGATCGTCATCGCGGAAAGGAGAAGCGAGTAGATGCAGTAGTGGGCGAGAAAATCCAGGTACGCGCCCGCTGCGCTGGATGTTTTCCTGTAGCGGGCGACCTCTCCGTCACAGACATCGAATATCACGTGAAGCTTGAGCATCACGTAGCCCGCCACCGCCCACCAGGGGCCGGGGCCCAGGAACGAAAGGGCGCCGGCCATGCCGGCTGTTATGAATATATATGTGACCTGGTCGGCCGAGAGGTTCGCGGCCAGGAAGATCCTCGTGAAGTATATGGAGAGACGGGAGGCTAGGAGCATCGTCTTCCTGTTGTCTTCGTCGTTCTCCCTGCGGCAGATGCGCCTTAGTTCGGCGATGGATTCCATGCGCCCCGTGCCTCCTAGACGTTCACTATGTTCTCGGCGTACTTGCTGATGTGTCGCCTTATGAAGGAAAGATCCGAGTGGAAATCGATCTCCGCCCAGTCGTCTTTCGAGCATTCGTGGTAGTGGACCTTGTACCCTCTGTCTATGATCCTCTGAAGGGCGGCCAGGTAGAAGATGCTCTTGTTCTCCTCACGCCTGACCATGTCCTCGAGCGTGTCGCTGACGATCATACGGCCCTTGTCCTTGAAGAGAATCATCCCGATCGATTCGCCGTTCGCCTCTTTCGGGTCGATCTCCTTGCTGACCCTCAGCACGATGTCACCTCTAGTGACGACCTTCATGTCGTCGAGGTCGTATTCGGGTTTCCGGTCGATGACCATCGTAACGTCGTGGGTGGATTTCAGCAGCCCCCCCAGAACGGCCGGTTTGAACACATCGTCGCCGTTCACGAGAACGAAGTTCTCGTTTGTCTCCCTCACGGCCAGCCAGGCGGATATGAGGTTGTTGCTCGTTGCAAAGAAAGGATTGTAGCAGATCGAGATATCCACACCATCGACGCCCATGACCTTCGCCTCGATCTGCTCGGTTTTATAGCCCGTGACGATCGTCACGTCCCTTATGCCGAGCCCTGCGATACTGTCTATCTGGCTTTCCAGGACCGTCTTGCCGCCGCCGATCTCGAGAAGGCTCTTCGGACTGTTCCTCGTGAGTGGATACAGGCGCTCTCCTTTTCCTGCGGCCAGAATGATTACTCTCATACAGAAACGGCCTCCCGGTGTGAGACCTCGGGCTCGTGATGCCCCTCCCTCAAGGAGGCCATACCTCCCTCCCTTTCGTCTATGTAACTCCTGAACCAAAGCTCGAGGTTCATGAACATCCACATCTTCAGGGCAGTGCTGTGTTCCTTCGCCCTGTCACCGCGGAGCTGCGCCTCGAGGGCCGGAACATTGAACACGCCCCTTGCCGCAGTGCGCGGATCAAGCAGTATATCCTTTACAAATTCCGTATACCGGCCCCCGAACCACCTGTCGAGCGGAACGGGGAATCCCATCTTCTTCCTGTTGATGATCGACTCGGGCAGGTCATTGGAAAACGCCTTCCGGAGTATGTATTTCGTTGTGTCGTGATTTTCGCTGAGCTCGTCGCTCGTGAGCATCGCGGCCATCGTCTCGTGCATGCGGCTCTTCCATCTGATCTTGTGATGAAATGGTATGTTGAAGACGAATTCCACCAGCTCATGATCCACGAATGGAACCCTGGCCTCGACCGACGTGGCCATCGTCGTCATGTCCACGCGCATAAGAAGGTTCTCGAGATGCACTTTCTGGAATATGTATAGAATCTTGTCATAATGTGACAGGCGCCCGGCCTTGTCGAACTGGTCGGAGAAGAATTCCAGGATCGCGGTATCCCCGTCTATATCCTTCAGTATCTTCTCCGTCAGAAAGTTCTCCTTGTCGATTGCGCTTACCCAGTGGTACTTCCTGATGAAATGATCGAGCTCGTTGAGAAAGTGTGATGTTCCGTAGATATCCTTTATCTTGTCGAGAAGATGCCCCCTGTATTCCGGAAGGAGGTCACCGTTGCTCTCGAGGAACCTGGCCCTCTTGTAATCGAACGGGCTCCTGAATATCCTGCCGTAACCGGCGAATAGCTCGTCGGCTCCCTCGCCGGAAAGAACCACGGTTATTTCCTTCTTGAGCTCCTTTGACATCAAGTGCAGGGGGACCTCGTTCGCAACCGAGAGCGGGGCATCCTTGGCCCTTATCAGAGCCGGTATCATCCCGATATAGTCCCCGTCGTCGATAACGATTTCCCTGTGGTCGGTATCGTATCTTCTGGCGACGGCGATCGCATGCTCCCGTTCGTCGAAGCCTTCCTCGGGGAATGCGATGGTGTACGTCTTGACCGGATCCCGCTCGAGCTGGGCCATTATCGATACGATGATCGAGCTATCGAGCCCTCCGCTCAGATATGCCCCCAACGGCACATCACTCATAAGACGTCTGTGCACTGAATTGAAGAGCAGCCTCCGCACGCTTCGTACGTAATGCTCCTCGCCCAGGTCCTTCCTTTCGCTATCGATAGGAATATCCCAGTATCGGATCTTCGCCAGGCACCCGTTCTCGTAGACCAGGGCATGGCCGGGCATGAGCTTCTCTATGTTCCTGAAAAGCGTGCCGCCGCCGAGTACGCATCGGTACCCCAGGTAGCTCGATATTCCCTCCGGATCGACCTCGCGATCGAGGCGGGGATGCATGAGCAGGGATTTGACCTCGGATGCGAACAGCAGTGTCCCGTCCACCATGGTTGTGTAGAGAGGTTTTATTCCCAGCCTGTCACGGGCAAGGACGAGCCTGCTGCGCCCGGAGTCCCAGATCGCGAAGGCGAACATACCGTTGAACCTGCTCAGGCAGTCGATTCCCCACTGTTCATAGGAATGAAGGATGACCTCGCTGTCCGTCCTGGTTCGGAATGTATGACCGAAGCTCCTGAGCTCCCGCCGGAGCTCCCTGTAGTTGTAGATCTCGCCGTTGACCACGAGCCGTACCGTCCCGGCGCTATTCGACAGGGGCTGCCTTCCGGTGTTCAGATCGATGATCGACAGTCTCCTGTGGCCGAGACCGATCCTCCCATTCGTGTAGTACCCGCCGTCATCAGGTCCCCTGTGGACGAGGACGTTCGTCATTGCATGTAGAAGCCCCTCATCGATATCGCCACGGTGGTCCAGGTTAAAGATTCCCGCGATCCCGCACATTCATCTATCCTTTCCGGATTGTACTGCAGCAACGGTTATAGTGTTGTTCGGACATAAGGTGTGGGACTTTAGTCTTTTGTATAAATGGGACTTACAGTCCGGAATGTCGCAGCGCGGCGTCGTCCCCCCATGGGAGGCGGGGAATCTAAGACGCTCCTTGGAGCTCATCATTTGACCTCCTCGGTTTCCAGCGGCGGATGTTCTTTAACGGCTTGTCGTTTGAGCATATACAGCTTGACTTTTCTCTTCGCGTTCCTCGCCGCCGCCGATCTGCCGCCGAGCCTCTTGAGCCATACAGAGGGGTTTTTTCCGTGCATACACGTATCATGAAACTGCGGAGCGGCGCCCGCCTCGAATCCGGCCTTCTTGCCCATCCCGCACAGGCGCTCGGCCAGCCCCCTGAATCCGGCGAGCCAGAGCCATACATGATAAGGTCTCAGGCCGTCGGGCGTACGCCCCTCGTATCCGCGGATCCCGGCCTTGAGCCTTTCAACCGCTGCGGCGTCGAAGAGGCCGGTTCCGGCGAACCAGCCGGGATCTATGATATTGCAGAGGTCCTCGTACAGAGGTCCGCATATCCACTGCGGATACGAGTGGAACTCCTTGTTGAGATCCTTCCTCGCTCCGACGGTCCTGCCGCGGAGCGCTCTGTTCGTGTGCGACCAAGGTATTCTGGCGATCCGCTCGTCCAGTAGCTCGAGAAGGTGTGCGTACACGTTATCGTTGCGCAGTGACGGATGAATGGACCACATGTAAGAATAGACATTCGGATCCGTGAACATCTGGTAGATGTCGCAGTATTCGCCGATCGAGCTCATGGCCTGCGCGATCATGCTCCTCATGTAATGGGCCAGCCCTTCGTGCTCGCATATCACGTACTTCGGCTCGCCCGGTGCTCTCGCTCGAAGTTCGGCCAATTGGAGCTTCGTATCCTCATGCGCCCTGGCGCAGGCATCCGGCCTCAGGAGAGCGAACCTGTTGGATGGGGCGAGGAAGTCCAGCTCCAGATTATGCCTTCCCCGGAAGACAGCCCTTCCGATCTGATCGCCGTAGCTTCCAGCGAGGACCAGCGCGTCGCTCGAGACGTTTTTAAACCAGGACATCCTGTGATAATCCCAAGGCGAGAACAGGCCGCCGTGATCTATGCAGATATCGATATTCTCGAGAAGGTTGCCCGGTCCGATATTCACATGGATCCAATCGAGTCCCAGGAAATCGGCCGTGAGCCGCGCATATACCACGTCACGCGAATTCTCCAGCCCCCAGGTCACGCATACCGGCTTGCATTCGAGATGCCCGTCGCGGTAAAGCCTCGCTGCTGTGGCCGCCACGATCCTGCTGTCGAGACCACCGGAAAGCGTGACGTAGATCTCTCTGCGCCCCGCGCATGCCCTGCGGGCCTCTTCGTAGAGAAGCCCCCCCAGGGTCTTCGCTATCTCCAGGTGGGAGTTCCATAACCTGCCGTGGGGAGGGATATCGGAAAGGACAGGCGTCCCGTCGCCTCCGATGCGCGAGAGCCAGGGCTGACGGGTAACTTCGCGGAACAGCGTCATGTCACCGATGATGTAGTCGAAAGAGATTACGGACATGACCGCCGCCGCATCCCATGTCAGGCTGTCACCGCTGTGTTGCACGGCCTCCCAGAAGCCGGTGTGCCAGCTCCCATCCCCGGCTCGGAACATGGGGCGCTGGCAGAGATGCAGCTCGGTCGACAGCTCTTTCATCCTCTGTCCTCCTGTGTCGAAACGACGCCGGCATCCATTTCGTCCGCACCGGTCCTCTCTCGGGGGGAGAGGAGGGCCTTGATGCGGGCGGCGTCCTCTCTGCCGATACCGCCCACCAGGCACAGAACGACGAAGTAGAAGAAAGCTCCAGCGGCCGTCTTCGCGATCACGTTCCATTCGGGAAGCACTAAGAGCAGCGCCCCCATGGCAGCGGAGGCGAGCGCCGGCCTGGAAAGCTTCTTGATGAAATCGACGCGTACCACCTTGCGGAACTCCCTGTACATGAAGGAAAGCACAAGCAGCTCGGAGAATAAGGTCGTAACTGCGGCCGCGGCGATGCCGTAGCGCGGTATGAAGATCGCGTTCAGAGCGATGTTGGAAACCGCCCCGAGCGCGGCACCTGCGAGATGCCTGTTCTGAAGGTTGCATGCTATGAGGCCGTTGCTGAAGTGCTGCCTGATCCAGATCACGACCACGTTCCACATGAGTATCTGAAACGGCAGAACGCTCTCGGCGTAACCCTCTCCAAAGATCATGAACACGATAGACCCACCCAGAATCGTCCCGCCGACGGAAAGGGGTAGCGCTATCATCCCCACGTGCCTCAGGCTCTGCTCGAGGAGGGATTTGAGCCTGCCGGTCGATTCGTAGTAGAGCCTCGAGAGGTTGGGGAACAGGCTGAAGAAGTAGTACACACCGAGAAGATTTATCATGTGCGTGAACTTGTAGGCCACGTTGTAGTGGCCGGCGTCGCTCTCTCCCCGCATGAATCCGATCAGTATCATGTCGAAGTTCACGTATACCATGCTGAGCAGGTAGCTGGCGGCCATCGGAAGGCTCTGCCGGAATATCTCCCTCCAGAAAGCAAGGTCGGTGCTGAGCCGTGGGATGCCCTTACGCTTGCTGTAGAGGAGAAACAGCATGAGGGCTCCTGCGGCCACTGTCGCCGCCTGTAGGCCCGACACGAGCCCTAATTGTTCGCGCCCTCGCACCAGGAGGAATACGCCGCCGACGTAGAAGAGCTGCGGCACGATCCTGCTCATGGCTATCCATCCCATCCGCTCCCTTCCCTGAAAGACCCATCTCAGATTGAACGCGCTCTGGAATATCTTGGTCCCGAGAATGAGTATGACGGCCTTGACCGGCGGCGGTTTCGGTATCAGGGCGGTGAAGAGCACGAGCAGGGCGTAGGCGGAAACGGCCAGGATGAGCTTGATCGTGAATATGTTATCCACGTAGCGGTTGATCTGTGCGGGCCTCCTGGCGATCTCGCGGACACCGTAGTGCGCGAATCCCATATTGGTTAAAAGAAGGAAGTAGCCGACCGTGGCCTGAGAGAATCCCAGGATCCCGAAGCCGCCTGCGTCCAGCGTCCTGGCGAGGTATGCGGTCGTTGCGAAGGATGTTGCGAAGCAGAGGAGATTGGCTCCGGTGAGTGAAGCGAAATTCCTGATGATACGACGGCCGGTCGAGAGGTCGCCATCTCTCCGTGCTCCTGTTTCACCGGCTCCGTCCCCGGCGAACGGTTGCGTACCGATGCCGGTTGGGGCGTTCTCCATGCAAACGGAGCTTCCGGCGGCCTCGCCCTGCCTGCTGATATTCTCACCGGGATCCATTCTCGGCCTCCGCGGATCTGAATCCTGCCGGTCGAAACGCCAGGCCTGGATCCTGACCGGCCTGGGATATAGAATAACGGTCGAACGCAGCGCACCGGCGCCGATCCGGTCCTCGAGGATTCCGGATGGCGGAAGGTGAATTACGCTCCCCGCTCTTCGCCTGTACGCAAGAAGGCTGCCCGTAGCGCCGTAGAGGCGCACGATTAATCCGCCTTGTAACCAATTGTTTTATATTGTCTTATGCAGGCACATCGAGTGGGCTGGCGGGTACGGCCTCAACCGCCGGATCGGGATGGGAATATTATTCCGGCCCGGTGAGAAAGTATGTTGGAGAGAAGCTCTTGGATTGGCAAGGTGCAGGGGGGTCGGATGTCGTCCGATTCTCGGGGCGCCGCGCCCGAATCACCGGGACGCCGCATAATGATCTCAGGGGTGTCTCAGCCCGTTTTCCCCCGTGCCGTATCCCTCTATCAGCCTGTTGGAGATCGTGAAGTTACCGATCAGGCTGTTCAGGGACTCACCGGAACGCTCGAACGGGAACTCGATCAGCCTTCCCGGCCCCGAGGGCTCCACATGCAGATCCTCGAGGAAATCGCCGTTGCACTGAACCGATTGGGGGAGTGTGGCTATGAATACGTAATCGAGCAGTGATGCAGCTTCGTCCGCCTGCAGTGCACATAGAACCGTATGACCAAGGCCCTCGGATCTCTCGATGCCGAAGGAGGGCTGGGCACCGGTCAAAAGACGCCCGATCTTCAGGTAGGCGTAGGTGTTCGGGGAGGCGAAGGCCGGCACGTATATGAAGAATTGCCCGGATCCGCCAATACGGTTGATCATGCCCCTGATCTCCCCCGACGCCGGCACCTTCCTTGTGCTTGCGGCATCCCGTATGAACCTCTCCCTTGCAGCCGCGGGATCGAGAGCCGTGTCCTTCAGCAGCATGCTCTCGAATTCCGATCCCTCCATCTCGGGAGTGGTGCCGGCGATGATGCTCGCGTCGCTTCGGAGCCGCCCTATGATCGCTTCCATATGCTCGAGCAGCGCCCTGCTGTCTATACCGAAGACCCAGAACGGGAGCAGGACCGGCTCTCCCTCGAATCGGGGCGGTGGAGATGCGCGCAGCACGGTGAGCGTTCTCATCCCGCCTGGAGACAGAATCCAGTACCTGAAGCATGTATTGCACTGAAAGGTTACGAATTGCCCCATGATAGGGAGCTCGCTGCCGCAGTGTCCGCATTTCAACGCTTTGACGGTGAAAGCCTCTTCCATTCTATCTTTCACCCCCGAACCATTTATCCAGCCTCCCCGCCATCCATACGTGGGGGGCGAGCAGGGAGCCGGATTGAACCATATCGTGGATGTACACCGCAGCCGTTGCTATGAAGGCCAGCGGGAGATACGTCCCGGCCAGGAAGGCGAATGCCGCCGGCACGAGGAAGAAGTTCCTGGCGTCGATAGCGCCCTGCTCCGGTGTGTCGCCGCGGACAACCTGTCCGTCGCACCCGTCGATCGTGATCGTGTAGATGATCCCTCCATAACGGTAGCGCAGGAAGTAAACGGGGAAGTAGTACAGGGAGAAGTTGTTGTCGAATAGGTGAAACCTGCTGGCACGGACCGTTGCGCCCGTCGGGGCCGTGAGCCTTGTGAGGTAGGAGAAGGCGTCGGCCCTGGCCTGCTTTTCGCCTTTCATCGGAAGGGCGACGATCTTGCCGTCCTTGAGCTCATGATCGAACAGATCCCAGTCGAGCAGCCTCGTTCTGAGAGAGATTCCCTGAAGACCCAGATAGCGCAGCGTGCACGCGGGAGTGCTCCAGTCCACATGTTTGAAAACGAGCTTCGAGTATGGATGCCTCTCCTCCCTGAGCGTCTCGTATATCGTGTGCTGATTGGGTCCCTGTGAGGGCACCTCGACCTTTTCCTGCGTTATCTTGTCACCGCAAATCCATCCGATCAGCCTTCCCCTCATTCTCCAGAAGGGTACATGGATGAGCTTGAGATCGATTATCGATGCGTGGCGGGCCTTCACCTTCTTGCCCGTCTTCTCCGACAGGTAATGCAGGGCCACCAGCTTCGCCCGGCCGGGTGTGATCTTGGGCCGCATCGTGAACCTTCTCACGCCGCTGGGCCTCGTTATGTATAGAGATGAATCGCAGTACTCGCAGTGGATGCTTCTTTCCCCTTCGTGAACCCTGAGCGAGCCGCCGCATAGGGGGCAGGTGATCCCGAAGCTCTCGGCGTAGTCTCCCGACCGTTTGGGCTTTACGCCCCGCGCCCCCGCACGCCGTTTTTTTGTTGTGGCAACTGCAGGATCTCCGTTCATGTCCGGCTGGCCGCCTTTCTGCGTATCACGTACGCGGCGAATCCTGCTGTCGAGGCCGCTGCTATGTAGAAGAGTCGCTCGAGCCACCCCGGAGCCAGTTTCCCGAGGAAGAGGAATGCGGTGAATAGCGCGGCGGCTGCAAGTGTGTTCCCGATATTGAACGAGAACGGCCGCTCGGGCGGGATATCATCCGCCGACACCATCCAGCTTTCACCGATGACCAGGGCCTCCCATTCGCCACCGCCCGCAGTATATGCTATGCGGTATACCGGGAGATGGAGAACCCTGGACGTGTCCTCGCCGATTTCCCCCAAAGGGTGGACCTTCTCCTCCTTGGCGAGTTGTGCATTGAAGAACCGGTACCCGCCCGACGGCGGGAACGGGAGCACCCTCGCAAAGGGGGGAGACCCGCCTGCGGGGATTGTATTCAATTGTCCCTTCTCGTCTTCTATCATCATGAACGGTACGAAGGAGAATTCCGTCTTCATATCCCTGGGGTGCGGCCGGCTCTTTCGGAGGAGATACGAGGACAGGGCCTCCTCGGCGTACCGGTCGTTGCGCTCGTGGGGGAGGATGAGGTGCTCTGGGCCGGCGCCCTCGTCGATGGCGAGAGAGGAGCCGCAGAAAGCGCAGGACAGCATCTTCTGTCCCGGCTGCACATCATTCTTTCCTCCGCAGAGACTGCAACTAATCAGCATCTTGTTCCTTCTCTATCCTTTCACCGCAGTTCACGCAGAACTTCGTCCCGGGCGGCAGCTTGGTGCCGCAGTGCGGACAGGTGCGGGCCGTGCTCAGCTCGTGACCGCAGTTAGAGCAGAATTTCGCCTCCGCCGGGAGCTCGGTGAGGCATTCCGGGCACTTGTTCATGGCCACGAGCTGCGTGCCGCAGTTCTGGCAGAACCTCGATTCTCCCGAGACCTCGTTGTGGCACTTCGGGCATTGCAGCGTCTCCACGACGGTGCTCGTTCCGGTTCCCTGCTGCCCCGGCACGGCCTTAGCCAGCATCCCGGGGATCATCATTCCCAGACCGGCGCCCACTCCCACACCCATTCCCCCGGCCGCCGCGGCACCGGCGCCCCCGGCTCCTTCACTCGAAGCTGCGTCACCCATCGCCTTGGCGGCCTTGAACTTGAAGAAGCTGTCCAGGTTGCCGACCGCCTGCAATCCGCTTCGCTCGTCGATCATCCGCTGGACCTCCTGTGGAGGTGTGATCGAGTTGATGAAGAAGTCGGCCAGCTCCATCCCGTACTTCGAGAAATCGTTCACCAACCGGTCCTTTATCTCGACGGCCAGCTCGTCGTAGTTCTGGGGGAGATCGAAGATCGTATCCAGGCGTTCGCCGAAAAGATCGTTTATGCGAGAGACGATCACGTCCCTCAGGTAGTCTCCGATCATGCCGCTGGTGTAGACTCCCTGGGTTCCCACAACGGCGTTGATGAAAAGCACGGGCTCGGTGATCTTGAATGTGTATCTGCCGAAGGCCCTGAGCCTTACAAGTCCCAGCTTGCTGTCCTTGAAAGCGACGGGATCCTTTGTTCCCCATTTCTGATCGAGGAACATCCTCATGTTTACGAAATAGACCTCCGCCCTGAAGGGGCTCTTGAATCCCCAGGGAAGGGCCAGCACCTTTGTAAGGATGGGCAGGTTCTTCGTCGTGAGGGTATGCCTTCCGGCCCCGAATATATCTAGCCCCTTGCCGTCCTTGAAGAATACGGCGCTCTGGTTGTCGCGCACGATCAACTGGGCGCCCATCTTTATCTCCGCCGAACCCTCAGGCGGCAGCCTGTGCACGATCTCCTCTCCCGTGTGATCGAACCATTCCAATAATTCCATGAACTGGGACATATCCGCCTCCATTCTTGAATCGGGCTCTATCAGATGACCGTTCAAACTGTAATTTCGGGTAGAATGCTCAAATCGATGGAAAGCAAGTGTGATGCCAAGTTTATTGAGTAATCGAGGTTGCCGGTATCGAACGGATGTCGCGCCGTCCATGTCACCGCATGGGTATCGGATTTCGCCCAAGGGCGCCGGCAGTCATCGGGAGGTATCTGCAAGAGCCTTTTACATCAAGGAATTATATTATTATCGGGATAGGAGATCTCGTGCTCTTTCCCCTCTATGATCTTTCTCAGGGCCGCTACGACCATCCATATCTCGTGAAAGGTATTGTAAAGAGCCACCGGAGCTATCCTGACTATGTCAGGAGGGCGGAAGTCTGGAACGATACCCCTTCGCTTGAGCGCCTCGCATATTCCCTGCGCCCTCCCGGCATGGCGGAGTGCAACATGCCCTCCCCTGCGCGCGGCGTCCTCAGGCGAGCCGATCGTGAAATTGTATGGGGGTCCTTCGAGCATCGCCTCCACCAGGGCGATCAGATATGAGGTCATGGCTACCGACTTCTCTCTTATCCTGCCGATCCCCGCCTCCAGGATCAAATCCAAAGCTCCTTCGACTGCGGCGGAGCCTAGGATTCCGGTCGATGATATCTGCCATCCACCCGCGCACTTCGCATGTTCGAATTCGAGACTCATGTCGAACTGCCTCTCCTTCATGCAGCCGAACCAACCTGCCAGGGCCGGTTCCCTCTGGAAGTGCCTGCGGTTGAGATAGAGGAACGCCGGGCTTCCCGGGCCGCCGTTGAGGTACTTGTAGCTGCACCATACAGCGAAGTCCACGTCCCATTCCTTGAATTCGTGAGGCACTGCGCCCACGGAATGACAGCAGTCGAATCCGATAACAATGTCCCTGGCATGGGCCTCTTCTGTAAGCCCGGGGATATCCAGCAGCTGCCCGCTTCTGTACAGTACCGAGGGAAGCAGGGCCAGCGATATCTCGCCGCTCATCATCGACACGATGCTTTCCTCATCGATAAAGCCGTTCTCATCGGCCGGCACGAGCACGAGATGCTCGCCGGGATCGTATCCCTTGAGTGAAAGCTGGCTCTTGAGCGCGTATATATCGGTAGGGAAATCCATTGCGGAGGCCATTATCTTGGTTCTCCCGTTCCCCGGTTTGTAGAGGGTCGATACGAGAGCGTGTATATTGACCGTCGTTGTTCCTGTGGCGACGACCTCTTCCGGCCTGGCTCCGACGATCCGCGACATCTTCGCTCCGAGCTCTTCAGCGAAGAAAAACCACGGCGGCTTGCCGTTCAGCCATCCGCCGATCCCCATCGTCCTCCACTCGTCTAGGACCCTGTTCACCGATTTCACCGAATCGTCGGGCATCAGACCGAGCGAGTTGCCGTCCATGTATATTGTGTCCGCCGGCATATCGAACCGGTCACGGAATCCGGAAAGGGGATCACGGCGGTCGAGATCCAGCGCGAACTCCTCACCGGTGTTTAGGGTATCGTTCATCTTCTGTCCGATCCTCTCCGGTCGTATCTCATTCCGCCGTTCATGCAATGCTTCATTCCCTGACTGCCGGCCGCTGTCCCGCCGTAAGTTTCGGTTTGCCTCCGTCGGTTCGGCCCGTGATGTTGATGTGCTCCGCTTGTATTGTGCATGCAGTTGTAGTAATATTCAATCCAAGTTTTTATGCAACAGACGTCGGCAGGGGGAATTACCGGGTTTGATCGCCATTCGCGGAAAGAGGTTGAAGGTCTGCATGCTCATCCCGAAGCTGCACGTGGGCGGTGCCGAGATGCAGGTTCTGAGCCTTCTCAAAAACCTCGACGGATCTCGTTTCAAGGTTCATCTGTGCTGTTTCACCCATGGAGACGAAGAGATGGAGGGGGAAGCGGCACGGTACGCGGCGGATGTACACCTCATGCGGTTCAGGTGGGCTCTGCTCCCGATCTTCTTTTCACGGCTCGTCGGCTATCTTAGACATGGAAGGTTCGACGTGCTGCACTGCCATCTACCGCTTGCGGACTTTCTGGGAAGAGCGGCGGGGAAGCTCGCGGGGGTGCCCGTCCTGGTTACGACCGAACACGGCAGGCATCCCTGGAAATCTCCGCTTCACCTGTTTCTCGAGAGATTCCTGAATCCCGTGACGGATGCGAGGATGTGTGTCAGCCGGGATATACTCGATATCAGGGGGACTCGTGAGAGAACCCCCGGCGGCAAGCTGCTCTATATTCCGAACGCAGTCGACACCGGACGTTTCAGAAGCGGAGAAAGGGGGAAGGCCGGCGTTATGGCTGAATTCGGATGGGAGAGCACCGATCCGCTGGTCGTATCGGTCGGGAGGTTGGTTCCCGCGAAGGATTATCCTGTTCTGGTGGAGGCGGTCGGGATCCTTCGCAAGGATCATCCGGATGCGAGATGCCTGATCGTGGGCGAGGGAAGAAGCAGGGGAGATATAGAGCATTCGATCATGGAGCGCGGCCTGGCGGCACACGTTGTGCTTGCGGGGAAGAGAAGGGATATCCCGGATATCCTGGCGGCCGGAGACGTGTTTGTTCTCTCCTCGGTCAGTGAGGGGCTGCCGGTTTCTCTGCTGGAGGCCATGGCCGCCGGTAAGGCCATAGTCGCCACCGGCGTGGGGGGCATACCGGATGCGGTGACCGACAGGGGGAACGGCCTTATCGTACCGGCCCGTGATGCGGGGGCCATCGCCGCTGGAATAGGTGAGCTTCTCTCGAACGAGGATCTCGCCGGCAGGCTGTCGGCTTCGGCCGCGGAGGAAGCCGAGGCCTCCTACGGAGTGACGGCAATATCTGAGAGGATCGGGGATGTCTATGAAAGGCTGTACGCCTTGAAGCGCGGCGCCCCAAAGTCCTCATCGAGTCCACGGAAGGATGTTGTGTAGATGGGATTACGAGGGATCCCGGTTGTCATGTACCATGGTGTCGGGCCCGCAAGCCCGGGCTGGCTGTGGAACCATCTTACTACACCGGTCGACGTATTCGAAGGGCAGATGAGCCTTCTAAAGGAGAGGGGCTGGAGCACGATATCGCTCGACGAGCTTTACGCGCATATGGCTTTCGGGCGTAAGCTGCCCGGCAAGCCGGTTGTACTGACATTCGACGACGGTTACCTCAACAACTGGGTCTACGCCTATCCCATTCTCAAGAAGTACGGGCATCGGGCCGTAATCTGGATCAGCACGGATTTCGTGGATCCGCGGGATCTCGTCCGTCCGACACTCGAGGACCACTGGGAGGGGAAGGCGGAGCTGGAGGAGCTTTCGGCACCTGGATTCGTGTCCTGGGAAGAGCTTAAGCGGATGACGGGCAGCGGCCTGATCGAGGCCCAGAGTCATGCCAAGACGCACACATGGTATTTCAGCGGCCCCCGGGTGATAGATTTCCACAGGCCGGAGGAGGCGGGGGGATACTCGGCCCCTCCCTGGCTCGGATGGAACATGTATCCGGACAGGAAATTCGAGTACATATCAGCCGGACTTGAAAAGGATATACCCCTGGGGACACCGATATACGAGCATGGAAAATCATTGGTGACCCGGCGGTACTTCGAGGACAAGGGGCTCACGGCGAGACTGGTTGGGCACGTGAGTGCGAACGGCGGAGCCGGATTCTTCCTGAACAGGGACTGGCGGCAGGACCTCCTCGAAATCGTGGGTGACAGCCCCGGCGGAGGAAGATTCGAAACCGATCAGGAATACGAGGGCAGGGTGAGGGCGGAACTCGTTCAGTCGCGAGAGGAGATCGAGACGGCCCTGGGCACGGAGGTGAAATTTTTATGCTGGCCGGGCGGAGGGCGTAATCAGCGTGTGATCAGGATTGCGCTCGAGGAGGGATACCTGGCCACGACGACACATTTCAACGATCCTCAGAGGCGGAATGTCTACGGTCAGGACAAAACGGAGATCAACAGGGTCGGCTGCGGTTCACCGTGGGTATGGCACGATAAGATATTTCACAGGACCGACCCGGGATTTTTCCTTGCAATGCTATCGGATTTCGCAGGAAATAAAAAATCGATTTGGATAATGCGACTCTATAAATTAAGATACGTCTTCAGGTGTTATCTGTTTGGTAAGTGTTAAAAACCAGGGGCCGAGGCGTTATGTTGCCGCCGCTCTTTCCATTCGTCGTTAGGAATATAATCTATCCCATCTACAGAGGCTTCAGGGGGGACAGGATTCTCACTATACTCGAGGATCTGGAGCGGAACCAATGGTTACCGGCGGAGGAGCTGGAAGAGCTCCAGTGGGTACGGCTGAAGGAGTTCCTGAAACAGATCACGGTCCATGTCCCGTATTACCGGGACATCTTCGAGGAAAGCGGATTGGGAGCCGACGATATACAGAATCCATCGGATTTTCAGAAGTTGCCCTTCCTTACAAAGGACAGGATAAGGTCGGAGGGACGCCGGTTGATGACAAAGGATCCGTTGAGGCGGGGTCATCCCTCCAGTACGGGTGGATCTACGGGGGAGCCGCTGAATTTCTACTGTGATCAATCCGCTGGTCCCGTCCGCAGGGCCAACACGATGCGGGCCTACCGTTGGTCCGGGATCGATATAGGCGACAGGCAGGCGTTTTTCTGGGGATTCAGCTTCGATACATCGTTGAAGAAACGCGTAAAAGAGACCGTGAAGAACTACTTCAACAACATCATGTACCTGACGACCTTCGATATGTCCGATGTTACGATGAACGAGTACAACTCGAGGCTTGGCAGGTTCAAGCCCGGGCTGATCGTTGGATACCCTTCCGCTCTCACGGTTTTTTCCGAGTACTGCAGAAGAGGGAATGGGGCCGCCGCCAAGCCCAGGGCCGTTGTCACGAGCGGCGAAAGGCTGTTCGCCCACCAGCGAAGGATAATCGAAGATGCTTTCTCCTGCCCCGTTTTCGACAGATACGGCAGCAGGGAGTTCGCGAACATATCGAATGAGTGCGAGGAGCACCGCGGGCTGCATGTATTCAACGATCTGTTCTACGTCGAGATAATACACGAGAGCGGGAGACCTGCCCAGAGCGGCGAGGTGGGAGAGATCGTGGTGACCGACTTCTCCAATATGTACATGCCGTTCCTGCGGTACAGGACCGGTGACCTGGCCATACCTACGGCGAGAAAGTGCCCGTGCGGCAGGGGCTTTCCGCTGATCGACAGGATAGAGGGCCGAACGTTCGACGCGATAGTGACACCGGAGGGAAAGTCGATCGGAGGATTTTTCTGGACGTGGCTGTCTAGGGCCGTGCCCGGGATATACAGGTTCCAGATAGAGCAGAGGGACCGGGGAGGGGTGATTTTCAGGATAGTGCCGGGACCGGAATGGAAGGATGAGTTCAAGGTGGAGCTGGAAGGAAAGATCAAGGATAACTGCGGAGAGGCCTTCAGGGTGAAATTCGATATAGTAGGCGAGATCCCCCTGTCCCCCTCGGGCAAGTCCAAGTTCATTCTGTCCAACATAGAGGAAAGGCTCGTCATCAAGTCAAAAATCCACAAGGCTCACATAACGGACGAATCGCCCGGGAAGATAGACAGCCTGATAATAGACGAGGAGCTGCTGGAGCTCGGTGACATCGCCCCGATGGAGAAGATCCTGATAGTGGATAACACAAACGGTGCCAGGCTGGAGACATTCGCCATGAGGGGTGAGAGGGGAGGGGGAAGAATCACCGCGGGAGGCGCCGTTTCGAAACATATTCGCGCTGGTGACGAAGTAAGCATCATGGCGTTTACATGGTCCGACGACGTGCGGGACACGTTCAGCAACATCCTGGTGGATGAGAAGAATAAATTCGAACGCTATCTGGAGGATATAGCCGGTGAGAAAATATAAGCACCTGGCGGCCAATATGCTTCCCCCTGAGTCCGTTTTTTACTATATTCAGGGCGATAGGCATCCGGCGGTTCTTGCGCAAATGATGAAATGGTGGAAGCGGAACCCGGGACGCGTATCTACGGGTGAGGCAGGATGAAGCGCTTATTACTGAAATCTATGATACTGAGAGCCAGGGTAACGCAGGCCGACATCCAATATGTGGGAAGTATCACGATAGACGAGGACCTGATAGACAAGGCGAACCTCAGCGTTCATGAGAACGTCATCATAGTCGATCACACTAACGGGCACAGACTCCAGACATACGTGATCCGGGGCGAGCGAGGCAGCGGCGTGATTGGAATGAACGGTGCCGCGGCCCATCTCGTGGATGAAGGAGACACTATCGATATAATGGCTTTCACGTGGACGAAAGGCGAACCAGACCCCCTCTTCATCGAGCTCGATGGCGACAACCGGTTCATCCGATATACCGAAGATTCCAGGCTGTGACCCGGGCTTTAATGGGTGATTCCGGTCCGGGAGACGTAATGTTTCGACATAACATCCGGCTGTTCCATATGGGGGGGATTCCCATTGAGCTCAATGTCAGCTGGGTGTTTATCCTCTCACTGGTAACATGGACCTTCGCGAGCGGGTACTATCCAGAAAATTTTCCGGGTCTTTTTTCAACGGTTCAGCTCTGGATACTAGGACTTGTAACGGCTCTTCTGCTCTTCGTATCTATTATTCTGCATGAGTTCAGCCACTCGATCGTGGCATCTAGAAACGGTCTTCCGATCAAGAGGATAACGCTGTTCATGTTCGGCGGCATAGCACAGATGAGCCGTGATGTCGACGATCCCGTGCTGGAGTTCAAGATGGCGGCCGCCGGACCCCTCATGTCACTGGCGCTGGCTGTTGTTTTCTATATCATCTCATTGGCTTCGAGGAACGTTCAGTACGCATACGCGATCACTCGTTCCCTGGCCGAGATCAATGTCGGACTTCTTATATTCAATATGGTGCCCGGATTTCCGCTGGACGGCGGAAGGATACTCAGGGCGTTGATATGGCGCAAAACAGGCGACATAGTGCTGGCAACCAGGATCTCCAGCAGAATCGGCAGCGGATTCGCGATATTTCTAATGCTCCTGGGAATGCTGGCATTCGTGTGGCTGCAGAGCTTCATAAGCGGGCTGTGGCTGATATTCATAGGCTTCTTTCTCAAACGGGCCACGAGGCTGGGATACATCATGGCGGCCTACAGAAGCGCTCTCGAGGGGAAATCGGTCGCTGATGTGATGAGGCGTGACATCGTTACGGCCGGCGTGTCGTTGGATCTCGAAACGGTTGTGAAAGAGTACTTCCTGAGGCACCGCTTGAGCTCTTTCCCCGTCGCCGATGACCGGATCCTCGTGGGGATGGTCTCACTCGAGGATATCAGACGTGTAGACAGGAACATGTGGGTCTCGACCACCGTCGGGCAGGTGATGCGGACGGAGCCGGCTGTAAATCCCCTCCGGTTGTCAGATCCGGCCGAACGGGCCCTCGTGGAGATTATGAGAAGAAAGAGCGAATTCTTCCCGGTCGTGGATCACGAATGGAATATAGTGGGCATGGTGACGAGAACCGGTCTCTTCGACGCCATAAAGGTCATGAGCAGCCTCGGAAAGTGACATCCCGCCCTCGCCCGCCATCGGACGCTCACGGGGAAGTCCATAACCATCGAAAATAATCAAGATCACATCGTTTGAGGCCGATAACCCTTTTGATCGGTTATATATCCTGTGGGATTGAACTCATGACGGCGAAAGGCCGGAGTACATATCGATGTTTGAGAAGCCCTCGAAACTCTGCGCAGCGAGTAAAGCCGGTCCGATCCCCTTTGAATCCGTAATGATGGATGCATCCGCCGCCTTCATACTGACGGATTCACAGGGTCTTGTTCTGACCGTGAATTCCGCATTTTCCAGGATGACCGGCTACAGCCGGGAAGAGGTCATGGGATTGGGGCCGCCATATCCATTCTGGCCTGATGCCGGGGAGGTGCTGGAGAGGATGGAGCCGGTCTATGAGGGCTCCATGCTCAGCTGCTCGGCCGAAACGGCCTTCTTGAATAAGGACGGTTCGGTCGTAGACGTGCTCTTTGCCGCTGGACGGGAGATTGTCACCGGCGACGGCGTTAACGCGCGTCCAGGGATCGCCGTCGATATCTCGGAGACCATGGGTAGAGAAGCTTCGTTAAGGGCTACAGCGGATCGCTGCCGGGCCGCTTTCGAATGTATGGGCGATGCTGCATTCACGAAGGATGCGGAGGGACGCTACACGATGGTGAACGGCTGCTGCTGCGAGGTGTTCGGAATGCCCGAGGAGGCGATGCTGGGCAGGAAGGACCTTGAAATTTTCCCCGAAGAGTTCGCACTGCGCACCGCCGAATTGGAAAGGGAGGTTTTGAAGGGGAAAACCGTACGCACCATCGACACCGTTGATCTAACGCCCGTCGAGAGGACTTATCTTGTGACCAGGGCGCCTATGATCGACCGGCGTGGTGGCATAATCGGGCTGTGCTGTACAATGCATGATACCTCCGAACGGGGATGCCTGGAGAGGGAGATCATGAGCAGCCAGAGGGCGGATACTATACTAAAAACGGCGGCCGATATCGCTCATAACTTCAACAACATCATCTACGCCGTGACCGGGTATGCGACCCTGGCGCTGTCGAACCTAGACGATAGGAGATCGGTCGAAACCGATATAGAGGACATACTCAAGGCCACCGAGATGGGTGGTGATTATACCAAAAAGCTTCTTTCCCTGGGGAACAGGATCCCGCCGAGGCTCGAATGGATCTCGATGGTGGATCTGCTCCGGAGCGTGAAAAGATCATTCGGAATGGCTTTCCCGGATGGCATTAGGGTCGAGGTCTCGTATCGAGGTTGCTCATGCCTCGTGCCGGCCGACGGTGGGAGGCTGCGGAAGGCGGTCATGAATATATGCCTCAACGCGGTCGAGGCGATGCCCCGTGGAGGAACGGTTTCGATCGATTCTTTTGCAACCGGGCTGCCGGAGACGATGAGTGGATCGCTAGCCGTTGACAAAAACCGTAAATACTTCGGCTTGGTTATAAGGGATACGGGCGCCGGGATGAGTGAGGAGGCGGCGGAGAGGGCGGCCGAGCCGTTTTACACCTCGGAACGGAACGGCGGGCACGCGGGGCTAGGTCTCACGAACGCTCGAATGATCGTCGAGGACCACGATGGGATTATTAAATTCAGGAACGGGGCCGATTCGGGAACGGAAGTCGAGATCCTCCTCCCCTGTAGAATGGAGAACGATAGATGCGCCGGTCACTTCGGTGCCGGCGGCGGGGAAAAGCGGGTGATCCTGTCTATGATCCGGGACGACGGGGATAAGCGATCGGCTGCGGAGGAACTATCCCGGATCGGATGCGAATTCGTTTCGGCCGGACCGTCATGCGATATTTTGGGTCTTCTTAGATTTAGAGCCGTCGACCTTGTCGTTATCGATCATAGTCCCGATGATGTCGATGCATCGGCTATGGTCAGGGCTATAAGGAGAATCAGCGACTGTCCGATCGCCGTTATTGCGCCGATGGGCGAGGAGGCTGAAAGCACACTGAGCGAGCTGGCCGAATCGGGTGCATCCGTTTTCATCGACGGCTCGATGGGGCCGGGGGGCAAGGCGGCATCGATAGGCGAGATAGCCTCCCGTCTCTAAACAGCCGGCTGGAGTACGAGTAAATCCAACCGTCTATTCTCCGGATTCCGGTGCCGGTGGCCGGTCCTCCTCGAACACGGTATCGTCTATCTCGTCATCGTAACTGATCTCGTTCCAGATATACTCGTTTCTCTTCTGTCCGTTTTCGTAGATCGTCAGATGGAAGGGAACTCTCATCCCGTCCGCTTTTCTGAAATCTTCCAGTATCGATACCCTGGCGCCTCCGTTTTCAGTTATGCGCACGGGGAGTTTCGAATCCATGTTGACATCGAACAGGATCGTATCCCCATCATGTACGCAGCCGACCCTTTCAAGCCCGGAGCCGGCCATGAGGGAGTCGTCCGGCACCTCGGATATGAGGAAGAAGGTGTCGCATTCTTCCAGGTAATACGCAAGGCCGTTCGCCCTGTCCACGAACTCCTTCATCATCGATGTGATGTTCGGGGACTGGCGGACACCGAGGTTCACGACAGCCCAACCGTCTCCCGCGTTGTAGTAATAGGTCATGAAAAAGGGGTGGTCGAAGGCACTGAAGTCCCTGTCTATTTTCGCCTTATCGGGTTTTTTAACAAAGCGCGTGCAGTCCGCCTGCAGGTCGCCCCACCCCGGCCAATTGACCTTCAGCAGGCCCTTCTCGGTCCTGGTCGTCCAGCTGGATGCCTTTTTCATCCCGCCCATTTTCTTGACGGCGTCGACAAGCGGTTTCTTCGCCGGGTCGATCTCCTCCCTTGCGCAACCGGCGGCCAGAAACGCGGCGGCGAGCATCAGGCAGAGTGCCGTGCGTCCCAATACACTGCGATTAAGTAAGCGTACCTTATTTGTGTTCACTGGGTACCCTCCCCATATTTTTAAACCGTGAGTTCTGAATGAGCAGCTACCAGTTTCGATCTTATTGCCAGACCGTATGGACATGATGATTCGCAGGCCCCGGAACACGTCGCGCATGCACCTGCGTTACGCGATTCTTCCAGTTTCCCGTAGAGGCCCATGGCGTATTTCTCGCGGCCGTAGTTATTGAAGTAGAGCCTGTACCTGAGTATATCATGAATGGGTACGTCATATGGGCAAGCATGAAGACATCCGCTGCATCCGGGACGGCAATAATCGTGGTCGAGAAGCATGCCGTATCCTTCGAGGGCCTTTTTCTCCTCGCCTGAGAGACCGGGGGCTCCCGAGGCGGCGACGAATTCGTCTACGTCCTCGAACGTTCTCATCGTTATCGCGATAGTGTCGATATCCGGTTGCGCCAGCATCCACTTGGTGACGGCCTGCCTGATCGTCCTTCCTTCCTTCATGTACTTGGAATAATCTATCTTACGTGCCGCTGAGAGCGATTTCATGGCCACAACTGCAACGCCCATCTTCTTGGCCCTGGCCAGAACCGGCTCGAGACCTCTGGTCATGAAGTTCATGCCCGGCATGATCATATCTATATCCGTGTTATCCAGAAGCCACGTGAAGTCATCAATCATCTTGGGGCCGTGCGAGCTCGCGCCCCACGCCTTTATCTTTCCTTCCCTCTTCGCCCTTTCAAATGCCTTGTAGATATTCGGATTCTCTATCCTTGTCCGGTCGCCCTGCTCCGGATCGCCGACCGAATGGATGAGGCAGCAGTCGATATAGTCGGTGTTGAGGCGGGTCAGACTCTCCTCTATCGCGAGCGTGATCTCCTCGGTGGAGACGCTCGGTGTTACAAGCTCGGGGACCAGCTTTGTGGTCACGAAGATCTTGTCGCGCTTCTCCGGAAAGATCCTGCCTATCACAACCTCCATGTCGTAGTACTGGCGGGCCGTGTCCACGTAATTTATCCCGCGCTCTATCGCGTACTCGAGAATTGCCGGATCCTGCATGGTCGCGTTCCCGAAACCAATATCCGACACACTCCAGCCGGTGCCTCCGAGATCACGGTATGACTTAATCGCCGGCTTTTCGGTTGACACTCCCGAATCCTTTTTCGGTTCGTCGTTCGCGGGACGGCTCTCGATCAGGTCCGCCGATCCCGCGAGACCTAGACCCGCCCCTATGAATGTGGCGGCTCCCCGGCCGAGGAACGATCTTCTCGAGATCTTATTTTCGACCTTTTTCATGATTCACCTCTTCCGTTGATTTACTTTTCTTCCTTATTCTCCAGCTCGAGACCGTATGCTTCGGTTATATCCAGAGGCGGCATCGGCCCGTCGAACGGTCGGGCGTCCTTGACGTACCAGTCGTACCATTGAAGCTGCCTGTGCAGGACGTCGATCCTTCCCGGCTGCTTTCGGTTGCCGTGACCCTCGCCGGGATACTGCACCATTCTCGTCGCCGGGTGGTCGTTCATCATAAGCCGTGTGTAAAATTCCAGGCTCTGCGAGGGATGCACACGGCTGTCTGACTTGCCCCCCAGTATGAGAACGGCCGTTCTGCTCTGGTGCGCCCAGTATATCGGGCTTCTCTCGAGGCTACGCTCCCATGTTTTCTCCAGCTTCTCCCCTGAGTGGACGTACAGTTCCTCGTAAGGGATATCCGTCGTTCCCCTCTTGCTGATAAGGTCGCTTATACCGACGAACATGCACACGGCCTTCACGTACTTCGTGTAGTACGTTGCGAACCAGGCGGCCGCGAATCCTCCGTACGAACCACCGCCGAGTCCCACCCGCTCAGGGTCTGCTACGCCGATCGATACGAGATGCTCTATGCCGTCCGCTATGTCGTCGAACTCCTTTCCCGCCGCGTCCATATAACCCTCGAGGGCGAACTCGACACCGTATCCGGTACTGGCCCTGTAGTTGGGGAAGAAGACAACGTAGCCCTTCCCGGCTAGAACCTGGGCGGGATTGAAGTACCGGGTCAGCCAACCGTTTGAGTAGTGCGATTCGGGACCTCCGTGTACCCCTACTATGAGCGGGTATCGTTCTTCCCCAGCGTATCCGACCGGGTACACGAGGAGCCCTTCGATCTCGAGACCGTCCCGGGCCCGGTAACGAATAACCTCCTGCCGTCCCAGTTCCAGGTCGGATATCCACGGATTGAGATCGGTCAGTTTCTCTAGATTCTTCTTGCCCTGTCTCCAGTAGAAGATATCGGCCGGGATATTCGGGCTGCTGCCGACTAGGACGAAATGCTCGAAGTCCTTTGTGAAGCTGAAGGCATTGAAGACGATCCCGGTCTTGCTCGAGTCGAGGATGACCTTCCTGCTTCCACCGCCGGCGCTGACGGTGCTGAGTGTCGGCCACACACCCTCTCCGGCCCTGTAGAGGACGGTTTTGTTGTCCTTCCACCCGGCCCAGCTCACGTGCCCGCGAAATCCCGGCTCCGTCAGGTTGGTCGGGGTTCCTCCGTCCAGATCGATCACATAGACCTGGCTTACCGCGTGGTCTTTCCTTTCACTAGCCGCCGTGTATACCATCCTGGAGCCGTCCGGGCTGAAATTGTAGTTACCGAGCTTGCCCGGATTGTCCGTAAGACGGGTTCGCTCTTTCGTCGCCAGGTCGACGATATAGATCTTTCTGAACATGTATCTGTGATCTATGAGGTTCAGAGGCGAGGCGCCTATCGCCACCTTTTCACCCGAGGGATCGAACTCGAAATCCCATACGGTGATCCCCTCGGTGAGTTGCCTCGCGTCGTCCTCGCCGCCTTCCCTGCTTATACCCGTTATATAGAGGTTTCTGTGTTTCAGGTTTTCTTTGAAAAATACGAAGCCGTAACCTTTTTCGTCGAGTTCCTTCTCGATATCGGATTTGGGTGTCGCCGCCACGAAGGCGATCTTCTTCCCACCGGGGTGCCACCTGAATGTCGAGACGTTCGTCTTAGATTTTGTGACCTGGATGGATTCTCCGCCGTCGATCGGAATCATCCAGACCTGAGTTTTCGCCTTCTCGCCCCTTTTGGCCGTAAATGCGATCTTCGAACCATCGGGGCTGAACCGGGGGTGGTTGATATTCACCTTACCGGTTATGAACGGCCGGATCTCACCGGTCCGCACGGAGACCAGGTAGAGCTCGTTATAGGCTCCGCCGGGATCCTCGTCCACCTGTCTCTGGGTATAAACCGAGTAAGCTACCCATCGGCCGTCAGGGCTGATATCTGCCCAGTAGCTCGCCTTTATCCTCTGGACGTCTTCCGGTGCGATAACTTCCCCTGCACCGGCACCGCAGAATATTAAAAGCATCATTGAGATGAGGGTAAGCGCCTTTGCATATAGTGCAGCTCTCTCGAATATCGTTTCTTTCATATCCGCATGCTCCTTTCCCCGCTCTATTTGGTGTAATCGCCTGTTCTCCCCGAGATTATATCCAAATTAGGTTCCATGTAAATATAATTAGGATGGTTATATCCTCATTCCGGCAGAACCTGGATGGACATGCCGATCGTGTGGGAGATCGAACCGAAGCGAAGGATATCGATGGATACGCCACTCAGTCCGTTCTTGTGGGAGATCGAACCGAAGCGAAGGATATCGATGGATCCTTCGCTCGGCCGGTGCAGGCCGTTGCTCTAGCGTTATCAGATGGATAGCCGTGAAATTTCTTGGAGGGATTGCCCCGGCCGGGCATGGCAGGGATGCGTCAGGTTATTTGATTGTTTGCCTGGGAAGCTCCGCGGGGGTTTTGACCAGGCATTTCTGTATGTATTTCTTGAGCTCATCCGTGTTCAAGGGTTTTGCCAGGAAGTAAGTAACTCCCATCTCCAGTACGTTGTAGATTTCCTTGTACCCGATAACCGCCGATATCATGATTATCGGCAGACTCTTGTATTCCGATGTGCCCCTGAGAGTTTTAACCAGCTTTCTTCCATCCATCCCCGGCATCATAATGTCTGTGATCAGAAGGGAGAATCCAGTATTGCTCGCCAGTGTTTCGTAGGCGTGTTCACCGCTGGGACTGATGATAGGGATGTGCCCCAACTTCTCGACGGTGTTCGCCACAACCTTCTGAGTCGTGATATCGTCTTCGGCTATCAGCACCTTGTGCATTTCGATCCTCCCCTCAAGATAGGTTTCGACCGGATCGGCGATCGCTTGATCCTTATTTTCGCGCCCGTCCGATCGGGGGTAAAATGCCGCCCGGGAATGGGGCGCTTTGTATCTTGTCTGTGGTGATTACTTGGTTGCGGGGCCGGGATCCGCCGTGTGGGGAGAGGGGGAATCTCCGATAGGATACAGTGTCGCGACAGTCGCGCCCCATCCTCCTGCTGATTCGGGTGCGGAACTGATCGACTCCACCTCGTGGAGGCGTTCGAGAATGGAACGGACCGTGCGTTTTAGGGCACCCGTCCCCTTTCCATGTATTATCCTCACCTGAAGTATATCCAGTTCTCGGCATGCCCGTATGTATTCGGGCACCAGGTCCTTGACGTCGTTCGGCTGGAAGGAATGCAGGTCGAGTGTCCCGTTAACCGGAATCTCAACCGGATCCTGCTCGTCCATCATATACCTCTTCGGATCCGGACTGACCTGGATCCTATGCGCGAACGCCCCCCCGGCTTCCGGCAAATCTTCCTCCAGCCGGCATTTCCGAACCGCCCCCGCCGTGTTTAGCCGCGATCTCTTTCCCCGGGCGGCAGTTCAGGCCCCTGAGGCACGGACATGCGGCTTGACTATTACCTTGATCGACTCCCCGCCGTCGGCCACCAGACTGAATCCCCTGCCCGTCTCCTCCAGGGGTAGGCGGTGGGTTATCATATCGTCCACCTTGACCCTTCCCGTCTCGAGCAGTCCTATCGCCTCTTCTATATCGGACGGTGCTCCGGCGTAGGTGGAGACTATCTCTATCTGGTCCCTCCATATGTCGTACAGCGGGAGGGGAACGTCGATCCCGGGCTCCACCGGCGCGAAGAGCAGGACCGTGCCGCCCCTGTCCGTGGACCGGACGGCCTGTACCGCCACTCGGGGCTCGCCGGCGCAGGCGACGGTGAGGTCGAAGAGCCGCCCCCCGTTAGCCCTTCTCAGGTTCTCGTGTGTGGCATCGTCTGCCTTCATAACCGTGTCGGCCCCGAACCGTCGGGCGGCCTCGAGCCTCGAATCCTCGATGTCGGTTGCGGCTATTAGTGAGGCGCCCAGGGCCTTGAGTGTCTTTACGAAGAGCAGCCCTGATATGCCGCTGCCCAGGATGAGCGCGCTCTGGCCGGTCTCGAAACGGGCCGAGTTCAGTCCCCTGACCACGCAGGCCAGGGGTTCGATAAACGCCCCGTCGTCGAACGGCAGGCCGTCGGGGAGAGGGAAGGTGCCGAGTTCCACGTTTATCCGTGGCACCCTGACGAACTCCGCGAATCCCCCCGGATCGAAGTTCGTGGTTCGCAGGGTGTCGCAGAGCGTGTGGTGCCCTGTCGAGCAGTAACGGCATTTATTGCACGGGACGTGGTGCGATACGAATACGCGGTCCCCCGGGTCATACCGCTCTATGCCGCCTCCGATCTCCTCGACGGTTCCCGTTATCTCGTGACCCAGCACGAGGGGCGCCTTTTTCAGACGGTACCACTCCATGACATCACTGCCACAGATGCCGCTCGATTCCACGCGGACGAGCAGCTCCCCCCGACCGATCCGCGGCACGGGCACTTCCTCTATCCTTATATCTTTATTGCTGTGATATACGGCAACCCGCATCATCGATCCTCCCGCATGCCCGCAATCCTCCTCCCGGTGAGGATGCATACCTGATATGATCCGGTACAGGCGCGTTTGCGCCGATCAGGCATGCCCGGGATTCACTCATTCGCCGGAAACGGCGCTTTCGAACAGCTTCGCCGCCTCGTCGGCCGAGGCCCCTTCATGAACAACGGAACGCACCGCGCGTATGGCTGCCACCGGATGGTCCGACTGCCAGATGTTCCTTCCCATGTCGACGCCGACTGCGCCGCGCTCGATCGCTTCATGCACAAGCTCTAGCGTATCCTTGAACGTGTCGAGTTTCGGCCCTCCGGCTATCACGACCGGCACGGGACAGCTGTCGACAACCTTCTCGAAATCCTCGCAGTAGTAAGTCTTGACGAAATGCGCACCCAGCTCGGCCGCGATGCGGCAGCAGAGAGAGAGGAAACGGGAATCCCTTTTCTCCAGCTCCTTGCCGACGGCCGTAACGGCCAGAACCGGAATTCCATAGCGCTCACCCTCACTCACGAGGTCGGCGAGGTTGAGAAGCGTCTGTCTTTCGTGCTCCGTACCGACGAATATCGACATAGCGACGGCCGATGCGTTTAGACGGATCGCCTCCTCGAAACCGGTCGTGATGCCCTCGTTGGAAAGGGCGGCGCCGATTATGCTCGTGCCGCCTGAAACCCTCAGTACGACCGGCGTAGAAGCGTCGGGATCAACCGATGTTCTTAGGACGCCCCTGGTTAGCATCAGCGCGTCGGCGTAGGGCAAAAGAGGTGTGATCGTTTCCCTCGGAACTTCGAGCTTGGATGTGGGTCCGAGAAAATACCCGTGATCGACCGCAAGCATCAACGCATGGCCGGTCTCCGGTTTGATAATCCGCGAAAGCCTGTTTTCAAGTCCCCAGTTCATGTGCCGACTCCTTCCTTTTTTTATATAAGTATCCACCCGTACGGGATGAAGGCGGATTCATGATCGCTCGACCCGGCGAGTATAGAAGCGCCGTAATGCAGTGGTCAAGGGCGATTTGCGAAGCACCTTCGAGGACAGTGCACACATTATCCGTCCAGCCGGATTTCAATCGTGCCTTGTACGGCTCGACTCGATCCGGGTTAGATATGGCCCGGTGGTTGCGCTGATAAGCTTTTTCGTGCCGTTCCTCATCCGGCAACTATGTCCTTGGGTTTGGCCGGGGGAGGGGCGAGGGGAGTCGGGCATCTGCCCGCCCGGATGATCACGGTCATGTATATAAGGACTATAAAGGTGACGCAGCCGAGCAGCAGGAACGGTATGTTGATTCCGAACCTGTCGGATAGGAACCCGCCGATGAACACGAACAGGGAGTTACCCACTATCTGCATATTCGATGTGACGCTGAAGGCAGCGGTCCTGTTCCTTCGCTCGATGGAGCTGCCTACGAACGAGAGGATGGCGGGAAAGGTGACGAAGAGCGCTACTCCGTACAGGATGAAGGCGGTTACTGTCAACGGAAGATTCGTGCTGAAACACAGGACGAGCGACGTGACGACCATTGTGACATAGGAAATCAGCAGGGTCCTCGGACGGCCCAGGATTGCGGAGATCCGCCCGTAGGACATGGTCGAGAGGGCGCCTGCCCCCATCCAGCAGCCGAGTATTATTCCCGTTCTCGACATCGGCACCGACAGTTTATGATTCAGCAGGCTGGGTGCGTACCCGAGCGTTATACCCCAGGCGATCCCGCCTAGAGCGATCGGCGGGATGAAGAGCTTGAGCCCCCTGAACGTATCTCTCCAGGAAACCCTTTCCTTGTCCTCGTCATCCATACGCGGTCCTTCCGTGCCCCTGGAGATCGAGAAGGCCAGTATGAGAACCAGGAAGTTGAACATGCCCAGGATCATCAACGGGGCCTTCCAGCCGAATAGCTCGGCGACGAAGCCGGTCGACGCGAAGGCTGCGAGAACGCCCAGGTTGCCGAAGGCGCTCTGGAAACCCATCGCCCTATCCAGGTCCCTGCCCTTAAAGGTGTGAGAGATCCAGGAGATGCCCACCGGGTGGTAGATGCTCGTGCCGATTCTCACTCCGATAAAGAAGAGAAGAAGCATCATGTAGTTCTTCGATAGGGTCATCAGCGTAAGGGATATCCCCACGATCAGGGTATCGAGAGCCAAAAAACGACGCGCATGGCGACGCTTCGCGCCGTGACCTATGAAGAACTGGGCAACGATGGCGAAGACAAGGCCGGCCAGTATCATGGTTCCGATGTCCGAATATCGCTTTATGAGAAGACCTTCCGAGTACAGCAGGGGGAAGACCGTAGGCAGGGCGACCACGGAGGCATCGTTGCAGGCATGGTGCATCGCTACCGAGCTCATTATTCTTCTCTGTAGGCTGTTCATGGCGACCGCCGTTTCCAGGTCGATGGCATCAAGCTCGATGACCGAGAGGAAAATTGATCGGTTCAATATATGCCTTTTGTGAGGGCATGTTAAGTCTTTTCAGCTTCTCGCTCGATTCTTCTGCCCTAAGGCCTGGACCGGCGTGCCGTGAATGCTGTATCCTGGGTAACCGTCGGTAGGCTACGGGATCGTATCGCGGGGATTTACGGGTTCCGCCTGCCGGAACCAGGGACACTCGCCGCCCGGGGCGTCCCCGCGGTGTAGGTGAAAAGGAGGCGGGAAATGATATCGCATAGAATAATATCCTGCTTGTCGCGCATTGCGATAATAACGGCCCTTTTACTGTCTGTATTCGTCGGCGGAAAAGCTCATGAAGTGGATGGGAAGGTCAGGATTCCAGTGGATTCCGTTGGCTATGCGCTTTATCCGGAACAGATGACCCGGCTGTTGGCCATGACCGACTCGATCGAGTCCGGACGCTATGGCTCCAACGCATCGGCGTTCCCCAAGATGAGAAGCGGGAAGATGCTGGGTGCTGTATGTCCGCACGATGACTATCTGTACGCGGCCCCGGCATACGTCCATGTGATGAGGGAGGTGAGGGCGCGCATCCTGATATTGATCGGCGTAAGCCATGCAGCGAGGAGGAGGGGGATACAGGGCAAACTCGTCTTCGACACGTTCGACACCTGGAGGGGCCCTTACGGTGACATCGCGGTTTCCCCGATGCGAGGAGACGTCATTGATTCGCTCCCCGAGGGATTGGTGCTCGTGAGCGATGAGCTTCACGCCGGCGAACATTCACTCGAGGCCCTTATACCTTTTATTCAGCATTATGAGATCAAGGGTGGAGCGGGACACGCGCCCGGCAAAGCGCGCCACCGTCCCGGCATCGAGATCCTCCCGATACTGGTTACTAGACTAGGGGGCGGGCTTTTCGATGAAGCGGTGGACGCCCTGTCATCCATTCTCGCCTCGGAGCTAGAAAAGCGCGGACTTAAGCTCGGGGACGATGCATTGATACTCATCTCGGCCGATTGCGTTCACTACGGAGACGAAAATTGGGGAGGCCGGGACTACGCTCCATTCGGCACGGACGCTAATGCGTACGAGAGGGGGGTCGAGCAGGATCTGGATATAATAGAGGAGACGCTTGCCGGTCCGCTCAGCCGGGAGCGCATCGCGCTGTTCACAGAGAGGGTCGCGAGGGACGATCTCGAGTGGCCGTACAAGGTCACGTGGTGCGGCGTCTATTCGATACCTTTCGGTCTGGGCATTCTGGACGGAATCTGTACCCGTATGGATATATACACGCCAGAGGGCTATCTTCTGAGATACGCGACGAGCCGCAGCCCCGGCAGGCTCCCCCTGGATGAGACCGGGCTCGGAGTGACGAATATCAGCACACTGCGCCACTGGGTGGGATACGCTGCGGTTGGGTACTGGTAGGCCGGTCCCTACCACGGATCGAGCAGCAGCTGGTCACCGCGGGCCGTACCGCTTTCGCTGAGCCTGTTCGATGGGAGCTCGAGCGCGCTGGCCGCCGAATCGACTGCTTCGGCCACGCAGTTCGGGGGGAAGCTTCGGAGCATCTTCACGACCCGTCCGTTCTTGTCGAGGAAGGCGATATCGATCGGTTTGTTCATCCCCACGGTGTGAATTGAATTGCAGGGATTTATCCATAGGGCGCTGTCACCGGGGATGCCGTGGGCGCTTATGTGTTGTATCGTCCTCGGGAAGTAGGAATTGACGGTCACGAGCGTTTTCGCCAGGAGAGCTCCGGACCTCGCATTCTGAACAGGCATGTCGGCTCCTCTAGAAGGGCGTTTCGAGAATAAGCACGGCCAGTGCCGCAAGCGCAAGCTTTGCCTGAAGGGGCAGGATGTTTTGAGTGCGACCGGCCCCATGGGATTTAAACCTGTCCTCCCATGGATCGTAGTATGGATCCCCACGACCGATTTCCAGCTCCTCGGTTGTCAGCATCCTTCTTGCCTCGATCTCTGCGATCGGTGATTTGATATCGTCCGGCATATAATCGCCGGCGCAGCGGGCCGGCATGCCGTGTATGCATTCGTTGACCGGAATTCTGCCCGTGCCCAGAATTCGCTGGAGCGCGTATAGTGCAGTTACTATGAGCAATACGATGACCGATCCGAACGGGCCGAGTATGCCGCCCACCGCCAGTGTCGTTGCGGCCTCGTTACGGGATATCCTGCCGAGCTTGTACAGGGGAAGGGAAAAGACCGCGGTGAGCGCGATCCCGGAAATAGAGAATATGAGCCCGCCGGTCCCGCCCCGGATGACGTTGATCGCGAGAGAAGCCGCTAGGGCCGTAACGGCCACGGGAGTCAAGAGGCTGCGGCGGTTCTGCCTGCAGTACACTGCGGCCAGAACAAGGATCACTGCCAGTATTTTTAAAGCGTTCGTAAGTAGATCGGCGATCTCCACGTTGCTCATACCTCCCAAAACGATACCTTCAGTAGATTAAACGTAACAAGTTGTATTCCATAAGCTTCGGCCAGTGGTGCTAGCGGTGGCGGGATTCGAGCGGATCCCCTCAACTCCAATGTAATTGCAGTTATATCAATGTGTAATGCGGATGCCTGGGCTGGATTCCCATAGGGCTCTGGGCGCGTTTCCCCGGATCGGCATCTGTCAGAGGGAAGATTTGGAGGAAATATTCCCAATCGCAATCGTATTTGATGTCTTTTCTGGGTGACTTTTCGGTCCGCTGGACGAGTAGGAGAGAGGGGAGTCCCTATCGTGGCTTATCGCTGCTCATGATTTCCCGTAGTTCTTCATTGTCCGCATCGATGTCCGCCGGGACCGCGGTCTCCTCCCCGGTGCAGGGTCTCCCAGTCTCCATGTTCCTCAACTGCCATTGTGTTGTCGTGTACTCGTATATCGTGCGGCTCTTGTAGATGATGAACGGGATTATCGCGCCCGTGATCGCCGGCAGCAGATAGCCTCTTCCGCCGAACATCCTTGTCGTTATCACGATTGCGGCGAACGGCACGTTGGCCGCCGAGGCGAGGGTCGCCGCCAGGCCGCAGGCCATGAATCCGAAATATTCCGGTGATCCGGCTTCAAAGCCTATGACCCTGCTGGCGAGCGCTCCGCTCCCTACCCCGAGAATTATCAGCGGTCCCGTGAATCCGCCGCTCATTCCGCTTCCCACCGTGAAGGATGTCGCGATTATCTTTACCATCAGAGCTAGAAGGAGAAATCCTGCGATGTTGTGGGTGTAGAAATCCGACGGCGGCAGAGAGGAGAGGTCTCCGCTAACCATGCCGTCAAAGAGAGGCATGGATATGTTGAGCGCCCAATCAGCCTTCATCAGCCACAGCAGTCCTACTATTGCTCCCCCCACCAATGCCGTGGCCGGCTGTTTGAGGGGGATGCGCCTCATCAAGCTCGATATCCTTTCGTATATGATGATAAATAGCAGTGCTATCCCACCAGCGGCGATCCCCACCAAGGGCAGCCACAAGGTATGGGATAATCTCATCGGAGTTTCCGGAGCGACAATATCGAAGACCGGCCCCTGAGCGAGGAGGATAGCCGATGTGATGAAGGCTATCGCCCCGGTCAGAATGGAGGAGAATAGGTCGGAGTAACGCATCGTTTCCCTGCGCAGGATCTCGGCGGCGAAAATCCCGCCTCCGATCGGAGAGTGGAAGATGGAGCTGACAACGCCGCTGACACCGCAGATCGCGGCCGTTCGCAGGTTGTTGTTATCACGCAGCCCGGTCCTGTCGAGGGCCGAACCAGCAAAGAAACTGCTTAAACCGGCACCGATCCTCAATAGGGGACCTACTATCCCACCGCTGCCGTGAAATCCGAGTGTTAGTATAGTAGCCGGGAATTTCAGCAGGGTGTCCGCCAGGCTTAGCCTGCCTCCCTTGTGGTTCACCGCGTAGATATAGTCGTTCGTACCTTCACCTCCGGCCCCCGGAAACCTCCTTATGATTATGGACCCGACCAGGAGGGCACCGGCCATCGGAGTGAGGAACTCCGCAAAAGGAATGAGTCTCGAGGAGTTCCGGATGAGCGCCTCTAGAGTGGCCATGAACAGGGCTACCAGGCATGCCCCGGTCATGCCTGCGAACAGCGAGATAACGAGTATCCTGAGTATGGTCAAAAGGGTCTGATTGTTCTTTATAGTCATCTCGAATGCATATTCCGTCCGGAACCGGTTGTAATTGTATCATGTGCCACGCACGAGGCTGATAAACGCATTCTCAACTCGTTCCATATTGGGTTTCCAGAGAGCCCTCTCCCTGACGAGCTCCAGATTGCGCTCGCGTGCAGAGGCCGCGAATTCCCTGTCCTCGATCAACCTGATTATCGCCCCGGCCAGCGATTCGCTGTCCCCGGGCTCGAACAGGATTCCGTTCTCTCCGTCCGTTATCCACTCCCTGTTCGCCTCGAGGTTCGTGACAACCGGCGGAACCCCGCATGCCATGGCCTCCAGCAGGGATACCGAAGTGGAGTCCGATCTGGACGCGGACACGTATACGTCGGCCGAACGCAACTCACTAGAGATGTCGGCAGTGGGGATTCGGCCCTTGAAGGAAAAATTACCGCGCACCCCCTTCTTCAAGGCCAATTCCTCGAGCCTTTCACGCTCCGGCCCGTCGCTGCAGATCACAAAGAGCGCATCCTTCTCGTCCAGGACTATCGGAGCGGCTTCGATAAGAAGATCGATGTTGTATATTTCGAAAAGCTGCCGTGTGCTTACTATCCGGTGAGGTGATTCCCGCCTTCCGGAAACGCCCGCACCCGGTGTGGACGGAAAGAAAACCTTTTCGTCTATGCCGAAGAATGCCTTGATCACCCTTTCGGGTCGTGCGCCGATCGACACTGCTATCCTCGATAGATTTTCGGCGTCTGTTGTCACGAGATCGGCTTTTCGTATTGCATGACGTATCTGGATCCTGTGCACTATCGATGATGGGTAATCGACCAGCAGATCCGAGCCAAGGGCCGAGACAACGAGCGGCCTTCTGCCGCTCAATGCGCCGATCAGGCCGTATCCACCCGCGTATATCGCGTTTACCAGATCGGGCTCGAACAGGGTCAGTTCCCTGCGTACCGTGCTCAGAGCGGAGAGGTAGCCTAGAAGATCCGTAGGCAGGTGCTTCTTGATCAGCCGGGCGGGGAATTCGCAGCCCTTGACGCTTTCGAACGAAAGCAGAAGGACATCGTGTCCCCTGTCTCTAAAGAATCCCACCCACCTTTTGACGTGGCCGAGCGAACCGTCTCCCATGAAAGCAAAACGCATAAACGTGATCCTCTGTTCAGAATGTATGCAAAGTATATATCAGATAATGGGGAGTGTCATAAAGCAGTATTTGCGCTGTCTTTGCTTTGAATGGAAGTTTCCGCTACGTGCGTCTCCTCAGGCTCTACACCCGTCTCGGGCTCTCCTCTGCCGGATCGCATCATAGTGTACCATTCGGCGAAGTGGATCGATCAGAACCATCCCAGCCTTCGCAGCTCGGGTATGCTGCGCCGCAATGTGCGTTGCTGGTCTTCTATATCGTCAATTATGTCCTCCAGCTTCTCGGCTTTTCTCTCGAGCTTTCTGGCCGCCCTCTCCAGCTTTTCAGATTCCCTGTCCATGTCCTCTTCGAGATCTTCGGTATCGTAATCTTCCTCGAGCAGTTTGAATATCTTGGCGATTGCCGTTATGCCCAATTTGGCACCTTTCGCTCCGATCTTCGCTCCCTCGATTCCGATCTCCTTCGCGAACTCCGCTATGTCCATGAAGTCCTCGTAGTAATCCTCGACGAGCTTCTGCTGCCTCCTATTCAGATCGACATGCCGGCCGTTGACGATCAGCTCGTAGTCTTCCGTGATCACAACCGTCTCAATGCAATCATCGCCGTCGTATGTGAAGATCAGGGATCCGTCCTCGTAATCGATATCCACGCCCTCTTCTCTGAATAGGTCGCAGTCGTTGTCGCTGTATGAGAAAGTATAGGCAGCGGCGGGCAGCGCCAGCAAGACCGCCATCAGGGTCAAAAATCTTTTCATACCGTATCCTCCTCTTCGTATTGTGATAACATTCCAGTATAATTACGATGATTCGAATTCTTTTGTTTCAGCAGCACGATCCTACTGAACAAATTAATTTGTTCAATCCGCAGGCGGACATTATCTTATGTCGACCGGGAAGGGACTCTGGCTGCCGCTCGAATTGTGCATGCTCCGGCCGGGGCGGGGATCGGATAATTGCCGGGCCATTGGGCGACATTCGAAGGAGGATCGGTTTGATACCTAACGTCTTAAAACCGTCATTTGCTTCAGCCATGATACTTGTCGTGTCCCTGCTCCCCGTTGCATGTAGTGCAGCGGGATCCGATCCGGGGCCCTCGCTGACGGTGGGCCATGGGGACATGACGCTATACGGTTTGGTACACGCTCAGTACTACCACGGATTGGGCAATATAAATGAATCGACTTTCAGCTCCAAGAGGGCCCGCATCGGCGTCACGGGCAGGCTGAACGAGTTCGGTTACATAAAGATACTGGCGGAGTTCGCGGCGACACCGAAGCTGCTCGACGGGCTGTTCAAGATCGTGCCGAACGAGAGGCTGGCTATATCTATAGGCCAGTACAAACCACCGTTCGGGACTGATTTTGCGCTTTCGGCTGCAAACCTTCCCTTCGTCAACTCATCCCTGGCCAAGGGGCTCGGAACCGATCGCGATGTAGGGATGCACATGACCTTCTACGAGGATTTCAACGAGGACCTGGATATTACGTTCGACGCGGGGATCTTCAATGGGGCGTGGGCCAACACATCGGACGCGAACACGTACAAGAATTTCATCTCCCGCTTGGAGTTTGGTTTTCTCGGAATGTTCAGTGTTGCATCCAACGTGATCGTCGGCAAAACGAACAGTCCCGAACCACACGAAGAGGATTTGAATACATACGGAGGTTCCGTTTCCTTCAACTGGGAGAACGAGGTGCTCGTATGCGAGTACATTCTATCAGAGAGGGGGAATCTGGAGAAGACGGGATGGTATGTCTGGGGAGGCCATACGGTCGATACCGGTCTCTCCTTCTTGACGGCGGTCCAGGTGCTCGCGAGGTACGAGGAGTACGACGGCGACGTGGATATCGATGGAGACGGGAAGAGCCGTATCACACTCGGGACTAATCTGTTCATTGACGGGAAATACACGAAGATACAGTTGAACTACCAGGTGAACGGGGAAGAAGGGGGCGATGTGGATAACGATGAGGTTCTGGCCAATTTCCAGGTTGCGTTCTAGCACCCGCGGACATCGCGCCCTGCTGAATGTTTGCCGGAAGCAGGAGGATTATTCATCGGTCCCCGTTTGCTCGTCCTCCGTCACTGAGCCCCTCCGGGATCTGGTTTTTCTTCGCCGGAACCAGGATCTGTGATTGTAGGATCACCGGCCTCAGGATCCCGGTCATCGGTGGACGAATCCCCTCCTTCGGCGGTGGATTCCTCCACGGGTGCCTCCCCCTCATCCGGTGCGTCTTCTACGGATTCCGGCTCATTCGGGGCCTCACCCGGCGCTTCCCCGGTGGCTTCTAATAGACGAACGGCCAATCCCGGAATCTGCCCATCGTCTGATGCACACTTC
>CAYRCK010000031.1:0-36206 GCA_964422745.1 uncultured bacterium
CGTATACGGATGCCACCGGCAGGTTCGAGTTTCCGCTCCAGCAGCCTGATACGTACACGGTGGTCGCGAACTGCGAGGGGTATGCACCTGACTGGAACAAGGTGTACATTGCCGCCTATCATCACTGCAGTGTTCCCGACCTGAATCTCGAGCCCCTAGATTGCATCTCGAGTGATGATCTTCCGGAGGACTATCCATTGGGAGTTAGTTTTAAGGAGGACGACTCTTTTGGGGGCGCTGCGCAGTTCTATTACATCGATGATACCCTCTATGTGGTGGGATTTGAATACTTTCAGCCGCCTTCTCTCGAGGGGGCGGCGGGTGATCACGCCCATGATTTTGATCTTGTTGTGATCAGCAGTCTTGGGGATGTTGAAAAGACGCCAATCTATATGGTCCTAGGCGGAATTCCAGAAAGATGGAGATACGGATATGTCATCGGCACGAAAGCTTCGTATATTCCGCATCCTTATGATGGTGTGGTGGAGGTGGAGCCTACGGGAGGCTGGGTGACCGGCATGTACAACTCGTACTGGGTGGAGGGGTATTTTTGTAGATCTATAGAGATGAGGGCGGTTCAATCCACTCCTGTCGGACGGCGCACGGAAGGGTGGAAAAAGTAGCTGACAGGACAGTCGTCATATGGCATGCCATATGACGATGGACTCGTCAAAGTTGAATAAAGAAACGGAACCTTCCTATATACAACGGATTGTGGATCTGCCGGCACTTCTGAATGGGAAGTCATGTTTCCTTTTCGGGCCACGCCAGACCGGCAGGACGTTCCTTTTTCGCCATACCTTAAGAGATGCACGGATCTACGATCTTCTGGATTCCACCGTTTATCTCTCCCTCAGCCAGCATCCGGGCCGCCTGGCGCAAGAGATCACCTCGAAAGAATCAATTAATACGCACACTTTGCCCTGGACTACTTTTCACCGCATCAGCACGAGCTTCCTCGACTGCGTCTCTTCCCCGAAGCGCAGGACGCAGAAGTAGAGCCCGGAGGCGAGCGGGCGGTTGCCGCGGCCGGTGCCGTCCCACCTGACGCTGTGTGGGCCTCCTGCCATGCGCCTGTTTCTCAGTATCTTCACCAGCCTGCCCCTGACGTCATAGATATTCAGGCTCACCTTTCCCGCTTCCGGAAGGTAGAACGGGATCCATGTCGTCGGGTTGAACGGGTTCGGGTAGTTCCGGTCGAGCAGCAGCCGCTCCGGCGCGAGTCCGCCCGCGATATCCTCTACCGCCGTTACTATGCCTATAGCACCAAGAATCCTGAGCTTGCCGTACCCCCATGTATCGTTCGGGCATATATACGTCTGCGGATCTATGATCGCGCTCGACGTCAGGCGGTATGCGGTCATGGCCATGTCGTCTGCGGGGAAGGCCTGCCGGACGAGGGCCGCTGCGGCCGCCACGTGGGGTCCCGCGGCGCTCGTACCGCTGAACTGCCTGTAGGAGCCGAGCGGGTAGCTCGCGGCATCCCGGTGGGACCTTGTGGTGTAGACATCGTAGTTTCCGGGGGAGCAGATATCTAGAAGTGTGCGCCCGTCTATCCTCTTGCCCCGGCCGCTGAACTTGCTGATCTCTCCAACCGTGATGGAGCCCCCGCCGACACCGCCGTATCCCTCGAAGCCGCGTGTGGAGTAGGAGCCGTTCACGAATGATGAATCTGAAGTTGCGGGCCAGGTCACGTTTCGCTCGTCCGTGAAGTGGTCGGTGAACTCGGCGCCGTCGGCCCATGAGGACAGGTGGTCGGCGACGTTTGATATAATCTCTATCGGGCCTTCCGAATCGTTCACGACGGTCAGCTCCCAGTCCCCGAGGCAGTGGCTCCAGATGCCCCTCTCGATGTACATATCCAGCCTGCATGTGCCCCTGGAGCTCGTCGACCGGTCGGACCAGACGTCGTATCCATCGACCTCCGCATCGGAGCCTTTGAGTATGATCTGCCCGCCGTGTGGGCTTTTGAGCCTGAACGTGAGGTCGCCCTCGAGGGTTCTCCACAGCGTCGAGCCGTAGAATTCTAGTATATCCCCTCCGTAGAATGTTGGAACGCCTATCGGCAGTGTCACCGAGTCCCAGGGCATGACGGTGGCGATGGCGTGCTTCTCCCCCCTTCCGAGGTTGCCCGAGGGGGTGACCTGGAGGATCGTCTCGTTCTCTATCGATATAAGCTGCTCCTCGAGCGAGGAGCCGTCGAGGTATCTCCAGATAAAGCCCCCGAACTCGTACAGCATAACGTCGGCCCCCCTCGAGCGGGCCCACGGGATCAGGTACGAGATGGCGACATCGCTGAAGTAGTACCCCATCAGCAGCTCGGCGTCGGGGGCTATACCCGTGAACCTGTGCCTTCCGGGCGTACCCCCGGCGAGGATGCCCGCAACCGGCGTGCCGTGACCGCGTGTATCAGAATCGGAGTATATCAGGTCCACACCACGCACCCGCTCGGTGGAGTCTGCATTCATCGTCGCGTATATCTTTGACGTGTTGAGCGCCACGATCCTCTCACCGTCCTCGAGCATCCCGTCGTCGTCCTCGTCGAGGGCTATGAAGAGCAGCTCCCCGTATGTGGGATCGCTTTCGGTGAATCCGTTAAGGGGGCCGAAATCTCTATAACCGTTCTCATTGGCGTCGTTGAACAGCCAGTCCCAGTACGTCTGGTAGACGTTGTCGGAGTTGCTCGGGTAGCCGGATCCCCAGACCTCGGCGGGATCGTAGATATATCCTTCCATGAAGCGGAGGCGCTCGCCGTAATCCAACGATCCGTTTTCGTTCAGATCGACTCCGTCGTAGTCCGGATCGAAGGGGCCGCTTCCGTCGTAGTTGATCCAGTCGAACGTATCACCGTCCGCGTAGAAGAAGGACGGGTGGAACACGTCGATCCCGGTGTCGAAATCAGCGATCCTTATCCCCCTGCCGGTTATCGGATAGCCGTAAGGGTCCATGTATGCCCATGCCGAGTCGGCCTCTATCTCGTGGTTGCTGACGTCGAGAAGCGGAAAGACCGCGGGATTCCAGTTGCTCTCGATCCGCAGCACCTCCTCACGATCGGTGAACGAATCGATCTCCGACCACGGCACGCGCACCGGGTAGATGGACCTCGTTCTTGCCACCTCCCCGTCTATGTAGTGGAAAGAGATGCCCGCGGCCTCGAATGCATCGATCTCGGACGCGGAGAGGACGTGATCGAACTCTACCGTTACGGCTGTTCTCTCCTTCGACACCGCACGCTGAAGCATCGGGCGGTCGATATCCGCCACCGGCCTGTTCTCCCGGACATGCCTGAGGAATTTGAGCGATGTGTTCATCTTGTTCTCTCCCGCGCCGAGCGGGCCGGCGACGAGCGCCAGGGCGATTGTTACGGTCAAGACGGTGGACAGCCTCTTCATGCCGCTCTCCCTTCTGGCTTTGTTAAGATCTCTTCTTTGTGGGGTACCTGCTGCGTCATCGATATCGTGTCGTACCGGTTGTGGGGCTGCATTTAATTATAATATAAATTCCTTCATAAGTAAAGCTGTTACAAGGGAATAATCAAATCCCGCACCCGGGTCGGGGGAGCGGGGCGGCGAGGATCAAGAAAGTTATAGATAACCGGCCTCACTTTTGGTAATAGTCGCATATTCGTATTTGTGTTTACCAACGTCGGATACCTCTGCCGATAGCAGGGTGGGGGATCGCCGGGTTTCAGGCAACCGGGAAAGGAGAGGATGATGCGTGGACCGAACAGCTCGGGCGGGCGCGCAGGACGATTCACGTTGGCCCTGGTATTATCAATCTTTATCATGCTGATTCTTTCTTCCGTGCAAATCGCAGCCCGCGACGGTACAGATGAGGTAGGGGGAGAGCGGCAGGTTTTCAAATGGGGATTCAGCGAGAGGGTCAGGCAGGCGTATATAATGAACGGCTTCGACCTCGACAACGACTCGGCGGACGACCGGAACTACGTTAGGGTTCGCACCAAGCTCTGGTGCAGCTACGAGCCCACGGATGACCTCATGTTATACGCGGGCCTCAACAACGAGCACCGGCACTACTTCAAGCCGGACGTCGATTTCGAGATCGGAGAGGTGATATTCGAGAACCTTTACATAAAGGCGAAGAATATCGGCGGCTCGCCCGTCACCGTGATAGCCGGTCGGCAGAACATGATGCACGGCGAGGGATTCATATTCATGGACGGAGGTCCCCTGGACGGATCGAGGACGGGCTATTTCAACGCGCTTCGGGTGATCCTGGAGAAGGGCGAGAGATCGCTAGAATTCCATGTCCTCTCCAACCCAGAGAGGGACGAGTACCTGCCGAGGATGAACAGCCGGAGGCAGAGGCTCATCGAGTGGGACGAGACGGGCGCGGGCGTGTACTACACCGAAAGGTCGCTCCGGTCGGCGGACATAGAGGCCTACTACCTGTTCAAGCGCGAGGAGGATGACGGCAACGCCTTTCCGAAGACAGACCTGCATACGATAGGAGCGAGGATCGAGGCATCGCCGCTCGAGCGGCTGGTCCTGACCGCCGAGGGAGCCTACCAGACGGGGGAGAGGGGGGATAACGACAGGACCGGCTACGGAGGATACTTGTACGGGACCTACAGAGCGCCCATGGGGCTGGCCCCGGAGCTTACGGCCGGTGTGATCTACCTTTCAGGTGATGACAGGAAGACGGGTGAGTTCGAGGGGTGGGATCCCCTGTACAGCCGTTGGCCCAAGTGGAGCGAGCTCTATATATATACCCTCGTGAGCGAGTACGGGCTCCCATCGTACTGGAGCAACCTCTTCGCCCCCCATGTCGGGCTCGGCCTGAAGCCGTGCAAGAGGCTCACCCTGCTCGCGAACGCCTATTTCATGAGGGCCGCGCAGGCCCAGGAGTGCTACGAGACCGAGGACGCAACGGTATGCCCGCTTCCTCCGATCGGGACGGGTGAGGACAGGGGGCTTCTTACGACACTGTGGATCAAGTGGTCGTTCACGAAATATCTCACCGGCCACCTGCTGTGGGAGCGATTCAAACCGGGCGACTTCTACAGCGAGGACAACAGGGAAACCGCCCATTTCCTGCGCTGGGAGTTCCTGTTCAAGTACTAGTCGATTCGAAGGAGGATTAGAGATGGGTCCTTTCAACATGCCCGTGCTGACGTTCATGGCGCTGGTGGTGACGGCCGCCAGCATAGCCGGGGCCGTGATCTGGGCGCTGATAGACCGCCGGCGGGACGAGGGCCGGAGCTGACCCCCGACGAAAGGAAGTTTACGCCATGAGTCTCTTTGGAACATGCCTGCTGGTTCTTGTCGTTTACATATGCCTTCTTCTGGGGATAGGCCTCTGGTGCGCCCGCCGCACGCGCACGGCCGATGACTTCATAATCGGGGGGCGTAAGATAGGCCCGTGGGTGACCGCGCTTTCCTTCGTCGCGGTCTACTACAGCTCGGTGCTGATCATAGGAGGAGGGGCCTTCGGGTACAGGTTCGGGATGGGCACGATATGGATAGGCGCCATAAACGTGCTCGTGGGCAGCACGCTGTGCTGGATAGTGCTTGGCCGCAGGGTGAGGACGTTCTCGGAGAGGATGGGGGTCAGCACTATATCCGGCTTCTTCGCCAAGAGGTACGATTCTCCGGAGAGCGGGATCTTCTCCGCAGCCGTGATCTTTCTGTTTCTCATCATATACAACGTGAGCGTGGTTAAGGGCATGGCCAACTCCTTCGAGGTGCTGATGGATCTTCCCTACTGGGGGGCGGTTCTGCTCTCCGGGCTCGCCATCATAGTCTACGTTGTGATAGGCGGGTACCACGCGGTCGTCTGGACCGGGTTCATACAGGCATGGGTGATGATATTCAGCCTGCTGCTGTTGACGTTCAGGACCCTGGGAGCTGTGGGCGGGCTTAGCAACGCGATGCGGAGGCTGGCGGAGATCGATCCGGGATACGTGCAGACGCCGGGCGTATGGGGCTGGGCTGGATTGGTGAGCTTCTGCCTCGTCGTAAGCCTCGGAGTGTGGGGGATGCCCCAGCTGTTGATCCGCTTCTACTCGATCAAGAGCACTAAGACGTTCAGGCTGGGGACGGTTATAGTGACGGTGGGCGCGGCCGTAGCGCTGATCCCTTACCTCAACGGGGCCGTCTCGAGGCTTCTCATAAGCCCGACCCTCACGGGGAAGGACGTGGACCTGGCGATTCCCAAGCTCGCTGAGCTCGTCCTCTCGCCTTGGGGGGCGGCGATACTCCTGGCCGGGGTCGTGGCCGCAGGGATGTCGACATTCGCGGGGATCCTTCTGATCGTATCGAGCTCGCTTGTGCGTGATATATTCAAGAACGGCCTGCACAGGGATCTGTCCGAGGTCCAGGAGGTGCGGGCCAACAGGATAGTCAGCGCCGCGGTAGGGGTGCTGTCGCTGCTGATAGCGCTGAGGCCCCCAGCCCTGATACTCGTGCTCACGGGCTTCGCATGGGCGGTCATCGCATCCACCAACCTGTGGCCGCTTCTCTTCGGCGTGTACTGGAAGAGGGCGAGCCGCCAGGCCGCCTTCTCATCGATGGTGGCGGGGGCGCTCACCGCGCTGATATGGACCTGGGCGGGCAAGCCGTACGGGATCCACGGCTTCATTGCGGGCTCCGTAGTTAGTCTTGTCGTTATCGTTCTGATGAGCTTAAAGAAGTGGGAGCAGCCCGAAGGGCATGTAGAGCGTATTTGGGGAGAGGGCTGAAGGATACTTCCCTCCGTCGAAAAACGAAGGCCCCTGCATCTGCAGGGGCCTTCAACCGCGGACATCCGGCTAAAAACAAAGCCGATACTTCACTATGTCCTGCGACCTTGTTGCTCAACTCTTACTCGAAGGTCGTGATCGATAAAGCGCACCACCGGGTGTCCCACTTAGTTGCTCCTTCTTCCTGCGGCCTGCCCCAGCCGCAGTCCCTTCAGGAGTCTCGGCGGAGTTTCCCTCCACCGTCTTAAGGAAAGGCCGGCAGCCGAATCGATTCCTTCGGGACCACGCGGGGCTGCTGTCACGTATCCCGATTCCCGGTTCGGGTGCAAACCTCACCGTAAGGTCTATCTGTATCTATAAATACTGTTAAAAACGAATTAAGTTTCAAAAAAAATGCCTGTCCGGCCTCCACTGCAAGGCCCTGATCCTTCAAGTTCATATAAGAGATAGGGTTAATACCGTTTTATTACCCGGCCGCAACCGGGGATTTTTACCATGGGTAGTTATGCCTATCCACGCAGACCGTCCCCGACGTGGCGGCGTTCAGATCCAGCACCGTCTCGATCGGCTCATCGCCCTCTCCCAGGTAGAGCCCCTTGACGGTAACGGTGTACTCTCCCGGCCGGGTAATGAATATACCGTAGACCACGTCGAAGAGGCAGAGGCAGTGGCAGGGATTGTCCAGCACCTCGTTCTCGAGAATCGTGATCGAGAATCCCGTGATGTCGATCGCTCCCCCGATGGTCGTTGGGCAGCAGTTGAATCCCGCGTTGACGTGCACGAGCTCGAGATGGCCGTAACCGTCGTACGAGTACTCGAGGCAGTCGCTGGCGGCCGCGCTCTCGAGTGGGCCCCTGGTATCCGCGGGCGGCTTGCAGCCCGTGTACTCTATTATCTCGGCTTCGGGCTCGACGGGATAGGGGTAGCCCATTCTGCCCACGCAGAAGGTGTCCGAGATCGCGGCTCTTAGGTCCGCGGTGAATTCGAGCGGTTCCTCGCCCCGGCTCATCCACGAGTTATAGGGAACATCGAACTTGATGAAGTATACCCCTGGGGGCAGGTCCGTAATCTCGAAATTGAGATCGAAAAGGCACATGCAGTCGCAAAGGCCGCCGACGGGATCTTCCGACTCGGCAATTCCTATCGTATCGTTCTTTATCGTGATGACGGCGTATATGAGGTCCTGGCAGCAGTTGAACTCGGCATTGATGTGTTCGAGCGTCAGCACACCGCTCCCGTCGTAGTCGTATACGGCACATGTATAGCCGCCGACGGGATAGACGTCTGTCGGCTCGATGGACGAGAACATCTTGCATCCGATGTACCCGACCAGCGATCCTTCAGGCTCGTTGATATCGGGCGCCGTTCCCCTTTTCACTTCGTCCGTGCAGCCCGGTGCCAGCAGAATTATAGATACCGCCAAAGCCGTATGCATGAGATGGCGGAGGCCGGGCGGCTGGCGCAGGGAGAAATGTATTTTCATCGCTTTACCTCCCTTGGATCATACTGGTGGGATATAGCCATTATAATCACTTTCGGCCGCCCTGTCAATTCCCGGCGCTGCTTTCACTTTCTCGGGAAGTCCGGGGGCGTCAGCGGCGCTGGAGGCTCTTCCTCGAGCTCTCTCATGATCAGCTTTATCGCCATATCGAGCTGGCTGTCCCTGCCCCTTATCACTTCGGCCGGGTCGTTCTCGACGAGGATATCCGGCACGGCTCCCCTGTTCTCCACTATCCACTCACGGTTGAGGTTTGCGAATCCTACGTTGGACTGGGTGACCAGCCCGCCGTCGGTGAGCGGGATTATATTGATGATCCCTATCAATCCGCCCCACGTCGGCCTGCCTATTACCGTACCCAGTCCGAGATCCTTGAAGTGCTGCGTGAAGACCTCTCCGTCTGATGCTGTTCCCTCGTTGCAGATCAGGACGATCGGCCCGGCGTGGGCCCCGTGCGGGTACCGCATCGGCTCGAAGTCGCGCGTCACGGTGAGGTACTCGAGTCGTCTCTCCAGCTTGTCAATAATGAACCAGGAGACGAACCCTCCACCGTTTCCCCTCACGTCTATTATGAGGCCGTTCCTGTAGCGCTCGGCCCGGAAGGCCTGTTCGAACTGCTCCAGCCCGTTGTTCAACATATCGGCTAGGTGCATGTACCCTACCCTTCCGCCGGTTCTCCGCTGAACGTACTCGTAGTTGCCCTCCACCAGATCGTGGTACCTGAGCTGCTCTTCACTGTACAGGGGCTCGATCGTGTAGGCCCGGCTCAGCGACGAATCAGGCGTCGATGAGACCGTTATCTCGATCTTCTCCCCGGCCCTGCTCTCTAGGTACTTCAGGTAGTTCTCGCCAGCCTCGACTCCGTAGCCGTCGATTTCGAGCAGATAATCCCCCTCGTTGAGCTCGATATGAGGGGCACGCAGCGGGTTTCTGGAAGCTTCGTCCCAGCTCGATCCCCTGAGGATGCGCTCGAACCTGTAGAGCCCGGAGCCGGTGTCAGGTTCGAGGTCCGCTCCCAGAAGACCCACGTTGGTCCTGGGGTAGTACGTCCTCGGAGGCCCGCCGCGGTCGATTATGTACTCGTGCGAGGCGGTCAGCTCGCCGATCAGGTGGCCTATTACATAGTTCATGTCGGCACGCGTGGCGACGTGGGGGATGAGCTCCTCGTACTTATCGTACATGGGTTCCCAGTCCTTGCCGTGCATGTCCGGATCGTAGAAAAAGTCCCTGATCTGGCGCCAGACGTCCCTGTAGATCTGGGGGTATTCCTCGAAGACATCTATCCTCTGACTCAGCCCTCCCCATTTGAGGAAACCTTCTCCCACGGAGGCGGCCTTGTCCGTTCCGATCACACCTGCATCTGCGGCGCACATGTAACCTGCCCTGCTGCCGTCTCCCGACAGCGTGTAGTACCCGATGCCGCTGATTATGATCCGGTCTTTTTCATCCTTCAGATCGTACAGGTGCAGGTCGTAATGGGTTACGCTCTTGGGATAGAGGAACTCGGCGAATCCCGGGAAGCCGAAGCTCTCCCTGGAGAGGTACGCGATCCTGCCGGCCGCGGCCGACAGCATCCTGTACGTACCGGCGGGAATGGGCACGGTGAAGATCCGGTCGCCTATACCTTCCAAGTCTATCACGATGGAATCGGAGCTCGAGGCGCCCGCGGAATAGGTCTCCTCCTCTTCACGGTCCCCGAAAGGGGGCCTCTCCCCCGAGCGAAGCTGCATCACCATCACGCGTGACATGTCGGTATTGATGTTGTTGTCCCCGAAGCAGTCGAGGGCCGGCGTGAAGTTCCGCAGGGAGAGGAAGTAGAGATTCCTGCCTTCGGTCCCGAAACAGGGGCTGTAATCGTCGTACCTGTCGTTGGTGACGCGGTGCGACCGGCCCGCCTCGAGATCGTGCAGAAAGATGCTGCTGTTAAGGTTCCTGTCCGTTTTCGAATAGGCCACCCACCTGCTGTCGGGAGCCCACGTGTAGTCGCTGACCTCCCAGAAGAGCTCGTTGTCCTTCTGGAAAAGGCAGCGGTCGATCTCGACCACCTCTCCCGATTCGATGTCCGCTACGAATATCCTAAGATCCTTGTCTCCGAACAGGAGCTTCCTTCCGTCGGGTGACCATTCGATATGGTAGAAGTAGGTCTTCAGCCCGGTCGGGATCCGCACCCACTCGGATCCCTGTTCGGTCTCCGAGATGTAGAGGTCGTATTCCCCGCTTATGTCCGAGAAGAACGCGACGGAATCCGATGAAGGGGACAGTGCGGGATGCAGCTCCCTCGAGCCGGGTGTCCTAGTGAGATTGAAGGCGCGCTCCTTCTCCGTATCGAGGATGTAGATATCGCCCCTTGCCTGCGCCGCGCACCTCCTGCCGTCACCGCCCAGTCCGATCTCCTGGAGATATCCTCCGGGCATTATGTACATGTCGCGTGTCCGCCAGCGGTCGGAGGGGATCTCGATAGACAGTCGCTCGGAGGCGTCGGCCAGCATATCGTACACCCAGAGGTAGCCGCCGCAGCCGTACACTATCCTGTCCTTTCCAGCAGAGGGAAATTCGACGTCCCAATCCTCGTGCATCGTGCAGCGGTCGAACCTGCCGCTCTTCACGTCGTAGACGTATAGGTTCATCCTTCCGTCGAGACGGTCGGAGTTGAAGTAGATCTGGTCACCGTGCCACATGGGGCGGTTGTCGTAACCCTCCCAGCTCGTGATCTTCGAGAATTTCCCTCCCTTGATGTCCGCGATCCAGATGTCCTGCTGTCTTCCTCCCCTGTAACCCTTCCAGTTCATCCTGTCTGAGCCGAAACGGTTTATCGCCGCCCTCTCGCCGTCCGGAGAAATCGAGGCGTAATACACCCGGTCGAGCTCGAGCATCAGGGGAGGGCCGCCCACCACGGGCACCCTGTACAGCTTCGTATAAAGTTCCCTCCTGGAGGCGAACAGGACGTGCTCTCCATCGTTCGTCCATCCCACCACCCTGTCGAATGCGGGGTGATAGGTGAGCCGCTTGGGCTCCCCGCCCGTCGAGGGGATAACGTAAACGTCGTATCCTCCATCGTAGCTCCCCGTGAATGCTATGAGTCCCCCGTCGGGGGAGTACGAAGCATGGTTCTCGATCCCGGGGTGTGATGTCAGGCGCATGGCGGATCCGCCCTTGATCGAAGCCGACCAGATATCGTCCTCGTAGGTGAACACCACGCTCTCGCCGTGAATATCCGGGTAACGCATCAACCTACCCTCGGCCGCCTGCGCCTCGACGGCCGGCTGGGCCTGCAGGAGGATCAAGGCGGTCGAGATTGCCATGAGATTCCGCATGATATATCCTTTCTTCGTTTCCCCCGGGCGTCGGATCCCGGGGTGCGGGTTCGGGCCGGGACCGTCCCGTTCCGTGGATCGGCGGATTTAATCCCGTTGAACTCGCGCATTTGTTTCGATAGAGTGAAACTGTAATTACATGAATGAGGTGGTGTCAATGGAAAGAAGGATAAAGGGCTTATTGGTTTTGCTCTGCGTGCTGGCGGGGCTGATCGTTGCCGTCTCTGTTGTGCTGAAACTCGTCATGACGCGGGAGAGGTTGATAGCGTTCGCCGTGCCGCGACTGGAGAGGGCGGTTGGTGCGGAGATAGAGCTCTCGGATATCGGGATCCGTTTTCCTTTCGGATTCGGTGTGGATATCAAGGGGCTCGAGTTCTCCAAGCCCCTTCCGGGCGGGGCCGCGCTTGACTTTTCATCGGATGATGTCTCGGCGAGGGTGTCGCTCATCTCCCTTATAAGGAGAAAGCCCGAGATAAAGAGGGTGGAGCTCGGCGGTGGCAAGGTCGTATTCGATGGCGCCGGCGGGGGATTCGGCGTGGATGTACTCGGCCTGGAGGCCTCCTTTTCCGTGAAGCCGAGGGATGGAGGCTATGAGATAGGCTTGAGGGCCAGGATGGATACCGTTGCGGCTTCGGGAGTCCGGGGCGGGGGAGAAGCAGTGTTCGAGGACATCATGATCGATGCGGAGCTTGTAAGCGATTCATCGTTCGATTCGCTGGCCATAGACCGGGCGAACCTCGGCTGGGGAAATGTGGTTCGGGCGGGGCTCACAGGCACCCTGACCGGGCTAAAGGGCCGCAGGGAGATCGATCTGCATCTGGTGACGGAGTATTTTTCGCCCGCGGATGTCGTAGAGGGGCTGATCGCGGCGCACACGGAGAGGCTTCTGCCGCCCGATGCCCGCAAGGGCCTGGGTAAGATTCCCCCCGTCAAAGTTACCGCTGGGAGGTTGAAGCTCGATTCGAGAATGGCGGGCAGCATGCGGGAGCCTTCGCTTATGGGGGTATCCGGCAAGCTCGTCCTCGAGGATGTCACGGCCGTGCATGAGGCGTTCGGGGCGCCCGTCGTCGTGGGCGGCGAGGTCGATTTTACAGAATCTCGGATTGTGACCGAGGGCGTCTCCGTTAAGGCCGGCCTATCGAGGGCTGATGGAAGCATGCAGGCGGTTCTGGCCGGGATAGGAAAGGTAAAGAACGTGAGCGGCAACTTCAGCATTGATCTCGATCTCGGCGACCTCGCGGCGAACCTCGGGACCGGGGGCACAAAGATCGGGGGAAGGGCCGGTGCGAGGCTCGAGGTGGAGGGGGCACCGGGCACGCTTGCCGGACTTTTCCCCTCTGCGGAGTCCGGGAGAACCCCGACCGATATATCAGCCGCGTGGAGGGAGATGGGATTAAAGGGTGATGTGGAGCTTCGTGGTGTGAGTTTCGTGCAGTCTGACAAACCCTTTGCGATCTCCGGTCTGGAGGGCGGGGCATCGGTCACGGGAGGCGATCTCAGGGACGTAGAGGCCGGTTTTCTTCTAAACGGCAGCCCGTTCGAATGTGCCGGAACCATGGAGCGATTTCTTCCCGCCCTTGCCGAGGTTGTTCTCAAGGCCTCGGGCCGGGCGGTCGGATCACCTGTTGATCTGGGCATGGAGCTTGACTCCGCCGTGAACGTCCCCGATATCGCACTTCGGATCTCGGGGAGGAGCTTGGATCTAAGAGAGCTGGAGGATGATCCTTCCAGGCGCGGCAAGGCGGAGGGAGCAGATGAAGATACGGAAGGAGGCACCGGTTCTGACTCCGGCAATCCCATCACCCCGGTCCTTCTCAAGAATACGTCCTTTGAGGCGCAGCTCGATTCCTTGATAACGGGCAAGGCCTTGATCACGGGTATAGACGCGAAGGGAGAGATCAAGAACGGCCGGTTGAAGGTCGATCCCATCAGTATGCTCTATGCGGGGGGGAGGGGTAGGGGAATCGTGAATGTCGATTTGCGTGATCCCGACCGCGTGGGCACGAAGGCCCTGCTCGATCTCGAAGATGTCGATATAGGACGGGCCGTGGCGTCATTTGCGGGGAGATGGAGCCTGATAGAGGGAACCTTCGATACGAAGGCGGTATGTGAATTTTCAAATGGCCCCGGTTTGAATCCTCTCGGCACTATGACCGCGTCCGGATCCCTCGTCTCGGCCGGGGGGAAGGCCGATTTCACGAGCTTGATGGACCCGGTGTCCAAATCTACCGGGATAGATGCATCCAGGCTGGGAAGGTTCTCTTTCGGAAAGCTGGCCGGCAATTTCAGCGTCAGGGAAGGCCGCTTCATAACGGACGGGCTGGGTATAGAGTCCAGGGCGGGCAAGTGGTCCATAGACGGTTCATGCGGATTCGACGGTACCATCGATTACAGGATAAACCTGGTCGTCCCGCCCGCCGTACAGGGAGAGATGAAGGATCTCGACAGGTATCGCGATCTCGTGAACCTGCTTCGTGATGATTCGGGCAATCTGATCCTGGATTTCACGGTGGCGGGGACGAGGAGCTCCCCGGCCGTTTCACTGGATATGAGCAGGGCCAAGAAGAAAGCCGGTGATAAGCTTATAGAGGGTATCCAGAAGAACTTGAAGGAATGGCTTAAAAAGTGAACCCCCCGGAGCGGCGGATCTTCCGCTTTTCCGGGGGGCTTATCTCTCTAGTGCACTTCTATCCCGTAGGCCGGGCGATTCTACTGGTTGTAGTTGATCGCAGCCTTACGGCCGGCAACGCTCTGCTCTGTATGCGAGATGTCACATCCGGCAACACCCAGGAAGTCGCTAGCCGGGTGAGGCTCAAACGTGAACGACAGCTCGTCGAGATTCTCGGCCAGCAGAAGCGAGAACGAGGCAACGTGGATCGCCGTCGGATTTACCATGCCGTGGCTGAAGGCTATGGAGATACCATTGACCAGGTTCCCCATCGTCACGGATACGTACTGAGGGAATTCCGTGTTGATGTAGAAATACTGACCTGGATCGAGGGGCACTCCATCGCCGTCCGTAATGATCAGCATGAACTCCGTAGCGGTTATGCAGAAGTAATCCGTACCTTCAGACATGACAAAGACGTAGCAGTCGAGCTCGGTGAACGCCGAGGTATTGGCACTGCAAACCTGCGCGCCACCGTCGAAGAAGACCGCAAAGGACGGATTCGAAGGAACCTCGATTGAAACCGTCACTGTTATCTCGTCCGTCTTGGGCGTATCAGAGTTATCCGTGCATAATACTGTAAAAGTGTATTCCCCCGTTTCCTCAAGCAAACCGGAGATGGTTCCGTCTTCGGCCAACGTCAGACCAGCCGGAAGAGGATCGCTTCCATCGGCCAGAGTCCAGATGTAAGGCTCGGTGCCGTAGGATGCCGCCAGTTCAGCAGTGTAAGGTGTGCAGGTATACCCGACCGGCAACAGGGAGTCACTAGTGATTCCGAATTCTGGTGCGGGCGGGGTCACCGTGGTCGAATCTTCCGAGCAGGCGATAAACAGCGAGCTCAGAATCAGACCCATCAGGACTACGCAAACCTTCCTCATGATGAGACCTCCTTCTCTACAAATGAGTCCTGTTGTCCCCTCAACAAGCACCGTTCAGCAAGCTATGTGCCATCAGTTGGTCATGCCGGTTAAGTGGTTATTTATTTTAGCGTTAACCTGATAAGGAGGTGGCCCGAAAAGGGTCCGTTACTCCCCGCGGATTCTCATTATGCCATGATTGGGCGGATTGGGGGATGATATCCCGCTTCACGGTCCACGATTACCGTTTGCTGCTTTGCGGGACGGCTGTTTCCTCATGCGGTTTTTTGTCATGTACAATCGTCCCCGTCCGTCTGCCGGCTTCGACTTACGAGCGGTTCGAGTGACTCCAGCATCCTCGAGAATACAACATTCTCTGGCAGCGAGCCGTCTATTTCGATGAGCTTGCCCGATTCGGCGTAGTGCTCGATCACGGGCCGGACCTCTCTGCCGAAAAGCTCCAGCCGTTTCTCGATCGATTCGGGTCTGTCGTCTTCCCTTACGGCAAGCATGGATCCGCACCGTCCACACTTCCCGCTCCGAACCGATTCATCGCTTCGATCACCGTATACAGATCCGCAGCCGGTGCAGGTAAGGCGGTTCGAGATCCGATCCAGGATGACCGTGTCGTCGACCGATAGAAGGATACATATATCGATTGGGAATGCCGCGTCGAGCTCTCGAGCCTGGTACAGGGTCCTCGGAAATCCGTCGAGCACGAACCCCCCGCCCAATCCCATCCTGTCCATATACCCAAGGATCGCGGATGTGATCAGCCTCTCCGGTCCGATTTCCCCCCTCTGCACGTACTCCCGCACCTGGTCGCCGAGAGGGGTCCGGTCCCTGATCTGCGCGCGGAGGATCTCCCCGCTGGAGAGGTGGACGAGACCGAACCGCCTGGAGACGAGTGCGGCCTGTGTTCCCTTTCCCGAGCCGGGTTTTCCAAATATCGCTATTCGCATTGACTCATGGTGGCTGAATCGACGCCCGGTGCGGAGCACGACTTAATCAGGGCGAGATCATACGGGCGTGATCCTTCACGATGGTTATTAGATCCGTTCATCTGTCACGGCATGCCGGGACAGATTCCTAATCCAGCAGCAGCTTGCCGTCTTTCATTATTGTCTTGCCGTCCAGCTCCACGGTCGGATCCTTGACGATCCCGTCAAGATGAATCGGCACATCAACCGTTCCCCCCATGGACATGTTGTTGCCCAGGGCGATATGAATCGTGCCCATTACCTTCTCGTCCTCGAGGATGTTTCCGATAATCCTGGCCGCATCGTTTGTCCCGACACCGAGTTCCGCCACGTTGAACGCGGGCTTGCCCAGAGGTTCGAGCTTCTCCCTCAAGAGATCCGCCTCGGGACCGCCCGTGATCTCTGTGGCGTGCCCCTTTTCGACCTTGATCGTTATCGGAGTCTTACCCTCCAGATCACCTATCCCCGCCATCGAGCCGTCAACGACGAAAATCCCCTCTGAACCGCCCTCCGCGGGCATCATGTATGCCTCTCCGGATGGGAGATTGCCGAAACTGCCCGCCTCGTGGAAAAGACCCGTAGATGCGATGGCCCTGATGCCCTCAAGCGGCATGGTGATGTCGGTTCCCGCCGCCGTGGTCACACGGGCCGATTTGGCGGCGGTCAGCATGTCGGTGACCGTCCTTGTGCGCTCGGCGATGGCGAAGTAGTCGGCGTTCAGGCATCTGACCATCGTCTCCTTCGTTATACCCGGCATGGTGGCCACCCGGGCTCCCGCCTTGCATGCCTCTCGCCTGGCGGCGGTATGCGTGAGCGACATGGTCGTGGGCGCAACGACGACGTCACTGTGCATCATGGCCTTGGTGACCGGCTCGGGCGGTTCCTCGCCGTTGCGGCTCAGGGGAGGCATCTCCATGATGATCGCTCTGGTACCGAGGGAGCGCCCGGCCACGACGAGCGACTCTCCGATCTCCTTGAGGTTGGTATCGGTGACAACCAGAAGCAGCTCATCTTTCTTTATCTTCAAGCAGTCCTTCACCGCTATCACCGCTGCATCTAAAAGGGCCTTATCCATTATCGTACTCCCGTGGTCGAATTGGCTTTCTGTTCTGCGAATTTATTGGGGGCCCCTGTTTCCGGGCCCGCAGGATCCACGATTCCCGCCGCTATCATTATCCCTATGCGTTTCAAACATGCGGATAGCTGATCATTTCCATCCTGTTTCCCGGTCCGGGGCATCGACCATACTACCAGATCGAGATCCTCATTTCACTTCATAATTTCCGGTGGAGGAGGGGCGGTCACTTCTATCATCTCACCGCTCGACGGGTGGGGGAAGATCACCTTCCAGGCGTGCAGAAGCAGGTCACCCGCCGGGCCCCATCTCTGCCGCCCGTATAGTGTATCACCGGAGACCGGGATGTTGATCGAGGCGAGATGCGCCCTTATCTGGTGGGTGCGCCCCGTTGATATTCCGATCTCGAGCAGTGCTCTCTTTCCGGCCATCCGTTCGAGCACCCGGTATTTGCTGAACGCCGCCTTGCCCCCGGGACGTGGTTCCGCACGTGAACGCCTGCCCTTTTCTATGACCAGGGGTTCATCGATCGTTCCGGAGTCCTTCTGCGGGGCACCTTCCACGACCGCCAGGTACACCTTCTTTACATGCCCACCGGCGAACGATCCGGAAAGCTCCCTGGCGGCCCGCCTGGTCTTTGCGACGAGCAGCACTCCGGTGGTCTCCCTGTCAAGACGGTGAACGGGCGTGTACGGAAAAAGCGGCTCGATGGGCGGTTTCTCATCTTTCCGTGAACGGTACTCTTCGAGCAGGTCCAGCAGCGAGCCTCTCTCCTTTCTGTTCCCGGGCTGCACTACCAGGCCCCGCGGTTTGTTTATAGACATGACCTCGCCGTCCTCGTACAGGATGTCGATATCCCGCCCGATGAGGCCCCATTCGGCGGGCAGCACGGATGAGCCCCGCCGGGGATCGGCCCGCCGTGCGCTCCCTCCCCCCGCTTTTTCCGGCTTTCCGCCGCTTTCATCGAAGAAATCACCGGCCCGCACGGCATCGATCTCCACGATATCCCCTCTCTCGAGCCGCGCCCCGCCCGGGACCCTCCTGCCGTTCAGAAGCACAAGCCTCTTGCGTATCAGTATCTGCACATTCTTGAAGGACGCATGGGGAAGAATAGCCCGAAGTAGACGGTCGATCCTCGATCCGTCCCATTCATCAGTCACTTCTATCCTTCTCATCATAACAGCTTTTCGATTCTCATCTCGGAAGGGAACCCATCCGAATATGTGATATAGAAACATGGCCTGAATCCCAGGGCCTCTTCCCTTCCCCCTGTGATCTCCACGATCCTCCAACCGGGATGTTCCAGCACTAGGGCATCCTCTATGTAAGGGAAGGCGAGCGGCGGATTCTCAATGGCGAGTGTGGAAGTCGGGCCAGGCGATCCGACCTCTTCGAGTATCATGTCGATGTTGTACTCGTACATACCCGTGAAGTGTTCCCATTTTTTCTCCAACCGGTCGATCCTCACGATGTAGCCCACGCATGAGAGGATGAATACGAGGATCGATACGGTCTTGAGCAGCCTCGATCCGGACCGGTACAGCATCGACAGCAGGATTGCTATGATCAAGACCGATCCTGCGGAGGACAGGTAGTAATAGCGGTTCTGAGTGATCGACTCGGTCGAGAAGAACCTGTACCTGAAAGCGGCCGCCGGAAGGAGCGCTAGGACCGTCCACCCGAGGGCGATAACCATCTCTACGAGCTTTCTCTTGCTGCCGCCTATCCAGATAATGAGCAGGATCGCGGGAACGACCGCAATCTCCGGTATGAACGGATGCGTCGGCGCCGGGATGGAAGAGGGCAGGGACGGGATCAGCGATACGAGAGGCCATACGTATATTTGGTACAGGAATCCGCCTGCCGCGTTTCTGAGGAAATGAAGGCCGGGCCCCCAGTTCTCCCTCACGTATCCGCCCATCAGCTCCCAGCGAACTATGAGGTACACGATCGTGACGGCGGCTGCTGCCAGGACGGCGGCAGGCCCCGGCGCGTTCTCCCGGGATTCACGGCGCCGCAGGAAATGGATCATCGCCATGATCGGCAGGCCGGCTATGGCCGTCTCCTTGGCCGAAAGGGCCAGGACGTAGAGCACGGCCGAGATGGCCGGCTTGAACCGCTTTCCTCCGCTCGGCGATACCATGACGGCTATCGAGGCCATGAGAAAGAACGAGGACAGCAGTGTTGTCCTGGCGCTTATCCAAAGTACGGCTCCCGTGTGAACGCTGGTGACGGCGAATAGCGCCGCTGCTGCGGCTGAAGTGATCCTGTCCTCGATCAGTGACCGGAATATCAAGAATACGAGCACGCAGTTCAGGAAATGAAGCGCCAGGTTGAGCGAGTAGTGCAGGGGGATATTGCCCGGTGACAGATGTTCGATAACGTAGAACGATACATTGACGAGTGGACGGAAGAAATCGACGACCCTGTACGTGAGGATATTGTCCGCCGACATCTCGTAACGCGCCTCGCGAAGCCAGGAGAAGTCGTCGTTGAAGAGATAGTTGTCCCTAATGCCGTGATACGAGGTGATGCACAGCAGGAAGAGAAGCAGGTAGACGGCGGGGATCGTCCATGGACCAGAGGTTTTGCCCGGACGGTCCGGGTTTGCCGCTGCGCTCTCGATTGCAGACTTGCTGGGCATAGCTGTTATGCCGTGCTCCTTGATGAGGTGCGGGACGGTCCCAGGCAACGATCGGGACCGGAAAAGGCCCTGGCATGCCCGGCATGCTCCTTCGGCCTTCCAAGATCGATTGAATTCGGCCGGTTACAGCCGATATTACTTTATTTCAAGCCCCCTGAAAAGCTTTCTTGCCATAGTACACAGGTCTGATATCATCTTGCGGGCCGGGTGACATGGCATTGGCCCGGTATGGAGAAAAGGTGGATCCGGAGCTTTTGACGGTATGAGATTGGGGAGGGGAATATGTCTGGTTGCTGTAAAGCCGTCTTCATCGGCTCGCTGAGCCTGCTGGTTCTTCTGGGATTTGGGGGTGTTATACTTGGTGAAGGATGCTTCTCCTGTCATGACCTGCTGAAGCTTGGATCGGTCGTCGATCCGGCCATCTCACCCGATGGGCGCTGGATTGCATATGTGACGGTCTCGCCCCCCGATACATCCATGGGGGAGAGAAGGACGAACAGCGATATATGGATTGTAAGGTTCGACGGCGGATCCCCGCCCCGCCGATTCGCGTTCGGTCCGGCGGAGGAGAGCTCACCACGCTGGTCACCTGATGGGAGGTGGATCGCTTTCCTATCGGACAGGGAAGGAGACGGGAAACAGGTATACAGGATCAGGTTCGGCGGCGGCGAGGCGGAGAGGATCACGGGCTTCGGCGCGGGTGTGCACTCTTTCAGCTGGAGCCCCGATGGCGGAAGATTCGCGTTAATCGCTCCCGAGCAGCTGCCCGCGACCGTCGAGGAGGAAAGAAGCAGGGGGGATGACGAGATAGTGGTCGATGGGGAGGATCGCTTCGCCAGAGTCTGGATAGTGGATTCGACCACGGGTGAAGGCGATGCGGTGACACCGGAGAGCCTTCATGTACAGTCTCTGGATTGGTCTCCGGACGGGGCGGCTATCGCCTGCATCGTTTCCGACCGTCCCACCTCCGATGAGATGTACTACAGATCGAGACTGGAGGTCATCAGGCTCATCGATGGTGACAGGGCGCTCCTCTCCAAGAACGCCGGGGGGATTCCCCGGTGGTCGCCCGACCGCCGTTCGATCGCGTTCATCTATAAGCTCGAGCATCCTGAGATGACCATACAGGTTCCCGTAGTCGCGGTCGTGGATGCAGCCGGCGGCAATCTCCGGCTTCTGGGCAAGAGGCACCAGGGCAGCTTCAGAGATCCACGCTGGCTCCCCGACTGCAAGAAGCTCGTTGTGATCGAGATGGCGGGTGTCAGGGGAAGGTTGGTCAAGCTTTCCATAGAGGATGAGGATGTCGATCATCTCGAGGATATGAACATCCCGTACTACGGCACCAACTCCTTCGATGTGTCGAGGGACGGTTCCAGAATCGCATGGCTCAAGGGAGGGCCTCAGTCGCCTCCCGAGCTCTGGAGCAGGGAGAAGGGGCTTCTCGGGGGCGAGAGGAAGCTTACCGGAGTAAACGACTGGCTCGAGGACCGTACCCTTCCGACCGCCGAGGTTGTGAAATGGTCGAGCCGCGACGGCACCGAGATCGAGGGTATCCTATATCTGCCGCCCGGGTATTCGGAGGAAAGGCGATACCCGGCCGTGGTCGCCGTGCACGGGGGGCCGATGTGGAGCTGGTGGCTCGGCTGGCACGGCACCTGGCATGAATGGGCCGTGCCTCTGGCATGCCGCGGGTTCGTCGTGCTTCTTCCCAATCCCAGGGGAAGCTTGGGGTATGGGATCGGTTTCGCCCGGGCCAATTTCGACGACTTCGGAGGCGGGGATCTCGAGGATATCCTGGCGGGGGCGGACTTTCTGGTGGACAGGGGCTATGCGGATCAGTCCCGGCTGGGGATCGGGGGCTGGAGCTACGGGGGCTATATGTCGTCCTGGGCGGTGACACAGACGAAGCGGTTCGCTGCGGCTGTAGTGGGTGCGGGCGTGACCAATCTGTTCAGCTTTCATGGGACGACCGATATCACGCCGACATTCCTTCGGAGCTACCTGAGGGATATCGCATACAGAAGACCCGGCGCGTACAGGAAACACTCGGCAGTCGATTTCGTTCAGAACGCCGGAACGCCAACACTCATCATCCATGGGGAAGAGGATGAAAGAGTACCGGTAGGACAGGCCTACGAGCTGTACAGAGGATTGAGGCAATCGGGCGTTACGACGGAGCTCGTCGTATACCCTAGGGAAGGCCACGCCTTCAGGGAGATTTATCACCAGATCGATCTCCTTGAGCGGATCATAGGATGGTACGAGAGGCACCTAGAGAATTGATGTCTGTTTCTCTGCGATCATCGACGGCGGCTGCCCGCATGAGCCCTGCGGCGGGTAAAATTCAATAAAATAGTTGAGCATTTATCCTGCGTGATGTATCCTGCGTTTTTCCCCTCGCGGTCTTTACAGTTACAACAAGTGTCGGAGGTGCAGCCATGAGCGGTTTATTTGGTGTTGTTTCAAAGGATAATTGTTCCCGGCATCTGCTTTACGGGACCGATTACCATTCGCATCTCGGCACCGAGTTCGGGGGTGTGGCTGTCCTCGGCGAGGAGTTCACCAGACAGATACACAATATCAGCAGGAGCCAGTTCAAGTCGAAGTTCTACGAGGATATTTTCGATCTGAGGGGGAACAAGGGGATCGGTGTTATCAGCGCCTTCGACGAGCAGCCCATCTACCTGAACTCCAGATTCGGACCGTTCTGCATAGCTACCGACGGCTTCATGGATAACGCACACGAGATCGCCGAACGGATGCTGGATGAAGGCATAACGTTCAGCGAGGTGGGTGACGGTTTCGTCAATCTCACGGAACTCGCCGCGAAGTTGATCAACCGTGGTAAGAGCATCGTTGACGGTATAGAGGGGTTATTCGACGCAATAGACGGGTCATGCTCGCTGCTGCTTCTGCACAGGGACGGAATTTACGCAGCCAGGGACAGGCTGGGATACTCTCCGCTTACTATCGGCAGGAGCGGGGATTCGAGGGCGGTCTCTTCCGAGACGAGCGCGTTTCCGAACACGGGCTTCAAAATCGAGAAGATACTGGGTCCGGGTGAGATCGTTCTTATAAACGAGGACGGCATAAAGCAGAAACGCGAAAGCGGCGCCTCGAACCAGATCTGCGCCTTTCTCTGGATATATACAGGGTTTCCAGCATCCAGCTACGAGATGATAAATGTGGAGACGGTGCGTGAGAGGTGCGGAAAGTGTCTGGCTCGGAGGGACAAGGACATAGATGTGGACGTGGTAGCCGGGATCCCGGATTCGGGGGTAGCGCATGCCATAGGGTACGCGATGGAATCGGGGAAACCATACAGGAGGCCCCTTATCAAGTACACGCCCGGGTACGGCAGGAGCTACACGCCGCCGTCCCAGGAGACACGCGACCTGGTGGCGAAGATGAAACTCATCCCGGTCAGTGAGATCATAGAGGGGAACAGGATCGTTATCTGCGAGGATTCTATTGTCAGGGGAACTCAGCTCAAGAACTTCACGATCAAGAAGCTGTGGGAGGGAGGCGCCCGCGAGGTCCATGTGAGGCCGGCGTGCCCGCCTCTGATGTACCCATGCAGGTTCAACCTCTCGACGAGGGATATCAGTGAGCTCGCGGCGAGGAAGGCGATTCGGAGCATCGAGGGTGATGATATCGATGATGTCTCAGAATACATCGATCACACCAGTGAAAAGTACGCTGAAATGGTCGACTGGATCGCCCGCGACCTCGAGACAACAACGCTCAGGTATCAGACGATGGACGATATGATCGGTGCGATAGGGCTGCCCAGGGAGAATCTCTGCCTCTACTGCTGGACCGGAGATTACATCAGGCAGGAGGGCGAGGGTGGACGGGAGAGGGAGCTCGTAAGGGAGGGGCTCTAGCCAGAGCTTCGCCGCAATTCTCTATCCGTGCAGTTACATCGACACAGGAACGGCCGGAGATGCGGGAGTTAAGCGGGTATTCCGCTTTGCCCGGCTTCAAGATTCAGGGGTGTCGCCGAAATGGCTGTCAGGGATATCCTGCTTCTAGGGAATCCATCCCTCTACGAGACATCGGCCGGGGTCGTGCGGGGTGAGCTCGACGGTGTTGTGGATCTTGCGGCCGACCTCCGTGACACGATGGCCGATTTCAGAAAAAAGTACGGCGCCGGCCGCGCCATTGCAGCGCCCCAGATAGGTGTAATGAAGCGCGTCATTTACATGGATGCGGGCGAGCCGGTGGCGCTGATCAATCCGCTGATATCGGACGAGAGCGAAGAGATGATCGAGGTTTGGGATGACTGTATGTGCTTCCCGGAACTCCTCGTCAGGGTGCTGCGGCACCGCACCTGCCGCATCCGCTATCTGGATCTCGACTGGAAGGAGCGGGAGCTGGAGCTCGAGAACGATCTCTCCGAGCTCCTCCAGCACGAGTGCGACCATCTCGACGGTATCCTCGCCGTCATGCGCGCGATGGACGGGATAAGCTTCGCCCTGAAGAGCCAGAAGGACCTTCTGTGACGTAATCCAGGTTCCGGGCGGACGCCCGGACCTCCAACGGCCACCCAAACATCACTTTCAGCCGATACGAAGATCAATTTCGAGCCCAACCCCCCGCGATTCAGCTCCGGGCGGGATTAAACGAAGTAATATAGTACCAGCAATGATGTGCAAGTGATCTATTTTAGAAATTAATTCTTTTAATCAGTTGTGCTTCCAAGATGACTGCAAGGTTTTTTACCGCCGACGTCGGCGGTAAAGACCTTACCACTTACTTCGTTAATGCTCCTGAGTGAACGAGACCGGAAGCTGTGGATCCACCGGTCATTCGCTTCGGCAGAAAGCATGGCCGTACGTCCATGACCGTTTGATTTCTCGGTAAACACGGCTGTACGTCCATGGTCATTCGCTTTCTCGGCAAGCATGGCCGTACGTCCTTGGTCGATCGCTTTCCCGGGAAGCATGGCCGTGCGTTCATGAACGGGGACCGATGATCGCCGATCACTCGTTCTCGTCGTCGTACATCTCGAGAGCGGCAACGAACGCCTCTACCATCTCCTCCTCACGGTCGAGTAGGATGATATCGGTGATATTTCCGGTGCTGTGCTCCTTGATCCCCTCGACTACGGCCAGGGCTGCATCCCTGCACGCTACTCCGCCGCTTCGCGTTCCCATGCCGGTGACAGCCAGGGTTTCCGACTCGAGCTTCTCCGCCAGGGCCAGAGCCGCGGAAACGGCGAGCTTCACGTTGCCGGCCGAGCTCTTTCCCTCCGGCTCTTCTGTTACCGGTGCGTGGATCACATGGAGGTTGTACAGAGAGCCCGCACCGGTCGAGACGGCCTCTCCTACGGAAAGAGGGGCCTTTGAGACGGCCTCCTTCTCGATCTCGATGCCCCCCGCGATCTTCACTTCGCCTGCCGGACCCTCGGACATGACACCGTCCGGGCTCGCCGGGACCACTATCGAATCCGCGAAGACCATCGTCAGGTCTCCGTTGCGCACCTTGATGTTCATATCGCCTATCTCGGTAACGTACCTGTTGGCGTCCATGGAGATGCCTGCAAGTATAACCTCTGGCCGTTTCTTGAAATCGCCCGTTATCTTGTCGCCTTCCCTTGCGGCGTAATGTGCGGTTTTGAATACATCCTCAGGCTCTATCTTGCCGTCCATGTATGATTTGATCTTCTCTGCGAGCGGATCAATGAGCTCGCGGCACTTGGCGTCCTTGATAGCCTTCACGAATAGCCTGAGTCTCGAATCACGCGCCTCTTCCGTCTCTCGTGCCATCTGCCGTCCTCCGGTTTGAGTCTTTTGATACCTGTTTATACCGCAGGGCAGGATTGATTTCCACGGGTAAATTGAAGCTTCCATATGAAATGGGCGTTGGGGTATACTTCGGATTCGTTCACGATATGGTTGGGGGGGATGTAAAGGGAAGCACTCCGGAGAATACTCGGATCACGTCCAAGCTGTGATCGTGGGGGAGTGGGCTTCACATATTGAATACCGTACTTGAAACGAAGGGAGTGTCATGAACGGTACCATTGCTTTGAAGCGGCTCTTTGCCGTGGCGGCCCTGCTGCTGATCATATGTCCGCTGGGCCTCGAGGCCGGGGAAGCCAAACCCTGGACCCCGGATGACCTGTGGAGGCTCAAGCGGGTCGGTGATCCTCAGTTGTCGCCGGACGGCAAGTGGATCGCATATGTCGTCTCCGTAACCGACATAGAGGATAACAGTTCGAATTCGGATATCTGGATCATCCCCTCGAATGGTGGGGAGCCGAAGAGAATGACCACCAGTGAGAAGGGCGACAGCAATCCGAGGTGGTCTCCGGACGGCAAGACGATCGCCTTTCTTTCGAGCAGGGACGAGGGACGGCAGATCTATCTCCTTCCGGTCGGCGGTGGCGAGGCGAAGAGGCTCACCGAATTTCCCGGTGGTGTGGGCGATATGATCTGGACCCCCTGCGGCAAGAGCTTGATATTCACCGGGCGGACCTATACGGACTGCCCGGATCTCGACTGCGTGAAGAAGCGTGACGAGGAGGAGGAAGAGAAGAAGGTGTCGGCCATGGTTCACGAGCATCTCCTATACCGGCACTGGAGCACGTATGAGGACGGCAAGGCGCAGCATCTGTTCAGGATATCGATAGATGGAGGATGCCCGGTCGACCTTACGCCCGACCTGGAGCACGACGCGCTCACCTATTGGCTGGCATCGGCGGGCCGTGACTTCGACCTGAGCCCCGATGGCAAGACGCTCTACTTCTCGGGCAAACAGGATAAAGATCAGGCCGTATCGTACAACGAGGATGTCTGGTCCGTTCCGGTCGAGGGAGGCAAGGTAAAGAAGGAGGCCTCCAATCGCGCTGCGGACACCCATCCGCGGGTATCCCCCTGCGGCAGGTACCTCGCCTACAGGGCGACACGCCGGCCGGGATACGAGTCCGATCGCTACGAGCTTGTGATCAAAGGGCTTCCGAACGGGAAACCCAGAAGCATCACGCCTGACTTCGACCGCAGCGTAGGGTCGTTCTTCTGGTCCCATAGCGGGAAGTTCATATACTTCGAGGCGGAGGACGAGGCCGATATCAACCTGTTCCGGGTTCCATACAAGGGTGGGGAAATAATGACCGTCATCGGTGGAGACGGACCGGCCGGCCACGGATATCACCTGAGCGTGCAGGCCGGCCCGAGGGATAAGTTCTTCATATACCGGTACAGACCGATGAAGCATTACTACGAGCTTTTCAGGTGTGACGCGAGCGGGAAAAATATCAAGCAGCTCACGTTCGTGAACGGCGAGATCTACGATACTTATCATTTCCCGGATGCCGAGGAGCTATGGTACGAGGGCGCCGGCGGCACGAAGGTGCACGGTTTCCTGGTCAAACCCATCCACTTCGATCCGGATAGTAGATACCCCATGCTCGTAAGGATTCACGGCGGTCCCCAGCAGATGTTCGGCTACGCCTATCGGACCGAGTATGCGCTTTTCTCGGGCGCCGGCTATGCCGTGTTCTTCTGCAACCCCAGAGGATCTACCGGTTACGGGAGCGGATTCTGCGATGAGATCCGCGGTGATTGGGGCGGCAAGGTCATCGAGGATATTAAATGCGGTGTGCGTCACGTATTGGAGAATAACGAATGGATCGATCCGGAGAAGGTCGGAGGCTGGGGTGGGTCGTTCGGGGGCTTCGTCTGCAATTGGATACAGGGGCATAACGAGGATGGCATGTTCTCGGTATTGGTTTCTCATGCAGGCGAGGCCGACCAGTGGAGTTCCTACGGTTCTACGGAGGAGCTTTGGTTTCCCGAGTGGGACCTGATGGGAACACCTTGGGACAATCCGGAGCACTATGATGAAATGTCACCGATCCGTTATGCTAAGAACTTTGCGACACCTCACCTGATCATCCACGGCGAGCTAGATTACCGTGTTCCCATAACAGGTGGTGAGCAGATGTTCACCGCGCTTCAAAGACTCGGTGTCCCGTCGAAGATGATCCGCTTCCCCGACGAGGACCACTGGATCCTGAAACCGCAGAACTCGAGGTTCTGGTACGCGTCGATCCTCGACTGGTTCGACCAGTGGCTGAAACGCGGAGGTAAGGTGATACTGGAAAAATCCGAGGGTGAATAGCCTGATTTTACCCTGTGGGCAAAATCCCTTAGAGGTTGGTCCGTGGCTATACGATCGCTCGGCGCTTGCGGTTCGGGCATCTTGCCGGGAGGATCGGTCCATTGACAGGGCTGGTTGCTGAATCCCGGTTGAAAGGTCCGGATTCAGCCAAATGGGCAGCCGGCTACCCTGTTGCTGTTAACAGGGCTATTTGATCCTGCCCTTTCCCCTCAGCTTCTTGAGCCCCCTGACCGCCTCCTCGTTCAGTGGATTCGTTCTGATGGCCTCGGCGAACGCCTCTACCGCGCTTGCGGAATCACCGCGAGCCACGTAACTATTTCCCAGCCTTGTCAGGTTTGCCGATGTGCCGCTCCGTGTGTCTGCTGCTACGCCGCTGTTCGAGAATATGTAGATGAAAACCAGAGCCACGGTCAAAAGCACCGCTTCACCGGTCCTCCGCCGGAACAACCTTACGAGCTCGACGATCCCCATGCCTGCGAACGGAAGGAGCAGCGGAACGGCCGGCAACCTGTATCGTGCGGTGACGTAGAATGCGAGCGCGGAGAGCAGATAAGCGGATATGCCTCCGTAGAGCAGCCACAGACGTCTCCACCTTTCCCTTGTCAGGAATATGCCCATGAGCGCGAGCGGTGCAACGATGCCGAAGGTCAAGAGCGGCAGCCCGAGGATGCCGCCGAAGCGCCGGTGGAAGTTAAAGCTCTCGACATTGGCCCGCTCGTAGTCGTTGAAGAAGAAGAGGGTCTTGCGCCACAGCAGGTCCGCCCACCGGCCGGGTTCGCTGAGGTTGTACTCGAGTCCCCTCTTGAACCAGAATCCGGAGATCTCCGAGGGCTTGATCTCCCTGCCCGTTTCCCCCGAGGCTATGCTGTACATCCTCCTCCATTGCTCTCCGGGTGTGGCTCCAAGCGTTTCCCCCTTGAATTGTGGTGGATGGTAGTATCCGGTCGCGCGGGGATTGTTGCCTATGTAGTAATTGATGCCTCCGCCCGTGGTAAGCGGTATGAACCCGCCTGTCATGACGGCGTTTCTGATCGGTAGGGGGGAGACGGCGATCAGGAGGCCCGCCGAGAATGCTGCGATGCCCGTCGCCGTGCCTCTCCTTCCGCGGGTTACAGGCCGATTTTCTGCAATATGACTCTGTCCGCGATCCGTGTCCATCGAGTTTGCGTTTTCCTCAGGATTGCCGTCAGCTTCGCCGGCTGCCGGCACTTCGTTCCCCACAGCCGCCCGGCCGCTCGCAATCCGCGATGCGAAGATGAGATGCAGGATCGCGAACGGGAACAGCAGGAGTGCCACAGGTTTCGCCATTACCGAGAGTCCTAGGACGATGCCCGCGGCGAATGTGCGCCCGGTTCCGGGAGGGCGCTCGAGGGGAATCAGGAGATAGACGAGCAGCAGGTTCAAAAAGAGTATCAAGGTCGCCGGAACCAGGACGCCTTCGTGAAAGATGAAGGGGAGGTACAGCGCCGCCGAGGCGCCAGCTACTATGCATGCGGTCTTCGAACGGAAGAGACCTGCCGTGATCGAGTAAACGAGAAGGCATGATCCGGCTCCGAGCACGGCCTGAAGAACCCGGACCGCGGTGACAGGCGCAACGGGCAACCGGTAGAAGGCGGACATCAACCAGGGATACAGCGGTGCCTGCATCAGGCGTGTGGGCACGGATCCGCTTCCCGTAACGATGGCCCGGGCCCATCGGTCGTATATCGCCGCATCGAGGGCCAGGTCGCCCGCCATCGGATTGTGACGGACCGTGAAGAATACGTGTAGCAGCCTTAGTACGAGCGCCGCCGAAAATATCACGCAGGCGAACAGTAAGTGTCCGTGAGGTCTATTGCTCTGCAGCTTGACGTCCATAGATTATCTTTTATGCGAAATGTGTCCCGCACACAAGGAATAATAGGGGAAAGTGCGCGACGGTCAGGGTCCACGGGAGCCGTGGGCCTCCAGCTTTATCTCGAAGAGCTCTGCGGGATCCTCGCCGAACATCCTCATACCGGCGGCTTCAACGCCCTCGTTCTCTATCAAGCGCCCGATCATCGCGGGTATGTGATCCAGCAGGCGTATCTCCACCCTTCCTCCATTATCCGTCTCCATCACCAGGTAAGGTGGGCCGTCGTAATCGGTCACATCTATGTTCCTCTTCCCCAGCGTACAGCCGCTTCCCATCTGCACACCGTCTATCAGACACGAGCGCGGAGGCTCAAGGATGGAATGAACTTCCGCGTGAAGGCCGAAGTGGCCGGTCGATCCCAGCTCCTCGATCGCGATCCTCCCCATTCTGTAGCCGAGCACGACATACGGTCCAAGGTGGCCGTGGAAGCTCTTTATCAAGCGGACTGGGGAGATTCCGCTGACTTGATCGTGCGAGTGGTTGTGTTCCACGTATGCCGGTCCCTCCCAAAGCTCGTGAAGGAATTCGGTTATCTCCCCTATATCCCCCGCCCGCGCCACTCGGATGTTACCATCCCTTGCCGGCACTATACGAAGCCCCCGCTCTCCCGCGAGGCTGTATTTCCCGGCGTCGTGCTCGAAAAGATCGGGTCTGAGCAGCGCCGCGGCTGCGATCTCGTCGAATGCGAAGGCATGTTCGCTTCCCCCGCTCGAGGCTGCCAACGCCCTGATCCATCTCGCAGCGGGTGAAGAAGCGTTTCCATCCGCAATCTCCTCTATGTTCAGACCTCCAAAGCCGGTGACATCTATGAGAACGATACCGTGGGCTTTTTGAAAGACCGTCCGGGCCGATTCATCGTCCCATTCCATGTTCCACGAGTCTATCCCTCCATCCTCCGATATGCGGGCCGGGATCCAGATCTTCTCTATGTATCCGGAGGCTTCGGGATGTGCTTCGAACAGACCTGCCAGGTTGCCGAGGGGGCCGATGGCAAGGTAATTGAGGTCTTCACCCGGCCCTCCTATCAATTTATCCAGGACATCGTGATCCGCGCGCAGTGCGGAGAGCTCCCTCGGGGGAGGAAACGATTCCCCGGTGAGGCTGTTGGCCGTACGCCTCCATGAGGGCTCCTCCAATCCTCCGGCATCCCGGCCCCTGTAGGCCTGGATGTCCGTTCTACCCACTGATTCGAGCAGGCCCAGGAGGTTGTCGGTGCCTTTGCCTAAGGAGGCCGAGCCCTCCACCACAACGATCCCCGGGATCTCGGCCCGGTCGGATCCGACGAGCGCGAACAGGGCGCGAACGTCGTCGAGCCCCATGTCCGTGTCTATGAGCACCCTTATATGCCCGTGATCTCCGGTCCGTTCGACATGCTGATGGTCGGAAGCGGAGGCCAATGCATAACTTAATATTATGAATACACTTACAGCGGGCATGATTGTTCTGGTGAATTTATTACGCGACATTTCATCCTCCCGGTAAATAATTTCTCTAATAAGTAGCACGATTATTCAAAAAGTGCTACTATTTTTCTTGCTCTTTGTGCCCGCCGGTGCTATTCAATCACATCACGCCGCCGGTGCAACGGTAGCGTTGTTGGGCAGCTATCGCCGGCAAATCGGCAGCGGCCGATAACAACACATCGCGGCGCTAATCGATAGGCATGATATCAGGGGAGTGTATCTTTGAGACATTGTACAGAGGCGTCCGATCTTAACTATCGGCGAAAAGTGGCGAAGCTGCGAATGGGGGGTAGTAGATGAAGCTGTCAATCATCCTGATCTCGGGTATATTTGTGATCTCTCCGTCTGGATTGGGGGCGGCGTGCGCTGATGGTGCTGAAGAACGCCCGGCGGACAGTGTCACCTATTACTACCTCGACGAGATAGTGGTCACGGCGAAGAGGGAAGAGATCAGGATAAAGGACCTGGCCGTTTCCGTCAGCATGATTGGCTCCTATGACATCGAGACATCAATTCTCAATTCGACGACGGATCTTTCGGGAGCTCTCCCGGGAGTGTTCATTCACCGGACAGGCGATTTCGGACGCAGCGATGTCAACGTGAGGGGACTCGGGTCACGCGGCAGGCGCACACTGGTTCTGGTCGACGGCCGCCCGGAACAGATGGCCCTGTTCGGCTGCACCGTCACGCATTCGTTTCCGATGCACGATACGGAGAGAATCGAGGTGGTTAAGGGCGCCTCGTCCGTCCTATATGGATCGGGAGCTCTGGGGGGTGTGTTAAACATCATACCCAAGAGCGTGGGCGAGAAGATGCAGCTCGACTTCAAGGCCGGGTCCGGCAGCTTCAACACCAGTATCGCGAGCGGCCGTATCGGGAAGCGTTACGGCGGGATCTTCGGTGTAATCAGCATGGATTACAGGTGCTCGGACGGGCATGTCGAGCACTCGTCATACGAGGGAACCGATTTCATAGCACGCGGCGGTTGGAGCATATCCAGCTCGTTGGATATAGATGCATCTGTAAAGTACTTCAGCGGATTCAAGGAGGAGCCCCTGGCCCTCGGCAGCGATGCGGCCGGTGAGATCGATACGTGGAATGACTACAAGAGGGGAGCTGTCGATGTTCGCCTCGAGGCCGACATCGAAGGGCTCAAAACACATACGCGCTACTACAGAAGTTTCGGCGAGCACGAGTTCTCGGATGGGTGGCATTCCATAGATGAGACCGATGGATTCATGATTCATTCGGAGGTCCATCCGTCCGGTGGTCTAGAGCTTGTCTTTGGCGCGGACTACAGGAATATGATGGGTGAGTTGCCGGAAAACCGGGATGCCTCTTGGAGCAAGTGGGAGGCGGGCGGTTATATCGGCGCAGATTACGATATCCGCGGCCGCGTGGCCGCTTCGGCCGGGGGCAGGTACAACAGGGACGAGGTCTCAGGGGACCGGATAAGCCCGTTTCTCGGGCTGGTCGGAACTCCCCGCCATGGAACGACCATGAGAGCCAGCGTTTCGCACGGATTCAGATCACCTCAGCTGAACGAGCTCTACATGTTCGCCTCGTCCAACGAAAGACTCGAAGCGGAGACGGCATGGAACTATGAAGTGGGCATCATCCAATCCATCGCACGCGGGATAATGCTGGATGCGGCCGCTTTCAGGATCGACGGGGAGAAATTCATCGAGTTGGAGAGCAATGAATCTCCGCCGCCGCTTTTCATGTACACTAACAGTGGATCTTTGAGATTTTACGGAGCGGAGATCGCCCTGGCGGGGGAATGGGGAATCGGTTTGAATGCGAGGGTGTCGCTGTCGTACCTCGATACCGGCAGGTGGACCGCCGGCAGACCGGGGAAAAAGATTGATCTAGCCGTTGCATTCAAGAGGGACTGCTGTACAATCAAAATGACGGGCAGCAATGTTGATGATTACTATGCGCACAACGGCTGGGAGGACCGGATAGATGCATACACGGTGTTGGATTTGTATGCGGAGGCCGCTCTTCCGGCCCGCGGGATGAGGATATTCGCAGGCTTAGGAAACCTGTTCGACGAGAGATACGCTGTATACACCGATCTCCCGGGCGGCGCCGCTGGTCTTTACATGATGCCGGGGAGGAGATTGACATTCGGGGTGAAATACGGGAGATGATCCCTTCCCCCCGCCCTGGCTTCTTTTAACCGTTCATCCGGAGGCATTGGCATGAAGCTCATTATAGTATCACTTTCTGTTATGCTCGCGGCGGTGTCGGATCCTTCAGCTTCTGTAATGGCAATACGTCCTTCGATGAAAACTAACTTCGAGGGCCGCGGGTCGGCTGTCTTGAAAACCACTTTCCGTTCGGTGGTGATCCCTTCAGCGTCCGTCCGGGTTGATATGGCGGGATCTGCCGTGGGCTGTAAGGAGGCTGGTTATCCAATGGATGCGGATAAAGGAGGATCGAACGATACGATCGTGCTGGCGCCGATCCCCGACAGGGGCAGGGTATCTGTCGAGGAGGCTATTTGGTGCCGGCGGTCGGTGCGCAGATTCACGAATGACGCCCCCGGGCTCGGCGATGTGTCGAGGCTTCTCTGGGCCGCTCAGGGTATAACCGACGAGGATAACCTGTTCAGGAGCGCACCGTCGGCCGGAGCGACCTTTCCGCTGGAGGTCTATCTCATAACCCCGGAGTACAGGGTTCACTACGTCCCGTCGATGCACCATCTGATCGTTTCGGAATGGGGCGATCTGCGAGAGGCCCTCGCCGAGGCGGCACTCGGCCAGGGATGCGTATCCGGCGCACCTCTAGTATTCGTCTTTGCCGCCGATGCGAGCAGGACAACCGGTCACTATAGGGAAAGAGGCGAGCTCTACGTGCATATCGAGGTTGGATGCGCGTCCGAGAACCTCATGCTCCAGGCCGCCGCCCTGGGGCTGGGCAGTGTCGCGGTTGGAGCCTTTGAAGAAGATGAAGTGAGTAAGGTTCTGGATCTTCCCGATGATTGGGCTCCTTATCTCATAGTCCCCGTGGGTTATCCGGTGGAGTAGATCGACCTGCTCATTTTTAATGCCGAAAAAAGCTTAATTGAGATAACATTGCAATCAGCCCGACAAAAATCGGACTAATTCAAATCAAAAGATGGTTCATTCGCCGTGCACTTTTCCGAGGGCCTTGTGATCAAGCCTCCCCTTTGCAGCCTTCTTTCACCTTCGCCCCCTGAATCCTCACGAAGATCGCATATGCCCCCCAGGCCAGCAGCGCACCGAGCATGATCCCGCCCACCGCGTCTGATGTCCAGTGGACGCCGATATAGATCCGCGAATAGGAGACGAGAAGGGCTATGAAGAGGAGCGGCACGATCCATCTCCTGAATGCCAATCCTAGAAATAGCATCGATGCCGTGATGTTGGCTGCATGGCTCGACGGGAAGGAGAAGGAGGATTTATAGCTTCTCGCGACTTCTGCCGGTGTTATCATCCATCCCTCCGGGCCGTACCAGAGATGGACGTTTCCCAGCACCTCGCACGGGCGCATGCGGCCGGCCAACGGCTTGATGAGAGTGCTCGAGATCTGATCGGATGCTGCGACCAGCGGGATCAGCATGAAGGCGGCCCATCTGCCCCTGGCACCGCCGAATATCACGAGACCGGACCATACCACGAGCAGCACGATCCTCCACCTCTGAAGGTCCGTGACAACAGGCATCAGGGCGTCCAGGATCGGATTTGCGGCTTTTTTATTGAGAACCCTGAAAACCCTTACCTCCAGGGAGTGCTCATCCGGTGCTGCCTTCGCCTCCGGGTAGGCCTTGTCAGGTTTGGATTTTGTTCCTTGAGGGATTTCGCTATGGTGCGGGCCTGTTTCCTGTGATGGTCCATCAGGCGCGGCTCGGGCCACCGGTGAGGATTCATCAGGTGCGGGATCGATCTCAGGAGAGGTCTCTTCCGTTACGGTGCTGTCCTGTGCCCGGGTGAGACGAGAGACCGTGGGTGCGCCGACCGCAATGCCCGTTGATATGATTATAAACAGGATTAGTGCAATACTCTTCTTCATCTGAGGCCGCCTCGAATGTCCCGGCACTGGTTGCGTGTTGAACGGTATATTCACACGATCGCATCTGCGACGGTTTCATCGAGCGTATGACATCCCGTCTGTGCCCGGCATGTCATTAAAACGCCATGCCGACGGTGAGCGTGAAATACTTTGTGGATTCGCCTTCCGTGAATACTATGTTGATCATGGGCTTGAATTCCAGCTCGCTTCCACCCGCTAGCTCCACGGCGACGCCTCCGCCCAGGCAGAGACCCAGCTCGATCTCGGATCCGTCGTTGGAGTACTCGGCCGTACCTCCGTGCAGATCAGGGCCGGTCCATTCGAAATCGTAGGCGTACCTGTAGAAACCCAATCCACCCTGCAGAAAGAAGCTCTTGTCGGCGGTCTCGGATGGGGAGAAGAGATACCTGACCTGTGGTACGAACTCCATCATCGAGCCGTAGCCTTCGGTATTCTCGCCCCAGCCTTCATCCTCGACACCCCACCGGTTGTATGCGACGCGGCCTCCGAAGTGTATGTTGTCGCTGTAAGGGTAGAATCCGTTCACGCCGACCACGAAACCCACGTTGTAGAAGTCGTCGGCATCTCCGAGCGGCATCGAGATGCCCGCGTCCCCGCTGAACGCTATCTTGTCCAGCAACGACTCCGCGGCGCCACCGGATGCGGGCATTATGATCAGCGCGAAGAGCGTAGTTGTGATCAGACAGTATTTCACCACTTTCCTCTCCTCTCTTGCTCCGGTCCTCCACTGCAGGGGCAGAAGCAGCGCGTCGGACCTAATGATCCGGGATTCAAGTCAGCAGAGGATTGCATATCCGGCCGGATAATACAAGGATTGAATGGAAGAGAGGCCGGGTTATCAGAGGAAACGCCTTCATCAGTACCCCGATCGAAAAAAAGCTCTTCACTCTGATCCCATTCATCTTCCAGCCACCCCTACGGATTTGG
>CAYRCK010000032.1:0-34136 GCA_964422745.1 uncultured bacterium
GTACAAAGTTGGGTTTAGAAGCGGAAATCGTTCCTCAAAAAGGATATCTATTCAAGACGGTTTGGATTAGCGGATTACGAAGGGGCCGTCTTTTCAAAAATATACTATTTCCAATCCGAATGGTCTTCTCATAACTGCGAGCTCACACTTCGATTGACAGGCTGGACTGGCTCAAATACTCTCTCTGAGATCGTCATCGAATCATTTTGTAGATTACAGATTTTCAAGGAGGTGGCAGCTCCGATGCAGTTTCGAAGATATTCTATCATAAGTCGTTACTCATTATTCATAGTCATTTCAACGGTCCTTTTGATCACGGCCTGTGCTGTACTGCCGTTTTTTACACACGCCGGTGCAGCCGAGAACGGGAATACTAGAACGCTATACTTGATTCGCCATGGCGCCTACGACGAAGACGACGAACGAGATCCGGATACCGGGAAAGCCCTGGTGCCGCTAGGGATAGCCCAGGCGAAGCTTATAGGGGCCAGGCTCTGCTCCATTCCCGTGGAATACACGTCTCTTCACAGCAGCACTATGACAAGGGCGAGGGAGACCGCGATGGTGATCGGAGAGGAGCTTCCGCATCTAGAACTCGAGCAATGGCGAATCTTACGCGAATGCACACCGGCCACCTGGCGCGAGGACATAATGGTGGAGCTGGAGGAGGGGGAGGCCGATGATTGCGAGAGGCAGCTCGAAGAGGCCTACGAGAGGTTTTTCACCGCACCTTCTGATGATGATAAGCATGATGTTATCGTCTGTCATGGCAATGTAATACGGTATTTTATTACTAAAGTACTTAAGGTCGATTCCATGTCCTGGCTCCAGATGTCCATAGCAAACTGCAGCCTGACGATCGTAAGGATCAATGACGACGGCTCAATGAAGCTGCTCTGTTATGGAGATATCGGACATATTCCTGCTAATATGCAGACCGGGCTGTCCAGGGATCGAAAGCAGCTAGATATCCCCGGAAAATAGAAGGATATTAGTTCGAGGATTGCCATTCCACGATCTTTGATATGGAAATTGGAGAGAAGCTGCCGGTTCATCGTCGGCTGGAGCCGGAAAAGGCGATAACTTAAAATTATATAACGATTCTTTGAAACTATTTCCATTTTATCCAGTATTAATAGATATTGGTGGAAGTACGTCATAATTCAATCAATGCAACCGTAACCCTTTTATTGAAAGGAGTGAGCACATGGGCAAGCGGGAACTGCTGACGGTGATGCTCGCCGTGCTTATTGTGGCAGGCGCAGCCAATGCCGCTACCGAGAGCCGGCTTATGCGCTACCCCGATATCCATGGGGATAAGATCGTGTTTACCTATGGCGGAGATCTATGGCTGGTTCCATCTACAGGTGGGACAGCCACGCATCTCACGTCACATCCATCGGGGGAGGGTTTCGCTAAATTCTCGCCCGGCGGCGAGACGATCGGATTCTCCGCATCGTACGACGGGAATTTCGATATCTACACAATTCCCACAGAAGGAGGCAATCCCAATAGGCTGACTTACCATTCCTTCGGGGATCTGATCGTTGATTGGCATCCCTCCGGGGAGAAGATCCTGTTCAGGTCGGCCAGGGAGTCCAAAACAAATCCCGGCCCGCGCTATCGCAGGCTTTTCACGATCGATAAGGATGGGGGATACCCGGAAGCGCTGCCTCTCTTCGAGGGAGAGCTCACATCCTATTCTCCGGACGGTAAGAAGGTCGCATATAACAGGATGTCCAGAGAATTCAGGACATGGAAGAGGTACCGCGGCGGGATGGCGCAGGACATCTGGCTATACGATCTGGAGAAGAACGAAGTCGAAAAACTGACCGAGTTCAAGGGCACGGATGCCTTCCCGATGTGGTACAAGAACAGCATCTACTTCATATCGGATCGAGAGCATACGATGAATATCTACTGCCTCGATCTCGGCACGAGAAAGATACGCAAGGTCACATCGCACAAGAAATTCGATGTCAAATGGCCGAGTCTAGGCGGAGATGCCATCGTATACGAGAACGGCGGATATCTGTACGTTCTGGATCTGGTTACAGAGAAGACAAGGAAGCTCGAAATCTTCATTCCTGCCGAGCTGAATCTGAGAAGGCCCAGGTACACCATGGCCGCCAACATGATCAGATCCTATGCTATTTCCGGGTCCGGAAAGAGGGCGGTTATGGGTGCCCGTGGCGATATCTTCACGGTCCCAGCCGAAAAGGGAGAGGTGCGCAACCTGACCGGGACCTCATGCGTACGTGAGAGAGCCCCGGAATTCTCACCCAATGGAAAATGGGTCGCCTATTTCTCGGACCGTACGGGTGAATACGAGATCTACCTGAAGAAGCCGGATGGAACTGGAGACGAAGTGAAGGTCACGACCGGCCTCGAGGGATTTCCATTCAGGCTTCACTGGTCCCCGGACAGCAAGAAGCTGCTGTTCTACGATCAGACGTTTTCTCTCTATTACGTGGACATCGATGACAAGAGAATACATAAGATAGACGAGGACGAGTGGGGGGATCTCAACGATTACGCCTGGTCGTCCGACAGCAAGTGGATCGTATACTCCAAGAACGGGGACAATGCCAACAGCTCGATCTATCTCTACTCGCTCGACGAAGATATGAGCCATCAGGTTACGAGCGATCTCTACAACGACTCTGGTGCTGATTTCGATCCCGAGGGAAAGTATCTCTACTTTCTATCTAACCGTATGACCAACTTCCAGTTCAACAGGTATGAGTTTGATATAAACTATGTATATCCCACTTGCCTGTGCGCCGTTACACTTCAGGCCGATACGCCTTCTCCGCTGGCACCCGAAAGCGACGAGGTCGAGGTGAAGGAGGACGAGGAGGACAAGGAAAAGGCCGAGGGTGAAGCGGAGGAGGAGAAGGAGGAAGAAGGGAAAAAAGAGGAGAAGGATGAAGAGAAGGACGAGGAAAAGGAGGACGAGGGACTCAAGATCGACATAGACGGATTCGAGGATAGGATCGTCGGTCTCCCGGTCGGCTCCGGTAACTTCTTCGGTGTCTTCGCCCTCGAAGGTAAAGTAGTCTACGTAGACGCACCGAGCGTGCCGATAAATATGGACCCGAGCCCGCCAGTCGGTTTCGCTCTGAAATACTACGATCTGAAGGAGAGAGAGACAAAGACTATTATCAGCGGGATAACAGGCTTCGATATATCGGCCGATGGAAAGAAGCTTCTGTACAGGGCGAGGGAAACGTTCGGTATCGTGGATATCGCTCCGGGGAAGAATGTAGGCGATGACGAGATCTCCACATCCGGTTTGATGATGAAGGTTGATCCGATGGCCGAGTGGAAGCAGATTTTCAACGAAGCCTGGAGACTGGAACGCGATTTCTTCTACGTGGAGAATATGCACGGAGTGGATTGGAAGAATATTAAGAAGCGATATGAAGCGTTCCTTCCATACATGACTAGCCGAAGCGATCTGAACTACATCATCGGTGAGATGGTCGCCGAGCTAAACGTCGGGCATGCGTACGTGGGTGGGGGAGATCAGCCCAGAGGAGGGTTTGTCGGCAGTGCATCGCTCGGTTGCGATTTCAAGGTCGACCAGAAGACCGATCGCTACATAATCTCCAAGATCTACAAAGGCCGCAACTGGGATGACCTTTTCACCGCACCGCTGGCCCAACCGGGAATAGCGGTGGAGGAAGGTGATTACCTTCTCGAGATAAACGGCGTAGAGCTAAAGTACCCCGGTAATCCCTACGCTCTTCTGGAAAACATGGCGGGCAGGCAGACGGTTATCAAGGTCGGCAAGAAAGACAAGGACGAGGACGCCAAGGAGTTCACCGTTGTTCCGGTCCGAAACGACATTAACCTGCGCTATGCCGATTGGGTAGAGGATAACAGGCAGAAGGTGCTCGAGGCGACAGACGGTCGTGTGGGTTATGTTCACGTGCCCAACACGGCCGTAGGCGGTCTCGTGGAGTTCGGAAAGCATTTCTACGGCCAGACAACGATGGACGGTATTATCATAGACGTGCGGTATAACAGCGGTGGCTGGATGCCGTCACTGTTCATGGACAGGCTGGGCAAGAAGATAACTAGCATGTGGGCCGAGCGGTACGGCAGGGTTACCCAGTTCCCCGTCAGGGCTCCGAAGGGTCACCTGGCCTGCGTAATCAACGCACAGGCAGGTTCTGGAGGGGATGCGTTCCCATACATGTTCCGCCAGGCCGGTCTCGGACCCCTAATAGGCATGAGGACATGGGGCGGATTGGTCGGAATGAACCGGAATATACCTCTTATAGACGGTGGTTATACGACCGTTCCGACGATAGGATTCTTCGATCTCGACGGCGAATACGCAGTGGAGAATGTCGGGGTATCACCGGACATAGAGGTCGACAACAGGCCCGATCTGGTGGTTGACGGTAAGGATCCCCAGTTGGAGAAAGCGATCGAGTACTTGATCAAGAAGATCAAGGAGGATCCGCCGACCCTGCCCAAGAGGCCGAAGGATCCTGATAAGAGCTGAGCAAAGAGGCTTGATAAAGAAAGGTTCCGGAGTATTGACGGATGCTCCGGGACAAAGAAGAGGCCCTTCCGAATATCCGGAGGGGCCTCTTTAATCGGCAGCAACGAATCAACAGGAGGACATGGCCGTTGAGATCAAGCGTCCTGTGCCGGATTATCACCGGCGGGCGTTCTGCATTCACCGCTGAATAGTATGGAAGTAAATACAATAAACAGGAGCTCGAGCATCCCCCTTGAGCCTATTTCGAGTTTTATGAACACGATTAAAAATAAGACATAGAGCGATACCAGAAGGATCACTGGCAGGTATTCCTTTCTAAAGCAACGTATCAATCCAATGATTCCCATTACCATCACTAAGAGATAGAAGTAGCTCTTGATATAGCTGCTGATGATCTCGCTCTTACTCGAATCCGGTATCGAGTAGTATGTGTAGCTTCTTGCAAAGATAGTAGAAGCCGACTTATATATGTTGTCGATCGCCCAACATATATCAAATTCATATATCGCGAATTTTGGTTCTTTAATTCGCTTTTTTGAACTATCACCGATATTTACCACTTGCTCAAGTTCGGAATTCTTCTCTAGTTGTGGTTTAACAGATAAATGTCTCGAAACGGCTGGCTGTTTAGCAAGCATATCATCATTGCGGATCGGGTGTCGCCTTGTGAACGGCCTTTTTGAGATCCCAAAAGCTCTTACGCTGTAAACGGGAATAATCTCGTTATACTTGAACGATTGATTAACCGTCCAGGGGATCAGGATTGCCAGTAAAACGATGAGGAACATAATCCTATGCTTGATAATCATAAGCGATCCCGGGATGATGAAGAGGAAGAGCGGATTGATGAAAATCCCTGTACCTACAAGTACAGCCGAAAGTATCGATTTTATCATATCCTTTAGGCCGGACACGGCTATGTACATCAATACAGCGACAATTATCGTATTAAAGATATCAGGTCCTATCATCATACAAGGTATTATGAAACTTGGATAAAGAGCGGTAATAAAAGCGGCGATCAGGGCCGATCTTCTATTGCTTATCCCCCTTACTGTCAGGTATAGAAGAACCGGCAGGAACGATGCGATTATTCCCTGTATGACAAATACGGCGTTGTAGTTGTTTGTTCCGAATACAGCATAAAAAGTGCGTAATAATATTGGGTAAAGAGGGGCGTGATACGTTCCATAATTTCCGTTGGCCGCCAGGTTGTTGTACAGCTCAATATCCTTGGAGGCTGGTTGTGCATACATATCGAATGTGAACGCCAGGTATAAGCGTAATGCGATAGCCAGCAGAAAAATAACCGACAGCATATCTATATCCTCTAGGATATCTTTAATCAGTCGGTATCTCCATTTTTGTCCAGGATCTCTAGACACGTTTTTCGTTCCTCCCTCTTCCTGGGATCCTGAATCCGCCTAGAAGGATAGAGGCATAAACGATTAGAATCGGTTCTATCATGAGCCTGTACCTGACCTTGAATATCGCAGTGAGTATATTGAAAAAGAGGTAGCTGAATAGCATAATAGCCAGGTGCCTGTTCCGTTTACTGCAAAGACGGATTAATCCTACGAATCCGAATATCATAATGGGAAGATATACGTGGCGAAAGATTGTTTTCATATAGTGCTCATCACCTATTATCTTTTTCAGTACCCAGCTATCATATCCTGCCGAGAAGATGACCGAAACCTTCCCCAATAATATATCAAGTGTTTGCATCTTATTGTTCTTCATGAACTCAAGTGCGCCTCTTATGTACTCGCCGCTGGACAGGTCCATACTCTTCAGCTTTGTATCCGGCACATTCACATATACCTTGCCGTTTGACTTTTCGTTATACGACTTGTATAAGGCTCGGGCTATGCGGTTGGATGTCTGGCCCGTAGCGGTTGTGTAAGTTATCCACGGGACTAGTAATATCGCCGTTGCTGCAATAAACGCCACCTTCCGCTTCTGGCATATCAGCACTCCCGGCCAGAAGTACATTAGGGGTGGCCGGATGAGATATCCCAAGCACATGATAAATGCAGTCAGCGGTTCCTTGAATTTCTTTTCAGACGGCAATTGAAAAGAGGCCATAACAAGCGCCACGATGAGGAGTGATAATGATTCGGTAAGCGTAGTGAGATTGTAGGCAATGAAGAAGGGGTAGAAACAGGTGATTATGGCGGAAATCACACCCGCCTTGAAACCGGCTATTCTGCTTGATACCCAATAGATAATTAAGACTGTCAGGGAGCTCACCAGTGCCTGGATCACGAAAACGGCCTTGTAGTTGTACGCTCCGAAGATACTGTATATCGCTCGCAGGAAAATGGGATAACCGGGTGGCGGGACGGTAGGGATACCGTCGCTCATTGCGAGGCTGTTGTAGAGAGCCATGTCGCTGTAATCGGGGAGTGCTTTGCAGTTGACCGCGAAATAGATCCTGATAACACCAGCGACAAGTACAATTATGGTTACGGTGATTATACGCCGGTATCTGCCCAATTTTATTGCCTTCGGATTATTAATGCTTGTAACTCGAATAATAATAACATGATTCCAGCACCTTGTAAAGGTGCATTAGATCGAGCACGATAGAGGCAAAATATATTGAAAATAATTCGGATTGGCGGGTTGAATTCGTATTGTATTTATGATACACTTATTAGTGTAAAAACCTGAAGGAACACCGCCCGTCCATGACGGGCACAAGGCACAAGGAGGTGTTTCGCAGGTTTTTTTGCTTATAGTGCCCTTTTTTAGTGTTTCTGCAACTTGGCATAAGCAATGGAGGTATGATATTGAAGCGCACTAAGGGCTAAATTTATTAACAATCTCCGGTCAATAGGAAGGTTATTAAGGAGTTCTGAGATGAAAAAATTCATGTTCTGGATATTGATTTCGGTAATTTGGGTTGCCATCCTGGTTGCTTTCTATAGCTGTGAGGAGGAACAGACAACCATAGTATCATTGGATTCAGGCGAGGGTGATGGCAGTGATGGAGATGGAGGTGGAGGAACGGTGTTCATAAGGGACACGGTCTACGTGCACGACCAGCCGTGCGACCCTGATACAGTCTACATAGATCCACCCCAGTGCCCGGAATGTAATGATAATCCCTACGAAGGGGTATTCTACATCACCGATATGCAATCGGCGGCGTTCGCTGAAAACTGTGGATATACCTTCATTACGACCAGCTACCAGACTGTCTCTATAAAGGAGGGAATGATCTGTTTCGCGGGGTGGATGGTGGACTGGGACGAGGCCTCGGAACACGGAGGGAACGAATGGTCCGATTACACCGAGTCGGACGGCGTCTACTACGACACTTATGTGAAATTCGATATAGATTTCAGAGGTACCGACGATCTGTCCGTTTCGCTGATCTACCATATCGAGGCGGGATACAGTGGATATGCTGCATCCTACGTTTGCGATGACGAGTTTAGTCTCACTGCCGAGAGGGCTACGGTGTCCGGTAAGACGAAGTTAATCAGAAACAAATCGTTACCGTCGTTTATTATCGCTGATTAGAAGCAGGTGATCTGATTAAATCCGGATTGTAAAGGGATTTTTATCCACATAGGCAACGCGGTCACAGCCGCTTTATGACAAGCAGTGTTATATCGTCGGTTTGGGTTACATTTGTCGAGTGTGCTCTTACGGCCGTAACTATTCCATCCAGTATGCGTTCTGCTGATTCTTCACGGTGATCCATTACCAATTCGAGCAATTTCTGTTCGGTGAAGAATTCCCCATCGGCATCCTGTGCTTCAGATGCCCCGTCCGAGAACACCAGCAGGATATCATCCTGCCCGATGGGTACGGATTCTTCTATAAAGTCGTATTCCTCGATTGCACCCAGGACCAAACCTCCAGCTTCGAGCCTCGTATGATCATTTGTAGAAACCAGATAAGGGTAATTATGACCGGCATTACAGTACTTGATCTCGTGGTTTTTATGGTCCAGGATGGCGAAGAACAGAGTTGCGAACTTGTCGTCTTCTGTGCTCTTGAACATCTGGGAATTCGCCATTGTCACGCATTCGCAGGCTGTCAGCGACTCCAGCGATTGTCCCCTCAGTGTCGCCTGGAGATTGGACATAAGAAGAGCGGCGGGCATCCCCTTACCCGAGATATCCCCCAGACAGAAAGCCATACGTTTATCGTCCAAGCAGATGAAATCGAAGTAGTCTCCTCCCACGGTCTTCGCGGGGATACTGATACCAGCAACATCATATCCATCTATGAGCGGAGATTCACTGGGCAAAAGCTCCATCTGGATACGCTGTGCGATTCTCATCTCTTCCCGCATATGAAGAAGGGCCTGTTCTTCCTCGTAGAGCCGCGCATTCTCTATCGTCTGTGCGGACTGCGCGGCTATGATTGTCAACAATCGTTTGTCGTTCTCGGAGAATCCCTCTTTGTCCCTTTTGTTGTAAACGTTCAAGGAGCCGATCATCTTGCCCTTTGCAAGAAGTGGCACGCAGATAAGCGAATTAACCGGGTAATCGTCCACGTTGTTTTCTGAGAACCGTTCGTCATTCCTGAGGTCGTTTATCAACAGTGCACGCTGATTCTTGATCATCCATCCAGTCAATTGAGCATTGAGGCGAAATGGAATGATCTCTTTCGAAGTGTCCACCTTTCGTATTATCGTGTGAAAGGGAGCATCCTCCTGCTTTTCGTCGAGAAGCGCGATTGTACCCTGCTCCACCTTGAGGTGCTTGATGCACTTGTGTACGATTAGATCTATGATCATGTCGAGCGAGGATGTCGAGCTTATGGCCGTTGATATATCGTTCAGGATGGAAAGCTCGGCAACGGCCTCCTTGAGGCGAAGGTTCTCCTCCTCCAAACGGTCAACCCTTTTGTCGTTCTCAGCGTTCATGTCATGATAACGGAGTGGTAAAAGCTCTTTAATGATATTTTTTTATTGTTGATTATGCTACCATCATCAGAACGGATCATCAACCGGTAAACTTAAATTATCTTGGTATACAGTGAATCACTCCAATAGAATAATTATACGGAGATGAGAGATATCGCTATTTATCACAGCGAGTTGTGAAGATTGACTTACCTGCCGCTCCATGTTCACAGTATCTACAGCCCCTTTGTCGGGATGATGACTCCCGAAGAGATCGTAGCGCGTGCCTCTTTCCTGAAATTCCCCGCTGTGGCACTCACGGACCACTGGACGACATACGGTCATTTCGAATTTATCAGGCTGGCCAGGGATTCGGGAATCAAGCCGATTCTCGGTGTAGAGATACAGCATTCGTCGTTGGTTGAATCGGATGGTCTATTCCACCTTACACTGCTGGCTGAGAATAACGAAGGATACACAAACCTCGTTTCGATCGTTAACGAGCATTACACGAAGGACAGGGACCACTTCGTGACCCCCGGGGAAATCGCCTCGCATTGTAAAGGATTGATAGCCCTTTCAGGATGCTTGAAGGGCGAAGCGGCTCAAGCGGTGATTCATGGAAATCTCGGCAGGATGAGGGAAGTCATAGAGAGATTGTCCGAGATCTTCGGTTCAGGGAACATGTATCTGGAGATAATGAATCATAATAACGAGAAGGAACAGTTGGTCAACGACCAGTTAGCCGTGTTCTCAAGAAAACTATCTATCCCCATGGTCGTTACTAATAACGATCGCTATGCGAAAAAGGAAGATGGAAAGAACTACAAGATCCTTCGAATGCTCGCGGGTGATAGTAAGGATAATGAGGATGAAAGTGTTAAGGAAGAATACTACATGAAGAGGGAAAAGGAACTAGAACCTTATTTCTACACATCGAGGAGCGCCCTGAAGGTGCCCTTGGAAATCGCCGAGCGGTGCAATGTTGATTTAAATACAGAGGGAACCGTGGAATTCTCTTCCGGTACCGGCAAATACGATATGCTTTCGAGAATGTGCCAAAGACGGCTGCTGCTGAAATTTCACAGCAGGCCGCCGGACGAGCTGTCCGGTTTACAGGGAAGACTCGAGGAAGAACTCGGGTCATGCGAAGATGAAGGTATAACGGGATTTTTGATATTCCTGAAAAATATGTTCGAGACTTCCTCGAGGGAGGGTATGTGGCTGGAACTGATAGGTAGTGATCTTTGTGAGAGCTTCCTTGCATATCTTCTGGAGATTGTGCCGTTGAATCCGGTGGATCACGGACATGCATTTGAATCTTTCAGCTCTCCTAGATTCGGAGTACCTGCTCCTCTTGATATATTGACATCCGAACCGGTTAAAAGGCATTTGAGGGAGATGGTCGAGAGGTTGCTTCCATCATATAAGGTTTGTTTTCAGGTCACTCGTGTCGAGATGTCCTTCACGACGATAGTGAAAGAAATTGCGGAACGTCATGGGATGACGCGTTACCTGTTGGATGAAATTGCGAGGTTGTTGATACCTGAGAGGAAGTTCAAGACCTTAAATTCAATTCTAGAGAATTCGGATGCTCTGACACACTTGTACAGGAAAGAAGAATCATTTAGAGAAATCCTCCATGCAGCTCATGCCCTGCATGGAAAGATAATCCATTTCAATCTCAACAGTTCAAGGCTTGTCATATTACCGAGAAATGTAGGGAGGTTGGTATCATATATTGCTGGTCCGGGAAGGGATAGATTCGCACTGCTGGATAATTATACCATTGAGTCGGTAGGCGGGTGGGTTTTGGGTATGCAGCACTCTCATTTCCTGTCCGCACTAAAGCACGTTTTAGAAAAAGTAAGAAAGAATGGGAAGGAGCCCCTGCGTTTCGATACCGAAGACACGAGGAGTGGTAGGTGGATCCCATTACAGTTGAGCGATCCAAAAACATATGGATTGATCAGTTCGGGAGAAACCACCGGTGTTTATCTTTTGGAGAGTCAGGGGATAAGAGAGCTTTTGACGAGGATAAAACCCTCGAGCTTCGATGAGCTCGTAAACGTCATATCGCTTTATCGGCCGGCCCCCCTGGAGGGGAAGCTATGGCAGAAGTACTTGGAAAACACCGAGAAGAAGGGCAAGGTTTACCTGCCGCACCACTCGCTAGCAGCTCCTCTCGAAAAAACCCGTGGATTGCTCCTGTATAAAGAGCAGGTCAGGGAGATACTTAAATCCTCGGCCGGTTTGAAAGGAGAATCCGTCTTGAAAGTCGAGAGGGCGCTGAGGCGCTGGAACAGCGGCGATTTGATGAATGCCAGGCTGGAGTTCATTAGGGGATGCATGAACAATGGGATAGACGAGGAATACGGGCAGAAGATATTCGATTTCCTCCTCCATAGTATGAAGTATACGCATAACAAGACCCTGAGCTGTTCCCAGGCCTACCTGAGCTACAGGACAGCATTCTTCAAGACTCATTTTATGAGGGAATACTTCGCCTCACTTCTGGACAGCAATGTGGATGTAAGGGAAAGACAGAAGCGTTATCTGGAACACCTGGATGATGTTGGGATATCGATTCTGCCTCTGGATATAAATTCGAGCGGTTCCTGCTATTCGGTGGAGGAGAATGGTATAAGGGCCCCTCTATACAGTATCAAGCGGGTTGAACCCGCCGTTCTTGATGATATAATTGCTGAGAGGGAAGAGGGAGGCGTCTTTTCGTCCCTCGATGATTTTCTCGAGAGAATGCAAGGAAGGATCTCGATGCAAGCCCTGTGGGACCTGGTGGAGGAGGGTGCATTCGATTGGGAAAGCAAGAGCAGGGATCAATTATCCGAAGCCCTTCGTGTATTTTTCAAGGATGTGGATAACGTTCAGGATTTCTTGATCGAACCGAAGGTTTCGAGGAGCACGAAGACGAAAAAAACGTCGGATAGGCAGCTGTCATTCTTCGATGACGACGAGGATTGACATACGGCTCGAGGGTGATTTCCGCTGTATGCGGGGAATCCTCTTTTTCTATTGACTTTGCTCTTTTACAGTTGCTAAATTCCACCAGTTAATTTTTAGCATATCAGTGCGTCCCCATCGTCTAGCCAGGACTAGGACACCGCCCTTTCACGGCGGCAACACGGGTTCGAATCCCGTTGGGGACGCCAAATCACACCAGCCCTTGGATTAGTGAGTCCAGTTGTTCCGTTGGAGTGACTATATATCAAGAACTTCTGGACGTCCTGACCTTTATTGATATAATCAAGAAAATTTAATAGAGGGGGGAACCGGTATGAAGCACGGAGAAGTGATATTAACAATCAGTTCGATTGTACTTCTGGTTTCAACCACGATCGGACATGCAGCCGCCTGGGAGCAGTGGCTGAAGAAGTCGGTCGGGAACCTGGAAGAGAAGCTCGTTGAGATTTACGGAGAGGATCAACGCGGACGTGCAAGGGAGGGTATCGGGCAGGTCGCCGATTTCTGGAGGGCGGAGGACGGAGATGCAGCGGTGTTCGAGGATTTCGTGCTAGACAACTTCGCCGGTGACAGCGAGACGTTGGATGCGATGTTCGGCAGATATGAACGGCTGCTCGAATTACTGGACGGACACATGAACGAGATAGTTCTCGGATTTCACACACAGGCCGATCTAGTGCTCGGTCCGATACTCCCATTCGATGAGGTCTTCGCCGCTTACGATCCGGCAGCTCATATCAACAGTGACTTTTTTAAAAACAAGCTCGCGTTCGTCGTTCTTCTGAATTTCCCTTTGACAACGCTCGAGCAGAGGTTGGGAGAGGGAGAGAACTGGACCAGGCGGAAATGGGCGGAGGCGAGGCTCGCACAGCGGTTCTCGAGGAGGGTTCCGGCCGAGGTGAAGCTCGCCGTGGCCAGAGCAACGGCCGAGGGAGAAGCTTACATCTCGGGTTACAACATATGGATGCACCATCTGCTGGACGAAGAGGGTGGTCGGCTGTTCCCTCCGAAGATGCGGCTCCTATCACACTGGAACCTGCGTGACGAGATCAAGGCGAATTACACTGATGACAACATGTATCTATCCAAGCAGAGGATGATACAAAAGGTGATGGAGAGGATAGTCACACAGACGATCCCGGAGGTGGTGATAGATAATCCACACGTAGACTGGAATCCATATACCAACGAGGTATCCCCGGCATCCGTGGATGATTCCGGTTCGCCGGCGGCGGTGAATGCCGGTATAAGCGCGGAACGCGAGCCCGATACAAGGTACAGAAAGCTATTGAACACGTTCCTGGCGTCTAGGATGGTGGATGAATATTCACCTGCGGCTCCTACACTTATGGACAGGCGCTTCAAAGAGGAGAGGGAGATCCCGGAGACGCGTGTCGAGGAGATACTCGTGCAGGTTGTCTCATCGAGGGCCGCACGGCGGACCGCAGAATTGATAAGATCGAGGCTCGGGCGCGATCTCGAGCCGTTCGACATCTGGTACAATGGATTCCGCCCGAAGAGCGAATACAACGAGGAACAGCTCGATGGTATCGTTTCCGGAAGATATCCGGATGCGTACGCTTTCAGAAAGGATATCCCAGAGTTTCTCGTAAAACTGGGCTTTACCGGGGAGAGGGCAGGTTATCTGGCCGAAAACATTCTCGTCGAACCCGCGAGGGGCTCCGGTCATGCCTGGGGAGCGGAGATGCGGTCGCAGAAGGCTCGTCTTAGAACGCGTGTCGGAAAGGATGGGATGGATTACAAGGGATTCAACATCGCGGTACACGAGATGGGGCATAACGTGGAACAGATAATCTCCCTGAATGACGTGGACCACACGCTGCTGCGTGGGGTCCCAAATACGGCATTTACTGAGGCCTTCGCTTTCGTATTTCAGGCTAGGGACCTTCATCTGCTCGACCTGGATGTCCCCGAAGACGGCGAGAGCAGGGCCCTGAAGGTGCTGGATGACTTCTGGAACGTATTCGAGATAGCAGGCGTCTCCCTAGTGGATATGGAAGTGTGGCGATGGATGTACCGGAATCCGGAAACCACCCCCGCTGAACTGAGGGAAGCGGTTATAGAGATATCGAAGGGGATATGGAACGAGTACTTCGCCCCGGTAATGGGGATGAAGGACGAGATCCTCCTTGGTATCTACTCGCATATGATAGATTCGTATCTGTATCTGCCGGACTATCCCATCGGGCACCTTATAGCATTCCAGGTGGAGGAGCAGATGGAAAAAGCGGGAAGCATAGGATCCGAATTCGAACGTATGGCCAGGGCGGGAAACATTGCACCGGACCTGTGGATGAAGAATGCCACGGGCTCTCCGGTTGGTGCTGAAGCGATGTTAAGAGGTGCTGATAGGGCCTTGGACATACTTGCTGATTGAATAGATAACGGTATTGACTTCGAGGACAGGATCTATGAGCAGAGCAGGTGTTAACGAAGTGCAGGACCGACACGGGCCATTGAGACAGGATATTTTGATAGTTGCCCTGATCCTGCTTTTATCCCTGGCGATCAGGGCCGTCTTCTTCAGAGGGATATTCGCCATCGATGACTTCAACTACCTGAGGCACGCGGCGGAGGTGTGGAGGGGAAGATTCGACCTGAACGATGTTCTATTCTGGCACGGAACACGCCCGCTGATATTCATGCCCATATCCTTGATCTTCGCCCTGTTCGGCGTATCGGAGATAACAGCCGTGTTGTGGCCGCTTCTTGCTTCCCTTGTGACTATTTCGGTCGTTTACACAGTCGGCCGTACGATACTCGGCCGCGAAACGGGCGCGTACGCCGCTGTCCTCGCAGCCCTACTGCCGGTATTGATCGACGAAGCAACACGCGTCACACCAGGGTCCATAATCAACTTCGTAACGGCCCTCTCTCTTTTATGTTTCGTACATTCGGAAACAGACGGGAGAAAGAGGATATTCTGGCTTCTAGCCTCCGGTCTGATATTCGGGATGATGCCATGGGCAGGACGGCTGGGACTCGCGTTCGCATGCTTCTATCCGCTTTGGATACTCATATTCAGGAAACACAGATTCTTCTCCTACTGGCCGGCGGCCGCGGGATTCTTTCTCATGGTTTCGGTAAATATACTCCATCAGTGGATCGAGACCGGCAATCCTCTATTCAGCAATGATATCGCCAGCAGGATACTTGCAAACGAGGTTCCATCCATTAAGCCGCTCTTCTATATCAAGGTAATGGCACAACCGCTATACAGGCAGGGAGGGATCCCGTTCATCGCTTGTATCGGCCTTGCTGCCGCCATGATCAGGCGGCACAGGGAGGCGTTGTTCCTGGCCGTATGGATCACTGCCACATGGCTGATAATGGAGTTCGGGTCGTCCAGTATCACGGATTACCGTCCTATTTTCAAGGAGGCGCGTTTCCTCTCGGTAATGGCGATTCCACTGGTTCTTCTTTCGGGTTACGCCTTATCCGAGCTTAGACGGGCCGCAGCTGGGATAGGCAATCTGGCGAAGGTTACTGCAAGGGGATCGGTAATAGTTATTGGGATATTTCTGCTCGTGTCCGCATCCTCCTATCTGAGCCTGAAGCGTGTGGACGGATGGAAGGGTGAAAGCAGGGCCAGGCTGCATGCCGTCAGGGATCATATACGCAAGGTGCAGGGAGGTACGATTTACGTAACCCATTGGCTGTGGAACACCCGTGTGGGATTTTACACGGGGTACGATCCGGAGTACTTCCCGTCAGGTTACGATCCATACCATGCGGTTCTTCTGGAGAAGGCGGATTCGGATTCAAAGAACCGTTATGTGCAGACTTTGGTTTCCGGTGAGGAGATGGCACCAGGCCTTCTGCTTCATGACGAGCACCTTTTCGGGCTACGACGCGAATCCCATAGTACCGGCCTGCACGGTGAAGGTGAGATTCCCGGGATCCTGGCCGATCCTCCTGTGTATTGGCGGCTTGTAGACGCAGTCGAGATGGGAGGCGGGAACCGGATGCTTATCTATGAGATCGATGGTGGGGTATGGCCGGCAGAAGAGGGGAGATGAGTGCTTCAGGCCGGCCTGGGGAGAGAATTCTTGACCGCTCGAGCCTATGATGATAATTTATCATCTCTCGAGGTATTACCGGACTGTTTTGATTTTGATCCAAACGGTATACCACCATCTTTAAATTTGATATGTAGTATGAATATACGTGCCGTTTTTTTATGGATTTTCATGTCGTGCAGCAACAAAGGGGTAGTTTAGGCAAATGAGTACGCAGAATAAGAGGAAGGTGCTTGTCACCGGAGCACTGGGGCAGATAGGCACCGAGCTGACACCGGCCCTAAGAGATAGATACGGGGATGGGAATGTTGTATCGAGTGATATTCGATCCGGCGAAGCGGGTGATGCTTCTAGTGAAGGCCTGTTCGAACCGTTGGATGTCCTTTCCGTGGAGTCGATGAACAGCGTTATCGAGAAGCACGGGATAAACGTGATATATCATCTTGCGGCGGTGCTGTCGGCGGTCGCAGAGGGAAATCCCCAACGGGCCTGGGAGATCAATATGGGGGGACTGTACAATGCGCTGGAGGCGGCGCGTAGAAACGGATGCAGCCTGTTTGTGCCGAGTTCCATCGGTGCTTTCGGTCCGACAACGCCGATGGATAATACTCCCCAGGAGACGATAATGCGTCCCAGATCGATGTACGGTGTAACGAAGGTGTCCGGGGAGCTGCTTTGCGACTACTATCATATGCGTTATGGGGTGGATGCGAGGGGTATCCGCTATCCGGGTATCATATCGAGCGGGGCCCCTCCGGGTGGAGGGACAACCGATTATGCGGTGGAGATCTATTACGAAGCCGTGCGCAATAAACGTTACTGCTGTCCCCTCAGGGAGGACACGTCACTGGATATGATGTACATGCCGGATGCGATCAGGGCCGCGATAGACCTGATGGAGGTCGATCCCGCACGCCTGAAGCACCGTAATGCGTTCAACGTGACCGCAATGCATTTCACCCCGGGGGAGATCGCGGCTGAGATCCGAAAGCACATACCAGAATTCGAGATGACATACGATATAGATCCGGTCAGGCAGGAGATAGCCGATTCATGGCCGAACAGCATGGATGATAGCGCTGCGCGTGATGAATGGGATTGGAAACCGCACTACGATCTCTCGTCAATGACAGCAGACATGCTTAAGAACATAAAAGATAAGAAGGGTAAGGGAATGCTGGAGAAGATGTAGTACACTTGGATTTGAAATTCAGGGAGATGAGATAATGTACGGGATTAAGAAGGATCTGCAGAAGACGCTGGAGGAGATCAAGGAAGCTGGCCTCTACAAGGTTGAGCGGATAATAACTTCTGAGCAGAGGGCCAATATCGAGGTCGATGGGGGTGGAGAGGTGTTGAACTTCTGCGCCAACAACTACCTCGGATTAGCCAACAACAGGGATCTCATAGGAGCCGCAAAGGAGGGTATGGAGACTCACGGATTCGGCCTATCGTCGGTAAGATTTATCTGCGGGACACAGGATATTCACAAGGAGCTGGAGAAAAAGATAGCCGAGTTCCTTCAGACCGATGATGCGATACTCTACACTTCGTGTTTCGATGCTAACGGGGGCTTGTTCGAGGTGGTGCTCTCCGAGGAGGACGCGATAATAAGCGACCAGTTGAATCACGCTTCGATCATCGACGGCGTTCGTCTTTGTAAGGCAAAACGTTACCGCTACGCCAACAACGATATGGACGACCTCAAATCCAAGCTCGAAGAGGCTAAAGCCGCGGGAGCCAGACGCATTATGGTGGCAACGGACGGTGTGTTTTCGATGGATGGTATAGTGGCGCGTATCGACGAGATCTGTGATCTGGCGGAAGGGTACGGCGCGCTCGTTATGGTGGACGATTCTCATGCAACCGGCTTCTTCGGACCGTCGGGCAGAGGAAGCGTCGAGTACTGCGGTGCGCTCGGACGAGTGGATATCATCACCTCTACACTGGGGAAAGCGCTGGGAGGCGCTTCGGGGGGATTCACGGCGGGGCGCGCAGAGATTATCGACCTCCTGCGCCAACGGTCGAGACCGTACCTGTTCTCGAACACACTGGCACCCGCACTGGTGTCGGCATCTATCAAGGTTCTCGAACTGTTATCGAAGACGAGCGAGCTGCGCGAGATCCTGGAAGCCAATACGAAATATTTCAGGCGAAAGATGACCGAAGCGGGATTCGACATCGTCCCCGGAGAACACCCGATAGTCCCGATAATGCTGGGGGATGCGAAACTATCCCAGCAGATGGCGGATAAGCTGCTCGAGAAAGGTATTTACGTAATTGGCTTCTTCTATCCTGTGGTTCCCAAGGGTCAGGCGCGTATACGTGTGCAGATATCTGCGGCACATGCGAGAGAGCACCTGGACAGGGCTATAGACGCTTTCACGGCTGTCGGAAAGGAGCTGGGTGTTATCTGAGAAGAACCCGGCGCAGGTGAATGTAACCGGAGTCTCAGCGGTGGTTGTCGAAGGATTGCGGAACATTATGCGGTAAATGTATTCGGAGCGCAGGCGCTTCGAGTGGAGCCGGCGTTTCGAATCGCGGAAAGATGGTAAGGATTTGCCGATATCACCAGAGTTAGAAATCGATTTCACCGGCGAGGTGGACAGGATCGCCGACTTCATAATCGATCGTGTGGAAAGAAAAGGCGCCGACGGAGTTATCCTGGGTATGAGCGGAGGAATCGATTCGTCGATATCCGCCGCGCTGGGAGTTAGAGCTCTGTCTCCGAACCATGTTCACGCTCTAATGCTGCCGGAAAGGGACAGTTCGCCGGAGAGTGTCGAAGACGCATGCGAACATGCAGGGCTTCTGGGAATAAGATACAAAGTTTTCGATCTTACCGAACCGCTCAAGGAGCTTGGTTGCTACGAGAGCGGAGTGAGTTACGCCGCAAGGGTGAAGGGCGGTGTACGTGCGGCGGCGCGTATCTTTCCGGGGCTGGCACGAAAGGGATTCTTGGCGAATCTCGAGGGGGAGGGGGGAAAACAGTTTCGTGAGTTCATAGCCTATTTCAGGATCAAGCACAGATTGAGAATGGTGGAGATCTACCGTGAAGCTGAGAGAAAAAACCTCGCCGTACTCAGCTGCGCCAACAGAACTGAATACGAAACTGGTTTTTTCGTGCGTTACGGTGATGATGCGGGAGACATAGCGCCGATAAGACACCTCTATAAAACGCAGTTGTTCGAGATGGGAAAACTCCTTCAGATTCCAGCGGTGATTATTAAGAAGAGCCCCAGTCCCGATCTCTTCGCGGGAATGAAGGATGAGGAGATCATGGGGATTTCTTATGAAAAACTCGACGGTATCCTTTGGGGGCTGTCTCATGGAATGAAAAGGCCCGAGATCGAGAAAGCTTTCGGTGTAAGCAATAAATCCATATCGTATGTCTCGAAGATCAAGAAACTGTCGAAGGAACTGAGATTGGGACCCGATCTGCTGCGGGGAACGATGTGACCAAACACCCCAAGGATTTAAAGTGATTCCATAAAGAACTAAATTTTCTTGACTTGCTTAATTATTAAAAGTAAACGTATTCGATCCGATAACCGGGAAGTAGAGTTGATTAAAGAGCATGTGAATAGTCCTTAAGGAGGCGGATATGAGCGGTGAGACTATTTCGATCCTGATGAGAGCCGTACCCTGGATTGGAGTGCTGGGTCTCATCATGGCACTTCTGACCTATTTCCGTATCAGGCGATATCCGGAGGGCAACGAATTGATGAGGAAAATCGCCTCGAAGATACATCACGGTGCGTTTGTATTCCTGAAACGGGAATATCAGATCATATCGGGATTCATAGTTATCCTCTTTGTCGTTCTCGGCCTGACTCTCAGCATTCAGACCGCCATCGCCTTTCTCGCAGGAGCTGTTTGTTCCATGTCGGCAGGGCTTCTGGGCATGGAGGCGGCCACCAGAAGCAGTGTGAGGGCCTGCCAGGGAGCAAAGGACAAGGGGACGTCTCTTGCTCTATCGATCGCCTTTAACGGCGGATCGGTGATGGGTATGAGTGTAGCCGCGCTCGGGGTCGTGGGTCTTGGATTCTATTTCCTTTTCACGAAGGATCCGAAGATAATAAACGGTTTCGCGATGGGTGCAAGCTCCATCGCATTGTTCGCTCGAGTTGGCGGAGGCGTTTACACGAAGAGTGCGGATGTGGGGGCTGACCTTGTTGGAAAGGTAGAGGCTGGTATACCGGAGGACGATCCGCGCAATCCCGGGGTCATCGCGGATAATGTGGGTGACAACGTTGGTGATACGGCGGGTATGGGGGCGGATCTGTTCGAAAGCTACGTGGGCAGTGTTGTCGCAACGATGGCGATAGGAGCGGCCATGACGGGGATTGATGTGACAATGTGGATGGCGCTGCCGATAATTCTCATAGCAATCGGGCTTATATCGTCCGTCCTCGGGATATTCTCGATATCATTGCTGAATAAAATGGGCCCACAGTCCGCGCTCAGATACAGCTCCTATATAAGCTGTATACTGTTCATTGCGGGAGCATATTACATCATTCCGAGAACTATACAGAGCACGGCTCCATTCTGGGCGATTCTATCGGGCATCATAGCCGGTGTCCTGATAGGACTCGAGAGTGAGTATTTCACATCCGGCCCTCCCGTGAAGGTGGTCGCCAGATCCAGCGAGACCGGACCAGCAACAACGATAATCACCGGACTTGCCGTGGGATTTGAAAGCTCTATCCTACCCGTGCTCACACTGGTAGCCGCCATGTATGTTTCATACACATTCGGGGGAGGTCTCTACGGCATAGCCATCTCCGCCGTCGGTATGCTCTCGACCATCGGGATAGTAATGTCCACCGATTCATACGGGCCTATAGCGGACAATGCCGGAGGGATTGCCGAGATGTCGAAGGCCGGTCCGGAGATAAGAAAGATTACGGACAAGCTGGATTCAATAGGTAATACAACCGCCGCAATAGGGAAGGGCTTTGCAATAGGCTCGGCCGCACTGACGGCCCTTGCGCTCTTCAGCGCATACCAGAAAACGGTAAATCTGGATTCCATCAACCTCTCCTCGGTAAAGACCGTCATAGGGCTTTTTCTCGGCGCAATGATGCCTTTTGTGATAGCCTCTTTGACCATCAAGGGTGTCGGCAGGGCGGCAAACAAGATGGTTCTGGAGATACGCAGGCAGTTCAAAGAGATAACAGGGTTGATGGAAGGTAAAGCGGAGCCGGACACCGGTCGTTGTATAGACATAGTGACCCGGTCCGCCCTGAAGGAAATGATGCTTCCGGGGATCTTGGCGGTCGCGGCTCCTCTTGCAGTAGGTTTCATCCTCGGCGCCGAATCCCTTGGAGGATTCCTTGCCGGGGCGACAGCTACAGGCGTGCTGATGGGGATTTTCATGGCGAATGCCGGGGGCACTTGGGATAATGCCAAGAAGTGGATAGAGGAGGGTAACCTCGGCGGAAAGGGCACCCAGGTGCATGCCGCTGCGGTCGTCGGGGATACCGTTGGCGATCCGTTGAAGGATACATCCGGTCCGAGCATGAATATCCTGATAAAGCTGATGTCGGTTGTTGCACTTGTTTTTGCGCCTCTTTTGATCTGATGATCCTGTTGAGGATCAATGAAAACGGATATCCGGTTGACGGCCGTACCCCACAGGTACAACTTGCGGAACGGGATAGATAATTGTAACTTCTTCTAGTGTTCGAAGGCCATGTAGATGAAAAAGGAGTGAACATGCAAAAGAGATACACATTGCTTGCCGCGCTTCTATTGATGTCCGTTTTGATATTTTCAGTAATCGAAGCCGGATCGGGGAAGGGGAAGGTACCATGCTCGGTATGCGGTTTCATGATAGAGAAATCCGAAGCGTCGACGAAGGAGCATGATGGGACCACATATTACTTCTGTGATGCCGGATGCAAGGCGTACTTCATTGAAGCGCCGGAGATAGTGAAAAGCGGAATGACGGTTGATCCCGTTTGCGGCAAGAATATCAAGAAGGGGGAATCGATCGATATAGTTTACAAGGGTTGGAAGGTCGATTTCTGCTCTGAAGCCTGCCGCAAAAAATACCTGGAAAATCCGGATGAATACGAAATGAACTATGATGTCGTCGCTCATAGGGTAGGATATGTCAAGGATATGAAGCACATAGCGGAGTTCGAAGGCCGACCCTACTATTTTTTCAGCGAAGATAGTAAGAGCAAGTTCTTGGAAAATCCCGATGTGTATGTCTATGCTGAGTGCCCGATAGGCGGGGACGTGTTCCTGAGAAAGGATGCAGCGGGAACAAGGGTCTTTGAGGGGAAAAAATACTATTTCGGATGCCAGGGGTGTCTTGCCATTTTCGATAAGGATCCGGAGGGAAGCATGAAGGGCGATGGGAAGCAATGCCCTCGCAAAAAGAGCATAAAATGCCCGCATGCCAAAGACAAGGAATGCCCGCATAAAAAAGACGAGAGCGATTGCTCCAAGTCGAAGGGCGCTGATAAATGCCCCATGTAGGACCAACTCGTTTTGGAGATGGTTAAGGCATTGCAAAGGATGCCGATAACCCCCGCATACCGAGAGGGCGGGGGTTTTTTATTACACACAATCGTGATTTGTATTATTATTCAGATGGCAGAACATGCGGCCTGTAACAGCGGGTAAGGTGTTATATGGCACTGACGGTAGGAATAATCGGACTGCCCAATACTGGAAAATCAACTCTCCTCAACGCTCTTGCGAACGCGGGGGCGGAAAGCTCAAACTATCCTTTCTGTACTATCGAGAGAAATCGTGGAGTGGTGACGGTACCGGACGATCGTCTGGATAAGCTCTCCCTTCTACTCGAACCGGACGAGGTTATCCCATCAACCGTGACATTTGTCGATATAGCAGGATTGGTCAAAGGAGCAAGCAAAGGAGAAGGCCTGGGTAATATGTTTCTTCACCATATCAGGGAGGCGAATGTTCTTGCCCATGTGTTGAGATGTTTCGATGACAGCAATATAAGCCATGTAACCGGCGATATAGATCCAATTGCAGATAAGGAGATAGTAGAGACGGAATTGTTCCTTGCCGATCTGGAAAGGGTTGATAAGTGGATCGAAAAAGAACGCGACAGGGCAAAAGCGAAAAAGAAGGAAGAAAGAAGGGAGCTGCTGTTCTTGCTTGAACTACGGGAGAAGCTGGCCGAAGGCGCGAGGATAGAGACCGCAGGAATGCCCGAATACAAGTTGGAGATAATGGACGAACTCAAGCTTTTGACGGTTAAACCGACTATTTTCTTACTAAATGTCGGCGAGGGTGATATCGAAGGGGAGAGCGACAGGATCAGGGAAGCAATAGAGGCTGTTGGAATGGAGAATTCCTTTATAATGTCTGCTAAGCTGGATGCCGAGATTGGATTGATCCCTGAAGAGGATAGAGCGGATTTCGTAAAGGAACTCGGAGCCGATATGGACGCTAAGGGCCGATTTATAGAAAAATGCCATGAGCTACTCGGTCTGATAAGGTATTACACAACAGCCAATGAGAAGCTGCAGGCATGGTCGATAGAGAAAGGCACGACCGCTCCGAAAGCCGCCGGTAAGATTCACGGAGATATGGAAAAAGGATTTATAAGAGCGGAGGTGATGAGTTTCGAAGATCTGGTTTCATCGGGTTCGAGGGCGGAAGTGCAGCATCTCGGAAGGCTGAGGATCGAGGGGCATGACTACGTTGTAAAAGATGGCGATGTTATTAAGTTCCTGTTCAGCGGTTGAAACGTCGTCCATTTTAATGGAGATGTTCGAAACGGAAAAAAGCGGTAACGATATGTACGCTAGGGGGCATGAAACGGTCGAGCACGGAGCCGATATGGGTATCAAGGGACGGGGGAGAAGCGCGGAGGAAGCATTCGAGGAAACGGCGGTTGCCATGATGGAGCTTCTCACCGATTCCAGGGGACTCGTGCCGGAGAGAAGCATATGTATCGATTGCAAAGGAGACGACTTATCCGGACTTCTGATAGAGTTCTTGAACTCTATTCTCTTGAAATCGGATCTGGAGGAGCTCGCCGTTTTCGAGGTGACTATAACGAGGATGGACAGGATAGAGGGAGAATGGGTGTTGGAAGCGAGTGCTGGGGGGATGCCGAGAAAAGGTATACCGGAAAGGCTTCTATCGGAGGTAAAAGCAGCTACCTACTGTGGAGTTAGTGTCGAGCAGGTGGCACCGGGAAGATGGGAAGCGGGATGTGTTGTGGATATGTAGGGTGTTTCTTGTTTACGATTCGCCGCCATGCAACATTGGCTGGTAACCGCAGCCTTATATAATATCAGGGTGAATGAGATGAGTGGAGTCAAGCTCGAAAAGGTGCATGATTACTTGTGGGAAGTTCCGATGGAGGGGGATATGAACGTCCCCGGACGAATATATGCAGACAAGGACTCTATTGATTTTCTGCTCGAGGAGAGCAGGAGCAAGCAGTGGGATGCCTTGCTGCAGGTTAAGAATGTAGCATGTTTGCCAGGCATTCAGGTAGCTTCCCTGGCCATGGCGGATATCCATCCGGGATATGGTTTCCCCATAGGTGGTGTGGGGGCGTTCGATCTGGATTCCGGTGTTGTCTCGATAGCCGGAGTGGGGTTTGATATCAACTGTGGTGTACGGACTATGGCTCTGGATCTGGAGCGCAGTGCGGTGGAGAGAAGAAAGTCCCATCTGGCAGATACCCTGTTCGATGCTGTTCCGGCGGGTCTTGGATCCACTGGTTCCCTAAAGCTCTCCGTCAGAGAGATAGACGATGTTCTCAGGGAAGGTGCACGATTCCCTCTAAAACGAGGGTACGGTGTGGAAAACGATTTGCTGTATATAGAGGAGAACGGTGTAGTAGATGGTGCAGATCCTTCCTGTGTAAGTTCTCATGCAAAAGAAAGGCAGCTCAAACAGATCGGAACCCTTGGTTCCGGAAATCATTATCTCGAGGTCCAGTACGTGGATGAAGTCATCGATGATAGGACCGCCGGGATTTTCGGGCTCTCTAAGGATTCCATTGTTGTCAGTATCCATACCGGCAGCAGGGCGCTCGGCCATCAAATAGGAACCGACTATCTGAAGGTACTGGACAGAGCCAGCAGGAAGTATGGAATACCTATTCGCGAGAAGGAATTGGTAGCTGCTCCAATAAGGAGCCCCGAGGGTGAGAGATATATCGCTGCTGTGAAGGCCGGTATAAACTGTGGATTTGCCAATAGGCAGGCGATAGGGGGGCTGGTGCGCAATGTTTTCAAAAAGATCTTTTCTTTGGGAGAAACCGAGATAAGAACACTCTACGAGGTGGGGCACAACAACCTCAAGTTCGAGGAGCACGCTGTCGGCGTAAAGGTGAAAAAGCTGCTTGTGCACAGGAAGGGAGCAACGAGGGCTTTCGGTCCGGGCAGGGAGGAAGTCCCACCTCCCTACAGGGACGTCGGTCATCCGGTAATCGTTGGTGGTACGATGGGGACATCCTCATTCATTCTCGTGGGAACCGAGAAGGGGATGGTCGAGACGTTCGGTAGCGCGGTTCATGGAGCCGGCAGGATCAAATCGCGTAAGAGAGCGATCAAGGATTACAGGGGTGAGGATGTGATCTCAGGGCTCGAAAGGGAGGGTATTGCAATCAGGGTACACAGCAAGCGCGGCGCTGCGGAGGAGGCACCGGGTGCTTACAAGGATGTCGAACGTGTTGTGAATATAATGGAAGGTGCTGGTATAAATAGGCGCGTCGTGAAGTTAAAACCGCTCATATGCGTGAAGGGTTGATGGAAACTCCGAATTAAACGGCTTTCTCCTTCCCGGTTTCGAATAGTCCCTCCCATTCTTCTTTCCAAGCAGGATCGGCGAATTTCCGGTATTCTCTGCTGTATTTATCGAGGTCATCAGCTAAATCGGTGATTATTTTCTCTGCATCCGAACATGTCGGATGGGCTTGAAAATCCCTTACAACGTTTCTCAGGACTTCCGGATTATCGATTATCATGCATGGAGTAAGAAGGTTTTCCCTGTAGGGTTGTTGGGTTCGAATGGCCTTCATGAAATTGGAATTTATTACATCCTTGAGGGATTTGTCTTTAATGTTGTCGACGGCAAAATGACAGAATACGCAAGGCTCAACTTCGCCTTTGGAGTTTATATGCAGGTATTCCCTCCCTCCTGCGATGCAACCCTTGACATATGGTCCATCGTTCCAGAAATCGCCGATGAATATCGGACGAGAGTCCCTGATCTCCTTTAACCTTCTTCTGAGCCAGTCCCTCTGTTCAGGAGTTGGCATGACTTCCATTGAGGGGCACCTTCCTATAGGTATGTATTGGAAGTACCAGACGACCATTGCGCCATTCCGGATCACCATATCAATGAAATCATAGCTCGCGATGGTTTCGATATTTTTTCTCGTTTCGGTTACGGAAACTCCGAAGACGGTCCCCCGGTCCTTCATATATTTCATAGCCTTGATCACTTTTTCATATACGCCCTTTCCGCGACGCTTATCGGTTTCCTCTTCGAAACCTTCCAGGCTGATCATCGGCGCTACATTTCCGAGCTCGGCCAATCTGTCTGCGACACTCTCGCTTATCATCGTCCCGTTGGTATAGACCTGGAAGTACATATCGTTGTGCTTCTCCCAGATATCGAAAATATCTTCGCGCTTGAATACTTCTCCACCGCTCATCGTATTGAAGTACATCCCAAGCTCTTTGCATTCGGTCAGGATCCTGTCGATGAGATCGAAGGAAAGACCTTCTTCCTGCTCGTACTCACCGGCGTAGCAGCCCTCGCACCTCAAATTGCATTTCATCGTCGGACTGATTACAATGAACTGGGGGGGCTGATAACCTTCCGTCGCCAGTATGGACTTCCTCCTGTTGATACCCATTAGAAAAGCATTGATAAAAAGATTTTTTATGAGCTTGTCGCGGCAGATCGGTGAAAGGCGGCTTATTACGTCCTTGATCAGTATGGCGGCCGGATGACCCTGCTCGAACAGATTACGCAGGTTTTTGGCGTTTTGTTTGTATTCGGGATCGTCTGTGAGTCTCTCCCCGATAGAGATCATCCGTATGACGTTCTTCGTCGAAAATCTAGGAAGAAGCGACATGATTTCGGTGATCATCTTATCCCTTGAAAAGTGTTTTACTCTTCTCAGAATATTCATCAGCAGCCACCCCCTGATATGTTTTACATATTTATTATATCACTTTTCTTTCAGTGGTGTCCACTCAGCTGTGCTTTCGGTTCTTATCCGGCACTTGCCTTCTGTTACCCACTTGTTGTAGTGGTTATAACTCCAACCCAAGTATTCCGAATCACCACCACCTTCAGTAGTGACTAGAAATCTGTTTGATATCCCCCCGAATGCAGCCGCCTGTTCACCTGGCCATTCTCTATCTCCCGCGTTGGCATCTACGGGAATCCATCCGTAACCTGGAAGATAAATCTCGCACCAACGATGGAACACATCATCGTAGCTCGCATCATCGCCCCTTACAACTAGTGAACCTACGTAGCGTGCGGGCACTCCGGCAGAACGGCAGAGAGCAATGTAACTGAAGGAGTATTCCGAACATGAGCCGTTTTTCCTTTTAAGTACGGTTGGGGCGGTATTCCAGCCCCCGACCATTTCATATTCCATGTTGGCAATGAGATACTGAAAGAGCTTCCTTGCTTTCCAGTAAATATTTTTCTCTTCTCCAACTATTTCCTTTACTATTTTTTTTATGTAGGGATGATCGATATCGTACTTCGTATCATCCGCTAGGTACTTCTTTGCTATATCGGACGGGATCTTGGAGCCGACATCTTCGGGAAATACAAAATAGCGTATAGCGGAGGTTTCGAGCTCTGCTTCCATCCGCACCTCTATCGATTCCGATGGCATTAGATTCTCAAAGTGGAATACCGCTACATTCTGACCCCATCTATCATTAACGAACCGATCGGGATCCGGATGGAATTCCAGTCCGGATAGCAGTCTTTGGTTTGGCCGGTCAGATGGGACGGCATAGTATATCTCGAGTGATCGAGCTTCACCTCTTCCAAGCACTTCGGCTTCCGTCGTGAAGTTGACGATAGCTCTTCTTGGATCACTTATTTTAAACAGATCCTCATCTTTGACTATTATCTCGAAAAGCGAGTCATCCTGGTAGTCCGCGTTGAAGAGTCGGCCGTTCTTCCAGTCGAGCCCCCAAGAATATGGGCCGGGGGCGTCGAGGGTGACCACGACGTGACCACTTTGGGGATGGATCATGAATATCTTGTCCATGATTCTGTCCGAACACCAGATATATCCGTCACCGAATGTAATTCCGCGTGGGTCTCTGGCGGGTGATCTGAAAGAGTTGATAGTTGTGCCGTCGGATGGATCTATCTTCAGGATCTTGTCCTCGCGGTTGTCGCAGATCCATAGATATTCGCCGTCCCAGGCGATGCCCGTTGGGCTTGGTGTAGGCGAATCGAGGGTCCTCGTGGTTAACCCGCTGGTCAAATCGGTTGCAAATATCTTGCCCTCCGCCGGATCCGTACTCCAAAGAAGCTCTCCATCCCACGACAGACCTGACGGGAAGTAACCTGGTGATTCCATTGTCTTTATAACAGCGCCATTCTCGGGATTCAGCTTGAAGAATAAATCGGCTTTTCTGTCGGCCACCCATATGAACTGTCCGGTCCATGCAACGCCGGTGGGATGCTGGAGTGGGATATCTATCCTCCTGTGTACATCTCCAGGTGCGGCTATCGAGATCGAATGAAAAGCTATAACGATAATGGTGACAAGAAGATGCAATCTGTTCATATTGGTTCTTCCTTTTTTATGTTAGTAACAGGCTATTTGATGCAGGCGATCGGTGATATCGGCAAGTTGCTTAACTGCTGCATAGCTTAAATATATTGTCGTTCAAAAGTCAATATCTTTCATGAGAATATGGTAGAAGCAGGGTGCGGGGAAATAATCAAGCAACTGTATATCAATTAATTGATTTACAAATTAAGTATAGATAGGTAAAATGTTTGTGGAATTTATTGATACTGTGATTGGTAAGATATTATAGATCCAGGTGATTCGGGGAAGTGTGTTCTTCCCCTCGAGAAAGGAGAGAAAGGTGATTGGCAAGAAGAGGATAATTCTTCTGATGTTGGCGATATTTATGATGTCATCTCTGCATGTAAATGGGATCTACGCGCAGCAATTGCAGGATCCTCTGGTGATTCAGCAGGTGTTCAGCCGATTTCCATTCGCAGAGGCGATACCCTTCGCCGATGGCGAGTCCTGGGGGCTCATCTACGCGGATGTCTACGGAAAGATTCATCTATTGAAATCGACGAAAAGGGGTTGGAAGGTGGAGTGGGAGATCACCAACCTGGCGGCGAAGGTTCGTGATTTCTTCATACGGGACATCGAGTCCGACGGTTATACGGAGTTGATAGTCGCAACGGTCGACGGCAGGATACTCATCTATACGCTGGATGATTACAGCAATGTTTGGGAGAACTTGGATGATAATTTCACAAGTATTTCTGCAATGGAAATCGAGAATGTGGATGATGACGAACAGCTCGAGTTCATAGTAATTGCCGACGATCGGATTGTAATAATTGACGGATACAACAAGAACCATCAGTGGGTGAGTGAGAGGCAGTTCAAGGCGACCGAAATACTGATCGAGAACGTTGATAATGATGATCAGATGGAGATAGTGCTCAATACAGGGAAGACAATTGATACGAGGTTTCTCACAGTGGAGCTCGAATGGGATAAGCCGTTCGGTGAACGGATAACGGCTTTTGATATGAATAATGACGGGCACCCTGAGATTATCGGTGAATTCTCGGATTATTCCCTTAGGATATTCGATGTTCATGCTCAGAGAGAGGTTTGGTGAACGAGATGACGTTGTATGGAAAGGTTCTGAAAATCTTTGATGAAACGTCTCTACTGGTCGATATAGGCTATAAGGATGGTCTGCAGCGAGGCAGCAGGTTGGTGGTCGTGGAAACGGGTGAAGAGATAAAGGACCCGGACTCCGGGGAATCTCTCGGCAGGTTGGAATACAGCAAGGCCGAGCTTGTGGCAGTAGACGTCCAGGAGAAGATCAGTATATTGAAAACTCATGCAAAAGAACAAGATAAGGAGAATGTGCCCCTGAGCACCAGGATGATATGGGATTCCATGCGTGATAGTGATACCAGAGTGAAAATGAAGGTTTCACATGATGTCCTTTCTGGAATCCCGTCCGTATCCCCCGTTGGGATCGGAGACAAGGTCAGGGTTATCTGAGAATTAATAAATCATTGAAAAATAGTTCTTTCAAAAATAATATGTACATGGTATAATGCCCGCGGCTACGAATAGATAGACGGATTATGCGGCATTCAACTGTCACTAAAGGAGGTATCAATTGTTTAAAAGACTATTGTTTGTCCTTCTGGGGCTTTCCTTAACTATATATGCCGCAACAAGTGCTTCTGCAATGACATTGGAAACCTTCGCCCTAACAGGAACCGGTTCATTTATGGATGAACCACCAATCTTCGAGGGTGTTATCTTCAACGGGACTCTGAGTCCGGGCACATTCTGGCTTGCCTTCGATGACACCAACTGGCCCGTAGACGATCCTGAGACACCGACTAACGAGAGGTGGGATTACATCTTCGCTCATTACTTCACGTATGACGATACCGAAGGAAATGAGGGTTGGGATGGGATCTTTCCACCGGCCGCCTCCGGTGAACCCGCGTCTGAATGGCGCTTCTTCACGGATGCAGGGGACACCCTGGGTGGATTGGCTACAGGTCTGAGCATCACCATAAGGGATTATGATGCGGATGAAATCGTGGATGAGGACGAGTATGCGTCCAAGACCATTGGCGGCACTTTTGTGGCTTATATCAATTGGAGCGGGGGCTGTTTCAACAGCATGTGCGGTCAGGGTGCATTCCACGGTACGGTTGACGTGATAAACGCCGAGACTTGGGAAGAGCAGCTTGATATTCCGTCTTCGGCTTCAGCAACTGGAAAGATGTTCCTCTTTGATGAGGGCTGTCAAACCGACTCCGAGATATCAACTTGGGGTAAGATTAAATCCATCTACAAGGATTGAAAAAGCTGAAGCTGAAAGGATGTGATTTGGAAATGAAAAGAAAATTGTTATCAAGCTTGATTTCGGTGTTGATCATGTGTTTCGCGTTGAGCGCAAATGCACAGACCTGGCCTGACAGCCTGGTGATCGAGTTCCACTTCGAGGGATTCGGAAACGTTGTCATGGATTCTCCTCCGATCTATGCCGGGGATATTACGGGTGGCGATGCGCGCGTTAACGGTGGAACCTGGTGGATACAGATAGACGATTCCGAATGGCCGGATGTGACGGACCCCAGCGCTCGATGGCAGTATATCTTTGATAATTACTACGTCTACGATCCCGGCAGCTATAGCTGGACCGCCGTTTTCGACGGGAACAGTCTCCCGACAAAACCAACATGGGAAATCAACCATTCGGTAAATGGCATGATGGGAGGCACACTGGTCAGTATAAGCACTATTGTCGACATGGACATGGATGGCGTGCTCGATCTTGACGAGAGGACATTCGGCACATTCGGCGGGACGATGATGGTCATGAAATACGGAACCGGCAACTTCGCGAAATACTGCGGCTTGGGATCATACGACGGTTACTTCATGAATGCCGATCCCGCGAACTTTCCACCTGATTTCGTCGAGGGTGACTGCCTGCTGGATCTGATCAATTGCGAAGTCGATAACGAGATGGCAAGCTGGAGTGATATTAAAACCTTGCACAGGTAGTAGTGTCTACCGAGGTTGAAAACCTACGGAGAGCCTGACCCACATCCGGGTGGGGGATCCATTCCTTATACCGGGAGAGAAGCGCATCCTGTAGGCGGCTTCAACAGCACTATTATTAAGGGATTTTTGGGGAAGACCATTGATCAGTTCAACGCGATCGACTTCCCCACTTTTATTTACGAGTACGAGTAACTCGACAATACCAACCTCTGAGATTTCAATATCATCTGGATACTCCGGCCAGGGCATGAACAGTGGCTTGGGCATGATTGATTTCACATGCTCGCCGGATTCGCCTTCCCTATCGGCACCTGCACCTTTGATGATCGTCATCCCTTCATCGGAAGGCTCACCGATCATATCCAGCACGGTGATCAGAGATTCCTCAGGCTCATCGATGATACGATCGAACTCTCGATCCGGCACTGCTGCATCATGTTCTTCTATGGGGACATAGGAAAATCCGTTCTCTATATCGCGGAATGATGTATAACCTATGCTTCGGGGAAGTTGTGTTTTGAAAATCGTGAAGTAATGCGGTTTGAAAAGTGTGAAAAAGGCTATGTGGAGGATGAGGGTTGCAGATATTATGAAGATCCAGTCCTTCTTGCTAGAGCTTCTCCTCACCGAAGATCCTTCGTGTACTAGATATTTTTCTTGAAGGAACCGTCATTAAACCCGATAATTAGCATTAACGGGTAATATTGTATTATTATTCCTTCTATCAGGAGTATAAGCTCTTGATGCTGACTTGGCGAGTCGTATTTAACGGGCGGTAGGGATGATAAGTATATACTACAGGGATTTGACTGTGCCGAATATCATGACACTTCTTCGTATCCTCATGGCCTTTCTGGCCATTGCGATTTTTTTCCTACTTCACAATGAAGTCCTGGCCGCAGCCCTTTGCATAATCGCCTCCCTTCTTGACTATTTCGACGGCTGGTATGCCAGAAGATTCCGTCAAACCACAAGACTGGGAGCTCATCTCGATCCCTTCGCCGACAAGGTGTTGATAGCTACAGTTTTTCTCATTATAAGCCTTACATTGAAATTGTTCTGGTTTTACATTTTCATCGTGGTAATAATGCTTCGAGAAGTTGTTATAACGGTTTATAGGATGATCAAGCGAAGGAGAATGGGGGTATTCATCCCCGCAAGTAAGCTGGGGAAAATCAAAACGACGGTCCAGTGCATAGCCGGGGATTCAATGCTTTTTTACTTTTTTATATATCCAAAGAGTATACCGGAAAATATGGTACCTGTTTTCGTTATAATGGCGATAACGCTTTTCATAACGGTGGATTCAGGTCTTCAGCATCTGCTTCCGAATTGCTCGGATGGAAAGAAAAGATCCGTTCTCGAAAGGATATTCCAGCAGATATTTGGATACAAGGCGAGGGAGGCGTGATTTGGATTTATACGAGGCGATCAGGGGGAGGGTCAGTGTCAGGTCTTACCTCTCAACCCCTGTAGAGGACGAAAAGATATCCAAGATACTCAACGCGGCCAGGCTGGCGCCGTCAGGCAAGAACGGGCAGCCATGGACTTTTATAGTTGTCAGGGATAATGAATCCAGGAAAAAGCTTGTAGATGCATGCAAAGGACAGAAGTTCTTGTATGAGGCACCCGTGGTTATCGTCGCATGTGGTAGGGAGGAACTGGCGTATAAGAAGATGGGGGGGTACTGGAATAGCCTGCCGGTTGATATTGGGATAGCGCTTGAACATCTAATTCTCGCCGCCGAGGCTGAAGGGCTTGGAACCTGCTGGATAGGAGCATTTATCGAGAGTGAAGTTAGGGAATTGCTGGGTATTCCCGATGACGTCAAGATCGTGGCGCTTACTCCGGTGGGGTATCCTGCGGAAGAAAAGAAACATAAACCGAGAAAAGATATCGATGAGATCGTTATGAACGAGAGATGGGAATAGG
>CAYRCK010000033.1:0-33222 GCA_964422745.1 uncultured bacterium
GCATCGCTTACGACACCCTTGTAATCGCGTTCCTCGCACTCGAGCTGCATGTAGTATCCGATAAGCCCCACCATCCTGTGTATCATGGGATCGACGTTCGTGTTCGCCGGGGGGTAGAAGGGCGGGACGAAAAGCCTGGCGCCCGTGCTCCACATCTGGTGCATGTCCAGTATTACATGAGGGACGACCTTTCTGAAGTATAGATCGAAAACCGCTCTGGTCTCGTCCAGGCTGACCATATACCAGTCCCGGTTGTTGTCGTGGCCGGCGTAATGGTGATAGAGCCACGGCATACGGCATCCCTCATATTCGGTGCCGACCCACTTCTCGTACCAGTCGACCACCATCTGCAGCCCATCGGGATTGAGTGAAGGGATGAGGAAGAGCACCGTTTCCTCGAGCGCCGTAATGATCGTCTCGTTCCTCTGCGCGGCTATGTCGTAAGCGAGCTCCATTGCCATCTGGGATGAGCCTATTTCAGTCGAGTGCAGGTTGCACGTGATCATTACGAGGGCCCTGCCCCTGTCTATCAGATCAAGGGCCTCCGTCTCCGATATGTTACGCGGATCGGATAGCTTCCTCGAGATATCGATATACGCATCGAGGTTCTCCAGGTTGCCGGGTGTTGATATGACTGCCATTATGAACGGTCTGCCGAGGGTGGATTTGCCGATTTCCCGGACCTCGACCCATGGTGAGGCCTCGGCCAGCTGCTCGAAGTAGCCCATCACCTCGGTGTAGTCCGCCAACTTCCTGTCCGCACCTACCCGAAAGCCCAGATATTCTTCTGGCGATTGCATGTCCGAGGCCTGTGCATCAGGGCGGGCCACAGTCGCTGATAGGATCGACGCCGCAATCAAGACCTTGCTCAGCATTCGCATATCGCTTCCTCCAAGATTAAACAATATCCTAATTTGCCGGGTTCTCCGGCTACCTGCGCCGCCGGCGCACCCATTTCCCGCTATTAAGAACCGGGATCGTGGCGTGCATGTTCGAACCGAGGCGACTCGAACCGATGGAGCAGGGATTACCCGTGTATACTATCAAAAATCCTTAGCCCCAAAAACAACAATGTGCCTTGGGGCTGGAGGTTTTCGGATGGTTATTTGAATCAGAGCGGTAATCGCCTAGAGTGCATAAAGGCTTTCTTGCAATAAGGGACGGGAGTCCCGCTATCATCGCCATTGTGTTTCCCAAGATGCCGGAGCGCGGATTCCGTTATTGGCGACCGGGCATTTCTCAAAGCTTATACTTGAATAATCCAGGCGAAATGGCTATTCTTCTCCCCAGCCGGAGAAACTTCACGATACAATAGATGCCCCGGCGGTTTTTAATTTGCTTATTCTAATGAAAGGAGTTCGAGTTGCATTCGGCAAGAACAACGGGAATAGTTGAGGCCATTAATGGAGATACCGGGGCCATCCGGCGCGTTGGCAGGATAACGGCGCTCATCGGATTTACAGCTGTCGGGGCGCAGCTAGCGGTATGGCTCCCGTTCACCCCCGTTCCGATAACCATGCAAACTCTATTCGTGCTGCTGGCCGGCATCACGCTCGGCCCTAGGGACGGATTCTTTGCCATGTGTTCCTATATAGTTCTGGGTGTATCGGGGCTCCCCCTTTTCGCAGGATTCAGTTTTGGTCCCGCCGTCCTCGTTGGGCCGACCGGAGGCTACCTTCTCTCCTTCCCCGCCGCCGCCCTTCTAGCCGGGGCCGTTTCAGCGAGATCCGGCGGCAGGGTGAGCGTCATGCTGGGAGCTTTCTCTGGCACGGCTCTGATAATAGTTGCGGGAGCGCTGCATCTGTTGCTGCTCAGCGGTCGATCGCTCTCGATGGTGGTTCCGCTTGCGATCACTCCGTTTCTGGCCGGTGATGCGGTCAAAGCCGTCACGGCGGTCCTGCTGGCCGGGCGACGCTGATCCAACTTGCCGGCACCGCTGATTCGGCACCCATTTATCTTGCGCAATTGAGCTGATCCGCTCCGGGCAGGCTTGACCGGAGGCCGGAATTCCTGTATAATGGCTACGTAAAATTGACCGGCCGGAATAGCAGCGTTTCCAGCAGGAGGATTGCGGTTTTGGAACTGGCGCCTCCGGATCTGGAGAAGCTTTACCGCCGGTTCTTGGAAGGCAGGGGGGATCCGGTTGATTCCCTCGTTTCTTTGGTGAGGGACAATCCGGAAGAGCGGTCGGCTCCGAGTTCCTGGGCGGCGCTTCTCCTTTCCAGGATATACATTCTAAAGGGCAGGCTCCACCTGGCCTCGTCATACCTCAGAATCTCCGAGGAAAATTTCGCCTCATCCGGCACCCGCGGCATACCGCTGGGAGTATTCGTGAACCGTGCGATCATACTAAAATCAATGGGAAGGGAAAGGGCCGCCGAGGGAGTGCTGAGGAGAACACTCGACCTTTCCATTCGAGCAGGTCAGGTTCTTTCGGCGGCTAAAGCGGCCAGCAACCTTGCTGTGCTTCTGACGAGATGCGGCCGAACCGCCGAGGTCGGCTCTCTCCTCTCGTTCACCCGCCGCTGCTACCGCTCTCTCGGAAACGAGGAGGGACTCTTGCGGACCGATCTTGCCCGGGCCATGCTCGATTCCACCCGACTCATGACGGACGAGGCCGTGGATAGACTGACATCATGTATCGTTGAGTGCGTTGATCGGGCATACGTGAGAGAGAGAATAATCGCCGAACTCATGCTGTGCGAGCTTTTTCTGCGGAAGGGCGATTTCGAGAAGGCGGAGATGGTTATGAACAGAATCCTGTCGGACGAAGCTTCGATTATGAGATTTCGAGCGCTCGAGGCCAAATGTCTATACCTAAGAGGTACTCTTCTCCGGGCATCGGGTGACCTTCAGGGGGCGGAGGGACTTCTGAGGCGGGCCGAGTCGTTGAGGAAGCGCCTCGGAATAGCATTCGGAACCCTGAACGATCCGGGCGGCGCTTGTAAAGCATACCGTATCAGAGAGGGGATCGGGAGCCGGATCCGGGTCGCCTCGAGGCCGTCGCCGCCTTACTGCAAGGTGGGCAGCATGTCCTCTCGAAATATCGTATCTTCGATCCAACCGGTGGAATCGCAGCCCCCGGATACCGGATGTGGAACGATCCGTCCCGGAGATGAATATCAATTGGGATTCATAACGTGCAATCCGAGGTTGATCTCTCTTCTCGAGGAGATCCGGCGGGCCGCTCCGCTGAGCGTCCCGGTACTTCTGACAGGGGAATCCGGGGTCGGGAAGGAAGTATTGGGCAGATTGGCTCACCGATGGAGTGGCAGGGAAGCGGAGCCGTTCGTGGCGGTGAACGCAGCCGCGCTCCCCAGGGATCTCTTCGAGAGCTCCCTTTTCGGCCATTCCAAGGGAGCCTTCACGGGAGCGGCCTCGCGGAACAGGGGGTTCCTCGAAGCAGCCGGAGGCGGTACCGTGTTCCTGGACGAGATCGGGGAGCTCGAAGCTCCTCTTCAGGCCAAGCTGTTGAGGCTTCTCGACAGCGGCGAGTATATTCCTGTCGGTGAGTGCGAGGCAAGGCGTTGCAGGGCCCGTATCATCACTGCGACAAACAGGGACATCGAATCGCTCGTTGCAGCCGGTTCGTTCCGTGCTGATCTCTACTATCGCCTATCGACGTTCAACTTTCATATCCTTCCTCTAAGGGAGAGGAGGTGTGATATCGGTTTGCTGGCGGATCATTTCCTGGCCCGGATATGCAGGGAGGCCGGATTGGGCCGGATCAGTATCGGAGATAGTGTGCTGAGCATGCTGGAAAGGCACACCTGGCCCGGAAATGCCAGGGAACTGAAGAGCGAGATCACGAGGGCCGCCGTGAAGGCGAGAGGGAGCGTGCTCGAAGTCCGGCATCTATCGGCGAATATACTGGCGAGTGTGTGGGAACCCCGTTCCGGACCGACAACAGCCCTCGACGATAAGAGAAGGGAATTCGAGAGGGGGGTGATAATCTCCGCTTTGCAGGATGCCGGGGGAAACAGGACCAGGGCGGCCGAGGCCCTCGGCCTGAAGAGGACGACCCTGCTCTACCGTATTAAACGATTGGGGCTCGATGGCCGCTGATGTGCCATGTTGACGCCCGCTCCGTTAAGCCTTAGACTGGCACGCATGAGGGAAAGAACGTACGATACCGACGAGGGAGAGGTTCTTCTAACCCGTGATGTTTCAGCCGATCTTCTCTCCTCACTCGATATGGAGGAGGGGCTCGGAGTTTTCTTCCACTACAGGTACGAGGACGCTCATAAGACACGTGATGTCCTTTCAGCCGTCAGCCGACGTGGTAATGACATGATCTGCTGCGCAATCATGGAGCATCGGCTTCTAGGATACCTAACCGTAGTCGAGCCGGGGGAAGGGACCCGCTGGGCGGATATCGGCCGGTCGTTATCGGAACTGGCCGGAACAGAGAGTGCCCCCCTTCTCTTCGAGCTCGGATCGATTGAGATAAGCGCTCCGTGGAGATCGAAAGGATTGGCTCGCGAGCTGATGAGGTTTACATTCGATGATCCGCTCTTCGAGCAGAGGATTGTCTTCTCGAGAGAGCTCTCGTGGCACTGGGATCTGAAATCATCCGATCAATCCGTTTACGCGTATAGGAGTATGCTCCATCGCCTCTTCGAGAGTGCGGGTTTCCGCTTATGCGAGACGGACGACGAGGAGATAGGCTACGCGGGCGAGAATATGTTCATGACGAGAGTGGGTGCTAGGGTGCCGGCCGAAGTGGCATTCGCGTTCTACCGTTCACTATGCAGGTCTGAGCCGAGGGGATGGGGCTGGGGGTAGCGGACCGTTCAATCCGGACGGCTCTCATTTCATTTCAGTTCTTAACTCCCATTACAGTGAGAACCACTTGACGAGCTTGACGAGAAACACGTCATGTGGATGAACGCCGAAGAGTGCGTCCATGTCGTTCCTGTAACTGAATCGCCCCGACGAGATGTATTCACCGCGCGACTGAGACCAGACGAGGTAGAAGAGCGAGCCGGGTGTGAACTCCCATCGGACAACCAGGTTGGAGTTGAAGTCACGGTAGTTGAAGTCCGGGTAGTCTATTGTGTAATCGTCCACACCGTTCACGTCCTCATCGATGTAGTAGGTTTCTCCATCTGCGTCATACCTGATCTGATCCTCCTCGAACACGGCGAAACGATCCCTGTATCTGTCGGCTCTCGGGTCCGTGATCCGCTTGAATTCCGAGTATTTCCCCGCCGAGATGAAAGGGGCACCGTAATACTGAACCGTAAGGTTAGGTGTTATGCAATAGTCCATCCTTATTGTAAACGACATTGTTTTCTGTTCGAGCCTGCCGAACAGGTAACGGTCCTCGCCATCGAACGATTCGGTGGCGACGTATTGCATCTCCGGATTGTTTTGCGTGTATGAGGGGTTGAAAGACAGCCTCAAGGCGTTTGTGGGTCTGAACACAACATCGAACCAGCTGTTCGTGTAATCCCAATAATCCTCGTCGCCCTGGTTCGTATAGGCGCCACAGCCGATGTAGAACTTCTTCCGCTGGTCGGTGTACAACCAGAAGTTGTACTCCATCGAGCCGGGCCACTTCGATGACGGACCGCCGCGGAGCCCGGTGTTCGACACGTTCTCCCAGGTCCGGGTAACGCCCGCCCCGAATTGATAGTAATTGCGGAATGTCGTGTTGAAGTTTGTGTTCGCCGCGCTCCAGAGCGGATTGCCTCCGAAGTCCCAGTTGAGCCATTCGTTCGTATTGATGTAAAGGTTGTTGAATATGCTGAACGGGTTGCGTATCTGGTATGCAGCCCAGGTGAATTGATTGAACTCGTCCGCCCTGCGCATGTACCCCATGTCGTTGATCTCGAATCCCGGGCTGCGCCAGGTAGTACCCGTCTCGAATACGAACTTGCTGTTGCTCGTTCTACGGAGGCGGACAGATCCGGCGTGCCCGCTCAGAGCCGTCCGGCTGTCGTCCAATGTCACATGGTGGTTGTCCGGCCTCTGGAAGTACCTTGCAGAGGCTGTCTGGGCCTCGTATATAGCCTCTTCGCTGCCCCTGAGGTGGCTGGCGAACAGATTGGCGTCGATACGGTAGTCGCGGTCATTGAAGTGGTGGGAGAAGTCGATGCCCCCGGCATAGGCCTGCCGCCGCATGAACTCTAGATGGGGATCCTCTATATTGCGGTTGACAGCCGTCATCATGGCGCCTAAGTGAGAGTTTCCCTCCCTGAAGTCCTGCTGCATGCGTCCCACGAAGTAGTTGGTCAGCGGCTCCACCGTTTCCGGTCTCCGTTCGCCGTTGAGATCGATTTCTGCCTTTTCCTTGGCGGTCACGCTTTCGAGAATAGCCAGGGAGAGGCCGCCCGCTGTTTTACCCGACAGCTTGAATGCTCCCAGGATCGACGTGTTGTCGGGCTGCTCGATCGATTCTTCGTCATCGAGGTCCGGATAGTGGGTTGGGTAATGGCCTATTCTGCGCGAATAAAAGAGGCGGTCACTGGTGAAGTGCCCCCCCGTGATGGCCGGGGCCAGAGGCAGGTTCAGGATGTTGTTGCCCTCGATGAAGAAGGGGCGCTTCTCGCTGAAGAACGTCTCGAACGCTGTCAGGTTCACCTCGGACGGATCCGCCTCTACCTGCCCGAAATCCGGATTAATAGTGAAGTCGAGAGTAAGGTCGCTCGTCACGCCGACCTTTCCGTCGAGGCCACCAGCCACTGCGGATGAGCTGCCGTCGAGGAACGGATCGTCTTCAACGGTCTCGAAGTTCTCCGTCTTTGCCACTCCGTAGGGCATGATCTCGATACGCCGCCGTGGCTTGATTCCTCTGATGCCGCGCAGCTCACCGAACTTGCTGACCCAGCCGGAGACGTTCCTGGGGATGCACTGCCATGTCGAGCGCTCCTCCTTGCGGAAGAGCCGGCGCTGTACCTGAAGCCCCCATGTCTGCTTATCCTTCCCGCTGAAACGAAGCTGGCTCAATGGGATCTTCATCTCGGCCGTCCAGCCATCGGTATCGATATTCGCGGCTGCGTGCCATATTGGATCCCAGTTGGAATTCCAGTCCTCACCGTCGTTGGAGACGAATTCATCGCCTCTCGTCCCGGAAACGCTGATGGTGAAGGAGAATGCCGTGCGGTGATCGAAATAGCTGTCTATGTTGACCTCTATCCAGTCGCCCGGGAACCAGTCCCTTCGCGCCAGCATCCTCGTGATCTGCTCGGGATCGTCGTAGCATCTGAAGGCGAAGTATATCGCCTCGTCGTCGAAGAGAATCTTGAACTTGGTCTGATACGACGGCGGATCACCCTCATTAGGTATGCGCTGAATGAAATCGCCGGACCAGTCGACGGTTTTCCATATCGAATCGTTCAGCCTGCCGTCTATATCGGGCGCCTCGCTGTTGACTCTCTTGGTGTTGTAGATCCGTGTTTCCACATCGGGCACGCTTCCGGCGGAGGCAGATAGGGTCAGGCAGAATAATAACGACGCGGTTACTATAGCGGTTTTCATTTCAACCCCCGATCTCTTGTCCGGCATCCCCTCGTGGCTGCCGGCATATAGCTGTACACTGATGCATGCAGTCCAATCCTTTGGCTGCAACGTGCATTAGCCGGCCGTTCTTTGATTATGATGGGGCTTTGTATATTTATACGGATGGATCGATTAATGGTTACCGAAAATTTTTACAACCATGAATTAAAAGAATATCTTGTTGTTAATGTGTGACTTGCATTTCCTCCATGATCGAGAAGCAGTGTTGCAGGCTTAATCAGCCGGGGAGCTTGGCGGCGTCCTTTTGCCCTCGAAGATTATGCTGCAGCAGGTGACACCTCCCTCAGCCTTTGCGAGCTCGGAGACATCGACGGTCACGATATCGATACCCGCACCGGCGATGAGTTCGGCCGTACGTTCGAATTCGAGGGGGTAAACAACGGTATTCCCAACGAGCAGCGCATTGGCAGCTCCGGGTTCCGACGGATCCACATCGATAAGCTTGAAGCTACTAAAGACCTCCGCCTCGATCCATCGGCGGTTGATCAGGAATGTACCGTCGCCGATCTGGGTGACTCCGGATTTCAGGTGAAGGCAGCCTCCGATGTCAACCGGGATTACATTGTATCCATACGGAGCGCTGATCGAGCTTAGCTGGTCTATCCCGTGCTTGTTGGTCCTCGTCGACATACCGGCGAAGATGGTCATGCCCGTGACAAGCACATCCCCTCCATCGAGTGTGCCCGGCTCCTCGATGAACGCCAACCGGCGGTGCCGCTCGAGCAAAGAGGCGACCGCAGTGATCTCCTCACGCCGCGAGGCCGCACCGGGCCTGGTGACGGTTGCGATATCCTCCAGCACTACGGCCGTGTCCTCGACGAAGACGCAGTCGGGAAGCCCGGGCACGTAGGGAAGGCTGTGTATATCGCAGCCGAGGCCGGCCAGGCATTCTTCGTACAGTCTGTGCTGGGATGAGGCCAGCTCGAAGTCGATCGGCTCGCGTTCCCGATGCGTCAGCTCGCATCGAGCTATTTCCGGCCCGAGCTTTCTCGTTACGGCGATTTGCGTCATCTTTGGATCCGGGAGTAGTTCAATGGGGATCAAAAACCCAGGTTCTCGTCCACGATTATTACATGGATCCTGTCTTTGTCTATCTGCCTCTCGATGACCGACACCTGTCCCCATATCCTCTCTTCTGTTATTTCCACCTTGGAAGAAATGGGTGAGGATTCGGCCATCTCCTTTAATCTTTTTACGTTCATCGGGCACGCGATCTTTCTTATCCTCTCCAGTGCGGCATCCAGTGTGCCCGTTATCTTGTTCCTGCCGGCTATGATGATGACTTTCCCCGGGCCGTACGTTATCATCGCCACCCTGTTCCCCCTGCCGTCCACGTTGACTATCTGTCCATTCGAAGTTATGGCGTTGGCGCTCGAGAGGAAAATGTCGCAGGAGAACATTCTAAGGTACAGTTCATGCAGTTTCTTTGTATCGGGCGCCTTGGATCTGTCGATAAGCTCGATGTCGTCCCTTTCCCTGAGCGTGTCCAGTATCCCTATCTGCTCCAGTGTCACACTGCCCCCGAAGCCTACCGATGAGCCTTCGGGTATTAGCCCCATCGCTGTTTCCAGGGCCTTCCCGGTGTCGGCCGCAAAATATCCGTTTATATTTCTCTTTCTCAGATTGTCTATCAACTCCTGCATGTCCCGCTTCTTTCTCCGGCTGTTTCGCTCCGCCAAACCGGACCTCCAACGTTACTGTCCTTTTCCCCCGCAGAATGGTGCGACCCGTGTGCGTTTGACATCTATGCTCTTCCAAACATCACCGGTGATATAGGGTTCATCCACGAGCCACTTCTCGAGATCGTCCCTCGATCCGTACTCGCAAACTATCATCGAGCCTATCATCTTCCCGTCATCATCGAGTATTCCTGCCGCGTAGAGCCACTCTCCCCTGTCGTATCTCATCCTTGCCGACTCCAGATGAGCATCGCGTGCTTTCATCCTTCTCTCGATAGCCTGCTCGTCGGTATCATCATAAGCTATTACAAGAAATTGCATTTTGGCCTCCGTGATAGATCCATCTGCTACCCGGGGCGGTCCTCCGGGAGGGATGTGAATACGTTCTTACTATAGTGCATCGTAAAGTCACTTAAAACCCAAAAGAGTTGTCCTTGCCGGTCAAGCCCCCCCAAACGGCTGGTGGGAAGTTATAACCGGTTGTATCGTATAGTATTAAAGGCCATCACGCCATAGAATGAATTGGGAGGCACGTTCGAGCTTTCTGCAAGGAAGGGCAAGTTTGTAACCGTTGATTTCTGGGCAACCTGGTGCGCACCGTGCATTAAGGAGATACCACACATGGAGAGGATCTACTCATTATATAGGGACAAGGGGGTAGAGATCATCGGTATCGACCTGGACGGTAAAAGGGAGAACCTGAAAGGGTACATCGAGGAGAGGGAGCTGGGCTGGAATTTCTCGAATTCCGGTGACGCCTGGGAAGATGCAACGGCCAGACAGTACGGTGTTAATTCCATCCCCTCTGTATGGCTGATCTACAGAGAGGTGGTTTTGAGAGAGTTCGGTCTCCCGGGTATGGAGCTGGAGGAGGCCGTCAAGGAGATGATTGGCTGCTTAAACATACACTTAGAGACGTTTTGCACAGGCGCAGGTAGGCTCCGCCCTGCGCTTTTTACTGGCTGAGATCGAGATTTCTAAAGTCCTGTGTGGTTCATTGATTGAGATTGACTTTAGCTATCTTTCTATGCTATAATATATTTCTTCAAAGCAGCAATGTACTTTGGCAGTCGCTGCTTGTAAGCCATTGTGGATCAATTAGTTTTGGTCATGAAGGCTGGCTCAGCATCATGCGCTGGTTATGCCTCCTCATGGATCATTAGTATCTCAACTGTGCGAAGGGGGTTGATTACTTTGAGAAGAGCTATTGGTCTGTTCCTGCTAATGTTTCTTATTCTCCCTCTCCATCCGGCATCCTCGGCAGCCGAGTCGGTAATAATGAACGACAACGGTTATCTCTACGTGGATGGAGCGTTTCCGTATGCGCTGGAGGGGGATAAGCTGGGTGGTGTAGGATTTGTTAGCTCCACGTCACCGCCGATCAGCGCTGATCTATCGCTGAACGAGATGACATGGAGCCTGAGCGATCTGGTCATCGCCGACCAGTTCGAGGTCGGTACGAAGGTCTACACGAACTTCTCGGGCGGCACGATCAGGATCTATCTCGATCCTGCCATGAACGCCGATTACGGCACGAATCCGACCGATCCGGTGACGCTGATATCATTCGAGGACGGTGATCTATTCCTTCAGGGTACTATTACCGCTGCCTACATGATGTACGATACAGCATACGAGTTCGGTAACCTGGTAACGTTGGTGAACTTCACCAACGGGACTGGGATGGTCGATCTCGAAGAACCGAACGGGAATATCGTGCAGTACACGTTCGGGCCGAACGATCCGAACATTCCCACCGGTTACGTGCTTCAGTCTGTCGGTACGATCTCCGTACCGGCGCTTTGTACGGTCAAGGGTAATGTAAGCTTCGTCTACGATCCTGATGATTGCTACAAATGCGATGGGATAACCCGGCTTGTCCTAGATTATTCCGGTTCCGGCGATCTTTCCACCGTTTCGATAACCGGCGGTGTGAATTTTGAAGTTCTGGGAACCCAGTTGATCATCACACCGAACGATCTGGAGGACAAACTCCCCGGTAATATCAAGATAACGGTTGGAACTGATGAAGTAGACATACATACTTCATGCTCTAGGCCCATTGAAATCGGCAACGTTATCGATGGCTTCTCCGTGATGGATATAGAGAAGATCATTATTCCTTGCGAGGAAGCGAATTGTGACGGGATCACTAAGCTGGTGCTCCAGTACAACGGGGTAGGCGATGTCACGACGGTTACAGTATCCGAAGGAGCTTACGCCACGGTGGATGGTGACCAGATCACGATTCTCCCCACGGGGGATGAGTTGAAAGGCAATACCACTGTTACAATCGATGGCGATGAGGCGACTATTCATACGTCATGTTCCCAGCCGCTGGAAATCGGCTTCGTATTCGGTGAATACGAGGTCATCGATGTCGAGAAGGTATTCACCGGCGGTGGCGGTTCGCCTACGAGCGGTCCGGTTGTCGGAGTGACAGTTGACCTCGTTGACGGCGAGGGCAACTCCCATACTACACTCACCGACGAGGACGGCAACTACATATTCTACGATGTAGCCACCGAAGATATATCGGTCAGCATTATCGTTCCGCTCGGATACGAACCCATCACTCCGACTGATGTGGATATAGTATGCTTGCCCGGTGATGTTGCAGTGGTGGATTTCGTATTGAAGAGGATGGCGACACAGGATAAGCCTCGCAGCTGCGGTTTCTGGAAGCATCAGGTCACAAGCGCCCTGAAGGGAAAACAGAAGGGCGTTCAGGTGCCTGCAAGCGAACTTCTTGTGCTTTTTGAGATGATACACTCAAGGTTCGACCAGTATTTCGAGATATTCATACCTGTGGTTACCCTTGAAGATTTCAACAGTGTATTCTCGCTCAAGAGTCCCACGATGTACGAGAAGGCACGGAGACAGTTTGCCGGGCTTCTCCTGAACGTGGTCTCGAACAGGCTGAGCACATGGCAGTTCGCAAGTGATGACGATGCTACCGTCAGTCAGGCCATCACTTACGTTTCGCAACTGCTCATAGACGGAGATGATTCAAACGATGAACTCGCCAAGGATATCGCCGAGATGATCAACCTGGAGACTACCGTTGGTGCCGGCGTTATTCCACTCGATATCGGTTATATCGCCTACTGGAAGGACGGAAGGATAGTGCCCGATATGATTTCGAATGTCGGCAACTATCCGAACCCGTTCAATCCGGTGACGACGATCACGTACGAATTGAACTCCAGAATGCCTGTATTCTTGACGATCTACAACGTCCGTGGTCAAAAGGTAAAGGAACTCATCCGCGGTGAATTCCAATCCGGATACAATACCGTCGGCTGGGACGGTAGGAACGATCTGGGACGCCAGGTCAGTGCTGGAGTCTATTACTACAGCATCAAGGCAGGGAACCAGGTTGTAACACGCCGGATGGTCATGGTTCGCTAGACCGGCTGAGTCGAGTCAGGTGTCCGGATTCTTGTACCAGAATCCGGGCGCCTGGCCGTTTTGAATCAGGTATCACGCTCGTTGTCCTTTTCCGACGTGTTATCCATTGTGGTCTGGGATAAAGGAGGCAATAGATGAAAAAAATGCTAATCGTTATCTGCTCGGGGCTTTTATTGCTTAGCGTCGGTGCCTCGGCACAGGAACAGATCGAGATATACGGGGCCACCTACTTCACGCCCCCCGAGGCCGTGGGTACTCTGGTGACGGTTGTCGCCCATCTGGAGCCTCCGGTCGGATTCTCCTACCCGTTCCCGGTGGATTTCTCCACGTATGAGTACACCTTCTATTTCCAGTCGACGATCACAAGTATCATCACGGGCATGTTCTCAATAGATATCACGTATGCGGACGGTGAATTCTTCATTTACGAGGATGCGGCTAAGAACGGTGATTACGGAACGTACCCGCCGAATGCAACATCACCTTCGACTTTCATGGACGGGACGCTGATACTAAAGGGGACACTGTTCAATATTTACCGCTCCGACGATCCGTTCGGATTTCTAGAGCCTTCGATCATCTCCGAATGCCTGTTCACGGGCGGTACCAAGCTGGGAGAGCTCGTCAAGCCGGATGAGTGGACTATGCACGGTGGATTGTCGACCGACCCGGAGATCTACCCGGAAGGTTACCAGCAGGGGTGGATAACGAAGATCTTTTTCACGGGTACGGTGGATGGCGATAGCTCCACATGGGGGGCTATCAAGTCGCTGTACGCAGCCGAGTAATTGTATATAGGGGAAACGCCGTTTTGACACTTGGAGCAGTGCCCGAACGGTGTGATCCCTTGTTGATAACTCCTAGGGGAAGAGTATGGGTGTGTAATTGCGCATTTACTAACACTGCGACTACTGACGTGACCGTACGGATCCCCCTGTCAGTAACCGAGTCAAATCCATCCCAAGTGCAGAAATACCAAAGTCAATTACCCTTCATACAGCTTCCCGATCCGCTTGATGCTCAGTCTAAATGCGCCCCCGACCATTTTTCTCGGCTCAGGTCGGTCCCCGGTCAGAGTGGATTTAATAACTGGTTAAGTTATTGCCGCTTGCCCGCTTGCCCGTATCTAAAATGTCTTGACAACGGAATAACGAAAATATAGGATTCTCCACAAAATTAAGGGGATTGGCCAATTAAAAAGACTAGGCTGGTTTCTTCTTCCCGAGTGGCGCGAGGGGATATTATGATTCGTGATAATATTGAAAAGCTGTTGGGTGTGAATTGGTACGACGGGCTTCTGGTCAACGAGCTTCATCTGGCTCATGCAGACCAGCGATCAAACCATCTGGTCGCCGAGATGAACCGTCTTCATATGCATCAACCGGGTATCATCGACGTAGATACATCGGTCGGTGCGAGGATGCCCGCTATCGAGATCATAGAGGTCAACCATCAGGAACAGACAGTCGGCATCACGTTCAAGCTTCCGCGCACTATAAAGGGTATCACACCGAGCGGGCAGCTTTTCATAGGTGTCGAGAGCAGCGGGAAGCGTCTCGGCTGGCCGGTGCCCCATCTCAAGCTCGTACAGAAGAAGGAAAGCTTCCCGCCCGGCGAGTACATAGTGGCCGCACGACCCGAGGTCAGACGGGGCCTCAAAGTTAATTATCAGGTTGGGAGATTCATGCAGGCCGAGGGCAGGGCGGCCTCCTCGGAGGAGATCGAGCTGGCATATCCGGCGGCGGGGCTTGAGCTTATCGAGGTCTCACAGTACAAGTCCAATATACACAATGCGTTTGTGGATTTCATAGCTCTAGGGCTCCTAGAGAACGCCGGGGCGGAGATCAAGCTGCGGGAGGATTATATTCCTCCGGTTCTGCGTCTGGAGCATGCACGTGCGTTCGGTGGCGACATAGACGATATTTCAAGGCTGTTCAATGCGCTCATCGCGGAAGTAGCCAGAATAAGGGGGGAGCAGACCAAGGCGTTGGTAGTGCAGCTTGACGGGGAGCTTCTATTCAAAGCTATGGATATCGTCGTTTTGAGAACGTTTCTGCTCGCGAAGGCGGGATTGATTCACAACCTGCCTTACATCAGCGCATCATCCCTGTTCTTTGATTTGATGTACCCGATCGCCGACTGGCATGAGCGATACTACGCCCGAGCGTACGGAGAGAATAATCTACCGAAGTTCTACGCCAGGAGACCGGACATCAAAGGATTGACCTGGGAGGACCTTTGCATCAATATAGAGCCGTTGCTCAGCAGATCGATGAAACAGCTACAGCAGATCATCGAGGATTTGGATATAATCTAGAGACTTGTACGGGAAGGCGAGAGAGGTTCAATGGGGACTTACAGGATTATATACAGGGATGCGGCCGGAAACGACAGGAAGGCGTTCACGACCTTCGAGGACAATTCGACTATTGAGGAGAACCTGGCCAGCATAGTGCCCAAGGCGGTCGAGAGGGGGTTGCTGCATCCCGAAGCCACAGCGCAGAACGTATTGTTCGAGTACAAGGGAGTACGGCTCAACACGAAGCTCCCGATACAGCAGGCCGCACCGACAATAAAAGAGCACGAGGATGTAGTCGTTCGCTATCTAGCCTCCCAGGTCAACTTGAGGATGCGCATAGATGTCGATGATCCGAGCGATCAGAGGAAGATATTCTTCGGTGGGCGCAGAACGGTCAGCATAAAGGAGACCGTTGCGGTGAGCCCGAGCGAGCAGCTGAGCGGCCAGATCGAAGAGAAGCTGAGCGAGATAATGGGGAAGCACGCATTTTTCGGCAAGAAAGTCAAGGATTTGAAGCAATTCAGGCTTCGCACGCCGGAAAAGAAGGTCCAGACCAACATGAGCTTGGCGGAGCAGGGATTCGAAACGGATCTCGAGGTTGATGTAAAACCTAGGATATGGTTCGACTGGCCGCCCGTGTTCTACTATGGGATCGATGGGCCCTTCACGGGCTACGCGATAACGCTCGGCGTACTGCTGCCGCTCATAGTGCTACTGTTCTGGGTGTTCGGCGAAACCGAGGTGCAGCGCTTTCAGGTCACGTTCGAGGCGCCATACGAGTTCAATGTAAAGATCGGCGATTCCAATGACTTTGTGCCGATTGTCGATGGGAAAGTCACCGCCAGAATCGCGGCGGGATCCTATACCATATCCGTGTACCCTAGGGAGCGTCCGATCCAGAAGCACCAGTTGTTACTGGAGAGAAAGGTTCACGGAGGGATCGGCGCATCGGACAGCCTGTGGACCGAATCCCTGCCTGTGGCACCGGCGGATACGGCTGATTCCGCCGGGACGGTTACCACTCCTGTAACGATTGTCGGCTACGAAGGGGCCGGCAGCATGATAAATCTAAAGGTGCCGTTACTTTTCAATGGCTTCGAGTACCCTCTCAGAGATGAGCTCAGCTGGAACTTCCAGCTTGCTGCAGGGGAGTACGAGTTCAAATTCAAGCTTGACGACGAGCAGCTCATAAGTTCGGATCCGGGTGAGGGAGGGGTGATGAAAATGAGCGATTTCGTATTCTTAGTGAGTGATTCCACGGAAGCGACTGTCAAGTTTCGTTACAGTACAAGGGGAGATCTATGATGCTTGATTCTTTGAAGCGTATACGAATCAGTACAATGAGCGCAGTTCTGCTCGTAATCATATGCATATCCTTCAGCGCGGCTGCACAGGAGGCGGCGGATCCCTGCAAAGGCCTCAAGACTCCGCAGCTCATCAAGGAGGATTACTTCGAAAGGGCCAAGTACAAGGCCGTATTCCCCTGTTTAGCCAGGATGATCGAATCGGGCGGATACAAGGCGAGTTCGAAGGTCTTCAAGGACAGCATGTTTCCCGTCATCGATCACTATTTTGCTAATGCATTGAACGAGGGTGGGGGGTACGAGCTCGGATCGCTGCTTCGCCTGATCATGGCCAAGACCAGTGACGAGGTGGGCGCAAAGGCCGCTCATGAATATGCCTGGAGCGAGCATATTAAAGCTGACGTATCTAGGGCGATCGACAGATTCTACAGCCCCGCTTCTATCAAGATCACCCCCGCAAAGGCAACGGTCAGAAAGAAGAAGGAAGCGGCGTTCACGGTGACGTATCTGAACAGGGAAGGGATCTCTCTAAAATCGCTCGCTCCGACCGTGAGCTCTGTAGTCAAACCGTCCGAATGTGGAACGTTCCGGCAGGAGGGCACCAAGATCTACGTTAAATGCCTCAAGGGCGGCAACAAGGCGGGCACACTCTTGGTAAGTGATAACAAGCGCAAACTGAAAGCCGAGGCACAGCTAGTGTTCTCGGGCAGAATGAGCATTCTGTGGCCTATCGGCGGCCTTGCGGTAACGGGGGGAGCCGCGGTCGGAGCCGCGAATGCGGAGGATGGAGCGGCGACCACGCTTTGGATTGTAACCGGAGTGGCTGGTGTAGCAACCACCTACCTTTTCTACAAGTACTTTCGAGGAGAGGGTGTACCCTTCCTCAGCAAGACCGACAACGATCACTCGGACGGGGAGCTGGCCTTTCACCTTGCGCCGGGACCCGCTTCGATGGGATTCAATTTGAGTTTTTAACGCGGTGCAGCCGGGTGTCCGTACATATTGTCTCCGGACCATCGAATAGGATTTAGGGCCTGGGTTTCATGGCGAACGGCTGCCTGCCCGGGAATCCGCGATCCGATATGACCACCGGCGTGTGTTTATCATAAGCAGCACTAGAGCGTGAAGAGACTTTAATGCTGCTGGTTTTATCTTGAGAGAGGTTCATGCATGCCTATCTATTCCGATATAAACCATTGGTTAGACGAGGATGGACTGGGCCTTGTCGAGAAGGCCCGGGAAATGGCGGTCAAGTACAGCCAACGCTATTTCCGGGGGCCGCAGATATTGCTCGTTGCGCTCGAGAGCGGCCTGCTAGATAATGCGATGCTTCGCACAGGTGCCGATCCGGAGGAAGCTGTGGATTGGTGTGCATCGATCGCGGAGAAGGCGACCACGCGTTACTCAGGCTCTACCGAGCCGATCCTGGAAGCGGCCACGGCGGGCGATCTCGTCGCAAAGGGGCGTGAGATCGGCCGCCTGCTGAATGGGCATGACATTGTCGAATCGATGCTGAGCACCAGCCTGGGCTTTGTCTCCAACGAGATTCGCACGGCTCCGTTTTCCGTGGATGAGGTGTACCTGGAATTCGCAAAGTCCAACCCGGCAATCGAGGAGAGCGCTGAGGATAAGGCGACATCGAAGCCGCGCACCGTCCCGGCCGGTAAAGCCGGAAAGACTTTCGAGGACGTTCTGGCGCGTTACGCCGAGAACCTGTCCGAGACCGTCAAGGGCAAGGGTATCGATATCGCGAAAACGAAGATGGACCGCATCCGGCATATTGCCGGTATCCTCGGACGCCTCGTAAGACCCAATCCGCTAATCATAGGTGAGCCGGGTGTCGGAAAGACGGCCGTCGTGGAGGGATTGGCGGTGTGGCTGGGGACGGACGAGGCGCCTGAGTGGCTCAAGGGCTGTCAGATATATTCGGTCTCCTGCTCGTCATTGATAGCCGGTGCCGGCTACCGCGGGCAGCTCGAGGAAAGGCTGCAGCAGCTTATAGACGCCGCCATCGTACGCAAGGACATAGTCCTGTTTCTGGATGAGATACATATCCTGGGTGATCCCGGGGCTACCGGTTCGAGCAATCTCCTCGGCCTGTTCAACCCATACCTGAGCAAGAGCACCTTCCGCTTGATAGCCGCGACCACCACGAAGGATTTCGAGGGGAAGATCCGCCCGAATGATGCGTTCGTGCGCCGCTTCGAGATTATCAAGATCGACGAGCCGACACGGGAGCAGACGCTGGAGATGCTCAAGATGCATCTGCCCAGGTTCGAAAAACACTTCGGATACGGTATCGATGATGATGCCCTGAATGCCGTCGTGAACAACTGTGAACGCTACCTGCCCTCGTTGAGGTTCCCCGCGAAGGCCATTTCGATACTCGACTCTGCATTCCAGAGTGTGCGCGACAGCCGCGAATCCGGGGAAAAGGCCGAGGACAGCGTTTCCTCGGAGACGGTGCTCAATGTGATCTCGCGTGAATCGGGGATACCGATATCGAGGTTGTCGGAGATGGAGCATGCCAGGCTCAAGGGATTGCGCGAGTATATGGAAAACCGTGTATACGATCAGAAGCGCGCAACCGATGCTATGACCAGCGCTATACAGCGACTGCGACTGGGCCTCAGCGATCCCTCCAGGACTAAGGTGTCATTCATATGTGTGGGCCCGCCCGGGACCGGAAAGACGGAGCTTGCCAAGGCGGTCGCCGAATATCTCATGGGAAGCACCAGGGCGCTTGTTAGGTTCAATATGTCGGAGTTCCAAACTCCCGAGAGCTATCAGCGTCTCGTCGGTCCGCCGCCGGGATACGTCGGATATGACGAGGGTGGAGAGCTGACCAACCGCTTGATGGAGAATCCTTACAGCGTCGTACTCTTCGATGAGATAGAAAAGGGGGCCGGCAGGGTTTTCGACGTGCTGCTGCAGGTTCTAAGCGACGGGCATCTCACCGATAACCACGGCAGGATCGTCGATTGCAAGAACTCCGTTTTCATCATGACGTCCAACGCGCTCGCAGATGTCGAGGATCAGGACGACGCCACGATCCGTGAGATGCTGCTCAAGTTTCGTGACCCTCACAATCCCCACCAGCAGGGACCGACGTTCAGGCGCGAGTTCGTCGACAGGCTGGAGATCATTCCGTTCGGACGCCTGAGCGACAAGACACTCAAGAGGATCGCGCATAGGGAGATAGAACGTGTGATAAACCAGGTAGCCAAGAGTGAAATAATAACTTGTAACATTTCCGTCGAGGATGCTACGATGGAATGGCTCATTTCTCAGATCGACAGCAGGACAACGGGGGCCCGCTCCGTGCAGAGGCTGGTCGAGGGAACCGTGTCGAGGGTGATTGGAGACAGTTTTATCAAGGGCAAGATCAAATCCGGAGGAGAATACAAGTTATATGTTGAAGAAGACGGCTCGATGAAAATCGGCTGAAACTGCACAGATGCAGGAGGTTTTTTATGGCTGCAAAGAAAGGCGCGCAGATCTTGAAAGGTGACCCGGTTGAAAAGGCCGCGGAAGAGGGCGCGCTGGATCAGAACATCAACATCAGTGTCGATGAGGGAATGGCCGATATGGTCCTCCTCAACAGCGTCAAGGACGAGAGCGACGTGTTCGCCCGTTGCCCCGTAACGGGCTCGATCGATTTCGATAAGAAGCTTGGGAAAGAAACGATCAAGGCCCTTATCGAGAAGATCTCGGAATACACTGGTAACGTTTTTCTCGATCCTACCGGTGACGGATTCAAAGCGCTCAGCGAGGTCGCGACGGATCGCTTCGCGGTCGACGATGCCAAGTGGATCGACGATCCCAAAGAGCTGATCTGGCGATCCGCCCTGCTGGCCCAGCTACAGGCCAAGCTGAACGCCATGACGCATTTCATCAAGGATCCAGCCGCATTGGATTTCGGTGGTTCGATGAGCGACGAGGAGAAGAAGAGCGTCGCACAGAGGGCACGGCAGCTTGCCGCTGAATTGCAGGACGAAGCCCTGAACGAGATAGACGGTAAGACGGAAGATGCATCGGCGCGTCTGAAAAAATCCGTGGATAGCACCAAGGAACGTTTCATGCGCTACACCGTTACAACGGATGACGCGAAACAGGAAGGCGGATTGACCGAGGACGAGGTCAACGAGCTGTTTCAGGGAGGTGAGTGATGACTCCCGAAATGAACGAGAGCGGAAGAAGGCCGATCGAGCAGTTGCAGAAGATAGAACCGGTCGAGGCTGAAGCTGCGGCCAAGGCGGATGAGATTTTAAACGCCAAGACCAAGCAGAACACCGAGCTCGATATTCTCAATGCCAAGTGGGCGACCAACAAGGATCTGAGGGCCAGTCCGAACTTCACCCTCCGCAAGAAGCTCATCATGGCGGAAGTGCTGAACCTCGTAGCCGATTCGCTGGATCCGGAGAAACAGCAGAACGTGGAGCTGACCAAGCTCAGGGAGGCTCAAAAAACACTGGCGAGCGCGATTAATCTCGGCGTGGGGCAGATGCTCCAGAGGCTTCGCCCCAGGGAGATACTCGCAAACCAGCTGATAATGTGGAAGATGAACTCGGTTCATGCAGGTGCACCGGCCCTGCCCAAGGGGCAGACGTCGGTGCTGCTCTGTCCCAACTACATGATAAAGCCTGCTTTCCAGAAGGCCCTTGACCATGAGCTCAAGGCGACCAACTTCACTATCGGTCGGGGCGAATACCGCAGCTTCATGTTCCTGCCCTTCGATAAGATCGAAGGCGAATCGATGTCGCTCATTCCGTATATGCGGCTCGCCGATAGGTACCACATGCACGTCGTCGGAAGCCTGCCGCTCCAGAACACAAAGGATTCCTTCGGAAAGATCTCCAAGGAGTGGAAGGTCGAGGTCAATTCGGTGAGTGATGAGGAGCAGGAGCTTCTCTCACACGCGTCGATAGTGGCCAACGACCTCGTTGTCCGTGATGCCTACAAGGACTATCACGAATCCGAGCCTCTCACGATCGGGCTCAACACGGCGTTCGCCGCTCAAATGACCAGATATTTCCAGAGGGAGAAGAAAGGGATGTGGTTCAACCCGATCATCCACCCGAAGATCAAACCCTCGGAGATGCAGACCGTGAATACAGTCGACAGACTCGATACCTGGCGCAAGGCTGTAGAGAATCAGTTCAACTATGCTTTCACGACGACTCCTGACCAGGATCAGCAGGAACCGGGCGTGCGTATCTACGGAGGCGCGACAACCTTTCCCGAGAATGCGGTGGACGTGGAATCTCTGGGTAACCAAGCCGTTCCGCTGCTCCAGTCACAGGCCCGTGTGACCAAGAACCGGATCTACTTCTTCCTCGTAACCCAGCTAGAGCGGTACGTTGGAGGCCAAGAGGATCCGACCGTGATAAAAAAGGTCATAGAACGCTATCTCCAGGACATGATGGACAAGAAGCAAATCATGGGCTGGAAGCTTCCGACATGCGAGAAGGACGAGCTGGGCCGCTACAAGATAAGGGTTGTCGTCAACTGGTCAGCTACTGCGGAAAGTTTCGAGATCGATGCGGAAAGCCGAGCGGAGGAAGAGGAGGGTGGTGAGGAATAAGCGTTGGGGCGGATTGTGCCACTGCAGTCTGTACAGAGGTTTGGTATTTGCATAGGAGGATAAAAAGTGGTCATTGAATTTAAATGGAACAACAAGGTCTACAAGGTGAACGCCTTCAGCGTAGCGCTGCAGAGCGCTGGATCGATGCAGCTTGCGGATTGTATTCCGGGCACGATCCAGATAAGTTTGGAGGTTCCTCCAAAGGCTTCACCGGCCAAGGATTTCTTCAACTTCGCGAGGACCCAGCACGCCAACGCCAAGACAAAAGGCAAGGGCCAGATTTCGGTATTCAAGGGACATGACGACAAGAAAGAGGGTCAGGCGATCCAGACTATTGCGTTCGAGAAAGCCTGGCTTGCCGATGTCGGCACGAGCGTTTCCGAGCACGATGATAACTTCGCCTTCAACTTGAGCTTTGTTGCGACCGATGTAACTATCTCCGGCGAGAAGTTCAAGCATGACGCTCGTGAGAAGTTGTTCGTCGATTAGGATTACGAGAACAGATCGTGACATATTTACAGAGCGGAACAGGGGCGGAGGTGTGTTATCATGCTCGCCTTTGATGGTAAACCCAAGTTTCTGGAGAAGTATGCCGTCGTCGGCTTCGAGGCGGTTCAGGCTCTCGGCGAGATCGGCATGCTGCAGATAAGTCTGCGTTCACGCCTGGCGACAAGCGAACCTCATCTTAAATCTTTTGTAGGCGTTCAGAAATCACTTGGCGACGAGCTCAAATGCAAGGTCGGTGATTGGCATTTCAACGGAACCGTGGAGAGCATAACGTACGATTCCTCTTCGCGTCATTTCCGTGTTCTGCTTCACGACGCGCTTGCTAAGCTCGACGGGGTAATAGGTTCCAATGTATTTGCTGACCAGACCATAAAAGATATAGTTTCGGGTGTGGCTCCGGCCGGCGTCAAGGTAGAGTACCTGAGCGGATTCGACGGCATAAAGGTGAAACTCGCCATACAATACCAGGAAACGGCGCTAACGTTCATCAAACGGCTCCTATCGGAATATGGCGGGCAGCTTTGGTGCGACGGAGAGAAAATCTATATTGGAGCCGAGCCGACATCGAAGTCTAAAACGCTCAGGCTGGACAAGGAAGTCTCCGATTTCATCATCAACACCCGGCTCGGCGCAGAGCAGGTCGAGCTGGAATCCATCCCCTATGCGAAGAACAATCCGAGCACTTCCAAGATTGGACTCAAGGGCGGGAAATTCGGTGAGATCCAGGATGCCGTCATCGATCTGCGCAAGAAAGGCAAGGGCGATAAGAAGGTATTCCATATTGTGCACGAGGATTCCGGGTATGACGACTCTACACATTTCGCTAACCGTTTCCTGCGCTCGCAGGCGGCCGGAAGATTCGTGATAGACGGACGGGTCACGGTCCCAGTCGACCTTGGTTCCAAGGTCACCATACAGGGCTTGGGCGCCGAGGAAGGCAAGGAGATTACGATCATCCGCAGTGTCCAGTGCGTCGGGGATTATATGAACAACGAGACAGTCTGGCAGTTCGAGGCTGTCAATCCCGAAGCGGTGCTCTCGGGGGGGGGACAGAGTTCTGATAGGCTTATTGCATCGACGGCTATCGTGGCGGACACCAACGACGATATGAACAGGGTCAAGGTAAAGTTCCTGTGGGATGGAAAGCAGCGTGTAACGCCTTGGTTCAGACTGGCCTCACCATCGTGGGGAAAGGAGCACATGCACTTTCTGCCGCCGAAGAAGGATGATACCGTTCTTGTCGTCTGGGGTCTGGTCGACATGGATCCCGTAGTGCTTGGTTGTGTGACAGGTGGGGATAAGGTCGGAGAACCCAATTCGAATCTAGTCCTACAGACGGTGGACGGCCAGACGATTACAATCAGCCAGGACAAGATAACGATGAAGAACGATGACGTGGAAGTCAGGATGGAGAAGAAGCTGGTCGAGATCGACTCGGCCGGTTCCAAGATAAAGATGGATCCTAACGATATAGAGCTCAAGGCCAATGGGTCGATCAAGATCGATGCAACGGGATCGATAACCCTCGATTCAACTGCGGGTATAGAGCTCAAAACGATGAAGCTGGACATTGGCTGATCAGCAGGTTTAAAGAATGCCCGCGAAAAAAGACGATAATCTGAAAAAGTTGCTGGCCGAGATCAAGAGCTTCACCGAGAGCAGGATCATCGGCGATTTCTTTCATGACTCTACAGGCCTTTTCATTCCCGGCCTGGCGGCCCTGCCCGCAGTCTCCATTCTTTCCTGCGAATCCTGGGTAACAAGGATGAAGGGGGGGGCTGAACGCTGGCGCCCCGGAGAGCTGATATCGCTCAAGAACGATGAGGAATCGGATTCAGAGTCGCCTTATGGCGTTGTGTTCTGCACACCGGTCGTCGATGTGACAATCCCGCTCATAGATGTGGATCAGGGAAAGGAGATATCAAAGTTCGAGAAGACCATAGAGCTGAAGCCCAACGACAGATGGGAATCCGTAGATATGCATTTTGCGCTGCTCCCATGGGATTACCGCAGGGAGCAGCGTGTGTGGACTTCTGAGGAGCTACTTGCGATCAGCCGGGCAATGGAGAACATCGGCCGGGAGATAACGGTTGAGCTCCGGTTACGGGATCGCTCCCTTGATCTCGAGCCCAAGTGGACACTCTCGCCGTGGGTGCCTGAGCGTGCAGCGGAGAGCCTATGTTTCCCGCTCAACTACGCGTACCAGTTGCTATCGCCGTTCGTGTTCAGGCTGGAGTTCGGTCCCGAGCTGACGGCTCTGGATGGACAGACGGTGAGTCTCGACATGGATTCCCTGGAGCTTCATTTCCGCCTCAGGGAGGAATCCCTGCAGCGGCTCTACCGGGAGGCAGGAATAGGCGAGCCGTTGCTATCGGGTATCTCGATTTTCGCGAACGTCCTGCCGGTCATGAATATCGACCTCAAGGCATGGGAACCAAACGAGACGTTTTCGGATTTCGTGCGGAATTCAGGGATGAAACCGCTGGGACCTGCAGGTATCTATCCTTTCAGGAAAGCCGGGACAAAGGAATACTTCGGACCCGTTGATGCCGGCAGCCCGGTGTTCTCGATCCAGATAGACGCCGCGGGCCCCGTGCTCAACCACTACAGCCTCCCCGGGGAGAAGGACACGGAGAAAACAAAGCAGTTCTTCATGTGGATGACACACAGCAGCGCCATATCCGGCTATCACTACAAGTACAACGAGGCGGAGGTCTTCCAACCGCTGCACAAGGCGTCTGGACTCCTCCAGCCTGCCTTCACGATCATGCCCTGCTTCGGCGGCGGTGATTGCGCGAGATCCGATGAGACGGACTATTACAGCCGCCTTATTCTCGGCCACGCCATTCCCCCGCAAAAGCTGCTGTACAGGGATACTCTGCTGTCGACGATCGAAAACCTTATAACAGGCCTCGGATACAGGGATATAGAGATCCATGAGCCGGTGACGGAGCTTCGTGTGATCGATAACGCCCGGCAGAGGGTTACGGTCGTGTATTTGAGAAACAGGGGTGGGAGGCAGATCGACACAAGGGACCTCTCGATGATCCAGGGTTACCTTAACGATCGGGCGCCTATCGGAAGCCGGATCATCGTGGAGGTGAGGTGACCGTATGCCCTCCGCAGCCCGATCCCCGGAACACGATAAGTATATCAGGGGCAAGCTGGAGAACCGATTCGTTTCCGCGGCCATGCAGGATGAAACCGGTGAAAAGGACGATCTCGGTGAGCTGTTGAGATGCTATTACGAGTACCGCGTATGGCGCCACGTGCGTTCGTATATCCTGTCATCCAGCAACGATTCTCTAAGCCTGCGCAAGCTCGTTCAGACGATAGTGCGTCTTGGATTCTCGATACTGCTTTCGCGAACGGCTGAGGAAGCTAAAGCGGCGGAGCGGATTCTCGTGACTTCCGATTTCAGCTGCCGGCGCATCGAGAGTCAGCCGCCCCCCGGAAAGAGTGGATCGGGTTTTGCCTTAGGACATGCGGCCATTGGACGCGATATCGCGCTCGGCGCTAGCCCTGCAGAGACCGTTTGGACACTGACCATCGATGTGGAGCTAAAGATGTCCCAGGCGACCGTGCTCAAGGAGCGGCCGGAAGCCGTAGCATGCATTCTGAGATCACTGGAACGGGCAATACCGCTAAACCTGGATTACATACTGCGTTTCCAGGTGGACGAGAGCGACTACACCATGCAGTTGACGCATGTGACCGAAGAGCAGCTCAAGGCTGGAGTGACACCAGCCGTAATAGGGCTCAATACGGCTTTGGGGAAGGTCAAGAAAGAGGGATCCTGACAAATCCGCAGTAAGCTCGTCCGGATGCATCACGGAGTTTTTTTCTAGTAGGGGGCCGAATATGCCGAAGGTGGTATGTCAGGGTGCGATGTGCACCTGTCCCATGGGTTCCGCGCCGTCGACATTGAGCGTGACCAGCCAGCAGGTGGTTAAGATAGGGGGGATGCTGGTGGCGACGATCCAGGACAGCGCGACCGGCGCGAACTTGCCTCCTTTCGGAACGTGTCAGATACTGACCGCATCCGCCATGGGTGTTCCCACGCCCTGTGCCATGGCTCCCACCGGTACATGGATGCCCGGATCACTAGTGCAGAAAATCAACAACGTTCCCGTTCTAACGGATGCGTCCAAACTCGTATGCGGGATCGGCGGTGTCATCACAATCACCAATCCAAGCAACGTGATCGAGGATACGAAGTAGATTCTCCTGTAAAAAATTCCGTTATGGCGGATTCATTCGTGCAGGTTTCAAGAACCAAAGATTCGCCATCTCTCATGTAAAGATACCTGATGGATTGTTTGAAGGATTCTTCAAGCAGATACGTGTCTATTCGGTACAGAGCGCCGATGGCTAGAGGCTGTAAGCATCTCTCAGCGTGTCGACATGGATCCTTCGCGGCATTACGGGCCAAGTTCGGAAGTAGTCCAAGAAGCGCATGTTTGTCCAGGCCAGGCGCTTGAACCTCTCGAGCTCCATCAGCTTGTTCATGTCCCGCCCGAAGAGATATCCGCATAGCCGACCCTCGTCGTAGAAGCACAGCATGTGGTAGTTCCACTCGTGATCTTCGGCCCACATAAGCTGTTCCTGGATCGTTACAGTGGTCTCGTTCCACGATGCCCAGAACGGCATGAGCGTGGTGTAGAATCCTATGCTGTACCTGATGTAATCGTTCAGTGTAAGGGTCAAGGCGCTCTCGAGCAGGGTATGGTGCCCATGGGCTACCATCGTTGCGAGAGGGAGGAGCTGTACGACCGGCAGCCAATCCGCGGAGAAGGTCTTGAACTGCTGAACGTCCGTGAAGAAGGCGTTTACATGTTCGACGAAGAATATCGAATCCGCCGTCGTGCCTGAGATATCTGCTCCCTCGGGCAGCCCGAACACGGCGTCTATGACCCTGACGTTGCTGTCCGATAGGAGCCTGAACCTGGATATTCCTCCTTCCGTTCCCTCCCATGCGGAGTGGCGTACGGCCGTCCTGGCTGCATCCGTGTGAGCATGATAGAGACCGCCGCCGACCGGCGTGTTCTTTCCTCCCCTGCGTCGGTCGCCACCCGCGGCAGTGGACCATGGCTTGTCTCCGGGACGCGTCGCTTCCTGGTGGGAGACCACCCCGCCTCCGACGAGCCCCGTGCCTCTGAGCGCCGGATTTTCGGTGATAGTGCAGTAGAGGCGGATAAGATCGGAGCAGTCCGCCGCCGACCACCGGCGCCAGTTGTTGGCCACCTGAACAAGTCCCTGCGGTGTGGGGCCTTGACCGACGGCCCAGTGTCCCCATACCTTCAGGAAACGTTCCTTGTGAAGCAGACTAGCTATGAGCCCCTTCTCCAGGTTCACACGGTTCGCGTTCGCTATGCCGCCGGGCGCCTGGCGCGTGGCCAGAATGGCCAGATGCTCCACACCCTGGCAGATGAAATCCCTGAGCCAGCCGATCAGCGGCGGGCTGTCGAATGAGCTGTACAATCTCTGGGCCAGGGCGGTTTCGAGCATCGCCTTGCGCTGCGCGTACGTTATCACCTTGAGTGAATCTAGATTTAACATTGTTTCCTCCGCTTCATGAGGACCGGGTATCCGATAAAAATCCTAATTTCAATTTTATGAATTCAACAGCTGTCCTTACGGCTCGTCCGCTAGTATATCAAAATGCTCCTTGAGCATCATCAGCTTTTTTCAATTCTCATCGTTTGATCATCGAGGTTATGCGTGCGATCAGAGCTTCATCGTCCGCGATTTGACACTTGCCGTTACCCGTGGATGATCCTTTCTATTTTCTACCTCGATCGACGCTTCGAATAGCGGCCAGGATTTTCCATCCTTCGCCGCATCTATCCTGTATGTAATCTCCTTGAGGCGGAGCGTATGTTTGTGGGTATATGTGGTGGTTGCCAGATAAAGTTCGACTTTGGGTGGAGTAATATCTAAGAGATCTCTAATATACCTCTCGATGCCGAGCCGCTGGAACTGCTGGTTCACTTCTGCGGGGGCGTATCGAATCCCTTCCGGGCTTTCATGGCCCGTGATCATGCCTTGGCTGTGGGCGCGGTGCCAGCCGGCCAGCCCTATCTCTACTCCGGGGAAGAACCTGCGCTCGTAGTCACGCCTTTCCAGCTTAGAGCCGTCTATCCGGCTGTGTATGACTAGTCCCCCGTGCCTGTCACGCCAGGTTTTTTCTTTGAAATTGGGAGTCAACCTAGCCACCTTCATCAATATCAGTAACCTTCCGGACGGTTACTACCAATCTATAAAGGTCAACATCATCGCCCGAAAGGCCGATACAACCCTTGACTCCAAGGTTGTCCCCCGTCCGGGTGAAGTCCCAGTCCGCCCCTCTCCATATCATCTTACCTTCCATGTGATTGTATCATATAATAGAATTCTACTGGGATTATGTCTATAAAATAGCTCCTGTCGGACGCAGCCACCTGGTGCCCGGCGAGTTCGAAGCAAACACCGGTAACTCAAAAAGTAGCCGAGGAGATAACCGGTGATATTATCTTCCTTACGGTGATGACCGGAAAAAGCAACAAGTACAATGACCACGCTACGGTTGCAATTGCGAAACAGTGGGCGGGGCGGTTCAAGCTGGATCCAGCCCGCGTACTCGCCGTAGAGCTGTGGTTCAAAACGGTTCCCGAGCATAGATTCTATTCTCCGGAGGGACACACCCTGTTCGTTCATGTAGGCTTTCTGTCTGCCGATCAGATCATGGAAGTGATCGACTACTATAAGACGGACTGGGAGCATTGGAAGGATACCGGCAAAAAAGCCAAGTGGATGACTTTTCGCTAGCGGCGGCTCGAAACCGTCGAATGGAGACACGTATCACCTGAGAAGCACCATTTTCTTTATGTCTGCAAAGCTATCGGCTTCGAGCCTGTAGAAGTATAGACCGCTCGAGACGTTCCTGCCCGAGTTGCTCTTTCCATCCCAGATGACATCGTTATATGTGCCCGCTTCTCTCACCTCATCGAGGAGCGTTTTCACCAGTTCGCCGGTCACGTTGTATACACTTATGCGGATACGTGATCTGTCGTTCAGCGTGAAACTGATCGTGGTGGTTGCGTTGAAGGGATTTGGATAGCACTGTTCAAGGGAAAAGCGTCTGTTTGCATCTATCTCCTCATCGCCCGTATCAGTATAGGGATCTGCCACAGATCGTGTCTGGACGGTAAGAGTATCGTTGTACCAGTTCCCGTCGCTGCCGTGCATAGCTATCACGCTGACATTGTAAACGATGCCCGTATCAGGGCAGACCGTCCATGGATCGAACGATAAGTAGGCGGATGTCGTCTCGGCCAGATCGTTTACGAAGAGCGTGTCACCGAATAGATGGTAACCGGCTGTGTCTATAAGGCAGGATACGCTGAAACTCTGGGAGCCGGAGCGGTAGTTACGTACTTTTGCCTTGGGCGTGTAATCATATCCCGCTATCACTTCGGTCTGGATGTCGACTGAATCCACGCCGACATCGGGGCCGTCTGTACCAAGCGCATAGAGGTTGCCGTCAAAACTCCCGATGTACAGTATGCCGTTATCGTCTATCGTAGCCGAGCTCTCTATTCCATCACCCGTGAGGAAACTCCACCTCAGGGTTCCGTCGGGATTGATAGCGTACAACGTGGAATCCCTTGATCCGACGTAGATCGTCCCGCAACCGTCGGCGGTGGGGGATCCATCAACCCAGCCGCCCGTGGGAAATGTCCATTCCAGCACTCCTTCGTCCCCGGCATCGCGGATTGCGTACAGGTTGCCGTCGTAGGAGCCAACGTACACCGTTCCGTCAGGGCCGATCGTCGGTGACGATTCCACTCCATCTTCCATCACGAATTTCCACTTTAAGCTTCCATCCGGGTTTATTGCGAAGAATACGGTATCTACGGGCACCGGTGTTTGTCCAGCCGCACCATAGGGATCGGTTCCCACATAGATTGTGCCGTCCGATCCAATGGCCGGAGATGAATCCACGAGATGGCCGTCGTAGAATGTTCCAGCGGCGTAACTCCATCGCAGCTTGCCGTACGTTACCGAATCCTCCATGGCAAATAATCGTTCGTCCTTCGATCCAAAGTATATTTCCCCCTCGGAGCCGATGGCCGGAGAGGAAAATACACACCAGTCCGTGCCGTATTTCCATTTAATCGAGCCGCCCGGATCTATTGCATATAGATGAAAATCCAAGCACCCGACGTAGATCGTCCCGTCGGCTCCTATAACCGGTGAGGAGTAAATCCAAAATACAAGAGGAGTCGCCCATTTCAGGTGTGCATAGCTACCGTGATCCTCGAGGGCGTATAGCGAGTTATCGAGGGATCCGAAGTAGATTGTCCCGTCGGGCCCTATGGCGGCGGATGAGAATACGCCTCCCTGAGTGGCAAAGCGCCACTTGAGGCTCCCGTCCGGATTGATGGCGTAGAGGCTCGAATCAGGTCCGCTTCGAGTCCATCCAGCACCGATATATATCGTTCCGTCAACGCCTATTGTAGGTGAGGAAGCTATGCCCTCCTTGGCGGCGAATGTCCACTTGATCGCAGGTGTGGCCGGGCCTGTGTATGGTGTGCAGCCGGTATGTCGCGGGTCATGCCGAAACATCGGCCATGAGCTTCCCTCAACGCTCGTCGCATATATGGAACCAAGGACTATGGCTGATACAATTAATAGTTTACAATTTCTCATTTTAACCCCTTTCACCGATATTTATGCTTATATTTAATTTATAATTAAAAGTGATTATATCAAATCTTATTTTTCGTGCTTTATATAAACCTTTATTATGATTTACCTTATTGTTAGCGATATAGTGGAAAATGCGTAGGTGATCATGCACCGGGCCTAACCTTAGATTTCAGGCAAGGGCTCCGGCTTTCGATCATTACTCGGAATCCTGCGCGTTGTTCTCGTTCTCCGGATTCCATCCATCGGTGAGGGTTCGCAGAAAGACGACAATGTCCTCGAGCTCTTGGTTTGTCAGTCCGAGATCACCGAGTTCATCCCTGTTCACGTTTTGGGGCACCTCGGGACCAGGCCAGGGCGCCACGTCACGATTGTTGTAGAAGGCGAGCATCTGGAAGAGATTCTTGAATATTCCGTTATGCATGTAAGGATCGGTGACCGCCGCGTTTCTTAGGGTCGGAACCCTGAATTTACCGTTCTCCAAGCTGTCTTTAACGATCGCGCCCAGTCCGAGATCCACGAAATCATAGCCATCCGGATTGAGATCGGGCGGAAGCGTATAGAACGGATTCTCGGGATTTTTCGGCACTCCGAGATTGTCGTAAGTAAAATCCGTAAAGAGGGGTGGCGTACCGTTCTCGGCCGGGCGGCTCGGATGGCATGCGGCACAGTTCCCCTTCTCCTCGGCTTCGAAAAGCTCGAGCCCGCGCTTCTCCTGTTCACTCAAATCGGCTTCGCCACGCAGCCAGTGATCATATTTAGAGGTGAAGGGATTGAGTTCGGAAGTCTTCTCGTATGCCTCTATCGCGTCGGCCATGTAGGCGAAGGCCGAGTCCGGATCGGCAAGTGCATCGGAGCCGTATACTTCTTTGAATAATGGAGCGTATTCTAGAGCTCGAAGCTTCTCCGCTATTGCACAGACATCCGGATTGGCCATCTCGAGCGGATTCAGGGGAGGCTGCATAGCCTGTTCGGCCAGGGTGTTTACACGGCCATCCCAAAATAGGCCTCCAACCCAGATATTCTCTTCCGGATCCCGGTGCAGCGGTGGTACGAACGCGGCATACGAGGCTGCGAGGTCGTTGCGGTTTCCGTATACGCCCGGCCGCGCACCTCTCGAGACCGGCAGTTCCTTTACCGGGTCCGCGAACGCTACACCCGGATCATGGCAGCTCGCGCAGGACTGTCCAGGTGGTGTCGACAGGCTTGTATCGAAGAATAGCAGCTTGCCGAGGCGCTCCTTGTCGTTGAAGATCGTGTCCGCGGCGCCTCGTGTCATCGCCGTCATTTGAGAACCGTTCTCGGACTTCTGGGTATTACAGCAGGAACCGAGTGCTATTGCTGTTATAAGAGTCATAATGAGTTCGATGGCAAGGGCGGATCGTCTGATCTTATTCATAGGGTCGACCTTTCGAAAATAATTCGGCCTGTGGCACAAGATGATATACAAGATATTCTAATGCAACATCAATTATTAATGCGAAAGAAATATACACGTTGAAGGTATGCAGCTTTTACTCGGCCGTGGTCAAAATACTACTTGCACGGCAATGAATAGTAAAGATATAAAGATGTTATATAGGTGGGTAGTATATTAAAAGGGTATTAAAAAGACTTAAGGGGGGATTAGTATGCGCAGATTCTCTATGCTGTTTCTTGCAGGGATCATCGTGCTCACTTCGCTCATCTCCGTTGTCTCTGTTGGAGAATGCGGGAAGAAAGCGAAAAAAACCGATAGAAAAGACAGTAAGATCATCTGCTGGGTCGTTACTCCATGGCCCTTACGACACCTCTGCAATCCCGAGGATTGCGATGGGGACGGCGTTGTAAATCCTAAGGATAAATGTCCCGGGACACCGAAGGGGGCGATTGTCGACGAGCATGGTTGCCCTACCGATGCCGACGGCGACGGTGTCTTCGACGGGATAGACAAGTGCCCCGATACACCTAAGATGATCGAGGTAAATAAACAGGGCTGTCCGATAGACTCCGATGGCGACGGCGTTTTCGATGGCATAGATGAATGCCCGGATACTCCGAAGAGGGCCGAAGTAGACAAGAGGGGATGCCCTACCGACACCGACGGCGACGGTGTCTTCGACGGGATAGACGAGTGTCCCGATACACCTAAACATCTTGAAGTCAACAAAGACGGGTGTCCGGTCGAGACGAGCGATATAGAGACCGAGTTACTCGATACGGGCATGATTCGCACAACAAAAATAA
>CAYRCK010000034.1:0-32134 GCA_964422745.1 uncultured bacterium
CTTCTGCTGGGATGTGTCTGGTATCAGCACATAGCCAAATATTTCCTGTAACGTATTTGCTATATCGCGATCGGTCGGCCATAACTCGTCGAGAAAACGAAACCATCGCTCCGGTGTGGGCGCATCAGCCTCATACTCAAAGCTCAATGCATTCCTTGTGAAAAACCGGGGTGTCAGTGAATGCAGATCACCGGATGGCAGATGTAGAAGTCCGTTTCGGCATACAACGATTTCGAGGGGGGACGGACCCATTCCTTCAAGCCAGCAAGGAGGAACAAAGATATCACGAGGTCTGTGTGCTGCCCCTTCTAATGCGTCGATAACATTCGATACTTTAGATTTCGTTGGATTGAACGGTTTTTCAGTTGAAGCATCACATGCATCGTCGAGAAACTTATATATTTCGGAACGTACCGTGGCGTCCTCCAGAACAGAATATGCCACACCATCAAAAGCGAGCCAGTCGTCGTTATAATGCATCAGGGTTTTTCGACAGCGATCAATGAAAAGCCGAGCAGAAACCAAAGGTGTGCATTTATCCAGCATGAATTGGTCTGTGGCAACACATTCCTTTGCCCGAATAATCTGCCTACTCGCGTATTCATCCGACTTTTGATTTTTATCAAGCACACTGGAACTGATACCGAAATCGGGATCGGTGATGATGCTGAATATCACATCGTCGGGGACGTCTGCCCGTACAAGCTGGCAGCATGCGTCGAACAGCCAAGCGGATCGGCTATTATCATTATCTTTTTGTTCGTCGGGATGAAATCCCTGTACGATGATGACCTTCACCCGATCTGGCACTTGCCACTTGTCCAGTTCGTCCACCGAGGCGAGTCGCTTTACATCGCTCCGGCTCATCGGCTGCACGTTCGTGTCTGTGCCTCCGCTGGTCTGCAATGGCTGAGCTTGTGTAAATTGCGACAGGTCGTACACTGCCTCGGGATTGTAGCGATAGACCTCGGCCGTGACGGAAGTGCGTCCCTTGGCAATCTTCCTGGCGTCGGGAATGTTCATCGTTCCCGGCAGACGCATGATGCGATCGATATTGTGACAGCCATCTCCGCCGAGAATTATTTCCAGTTCTTTGTTATATCGTGCAGCTTCTTCGGCTGCGGTGAGGTCGCCATGGATGGGAATAGGTTCAGTGAGCTTCCAGAAAGCCTGAAAGCCTCCTCCGCTATAGATAATGAATGTAGGCTCAGGTATTTCTGTAGGTCGATTGCCATTTAGGAGAATCTTGATACGTTCGAGTTCTTCAGCAAGAGGTTCGCCTGCGCGGGCATCTATATCGACATGGAGCCAAGGAACAAACTCGATATCTTCACGTTTCGCTTTCTTACTAGGTTTGCCATGAGGAATATTTACGCTGAAGTATAGATTGCGTTCGCCATTGTACCGTTCTATCCACTGCAAGGCGGCGTCCGCAGTTTCAGGACCGAAAGTTTCCGTGTTCATGCCCTTGCGATCAACTGCTATCGCCGATAACACCCACGGGCCGTCCACGTGGAACGCCTTCAAAAATTCTATAGATCGCATTTTATTTAATTGGTCCTCCCCTTTCGATGAAATCGCGGACATCCTGCACCTTGTACCGAATACGTCCGCCGGGTTTGTAGTAAGGAGGACCCTTCCGACTGCCGCGCATTGCCTCCAGCGTCTTTGTGGGGATGCCAGTTAATAGCGAAACTTGCCGTGGAGATAGATACTCGGGTGCAATTAGCAAATCCCCCTTACGGAGGCGAGCCCAGAGCTCCTCAACTAGGGCTTTGCCAATCTCCTCAGCAAGATTCTTTAGGCTTGAATCAAATCCTTTGAGGAGCATAACTCACTTCCCAGTGAAGGTTGAGTCATCGAAGGTTGGGCACCTTCGCTGACATTCAACAATGCTCCTCTAGACGATCTTGTAGCGTGATCGCTATATATGCATTTACATTATTTTGTGTTTGTTGACAAGAACTATTTAATCACTAGAGGGATTTTGGGGTGATTTATTTACAGGGTAATGCTATTGCCCTAGAATTCCATATTCAACAGCCATCCAGCACCCCCTCAGGAACCCTTAATAACCCTAGTGCACACTAGAAAAATAAAAGAATGGCGACCCCGGTAGGACTCGAACCTACAGCCCCCAGCTTAGAAGGCTAGTGCTCTATCCAGTTGAGCTACGGGGTCGCTCCCCTTACAAATCCTCACAAACACTCAACGTCCACTCACGACATCCCTGCATCCTCAGTGGGCCCGTCTGCTCCCCGGCGCGCCCGACGGCTTGGCGGGCCCATTACCGGATGGTATGTTAATTTGCTTGTAATGGCCGGACGGGTTCTATAGAGTCGGATCTGAGTTGACCTTGATGTAACGGAGCACGCCATCGACACAGCCGTTATGCTCCAGCGGAAGGAGGTCGTTATGAAGGAGGTTGAAGTCGGAAGGGTGGCTGACTACTTTGCCAAGATCGGCGTAGTGGCCATAGAGGTGACAGCGAACAGTATCAAGGTTGGGGACAAGCTCCATTTCAAGGGCCATACAACCGATTTTACCGAAGAGATCAAGTCTATGCAGGTGGAGCACGAACAGGTGGAGGAGGCTGGCGTTGGAGACAACGTGGGGATAAAGGTGGGCGACCGGGTTAGAAGCCACGATACCGTTTTCAAGGTTGTGGAGGAGTAATTAGCCGCCAAGCTCTTCAAACCGGCCGTCTATTCCTGTCCGGAGCATCGTGTTGGGTAAGGCACCACCCGGCGGCGTCCTCCTGCCGTATGACGAGAACCGGCATCCGTGAACCGGCGGATACCGGTGGCGTTTCGGTTTCTATCCTTCTTTCAAGGCGAGTCTTATGTCTTTCAGAATGTCTTTCAGTACGGGCATCCTTCCGGATAGTTCAGCCCCCTCTTCGAGCATATCCAATCCCGCCGGGATGGCCTCTAGAAACTCGCTCTTGCCCTTTACCGTTCCCAGCTTGGCAAAGGCCGCAAGAGCCTGCATGTTCCTCTGCAAGCCGGCTAGCGTGAACGATTCGAAGTACTCCTCGAAGCTGCATCTCAGAACGTTCTTTTCCCTCAGTCCGTTATAGAGGATGTTCAGCAGCGTGTTCCTCGTCCCTGACGGTAGGGGATGGTATGCGTCCTTTAGAAGTGATGCTGCATCGTATACTCCCGGTCCCCTGTGCGCCGTCTGGAAATCCACTATCCTCAGCTCTCCGTCCTTTATGAGGATATTCCTGCTCTGAAAATCCCTGTGCATGAATACACCGGGCTGTCCGAGAAGCGCGCCGGCCAGGCTTCTCCTCTCATCCTCCCATCCCGAGGGGATTGCTAGATTGCAATAATCCACCAGGAATTGGGTCGTGAAGTACTCCGTTTCCCATAGAAGCGATTCTGTACCGAATATCCTGTCCTCGATCAGTCGTTCCCGCTTCATAGCGTCGTTCACATCGGTTTCGAACCTTATTAGTATCTCTATGCATCCTCCGTACAGGGATCTTTCCTTTTCGCTGTCCGCTCGCTCGAGCTCGTCTTCCAGGTGAACGTCTCCAAGGTCTTCCATGACCAGAAGCCCGATATCTGAGTCTACACCATAAATTTCGGGCACCCCTATTCCCTCCGATCCGAGGAAGGACGCGATCGACAGGTACGATTTAAACTCCTCTCCTCCGCCGGGCTGGATCATGGCGATAACCGACCTAGCGTCTTTTTGGAGTCTCAGAAACAACCTGTCGGATCCGCCCCGCAGTATAAACGAGGAACGGTCCGGTTCCCCCCCGAGTCCTCCATCGCATCTGGAGGCCAGCTCTCGGGCCCTTTCGATGAGCTCCCCGTCCATGGACGGAATGTCCATTATCTCATCCATGCATCGTCCCACCGTCGAAGATCACGGTTTCCCTGAATGAGCCACCCTCGGGCACAGCTGCCCCTTCGATAACCACGCAGTCCTCGAGAGAGGTGTTTTCACCTATCACGGCACCAGGTCCAATCTCCAGAAAACCCCTCCAGCTGGCTCCGGGATGTACGACTGCGCCTTCCCCGATATGAACGGGGTAGCCGGGCGGTTCTACCGATCCACCGAAGTCGGCGTTCTCGAGAAGGATTCGCCTGTGAATGTCGATGTAGCCGCGAACCGATCCGGCATCGCCCCACACATGGCCGTCGCCGTTACGAACAGCGGCGAATCCACGGATCGATCCCGGTCTCTCTGCCGCCAATTCGGATAGGATGCTCACGAGGGGGTATGTCCTGCCAGCAGGGAAGAAATCCAGCGCCTGAGGTGAAATCACGGCCATGCCAGTGTAGCCGAGGATGTCCCCGCCTCCCCTCGCGGGACGGTCCTGCTTACCCAGTATCTCCATTACCTCTCCATCTCCTTCTATCCTCACCGATGGCGGGGGAAGCCTGGGGGGAGGCCCTGCACCGGAGCACTCACCGCCGGGAGGGGCGATCATTCCGTTTCCTCCCCCTGCGAGTATCAGTGTTATCAGGGCTCCGTGCTCCCTGTGGTGGGCCAGGGCGGGCTCATAATCCAATCCGGAAATTATATCTGCGTTGTGCAGGAGGATCGTATCGAATGAGGAGAGGAAAGGCGCCATATTACCGATTCCCCCTCCGGTTCCCAACAGCTTGCTCTCCCTGTGGAATGATACCGGCCAATCCTTGCCGGCCGCGAACCGCTCGATACGCTCTCCCAGGTGGAATGTGTTTGAATGTATGCTTGATGCGCCGGATTCCAGAAGCTTGCTGACCGTTATCTCGAACAGCGGTTTTCCCATCACCGGGAAAAGGGGCTTCGGCCGAATCAGGCTAAGCGGGCGCATACGCTCGCCGATCCCCGCGGAGAGGATAACTCCGGTGATCTTCCCGTATTTCGCTTCTTTGGGCATTGTTCCGCCTTAATCATTCGCCGAGCATGTATTTAGATTTATTGTCATGTGCAACGTACCGGTCAGTATAGAAGGTACGGCATCCTCTCGGCGCTGAATCTCAATTCGTCTTTTTCCCACGAGCCGAACAGCTCCTCGATATCGCCCCCCGATTCGACGGTCTCCCTGAGCGCGGGGCCGCCGCTAATGATGTCGATGGGAAGCAGATCGTACTCGTATTCGTAAGGGGGATCCAGCCAGCGAAAATGCTCGGGGTACTTGCCGGCGGCAATTGCCAGGATCGTCGCCCCGCATCTGACCGGGGAGAACGCTTCCATGTCGGTAACATGTATCTGTACGCCCCCGCACAGCTCTCCACCGTACTTGTCCCACGTGGGCGTGAAGTATACCGGGCGGAATATTGCCCCCGCCAAGTGGCGGTCGCCGAGCTCTTCAGCGAAGCTGAAGGGCTCTATCCATGGTGCTCCCAGCATCTCGAATGGTTTAGTCGTTCCCCTGCCCTCGGAGATATTGGCGCCCTCGAGCATAACCGTCCCCGGGTAGACGGCCGATGTGGAGGGGGATGGCATGTTCGGCGATGGTTGTATCCAGGCGAGACCGGTTTCCTCGAAACGCATGATCCTTTCCCAACCTTCCATTTGCACTATTTCGAGCTTGCATGGTTCGGCGGACCGGTCGTTGATCATCCTTAGTGCCTCGGCCATCGTAAGCCCGTGTCTCATAGGGAGAGGGTAGAGCCCGACGAAGGAAATGTATTTCTCCTCTATCAGCGGCCCTTCCACCGTAGCACCGCCTATCGGATTGGGGCGGTCCAGGACGACAACATCGATATCCCTTTCCGCGCATGCGCGCATCATGAGTACCGATGTCCACATGTACGTGTAGGTCCTGGCTCCCACGTCAGGAAGATCGATCACCACGACGTCGAGATCATCGAGGTCCGAGGCTTCGGGATTCCTATTTTTTCCGTATAGGGAGATGACGGGGATTCGCCACTTCGGATGGATATAACCATCCCACTCGATCATATTGGCCTGTGTATCACCCCTGTAGCCGTGCTGCGGCCCGAAGATGGAGACCAGTTTCACACCGTTCGAGATGATGATATCGGCCGTGTGCTCGAGCCGGCTGGAGACGGATGCCGGATTGGCCAGCAGCGCCGTCCTCTTCCCATCGAGGATCGAGCAGGAATCATCCGAAAGTATATCGCACCCCGTCCGTACCATTTACGCTCCGCCTCTACAGTGTCATCTCCGGCCGGGCTGCGTCGCGCCTCCGTCGGAGTGCCATAAGCTAGAAGTTCCAATTGGTTACAGTCATGGAATCGATACCGGATTCCGAGTCCACATCCACTTCCATGATACATCCTACACCGGGAGCATACCACGACCTGTCGGTCATGGACATTTCGTGGGGTCCGCCTGCGTCGATCGTTATCTGCATGTTATGTGAAATGCAATCCTTGAACGTTCCCCACAGCTCCTCGTTGGTGATGCTCGTATCGTTGAGCGCGATTACTATCCGGCCGTCGAGGGTCGCTGATTCGGTGCCGACCGTGAATGTCGTGGAAAAGTCCCAGATCTCTCCCATGTGGTTCTGAATGGGCAGCTTCAGGTAGAGAAGGGGATCGTCCCAGGTCCACGTGTCCTCGTATGATCCGTCCTGATAGTCGTCTCTGCCGAGATGCAGCACCTGAGTCGAGGTGATGCGCATGTGCCAGACCTCGGCTATCTCCTCCCCCCCTCCATCGTTTTCCCTGATAATGATGTCGAAGTTCCCGGAATGGGGATTGTAATCGGATATCGTCCGCCTTTCGGTTCCTTCTTCCGTGTTCAGGTATTCCCATTCCATCCCGTTTTCGAGGGGGAAGTACGAGAGTGCACCCGAGGTCGTGAACTCATAGTGGGTGGGATCCGGCTCGATCATGTTCCCCGCCTCGTCCATGAATCCGGTGAAGTCCACCCAGTAGTTGCACCCGGGGGCGAGGTCGCCGTTTATATCGACGGTCATCGATGTCATATCCTCGTTCCAGTACGGTTCCTCATGCTCGAGCACCTTCTGTATCCTGGCATCGACGTTATCGTACGGCATCTCGATGTAGTAGAACATGGACTCGCTGAAGTTGAACACCATCTGGCCTAGAGTCGTGGAGACGCCCGTCGCCCCGTTGGAGGGTGTGGCGCTTACGAGTTGTGGGCGCGTGTTATCCACGTATGTTCTGAAACTGAATGTATGGGCCGTTTCCAGGGGATTTCCGGCCAGATCCGTGACGCCGGTAGTGACAGTCACGGTTATGAGGCTGTCTGTGGGGAAGGGCATATGCGCGATTTTCAGCGTCAACCCCTCTAGCTCGAAGAATCCGTCGGATGGATATGGAGTGATCTCTATATCCGTCTGTGATTCCCAATCGCTGTCGAAAGATACCGTCTCGTCGAACGTAATCTCTATCACCGCCGATGGATTTACTCCTTCTGCTCCGTCGGTCGGACTCGTCCGCGTTATCCCCGGGGGGTCGTTATCCGCGTCAGCGGTGGTCGTGAATGATATCGTATAGTCGTTGCCGAGCTCGTTGCCCGCCATGTCCTCGCTCGAGCCGTCTACCGTGATATTATATTGTGTGTTTCCGGCGAGCAGGGTATGAAGTGTGAGGCAGATTGTATCTTGCTCCCAGTGCGTGCCGAATCCGGGATGAGGATTCATCGAAAGCCCGTCGCTGACCGATTCCTCGTCCATGGCCTCGCTGAATGAAATCCAGAACGGTCCGCTCCTCGATACGCTCTGTGCGCCATCCAGCGGCATGTGACCCGTCACTGTCGGCGGATCCTTGTCGGTCACGACATCTCCTGTCCCTTCTTCCGAGCAAGAGAGAAGCAGGAACAGCGAGAGCAGGAGCGCTGGGATTACTAGCAGCCTATACAGTCGCAGGGTATTCATCTTGACCTCCTGGCGAAAGGTTTTGTTATGCACCGCTGAGCTATGACGAATGTTCATCCTCGGCCTTATTCTCTTGCTGTCGAGTGTGCCTCGAAGGTTATTACCATTATGGGCATTATTCAAGTTTTTCCTCGCTATTATTTCTCTTTTGTTTACCATTCAGATTGCTATAATTAATAAAGTTATAAAACTCGATATTCGGTGAAGGGGGAATGATGCTTTGCAAGGAGAAAATATGCAGGGCTGCTTCTTGTATCCTACTGGTTGTAATGCTGATTCCATCGATCTCTTGCACACTAGTGCAGAAGCAGAATGCCGAACGCGGGGGCACGTTGATAGTAGGCGAGATAAGCGATTACGAGTCGCTCAATCCGATGGGGACTACAGACGCTCATGCCCGTGATATATACAATCTGCTATTCCTCTCCCTTCTGCAGGAGAAACCGGATTTCCTGAATTTCGATCCCCAGCTTGCCGAATCCTACGAATTCTCCGATGATAGGAAGCGGCTCACCTTTCATCTGAGGAGGGACGTTTTCTGGAGTGACGGGATTCAGGTGACTGCTCATGATGTAGAGGCAACCTTCAAAGCACAGAAGGATCCTGCAGTCGCCTGGTCGGGCAGGCATCTCAAAGAGCATATAGACAGCGTGGAGATCGTGAACGATTTTACTGTATCCTTCTTCTTCGATCATGCGTACCCGTATCAATTGATGGATGCGAATGACGGCCCGATCCTTCCCGGACACGCCATCGAAAGCGTCCCGCCGGAACGGATCAAGGCGATACCGATCGAGGATCTTCCGACCGACGGTCCGTTCCGCATCGTCGAATGGACCAAGGGGCAGGCACTAACTCTTGCTCCGTATGAAGGGTACTTCGAAGAGGGGAAACCCTATCTTGAGAAGGTGATATTCAAGATCATACCCGATCAGGTTACTCTCTTGACGCAGCTTAGAAGCGGGGAGATCGATTGCATGGAGTCTGTTCCTCCCGGCGAGGTCGAAAAGATCAAAAACGACTCGAAGCTGAACATATTCGATTTTCCGACCCGGGCATATATCTACATCGGCTGGAACTGCACGCGCGCACTCTTCGAAAACCGTGATGTAAGGCGAGCCATAACCATGGCGATTGACAGGCGGCTGATAATAGACAACCTCTACTACGGACTCGCCGACGAATGCACCAGCCCGTTCGTCCCTCTGATATGGGCCTACAATTCCGATATCGATCCCTTACCCTTCGATCCCGGGAAAGCTGTCGAGATTCTAGGAAAAGAGGGATTCACGGATTCGGACGGCGATGGTTGGCTCGACAGGAACGGCCATAGATTCGAATTCGATTTGCTGACAAATTACGGCAACCAGACACGTACGGATATTCAGGTGATGGTGCAGGAAATGCTCCGCAAGGTCGGGATCAAGGTCAATCCCGTGACCATGGAATGGACAGCAATGCTGGACCGCATCAAAGCGGGGGATTTCGATGCGATGGTAAATGCATGGCGTATAGGCACGAAGGCGGACCTTTCCCCGATCTGGTCTTGCGAGGCAAGGCGCCCGGGGGGGTACAACAGGATCGGTTACTGTAATACTCTGGTCGACAGCTTGAACGCGGAAGCCTGCCGCATGCTGGATTTCAGCAAGGCGAAACCTCTTTTCTTCGAGGCACAGAGTATAATATACGATGATCAGCCCTATACATTTCTGTATGTGCCACACGCGTTGTTTGCGCTCAGTCCGCGGTTCAGGGATGCGAGCCCCGATGCGATAGGCATGTATCGCAATCTTCAGGAATGGTGGGTGTCCGGCGAGAAGTGATTCGGAGCGGCCCGGATAAGGCTTTGTGGAACAGTGGTTAATTGACTGGGTGGGGATGAGATCTATGGTCCATAGGATCGGGATAGCGGCACTGGCGAGCGGCATGGCGGCTCAGGCTATGAAGCCCTTCATCGACCTGTTGAAGCAGAAGAGATTCAATCTGCTTCGGATTCTCGATACAGGCGGCATGCCGAGCTCGCACACTGCTGTCGTCACGACCCTTACGACGGGCGTCGCCGTTTATCAGGGTGTTACTTCACCGTTGTTCGGAATATCTTTGATAATAAGCCTTTACTTCATCTTCGAGGCAACCGGTCTTCGGCAGGAGGTCGGTAACCAGGCGAGGGTTCTGAACGAGATAATAGAGAAGGCCAAGGAAACCCACCACTTCAATGCCGATGAGCTGAGGGAGCTCATAGGGCACACTTGGGGTGAGGTTATGGGGGGATTCGCGCTGGGGCTCGTCATCGCGCTGATCTTCTTTTAATAACCTATTGGCGGACAGTTACGGGGGTAGTTATATAAAATAGTCCTTGACACTTTTGGATAATCCGTTCGACAATGGTACGAGCACGGATGTGCCGGATGATGTGTTAGGTAGGAGCTAAGGTAAGGGAAACGCGGCCCTATACCGTATAAATGAGTCCTAAAGAGGAGTAGTAAAGCCACCCAGAAACAGCAGGATCCGATAAAAAGAGAGATGTATCTTTATTTGAAGATTTTCCAGGGGCTGAATCTCGGGGTGGTTTGGCCTTTTTTATTGCCGGGATAGGTATGGATAAGTCAGGAAGGTGAGGGAGAGAAATGCGGACCATTTCTGTCATAAATCAGAAGGGGGGCTGCGGCAAAACGACCGTTTCGATAAATCTCGCCGCGGCATTCGTCGAATTTGGCAAGAGGGTGCTTCTCGTGGATATGGACCCGCAATCACATGCGTCTCTCGGATTGAACATACTTACGGAAGACGCCGATTACACATCCTACGATCTTCTTGTGAATCCGAGGATCAAGGTCGTGGATGCGACCATCTCGGTCGATGAGAGGTTTGATATAGTTGCATCCTCACCGGTGCTCAGTGCCGTGGAGCAGGAGCTGTCCGGGATGCCCGCAAGGGAATCGAGATTGCTGTCTAAGATCTCGAGGCTCACTGAAGAATACGATTATCTGATAATAGATTCTCCCCCCAACGTCGGACTTCTGACGTTCAACGCGCTTCTTGCGGCCAGCGAAGTGATCATTCCGATAGATCCGAGTTTCTTCTCCGTCCAGGGTCTTCAGAAGCTGATGGAAACGCTGCAGCTTTTAGAGAGTGAGATGAGGCATAAGGTTACGTTGCACGTTCTCGTCAACAACATCGAGAAGAGGACGACTTTCTGCAGGGATATCGTATCGGAGCTCGAAAGGGATCACGGTTCGGTTCTGATGGATTCCGTGATCAGCCATTCGGTCAGATACAAGGAGGCCGCCCTCAGAGGTGTACCTATATTCAGCATGAAGGGGGTGGACAGGTTGAAGAGGGAATTCCTCTCACTGGCGGAGGAGGTGGAGAACAAGGTCTCCCTTCTTGTGATGGAGGATATCGACGATTGGATGGTCAGGCTTCACGGCCCTCATATTATCGAGAAGGGCGTCCTTTTCTTCCTCGATGCCCCGACGGCCCATACCGTCTACATAACGGGCGAATTCACCAACTGGTCCCGAGACGGCATCCCACTCGAGAAGGATAACGACGATGGCCTTTGGAAAGTGACTCTGCAGTTGGAGCAGGGTGAATACGAGTACAGGTATATAGTGGACGGGGTCTGGATCAAGGATCCTGTAAACGCGGACACGGTCCTTAACGAGTTCGGCCAGGAAAATTCCCTTTTGATCGTATAGCCAATGCACCCGAGAAGGACACCCAAAGAACTTCCAGACGTATCCCATTTATTTCTTTCCCGTTCAGATCCTGCGGGGGATCCAGGATCGGGGCCGGTAGAGGCCGTTTTCTGGATAGCGGTAGAGAAGGGATTTCTGCACCGGGCATTTTTGGCCTCGGGTTTCGGAACAGCATTCGCCGCGAACGGTATGGATGTATCCCTGCTGGAAGTGGGAGCCGGTCTTCCGAATGTGGGATACTACTTCGCCATGGAACCTTCAAACTACCTCGCGCCCGTTGTCGAATGCGGGGGTGTTGTCACGGGGAGTCCGAGTGCGTCCCTATGGTTCGCCTATGCCCATGAGCCGGTGTCCCTGTTGGGTATCCAGCGTGAGTTCGAAGATGGGGAAAGACCCCACGTGATCCTGCTGTCATTCTCTTTTTCGGGGGGTGGTCCCGATCCGGAGCTGCTCGGTGAATTAGTCGGGTGTACGGTCCATCACCTAAGGGGATCCCGTGGGAACCGTTGGCCGGACGGCGTTCTGATATTCGGTGTCGACGATTCGATGCGCCCCGCGGAGAGGTTCATACGTACACTGAGATCCGGGAACGGCGACCTGATCGTATTTCAACACAGTGCGGATTCTGCCGGGAGAACGGACCACGAAGTCGATGAGATGCTAACCCTGCCGGAAGGGCTGTTCGGATCTGCGGCGAGACGCCTGCCTCCGTCGGATCCTTTCTTCAATGACTGTGCCGTGAATCTACTAGAGCTTCTGAGCTACCGCAGGAAGAGGATTGTCAGCAGCGATGCCAACAGCTGAAGAGACTGGAATGATCGAAGATATCTCGGGAAGAATTGCGAACGCAGCAATCAAGGAGCTTTTCGTAAAGTACTGCAGGGAGGTTTTACTGTTCTCCGAAGACATATCACCCGAGCTCACGCCGTTCGAGATAAGGTTCAACGGTCCGTCTGGCTTCAGGGCCGTTGTTTCACCTTACAGGGAGCTGTTCAGGGTTTCCATCGGAGCGGCCGGAGCCTGTGACATCAGGGTATCGGCGAAGGGTGGTTTAATCTCCGCACTGGACATGTCGCTAAATCATTTCCTCGAGTGTATAGAGCGCGAAGATTCATGAACCGCCGTTTGTGGTATGCCGGCTCGAAGATCTAATCACCTCGAGCCGGAAAGGCAGCAGGCTGAATTATCCCACCAAAAAGCGATGGATGCAGCATGCCCCGGATCGATCCGATGAAGTTGCCCATCGATAAACCCTCTCAAATATTACTTTCGCTGGTTCCCGCGGTTTAATATCTTTAATTGCGGTGAAGATCGGATTTGGGGATGTGATGATGAAGAGATTTCGAATATCAATGGTTCTCGGGATAGGGCTGAGTGTAGGGTCGTGCCTATTCCAGAACAACCCTCTCGCCCCGAACAATCCACCGGTAATAGATTACTACTATCCTATCCGTGCTGATACAAGCCTCGAAATGAATGATACCTGTGTATTCAGATTGAGAGGATCCGACCCTGACGGCGATCAAGTGAATTACAGGTTCATGATCGGCGATTCCGTTATCAGCACATCAGATACATCGATGTTTTTCGGCACCGATCCCGACACGGTGTCACTTCGCGGTATTGTGGCGGATTCCGAGAACTACGTTTCCCATGTCTGGAGCATCACGGTGCAGGGCCCGCAGAACACTCCGCCGTCCATCACATGGCGTGACCCGGAGCGAAGCAACGTCTCGTGCACGGTTGGCGATATCCTCACTTTCGCATTCAGCGTGCGGGATGATTTTCCCGAGGTGCTGCGCTATACTTACAGGCTCGGTCCAGATGTAATTAGCACCGGAGACTCGATCCTCTCGAGACAGTTCCGCGAGAACGGAGAATTCACACTGGAGGGAATAGTTCATGACGGTGAATACGGGGACACCACACGGTGGAGCATCCTTGCGCTCGGTTTCCCGGATACGATTCCCCCTTCGGCGATCGTTGATCTGGAGGGACAGACCGGAATAGAGCCGGGCTCGGTGATCCTCGAATGGACGGCACCCGGCGACGACAGCACGTTTGGGAAGGCATCGGAGTATATCGTGAGGACTTTTGTGAATCCGATAGACAGCGAGGATAGATGGGCAGAGGCACACAACAAACTGAACGAGCCCATTCCATCCCCATCGGGGGAGCGAGAGTACATGGTGCTCAAGGGACTCAATCCGGGCACGCACGTCTATGTTACGATGAGGGCGATCGATGATTTCGGGGTTATGTCACCGCTCGGCAATTGCGTCTACCTGCTGGTCAGGGGGATCGATATCAGCGGCACGATAATAAATTCCTGCACCGGGGAGCCGGTGGCGGGATGTTATGTGAACACGGGTGAGGTGTTCGATACATCCGATATGCTGGGCGCGTACAAGTTGGAGAACGTGCCTCTGTACAGCGACCTGATCAGCGTCCGGGACGAGGCGGAAGTGGGTGTGGTAGGCGGATACTTCGATCTCGCCTTACCCATATTGGAAATAGAGGGGCACCTGGCCATCGATATTCCACTCATACCCAATACAGAGCTCGTGTCGGCATGGCACCCTGAAAATTACGGGTATTCGTTCCTGGAGTTCTTCAGGGATATCACGGACACCGATGAGCCGGCCGAATCCGTTCACAAGAACTGGGATCACTGGCCCGTCATGGTCTACAGTCCCTACCAGATCCTCGTGACCGATACGGGCGATGTGGACCTGCAGGCTGCCGCATCGGGCGCTATGGACGAATGGGAGAGCATGACCGGACTGGATCTGTTCGAGTTGACGGATGACCTAGATGGTGCCGATATCGAAATCAGGTACGATAGCATACTATCCGATCCCCGGTACGCCAAGCATCACTACGAGGAGATGCTCAACCTCGACGGCACCCCCGCCAAGAGAACTGTGTTCATCTACCTCCTCAACTCCAGTGTGCCGATGGGCCGGTACTCTCACCTCGTATTTGCGCATGAGCTCGGCCATACGCTCGGATTCTCCCACAGCGAAGACCCCGGGCACCTCATGCTGGGACATCTTTTTCCACTGGTCCACCACGTTACGACGGACGAGGCCAATGCCATGAGCGTGCTGTACTACACGCCTCACATATTCGATTACGACAACGTACTGACCGAGTGATACGCCATCGTGACAGCTACGAATGGTATTTAGCTGCCAGCATGGCATAGTCATTTTCCGATCCAATTACGATCTCCTTCACAGATGGCTACATTATTTATTGTATATGATTAATAATTAACAGGTTAGTGGCGAATTGATAGTCACGCTAATTCAGGCACGTAATGTGCGTTATGAAGCTTGGATATATTGATTCAGGAGTGATTGCATGATTAATCTGGATAGATTTACGGTAAAGGCCCAGGAGGCCCTCGCATCGGCGCGGGAGGAAGCATACGGCCGCAAGCATAACGAGATGCACCCCGTCCACCTACTCAAGGCCCTCAGGCTGCAGGAGGAGGGGATAGCCCTCCACGTGCTGAAGAAGATGGGCACCGATCTAGATCTTCTGGACCGGGAGATCGAGAACACACTCGGTACGCTGCCCAGGATCGACGGCGCCCCGGTCGAAGTGCGGCCCTCGCCGGCCATCGAATCGCTGCTGGAGCGTTCGGTCTCCGAGGCCGGAAAGCTGCACGATGAGTACGTCAGCACGGAGCATTATCTTCTGGCCCTGACAGGTGGGGGGGGACCTGCGTCGGGTATACTGAAGTCATCGGGCGCATCGTATGATGGGATACTGAAAGCCCTCTCGGAGCTCAGGGGTTCGCACACCGTCACGGATCAGAATCCCGAGAGCAAGTTCAGGGCACTGGAAAGGTATACCAGGGACATAGTGGAACTGGCCCGTTCGGGCAAACTCGATCCGGTGATAGGGAGGGACGAGGAGATTCGCAGGGTGAGCCAGGTCCTCTCCAGGCGTACCAAGAACAATCCCGTTCTCATAGGGGAACCCGGGGTGGGCAAGACGGCCATAGTGGAAGGGCTCGCCCAGAGGATAGCCGCTGCGGATGTGCCGGAGAACCTCAAGAACAAGCGTCTGCTGGCACTGGACATGGGAGCGTTGATAGCAGGGGCCAAGTACCGGGGTGAATTCGAGGACCGCTTCAAGGCGGTGCTGAAGGAGGTCACCGGTTCCGGAGGAGGGATAATACTGTTCATCGACGAACTGCATACCCTCGTGGGGGCGGGTGCGGCCGAGGGTGCCGTGGATGCCTCGAATATGATAAAACCGGCTCTCGCCCGCGGAGAGCTCAGATGTGTAGGCGCGACTACTGTGGATGAGTACCGGAAGCATGTGGAGAAGGATGCGGCCCTCGAGCGCAGGTTCCAGGTTGTCATGGTCACCGAGCCCGGCGTGGACGAGACAGTTGCAGTGCTGAGGGGGTTGAAGGAGAAGTACGAGATTCATCATGGCGTACGCATTCTTGATTCCGCATTGACGTCGGCTGCGAGGCTCTCTCATCGTTATATCAGCGGCAGGTTTCTGCCCGACAAGGCGATCGACCTGATGGACGAGGCTGCATCCAGGCTTCGGATGGAAATGGATAGCATGCCGCTGGAGCTCGCCGAGATACAGGACAGGATTACACAGCTGAAAATAGAGAGGAAGGCCCTGGAGAAGGAGAAGGGGAAGCATGATGTGCTTCTGAAGCTGGACGAAATCGATAAGGAGCTCGCCGATCTGGGCGAGAATGCGCGTGGACTGAGGGCCCGGTGGGAGAACGAGAAAGGTGTAGTCGGTTCGATCCGGGATCTTCAGGAGAAGCTCGATAAGGCGCGCACCGAGGAGCAGATCGCCCAGAGGGAGGGCCAGCTGGAGAGGGTTGCGGAGCTTCGCTACGGTGTTATCGTGGAGCTCGAGAAGGCTCTGGAGGCTTCGAGGAAGAAGTTGGCAGAGCTTCAGCAGACTGGGAACCAATTGATGAAGGAAGAGGTGACGGAATCCGATATCGCCGAGATCGTGAGCAAGTGGACGGGCATTCCGGTGAACCGGATGGTCGAGGAGGAACGTGAGAAGATACTGCATCTGGAGGAGAGGATCGCAGGAAGGGTCGTGGGGCAGGATGACGCCGTGACGGCCGTTTGCGATGCTGTGCGCCGTTCAAGGGCCGGGCTGCATAATCCGCAGCAGCCGATAGGCTCATTTATGTTTCTCGGACCGACCGGAGTAGGCAAGACGGAGCTTGCGAAGGCTCTCGCAGAGGTGCTATTCGATGATGAGGACAGCATCGTAAGGATCGATATGTCCGAATTCATGGAAAAGCATTCCGTTTCACGGTTGATCGGCGCCCCTCCGGGCTATGTCGGCTACGAGGAGGGTGGCTACCTGACGGAAGCCGTCAGGAGGAACCCGTACTCCGTGATCCTGTTCGACGAGATCGAGAAAGCCCACCCGGATGTTTTCAACGTGCTGCTCCAGTTGCTCGACGACGGGCGTCTTACGGATTCACAGGGGCGGACGGTCGATTTCAAGAATACAATTGTAATAATGACCTCTAACATAGCGACACAGGTGCCGGCCGGTATGGATACGTCCAACGGGGAAGACGTCGGTTCGGTCGCGAGGGATGAACTTAGAAGGCACTTCCGGCCGGAATTCCTCAATAGGATAGATGAGATAACCGTGTTTCACGCTCTTTCCCGCGAAGCGATCTTGAGGATAGTGGACCTTCAGATGGAGAAGGTGAACGAGCGCCTGGTCGACAGGGAACTCGATCTAGTGCTTTCCGAGCGGGCCCGGGAGGCTCTGGCTGAGAAGGGCTACGATCCCGACTTCGGCGCGCGTCCGCTCAAGAGGGTTATACAGCGGGAAATCTTGAATCCTCTGGCCAGGTTGCTGGTGTCCGGCGACCTGGCGGAGAAGGGCACCCTGCTCGTTGATTGCACGGACGGCGAATTCACGTTCGGCGAATCCTGATCACGCCCTAAACCGGAACCTCGGCTCTTTGGAGCAGGTTCTGATTGGTGCTGAGCCATCTGTAGTTCGAGTAGGCCGAATACTCGGGATCCATGAGCCTACCGGATTCGAGTGCGTGAATCAGTTCGTAGATGCCGTTCGATATGCTGTACCTCGGCTCGAATCGCAGCTCCTCACGAATCAAACTGAAGTCCACGCGGTAATCCCTGCGGTCGGGCACATCGGTCCTGATATCCATTTCGATCCCCGGTAGAATCTCCCTGAGGGTCATCCCTATGTCCAGAATCGTCGTATTGTGCTCCTGTCCGCCGGTGTTGTAGATCTTCCCTGCGACTGTGTCCGCCTCGGACTCGAGCGCTATGACGAACGCCCTCGCGGCGTCGGATACATGAAGGAGCGGCCTCCACTGGTCGCCTCCGAATATCGTGATCTTGTTGTTCTTCCAGGCATGTGCCGTGAGGGTGTTGACGACAAGATCGAAGCGGGGCCTGCGTGAAAAGCCGAAGAGCGTGGAAAGCCTGAGAATGCAGCATGAAGGTTCCACGCCGCCGCCGGTCACCGAGTGCAGAACTCTCTCGCTCTCGATCTTGCTATCGGCGTAGAGTGACAGCGGGGCGAGGGGCGCTGTCTCTCTGAGGAGTCCTTCGCCGTTTTTACCGTAAGTGCTGCACGTGGAAGCATGTACGATGCGACGCACCCCCGTTCTCCGGGCGACCCTGGCAGCGAGAGCGGTGGCTTCGACGTTGGTCTCCCAGGTCACATCCGGATCGATTCGGCAGGCCTCGTCACCTACGATCGCGGCCAGGTTGACGACTGCATCTTTTCCCGTCATCAGTCTCTCGAGGATCGCCTCGTCCCGCACATCTCCGATATGGGTGGTAAGCCCGGGATCATCCATCAGATGGGTAAGTGTATCCGAACCATAGAGACAGCTGTCCAGGACTGTGACGCTGTGCCCCATATCAAGCAGCTGCCCGGTGAGGACGGTTCCGAGGAAACCGCCGCCTCCGAGTATGAGTATCCTCTTTCTTCGCCGATCATTCGTTCCGTGCAGCATATCCGAAGTCATAAATCCGGTTTGGAGCTCATCGAGCGTTGTTACTCTGCGTTCGTTATCGACTGTCATCATGTTTCCTTCCGATCCGGGTTGCGTATTATTGATCCGGTCAAGGTATCCGCATGTTGATGAAGCGAGGCGATAGCCGAGGCGATGAGCTCAACGCCTTCGCTTCCAAGCTCCGAGTACAGAGGAAGTGTCAGAACATTCCTCGAAAGCCGTTCTGTAACGCTCAGATTGGTCGCGCGCCATGGAAGCCCCCTGTACGCGGATTGTTGATGCAGAGGGGGGAAGAAGTACTTCTTCGTATGTATGTTCTCGTCGAGGAGAAGGGAATGGACCCGGTCACGGTCCATGCCGAAGGTGTCTGAATCGATTTTGATAGTCAGATCCTTGTACGTGTGATGGTTGCCGTCCGGAATGAGCTGGAAGGTAATTCCGGGAACCTCTGATAATCGATCCCGGTATATGTCCGCCAGACTATGGCGTTTGATGATTTCGGGATCTACAAGGGATAATCCCTCGATTGCGACGGCTGCGTTGAACTCTCCCATCCTTGCATTCAATCCCGGGGCGTAGCAGTCGTAATCTCCCGCCATGCCGTAATTTCTGAGTTTGGCGATTTTGTTCGCCAGTTCACGGTCGTTGGTGGCTAGAAGCCCGCCCTCGCAACCGGTTAGGAGCTTTGTTGGGCTCAGGCTGAAGATCTCTGCGGCGCCGAACCCTCCGACGTGCTTATCACCCACGGCGGCTCCCAATGCATGCGCCGCATCGAAGATCAGTGGGATTCCCAGCTCGTCCGCGAGCTCCTCGAGCGCGTGAACCGGAGCGGGATTGCCGAATATATGCACGGCCACGATGGCCTCTGTCTCGTCGGTTACAGCACCGCGGACTGAATCGATGCAGATGTTCCAGTCGTTCCGGTCGCAGTCCACGAATACGGGCCGGGCGCCCGCCCAGTAGATTGAATGTCCCGTTGCCGAGAACGTAAAGCTCGGTACGATCACATCGCCGGTTATTTCAAGGGCCCTGAGGGCCAGGATCAGGCCCGACGTGCAGGAAGAAAGACCCACAACATGGTCCACCCCTAGATAGCGGGCGGCCGCTCTTTCGAACTCCCTGACCGTGTCGTGGTTGGTAAGCATCCTCGATCCGTATATTTCTTCGAGCCGCTTGGCGATGCTGCTCCAGGGTGGAAGATTGGGCCGTATGATTGATACCGGGTTTTCGAAGGCCGGCTTTCCACCTAGAGCCGAGGGAAGCCTATTATGATCGGTACGGCCGGTCAGATGAGTTTGCATTGCAGATCCTCCATGTCATTTTTTCCTGATGTGGACCGGGCATCCCGGCCGGAGAATGAAGAAGCGGTGATTGTCGCGCCCGCCGGGATATTGGAACCGTCGGGGACATCGGACGAGCCCTTCACGACCGCACCGGTCCCGACAAAACAGCCGGCACCCAGGGAGGCGCTGTCCTCGATAAGGGCTCCGTTGGAAAGGATGCAGCCTTCACCCAGCCTGGCATCCGTCGATAGGGAAGAGCCACCGGATCTCGCACCGATGACCTGAAAACCCAGATCGCGGGCGTAACAGATCAGTCTCAACCGTGCAGGACCGTCGGCGACCGCGACTAGGATTCCCTCGACGCCGAACTTTCTGAACCGGGGCAGGTCCTCGCAGCAGCCGATGACCTTCAAACCGCATAGGTCTGTGCCCTTCTTGGCGGGATCGTCGTCGATGAATCCCAGCACCTCAACTGAAGGTTGGTCCGCGAGATACATCAAAACCGCCCTGCCGAGCCTTCCCGCTCCGTATATGACTGCTTCCATTCGACCGGCTCCTTGGCTGCTCTCGGGATAAGCGTTTCACCAGTGCAGGAAATTCGCCTCGCCGCGCTAAACCCCGCACACAAGTTTTTATCGGATCGTATGCACCGAACTTTAATTTGTATCCATCTCGGGAAATGATTTCCGGTTATGGCTCGCGGAGGCGGAACTTTCTTCCGCCATCGGGCACACGGTCCTTCGATCCGCCGTAGGGCTCTTGATCGGGCGCAGGCAACTCGTTGTAGATATTGCAACTGCAAGAATCGAGCTTACCGATGGAGGCGGGAGTCTATGGAACGGAACTTGTACATGGCAAAGTCGTATGGGATTAGAGTCATTTTCGGTTTGGAAGGGGAAAATGAATGGGCAGGATGTTGATACCCGCCGTGTTGTTGATTTCGCTGGCCTTAGTGCCTTCCGGAGAAATACGGGCGCAGACCCCCGAGCAGCAGCGCGCCATCGAGAAGTATTTGAGGAACGAGGATAGTGCAGGTAGCGAAGCGGAGAAGCCGAACGTCTCGGGTATGTACGAGGTGAAAGATCCCGAGCTTCCTCCGGATTCCGGTGAGAAGGCCCAGTCAGCCGTTCATCGCTCCAAACGATTCGGCTTGGACATGTTTGCCCATCCCCCCAATGATTTTGTCGTCTCCACGGAGATACCGGTTCCACCAGGTTATACACTGGGGCCGGGCGATCATCTGATAGTGAACCTCTGGGGACACGTGGATCTGAGTACGGAGCTTGTAGTCGACAGGGAGGGAAAGGTCTTCATTCCCAAGGCCGGTGAACTCGTTGTCTGGGGCTTGACGCTAGCTGAATCGGAGAAGAGGATCAGAAACCTCCTGGAGACGATATATTCCGATTTCAAGATGAACGTTGTTCTGGGCAAGATAAGATCAATCACAGTTTATGTCGGTGGTGAAGCGATCCGTCCGGGAGCCTACACCGTCAGTTCGCTTTATACGATGCTGAACACGCTGTACCTTGCAGGCGGCGCCACGGAGAGGGGCAGCTTGAGGTCGATCCGCCTCCTTCGGAACGGGAAGACCGTCAAGGAGATGGATCTGTACGGATTTTTCATGGGCAAGAGCGAGCAGGACGTAAAGCTCGAATCGAACGATGTGATCTTTATCCCCGTAGTCGGATCGCTCGTCAGCGTGGAAGGAGAGGTAAGAAGACCCGGAATCTACGAGGTGCTCGACAGCGACAGGTTGATGGAAGCTATAGAACTGGCCGGTGGTGTTCGATCATCGGCTTATCTGGGCAGCATAGAGGTGCGGCGTTTTGAAGACAACGACAGGAGGGTTCTCCTCGACCTCGATATCTCCTCGCCCGAGATGCGCGATAGAAACAACATTCCCCTGATAGACGGCGACGTCGTTAAGATAAGAGCGCTTCACAAGATCACCGAGGAGGTTGTTTTTCTGGAGGGGGCTGTGAGGTATCCGGGCGAATACGAGTTTTTCGACGGGATGAGAATATCCGACCTCGTAGATCACGATCAGATGCTGCCTCACACATACCTTAAAAAAGCTTTTCTGACCAGGACGCTGTTCGACAATACAAAGAGGGTCTTCGCTGTTGACCTAGGGACCGTGTTGGAGTCCCGGAAGATCGACGTTCGGCTGGGGGGGATCCCCGCGGGACCCGATACGGGTCTCGTGACGGAGGACATCATGCTCCAGCCCAGGGACAGGTTGACCGTCTTCGACGTCGAAAGGATCATGGACGAGGAATTCGTGTACATAGACGGTGAGGTGCGCCTGCCTGGCAAGTACAGCTTTGCCGATAATATGACGGTCAGCGATTTAATTTTTCTCGCCGGTGGTGTGAAGAGGAACGCCTTTCTGATGGAGGCGGACCTCGCCAGGCTGAGTGAGAATAACAGGGCCGTATCTGAGGTCGAGATAGTAAATCTGAATGTAATCCTGGCCGGACCGCACGGCGAGGGAGACATACGGCTCGAGCCCGGGGATGCACTGTTCGTTCGCGAGACACCGAGATACAAGGATCACGAGAAGGTCTGGATAGGAGGTGAGGTTTTATTTCCAGGGACGTACGTGATAGAGGGAGAGGGAGAGACGTTGCTGGGACTGTTGGAAAGGGCCGGGGGATTCACGGACGAAGCCTTCTTGGAAGGGGCGATCATGCAGCGCCGGGGCATACTCGAAGAGCTGGAGCACAGACACGTGGAAGAGGTTATTTCGGCCCTCCAGAGATCATATGTCGATTCGATCGAAAGCCGTCAGCTCAAGATCCTCCCAATGGAGTTGAATTCCGAGAAGATGAGCAGGATCGTGATCGATCTGCCGTGCATGGTAAAAGGGGATTACAGCGGCTCCGACATCGACCTTCAGGATGGAGACAGGATATTGATACCGCGGCTTCCCTCCGGCATCAACGTGATAGGCGCGGTCGCATCATCCGGAACCATCAAGCACCTACCCGGGAAGAATGCGAATTACTATATCCAGCGGGCCGGCGGTCTGACCAGGGGCGCTGAGAAGGGAGAGATAAGGATTCTCAAGGCTAACGGCCGTGTTGTGAAGAAAGGGGCCCTTTCTCACAGGATCGAGCTGGGTGACGCGATAGTAATTCCCGAGAGAGTTGTCCGTGACAGGAACTGGCTTCAAGCGATCCAGTCGTCGGTGAGCATTATTGCCGGCGCACTAACGGCCGTCCTCATTGCAACGAAACTCTGACGGGCCGGGTTATCACGTAGGCAGACAACCTTATCCCTACATATATGTGAGCTCTTGATGCTTCAGGAGACGAAAGGGATCTGAGGCTCTAATCGTGTTCCTCGGCTTTCTCTCCGAGAAACGTGAATCCCGAAGCGGCTATATGGCATGCGGAATGCCTTTCGGTCACTGGATCCAGGAGCTTTAAGGGCTGAAGGAGCCAGCCGAATACGATCTTGAGCGCCCTGTAGACCGTCTTGTTGTTGAAGGAGAACACTTCGGAGAGAAACTCGCGGGTGATCCATATGAATGAAGAGGCGCTGCCTCTCGTTATGCCGCAGTCGATCTTCCTGAAGTCCGAAAATAGGATCTGTATGCCGTCGATCGTGTACCTTTGATAGTCACCTGGACTCGGATGGTAACCCTGCATGAATGGAATAGAGGAGAACACCTTCCCTCCCGGCTTCAGAATCCTGAAGATCTCCTTTGCGACATTCGGGGGTGCGGGCACGTGTTCGAGCACTCCCCTCGCAATAACGCCGTCTATCGAATTCGACATCAAGGGCAGTTTCTGTATGTCCCCTATGATGTCCACTCCGGGGGCCCTGTAAAGGTCGATTGAGATTATTCCGCTGCCACTCTTCTTCCTTCCGGCGCCCATGTCGATAATCAGTGCGTTCTCAGGGAATGATTCCAGAAAGCGCCTCAGTTTCCTTTTCTGGAGGCGGTTCGTAACGTTCGAGGGAGGCTGTACGATCCTCCGTAATCGAGCCAACTTCAACTCCACTCCCCCCTTTCTCCATTGATCCCGAGAAGAGCTCCAGGTGCTTTGCAGCGCATCTCTTCAGTGAATATCTCTCCAATACGGTTTCCCTCGCGCTGCGTCCGATTTTTTTCCTCAAATCCATGTCGTAAAAGAGCACCTTCATTTTATTGGCAAGGGCTGCCTCGTCATCCACCGGCACTATAAGCCCATTGGAACCTTCCCTTATTATCTCTGCTGTTCCTCCGACCGGTGTGGCTATCACCGCACTGGAAGAGGCGAGCGCTTCGAGCAGCGCAATGGACAGACCTTCCCAACGCGACGGCTGAACAAAAACATCCGAGATCTTCAAGTATCTATGGATATCATCGCGCATACCCAGAAAATGAACGGAGCTCGTCAGGCCTAGATGTACAGTCAGGCGCTTGAGTTCGCTGAAGAGCGCTCCGTCACCGATTATCAGCAGAACGGCTCTTCCCATAGCGGTGTCCCGTTCAAACCTGCTCCACGCCCTTAGAAGGGTATCGACCCCCTTCTGGTCGTGCAGGTTTCCAACGAAGAGATAAACGGTTTTTCCCCTGACTCCGATGGCCGCTCGCTCCCTGTGAACCTCCTCATCAGTTGCCTCACAGAATAGACCGGTGTCGACTCCGTTGGGAAGAAATGTGATCTTCCCGGGAGGACAGCCCGCCCTGGAGAGCTCCGTGCTGATCTTGCTGTTTATGGAGATCATCGACCTGCATCCGGAAACCAGAATCCGGAGTATTGTCTTTCCCATGAAGCGCCGGGTAAGTGCTTCGACCTTCCCAGTATTGTGGATCGATATGAATACGGGCTTGCCGAGCAATCCTCCCATGACGGCGGCCACCACGGCTGGAGAGTCGAGAGAGTGGGCGTGAATGACGTCATACCTCTTTCGGAACAGGATAATCAGCATGGATGATGCAATCCTGAATGCGGCCGACCGCAGGGGCTTTGGACCGAAAACGGGCACGCTGTATACCGTAACGCCCCGTCTCCTCGCGACCAGCGGTCTGTCCTGCACCGCTCTCGTTATAACGATGCTGTTGCAGTTCAACCTGTGAAACTCCGCGGCCAGGGACTCCACCAGCCTTTCCGCTCCTCCAATCTTCGGTGGATAGCTGTTTATCAGGAATAGTACGTTCATCATCTCCCCATACAGTTATCGTTCGCGCGCTATGCGGGAGCCAGCTTTCGGTAGATACCGATGTAGCGGCCCGCTGCACCGCATATCGAGTATCGCTCGAGCGCTCTCCTCCTGGCTTCGGATCCCATATGATCGCGATCGAGAGCCGCCTTCTCTATGGCGCCGGCCAATGGGAGGGGTTCACCCGGCTCTACAAGAAAACCCGTCACGCCGTCTTCGACGGCCTCGGATGATCCGCTCACCCGTGTGGCCACCACTCTGAGCCCCACTGACATGGCCTCGAGCAGTGAATTCGACAGTCCTTCATCGCGGGAGGGAAGCACGAAAACATCAGCCGCATGGTAGAGCCGTACCGTATCGGGCAGGGGACCCAGAAAGCGTACCCTGTCGGTCACACCGAGTTTCGCCGCCAGCGATTCGAGCGCTTTCCTCTCGGAACCCTTGCCTGCTATGATGAGTACGGCATCCTTGATGGAAATCAGGGCGATTGCCTCGATGAGGATATCGAGCCCCTTCTGGCGTGACAGCCTTCCCGTGAAAAGAACGGCGAATTCGTCCCGTCCGATCCCGAGATCTCTCCTCGATTCTGCTCTCTCGGCCGGCGAGGGCGGTTTGAACCGCTCGACATCCACTCCATTCACGACTGCGGCTATCCTTTCCGGATCAACTCCGACATCTTCGAGTTCGCCGCTTATTTCCGAACTCAGTGACGCCACCATATCCACCCTCGTGAGCAGGTACCTGAAAATACCGAAGTATCGGTTCCCACGCACCTTGTCTATCTCGCCGGAACTTCCGGAACATGCCACCTTGCATAGAACGGGCGGGCCTCCCAGCATCCTTGCGGCAGATGCGGTCATCATCTCGAATGACGCAAAATTAATATGAATAACATCATAACGATTTTTCCCGGCGAGGATTTTTAACAGGAGGAGCATGTTGTAGACGATTGTTCCGATGAACCTCAGGCGGGGGTGGAAAAGCCGGTGCACGGAAACCCGGCCTCCTGCAAGGTCGAGTATCTCATTCTTTTGCCAATCGTGGTTGATCCTGGCCCCGGCGACCTCGATATCGATTCCCGAGCGGTTGAGCTCCTCGATCAGCCTGTATGCCGACCTTTCCGCTCCCCCGAAGAGGGATTGGGGGTGAAACCTTTTCAAGACAAACAGAACTCTCATCTTGTATCCGGTCTGAGGGAATATTGCTCGATTACGATCGCGGCAAATAGTTCCGGTCCGAGAAAAATACTCCGGCACGTTTCTGTTCCGGTGTAAGGCCCCGGAATCGAACCGCTCCTTAATTGGCGGCTATCGTTTTACTTTACAGGCAAATAGCCGTCGGGCTCTCGGCCGGTTGTCGTTTCCCGCTCTCCCATCGGTCATCTGCCAACCGATCATGATAGAGAGCGCAAATCGGGTGCCACTGGCGCGTGTGTTTCCCGACTAATCGATGAAGATGCCACCACCGGATTGAACATACGGCTTGTGATCCGTCCGTATAGAAGCTCCCGATCCTTGTTTATTTAAGTTCTGCATGGGATTATTCGCCTATAGAGATCGTGATCAACGTGTTAACGTACAAGCGGAAAGCGATGTTATATACGCACTGAATCGCATACTTGACAAAGGGTTATAATTGGTGTATAATATCTCGATGAAGCTACCAAATCTTTCGATTGTGGCATTTGGTCCGCAGCGAAAAAGGAGATCTTTAGATCGATTATCACCTCTACCCTTTATAATAATATCGATCGATAACTTTCAAATACACTATTAGCTTATTCCCGGGAGGATTTTAGAATGGGTCGCAAACTGCTCGTTTCGGTACTTCTATCGCTTGTTATTATTGTTCCACGCGCGGATCTACTCGGGGCCACGATGTCTTGGACGATCAATATAGGTCTCGGAGAGGTTCAGTTCAGGGAAATAAAACCGGGAGAGGTTTCGGTACATGTGGAGGGCGACGCGACCACGAACTACCTCGGGTATCCCGATCTTCCGTTCAGAGTCGTGAATGTCCTTCTCCCACAGGGCGAGGTTGTCTCGGCCTGCGATCTGGTGGTGAGACGGACGGTCGAGCTCGATCCTTCAATCGATCTAGCTCCTTTCGAGGGCGATTACAGGGATGACGGCATAAGGATGGGTATAAGTGCGAGGCGTGAGGATATAGTCGGTGAGGATTCCGAATTCCCACGTTGGCGGGTTCGTCATGTCGGTACATCTACATACAGGGGATACCTTATCGCTGCATTCGCCATCTATCCGTTCAGATACAATCTGGAAACGGGCAGGTTGACCCTCGATGGAGATGTGGAACTTATCGTCGAGACGCGCACCGAGCCGGCCGTTCGTACGGAAACGGTCGAAAGGGAAAGGTATATAGAAGGCTTCCGTGAGAGGTCGCGGGTATTAGCCGCCTCCAGGGTCGTCAATCCGGAGATGGTCGACACCTATTCGTTCCAGGAGATCGAGGTGGACCATGGGGACAGGGGATTTGTTCCGAGCTATCTGCCCAGTATGGAGGGGAGCGAGGTCCTTTATCTGATAATCACGAATGAATCGATGGCCCCTGCTTTCGACATGTTTGCCGAATGGAAAACACAGAAGGGGATTCCGGCTGTCGTAAGGACGGTCGAGTGGATACGCCAGAACTACAGGAGCGGCTCCGACCTGGGAGAATCGGTCAGGATCTTCATCCAGGAAGCGTACGCGAAGTGGGGCGTGGAATACGTCCTGCTGGGCGGGGACACCGATGTGATCCCGGAAAGGCAGGCGTACACGACTTTTTATTACGGTGAGTTCATACCTACCGATATGTATTACTCCTGTCTTGACGGTAACTGGAATGCGGACAGCGATTCGCTCTGGGGAGAGGCGTACGGGGGAGCATCAAATCCAGGGGATGGAACGGATATGTATTCCGAAGTGTACATTGGAAGGTTCCCCGCTTCGACTTACGAGGAAGCCGAGATTCTGATCGACAAGAGCATTGCCTACATAACACCGAGTGATACCTCCTCCAAGGGGGAGTTCCTGATACTTGCCGAGGTTATCTATCCATCGAACTACAATCCGGGAGACGATATCGTTCTCGACGGCGCCGAGCTCGGCGAAATGATCTACACCGGGCATCTCGAGTCCAATACGGATGTTGTGACGACGAGAATGTACGAGACCTACGGCTCATATCCCGGATCGGTCGAGCTCACGAAGGCTGCGGCCATTGATTCCCTCAATGAAGGCACAAACCATGTCGTTCATATAGGTCACGGATACAAGTACAACATGTCCGTCGGGGACGCGAGCATTCTCAACACCGATGCATACAACCTTATAAACGGCAATGCGCTGTTCACAATGTACTTGATGAACTGCACGAATGTCGCCTTCGACACGGACTGCCTGGCGGAGATGTTCCTGCTGAATCCGGACGGGGGGGCGTTTTCGGTCGTAGGTGCGAGCCGTTCCGCATTTCCGAGCGCGTCCCAGCCGTATATGGAGTACTACTATAATCTTCTCTTCGACTATGATGTGGTTCAACTGGGTAAGCTATACTCGGATTCCAGGATTCCCTTCACGCCGGCCGCGGAGATAGAATCGACCGACCGCTGGACGCATTTCATTTTGAACCTTCTCGGCGATCCGGAGGCCTGCCTGTTCCAGGGTGAGGCATCGGTTTTTGACGTGACGATGCCGACATCGGCGGTTTTCGGATTGAACGATATCACGGTGGAGGTGTCAAGCGGAGGCATGCCGCACGATTCCGCTTACGTCTGCCTGTACAAGGATAACGATGATTACGCTTACTACTATACGAACGGCAGCGGATTGGTGCTGTTCGAGGATTTCCTGTGCCGGAGTGACGGATACATATATGTAACTGTAACGGGGAGGAACCATTGCCGGTTCATCGATTCCATCCAGGTTACCCAGGAATCGGCTGCATATCTGAGGGTTTGGGATAAGAGCCTGACCGACAATATCGTGGGGAACGATGATGGAGTTCTTGATGCGGGTGAGACGGTTGACCTGCAGGTCAAGCTCAAGAACACGGGTGAGACGGATGCCGAGAAGCTGTATGCGATCCTTCGGTCAAGCGATTCCTGGATAAGTATCCCGGATAGCACCGCAACCTATCCCAATATAGTGGCCGATGGTTCGGCATTCGCACTGGATGGATTTTTGCTGGAGATCGATCCCGGCACCGTGGATGAGCATGTATTCGAATTCACGATAGATATTCATGATTCGACGGGCGGTTCATGGAGTGAGCAGTTCGCGATGGAGGCTCATGCCCCGGAGCTGGAACTGTTCATAAACAGCATGAGCGACACGCTTCCATACGGGAACGATAACGGCGTGATAGAGGATGGTGAGACATTCCTGCTGAAAGTCGGCGTGAAGAATTTCGGATCGGGTGCGGCCTATGGACTCGAAGGCAAGATCAGGTCGTCCGACGGTGACATCTCGATCACCGACAGCGTTTCCACTTACGAAGATCTATCGATTCTCGGATTCGATCAAGGGGACGGTTTCGTGTTGGCGGAATCGAATATTGGAGAGGTCAATTACTACACCTTCGAGCTCAAGGATGCATACGACCGGGTGTTCAGCAAACGGATGGAACTAAGGCCCCCGGGCGCTCCAACGAACGTAGTCCTCGATGCCACGCTGGGGCCTACCGAGATGCACGTTACATGGCATCGTCCCGATTCGAACGAGACTTACGGCTATGTGGTCTACCACTCGCTGGAGTCCGGCATCAACTACGTGATGGACAGCGAGGATCTGGTGATCCACACGATGTACCGGGATTACGATCTTCTACCTAGCACGCGCTATTACTTCTCCGTGACTACCGTCGATTCCTGTGGAAACGAGGGGCCGAGAAGCGCGGAAGTCACGAACACGACGACTCCTCCCCAGCTCACAGGATGGCCTAACAAGGTCGGTAAGGAGACTGCGAGCAGCGTCAAGGTGGCGGATGTGGACGGCGACCGCCATCCGGACATTGTTGTGGGAGCCGAGTACGTATACGCGTGGAACGCCAACGGGATAGAGCTACACGACGGCGATGACCAGCCTCTCACGTGGGGCATTCTGAGCACTGAGGGCGATAATTACACGGCGACCGTAGCCCTGGCGGATCTCGACGGGAATCCGGGTAAGGAGATCGTCGCGGCCTCATGGAATACCGAGGAGATATATATCTTCGATCACGAGGGTAACGTGCTGCCAGGTTGGCCGAGGGAAGTCGAGAGGCTTGTCTGGGCGAGCCCGGTCGTGGGGGATATAGACGACGACGGGGATTACGAGGTGATAGTATACGACAGGAGGGGTACACTTTACGTCTGGCACCACGACGGAACGGAGTTTATGGACGGCGACGGCAATCCGAGCACCGACGGAATCTTCAAAACAACATCGCCCAATGCATGGTCCTGTCCCACTCCCGCATGTGCGGATATAGACGAGGACGGTGTGAACGAGATAATATTCTCAACCCCCGGGGACAGCATATACGCCGTCAATTCAGATGGTTCTGATGTTCCAGGATGGCCGGTCGCGTTGATATACAGCGACGCCAATGTCACGACGAGCCCGGCCGTGGGCGACGTCGATGACGACGGCCATCTGGAGGTAATCGTGCAGGACGGCTACTGGCAGGTTTACGGGCTCAACCACGATGGAACGATGATGGGAGGATTCCCGTTCTCCATAGCCACCAGCTCCAGCTTTGCAGGCTCCCCGGCGCTGGCGGATCTCACGGGGGACGGCAAGCTCGAGATCGTGCTCGTGGCGGTGGACTCCTACTGCCATATACGCCGCTACGACGGATCCGCATTGACGAATTGGCCACAGATGTACGCTTCGAGCGGTGGATGCGAGTCCTCGCCCACAATAGCTGACATAAACGACGACGGAAGCCTGGATATCATTCTCGCCTCCGAGGAGGGACGCCTGAACGCCTGGGAGATCGACGGCAGCCCGCTGCCGGGCTTCCCGATACAGGTCGGCTCCTTCCTGCGCGGCACGCCCGTAGTGAAGGATCTGGACCTCGACGGTGACCTGGAGATCGTAACATCCTGCTGGGACCAGAATGTATACGTATGGGATCTGGATGCCGCAGCGGGTTACGGGTACTCGGCGTGGAACGGATTCCACGGCAACATTCATAACACGGGCAATGTTGATTTCGAACCGGTGACCGCCGCGAACGGAATAACTTGCTCTTTCAGGCTGATACGGGGCGCGATCGAATTGAGCTGGTCCGTGCAGCATGAGGATGAGTACTGGACACTCTATCGCAAGATCGCGGACGGTGAGTTCGAATTCATGCTTTCGGATCTGAGAGCGGACGAAGGGGGAGTTGTCCAGTTCGTCGATCCGACTGTCCAGGAGGGGATGGTTTATTCCTACCGGCTCGAGGCCGGGAGCGGCTCCGGTCTGGCTCTGGAGACCAACGGGATCGAGGTGCCCGTAAGCAGGCCGAACCTGTACCAGAATCATCCGAATCCGTTCAATCCGGCAACAACTATTTCGTTCACTGTTCCGGGCGGAGAAGGCGCGAGGGAATGCGTCCTGCTCGCCGTGTACGATGTCACCGGCAAGCGCGTTAAGACGCTGGTGAACGGTGTCGTGAGCGGCGGGCGCTACGATATCACCTGGGACGGGCGGAACGACAACGGGTGCAGGGTGAGCAGCGGCGTCTATTTCTCTCAGTTCAGGATGAAGGGATACAAGGCGACGAAAAAGATGATCCTTCTCCGCTAGCGCCTCCCTTTCGAGCGGATAGTATTTCGAAAGGCCCGGCCGCCAAAGTCATTCGAGGACCCGGCGGCCGGGCCTTGATATATATGGTCTAACCGAGACTCGAGCTGATGTCACCGAGGAAGTCATCCGAAGCATCCCGCATCGCCTGCCTTACAAACAGGCCATCCGAAAAGCGATAAATGCCTCAGGGACTGGGTTCTATCGTATAATTCAACTCTTACGGGATAATTGAACTGGGAAATATACAGCAGGATATGGCGGGGGTAGCTGATGGGGAGCAGTTTCGAGGGGTGATTTCTATAGTTCCAGAGCGCGCAAAAACAAGCGTAAATTCGAGTAGCAGATGTTCAAGTATTTGGAGTCAAAGACAGCCATACTATTTCCCTAAATCGGCA
>CAYRCK010000035.1:0-31226 GCA_964422745.1 uncultured bacterium
CGGTGCGGGAAACCCGCACGCCGGGATCTGTGCGGGGGGGCGCCGGGTAACTGGCCGTTCTACCGCGATGCCATGTGATATGAAAATCAAGTTAGAAAATATTAAAGAAGCATTCGATTTTGTGAGTTTCGGGTTGTATGGTGACCACATTGCTGTGTTGGATAAATCAACAGGAAAAATTTACTGGGATTCAGAGTCGAGCGAACACCATGAGATTCCTGAGGAATTATTGGACTCGGATCATGCCATTGAAATCCCTCATAAGAATAATCTCGGGCTTGGCAACCAGCTTGTTTTCGATTTTGTACGATCCAATATTCCGGATGACTACGAACGCATCCGAGAGATCTTCAGCAGTCGTGGGGCTTACGCACGATATAAGGACTTTCTGGAGTCGAAGGATCTTCTGCAATCCTGGTATGATTTTGAGAGCAAGGCACAGGAGAAGGCTCTTCGAGAGTGGTGTAAAGACAATGGAATTGAGTTGACTGGCTAACCATCGTGTCAACCCGACGGATCGTCCGGTCACGGTCCTTGCAAAGCAAGGCCCGCGCCCATCCGTCACGTGGTTTACGCTGGACGTTGGGTGGAGCATATTCTGGACTTGATTACTCATGGGAGTGATATCATGAACAAACTAGGATTTCTTGGATTCTTAGGATTTCTTGGTTGTCTTGGATTTTTAAGATACCTGCCCGGCAATGAGAATTTGATTGTTCTACATGGGCTTTTTGTATTGTTTTTTTCTTTGCTTTGTTTGCTGTTCCAACTCGAAGTAAGAGTGGTCATAGTGACGGTTAGTGTACGATTATTGTAGTATGATGAGAGTAGGAGTCGCTATATGCGCGTCAAACGACCGCTTTCAGCTGGCGGTCTTGTCTGTCACGGCTGCTGCGAAGCACCCGGCGCGCCAGCCCTGCGACCGCCGCAGATGCTGGACGTTATACTGCACTCAAAAATGTATGCTTGAGAATCATACATTATGCAAAGTGAAACAATGCTTTTTGGAGTACCAAAGCCGGAAAGTAACAGGCACGACAGGCACGCTCCTTTTTGGGCACTAGGACTTGTTGTGCTTTGCGCAACGGGCCTAGCAACGATTTGGATAGATGGTAACCGTTTTTGGAAAGGATATGTATTAGACATGACGGGGCCAGCTTGGAACTATATCTTGTTTAGGGGAAGGTTTACTTCAAGGGCAAATAACTTTTGGACACGGTTTTTTACCCCGAAACATACAGTTATTATCTTTTTAGCTGTGTGTTTTGGGATAGAGAGTGTGCAGCACTTCGGTCTGTACGAAGCGACTTTCGATCCTTTGGACTTCTTTGCTTATGTCTCCATCCTAGTTCCATTGTATATATTGGATCAGGTGACGTATGAAGGACAAGATACGGTATAACAAGTAGCTAAACCGGACGCCGGAAACGTCTGTGGATTTTAGTGGCTGTTGAGCGGGCGCCGGTTAGTTCCACCGTTAGATTACACATGGGAAAATGGTTCTTGCCCCCGACTTTGGACCGGGACTAGGCTCGAGTTGCTGGTCTTTGGCTCTTGCCCCCGGCTTTGGACCGGAACTAGGCTCGAGTTGCTGGCCTTTCCGGGTAATTCCCTTTGGCCAATCTTGACCGATAGAGGGCCGTTGCGGCCCGCGCCATGCACAGGCGCTGAAACGGTAATCCTAGGAGCCGGCGAGTGCCGGTATGAGCTGCTTTAGCAGCAGCATCGCCACCTCGTCGCCCTTGTCGGTATGAAATACCGCGGTCGTTACGACAACCGCATCCAGCTCGGGAAGGCAGGCGATGTACTGTCCCCCCGTCCCACTGGCGAAGAATACCCCGTACTTGCCGTCGAGCGACCTGGTGCTCTTCCAAAAGTACCCGTAGCGGGTGCCGTAGCCCGAATCCATCTTGCCCTCGATCGATTCCCTCACCCAATCCCTATCCACGACCTGTTTCCCGTTCCATACGCCGCCCCGCAGATAGAGGAATCCGTATTTGGCCATATCACGGGAGGTGAGCCTGAGGCCTCCCGCGCAGCTTGGTCGGTATTCGCTCTCTCGACTCGACGACCACCAGTATGCCCTTTTCACGCATAGGGGTTCGAACAGATGTTTGAATGAGAACTCCAGGATTCTCATTCCCGATTGTTTCGCTACGATATGACCCATAATGTTCGGAAAGCCGCTGTTGTACTCGAAGTGCCGCCCCGGCACCTCGACGAGCGGTTTCTCCAAAACGTATTTGATGTAGTCTCCGCTGTCTCCGGCCAGGTGTGCGTCGCACAGCTCCGGAGCGGCATAATACGTCGCCCCCTCGTTCCATTCGAATCCGGCAGACATCGTGAGTAGATGCTCGATGTTGATCTCTCTCTTCGTCCCCGTGAGGAGCGAGTCATACCGGGGTAGATATGTATAGATCGGGTCATCTGCACTTCCGATATATCCCTGCTCAATGGCAAGGCCGACGAGGGTGGAGGTATAGCTCTTGGTCACCGACTGAAGCCTGTGCAGCCGGACCGGGTCCCATCCGTTGAAATACTCCTCGACCACCAGCTTACCGTTCTTCATGACCAGAAGGCTGTGCATGTAATCGTAGTTCTCGAGTATGTCATTCATCAACGCGTAGAGCGCGGTCGTATCAATGCCAGCATCGAGGATGCCGCCTGTCTCTATCCCGTCGTTCAGCTGCAGCGGCGCCTTGTAGCTGTAGCTTTTCCGTGACCTGTCATGATAATCACGCAGCTTGAGCATCTCATCGAAACTTCTATACCCGGACATTTCAAAGTCGGAATCGTTGCTTTTCATCGAGAGCGTGTTGTAGCGGCCGTCCTCCGCATCCGAGAAGGCTAGGTTGAAATCACCTTTAGATTTGAATTTTATCCTGTATGTAGGTGGATCCGATTTTATTTTTTCCATCTCTACCGGATAATCAGTCATTTCGGAAAAGGCGAAGAGCTTGCCGTCCTCCTCGTACACGGTAGTGTAGAAGACGGCGTCGAAATGCAGGCCGTCGAAAAGGTAATCTCCGGTAATAATCCCCGGCCGTTCCGCGGATCTCCGGGAGCCGCACGAAGAGCAGACGAGGATCAGCGTGGACAGCACTATCGTTTGCAGCACAATCTTTGCCATGAGTCTCATTTTCGAACCCACCTTGATGAATGATTTTAATGACGATTGATTAAAGGCGACATCTTGATATACATACGGCCGTTATACACGATCTGTTTAAAAATTCATGCTTCACACACCATAATCCTTTAGTGCTTCCAAATAAAGCCCCAAAGCTATATTATAGTTGAAGCAAGTTGCCGATCATTCACACGGGAGAGCGGATGGTAATACTCGGCGGACCTATAGCTATCGATGAATTGAAGAGAATCGCCGCGGATACTTTCGGTGATATGGTCAAAGCGGTTGTGGACATGCGCCGGGGTTTGCTTTCACTCGACGCCGAACTGCATTCCGATCTGGAGGCCCTGCTTCTGGATGACGGCTCGCGGCAGAGTGACCTTTGGGGCATTAATTTTTATCCTTTCCTGGAGAGGGATGATTTCGTCGAGTTCGACTCCATGATCAACATGCGACCCTCGCAGGGGAACATGAGCAGGGGAGTGGATGATGAGGCGGTTCGTAAGAAGATAATCGAAATCGTAGACAAATGGGTGACGATGTGAATCACCGACACAGGGAGCTTGCCGCCGGAAGATGGAAAGACCTGTCGCTATCCGAGCAGATGGCCAATATCGGAAGCGAGGTCAGCAGGGCATTGGGATGGCAAAAGAAGGGGAATCAGGATTATTGCATGATGGCCGCCTCGAGGGCGCTGGAGCTGCTCGATCTCAGCCTCGATTGCTCAGAATCACTGCCCAGGCTCAAGGAGTTGGCTCGCCTGCGTGAGGCCGTGGTAGATTATTTTTACGGATCGAACCGGTTCTCTTCGTCCGAGACCCTTTGGCGGAAATACTTTGATCATTTCAACTATGCAGCTCGCAGGTAAAATGTGGGGCACGGGAGAGGAGATTTGCCCACAGGTAAGACGAGTTAAGCTTTTTAGTGAGTTGGAAACAAGGTGCGATTATAAGGGCACATGCTGAAGCAGCACGATGTCCCCTACACTGCATCCAATATCTGCTGCGATCACCGGACATTTGGCCTTAAGCAGGAAATAAACAGTCCTGCCCGAATCCGACAGGCCCTCGAAGTTCCCCTGCCCCTTGCTGATGACCATATCCGCCCTGTCGAACCTCTTCATGAACTCATCCGAGCACAGCGCGGGGATCGTACCCGGGGCCGTAGAGCCGGACGAGACCACCTCGGCTATGGAATCGATACCGCAATCCGTGGCGTCTTTCTCCAGGGCGTCGTTGATGATCGGCTTTTCCTTCACGGCGTAGGTGATCTCTTTTGTCCCATCCATTCTCTTTATCTCTTCCATCAGGATACGGTCGAACACGGTTTCGCCCGCATTGTCACCCAGGTAAAGGACCGTTTTCGCCTCGATAAGGGATTGCCTGAAGGACTCGATATTGAAGAAGGCTCGGTCCTCGTGTCCGATCGTATTCCGCTCGGCGGACAAGATCTTCTCCAGCTCCTCGCCGATGTCAAGGGAGTTGTTTACACCGAAATCTATTATGTTACCGGCGATCGCCAGCTCGACCGCGTCGAGCAGCCTGTCCCCGCTTCGCGTGAGAGTGTTCACCGCTCGATCGTAAATGCTCAGTGCGAGACGGTTGCTCTGTTCCTTGATCCAGAGGTACGGGTCGTCCCTGCCGGTGTACCGTCTCACGAGCCCGTGGATGATGTGCCCCATCTCCGGCGGAGAAGCTTCCAGGGGAAACTCCGGGAGGGACAGGGCGACCGCGTCGAGAACCTGCCTCTGTATCTTCTCGTCCGCACCGGCGAGCCGGGAGGCCTCGAGGGCCTGTTTGAAGAAGCATGGTATGCATTCCAGGTATGTTTTCATATAGAGATCAATCTAGCTTCAGCCGGGATAATAGCAAATGGTTTTTCCGAATAGGGCGCTAGCCGGTGTAGGATCACACCTCTCATCTGTCTCGAACCGGACCGAACGGAATCCTGGTAACCCGATCCATTCTATCGTTATCAATAGGATGGATGAAAGACCCTGTCATGCTTTCCGGAGCGTCAGCGCCCCGTTCCGGCACTCCGCAACGCACTGGCCGCAGCCCGTGCATTTCGCTGTGTCTATATACGCCGTTTCTTCGACCGTAATGGCGTTCACCGGGCAGACACCCTCGCACATGCTACAGCCCGTGCATCTACCTGCATCCACTGCAGCAACCAGTCTGGACGGGGTGGTTCCACCCTCGAGCTGATCGATGCGATCGTTGATGGAACGAAGCTGCGTTTCCAGGTTCTGTGCCTCTGCCTTCAAGGCGTCGATTTCGCTACCGCCGGGCGGAACATACGGGGATGCGGGAGGGACGCCGGCGGAAGTCGGTGGGGGCATCATATCACCCGTCGGCCCAATACCTTGGCTGCCGCTTATGCCTCGGCCCATGCCACGGCCGCCTCCCATTCCACGGCCCTGGCCCATTCCGCCGCCGCCGCCCATACCTCGGCCGCCTCCCATGCCTCGGCCTGTACCCATGCCACGGCCGCCTCCCATTCCACGGCCCTGGCCCATTCCACGGCCCTGGCCCATTCCACCGCCGCCGCCCATTCCAAGCCCCATACCCATGCCGCCGCCCCCCCCGCGCATCCCACGCCCCTTACCCGTACCCGATGCCGTATCGGAAGCCGCGCTCTGCTGTCCCACACCTGGATCGCCCATGGGCTGCGGCGCCCCGCCAGCTCCCATACCGAAGTGGCTGGCGACGTTGGGCTCGTCCGTGGAGGACAGCGCACCTGCCTTGAAATTGTCCACAGCATCGCGAATGCTCCCGCTCGCTCCGACGATAATCTGAATGCCCGCCGCGCTGAGCGTTTGATGGGCATTCGGGCCGCAGTTCCCCGTTATCACTACATGAACATCCTTTTCGACCATGAGCTGCCCCGATTGAATTCCCGCACCCCCGCCAAGCATCAGATTTGGATTCTCTATCGCTTCGGTGTTCATCGTGTCCGTGTCGACGATCAAAAAGTACGGGCAGCGCCCGAACCGGGGGTCGACTTGATCATCCAGTCCCTTTCCCTTCGCTGTTACGGCGATCTTCATGTTTCTCCTTTGTATGATCTGCATTCAAATGATCGGTCCTACGGGGCAAGCCCCGAGAGCACTTCCTGCAAACGGCCCCAGACCTTCCTCATCGCAACTGCGGCCTCTCCTTCTTCGTATTCGATCACCGTCTTCCCCGACATCAGGGCATCGTTGACCGTCCTATCGAAGGGGATGCTGCCGATCACACTCGATCCGTGTTCCGTGGCGATCTCCTCGATCCGCTGCGCCTGCTCGACGTTCAGGTCGGCCTTGTTGATAATCACCACCGCCGGTGTGCCGAAATGGGCGGACAGCTTCATGACCCGCTCCATGTCGTGAACGCCCGAGACCGTAGGCTCGGTGACTATCACAACGAGGTCGGTTCCGGAGACGGACGCGATCACCGGGCACCCGGTCCCCGGTGGACCGTCGCCCAGTATGAGTGACTGTTTCAGCTCGTGGGCCAACTCCTGCGCGCGGTTCCGCACTCGTGATACGAGCCGCCCGGAGTTCTCCTCGGCGATCCCCAACCTTGCGTGAACCATCGGGCCGTAATCGGTGCCCGAGACGTACCAACGGCCGGTTACGTTCTGAGAACCGATGATCGCATCATCGGGGCAGACCATAGGGCACAGTCCGCATCCCTCGCATGCCAGGGATTCGATACGGTATGTAACGTCGGTCATGTCATTTCCCGGGCCGTCGTTTCTGATCGCGGCGAAATGGCAGGCGGCGGCGCACAGTCCGCAGCCCGTGCATTTAACGGGATCGATCACGGCCTTTGTGCTGCCGACAAAATCGTGGCCTTCACGCCCGACGGGCTTCAGGAGCAGATGAAGGTCGGCGGCATCTACGTCATTGTCTGCGAGGACCTTGTTCTCCGCTAGCTGCGCGAGGGACGCTGCAACCGTCGTTTTGCCCGTTCCGCCCTTTCCGCTTATCACGGTGATTTCCCTGTAGTCGGCCGCCGATCCGGTCTCGAACGGTTCCTGCTTGCCCTTGTCTATCTCGAAGACGTCTTCCTCGGGTTCGGGCGGCTGCGCCGTCGCGAGATTATCGTAGATATGCAGGAGGTTCTCTCGAAGCTCGGGAAACAGGTCGACCAGTATCCGGCCGCTCGAGTATGCCTCGGCGTATTCTCTCTTGAATGGAATACGCCCCGAGATGGGCAGACCCACCTGCTCGGCGTATTCGGAGATAATCCTATCCTCGCCGTCTGAGCGGTTAACGATGATCCCGGTGGGCACTCCGATTTTCAGCGCGAGTCCGACTGCGAGCTTGAGATCGTTGAGCCCGAACGGCGTTGGTTCCGTGACGAGCAGAACGGCATCGGCCCCATCCACGGCCTCGACAACGGGACAGGCCGTTCCGGGGGAGGCATCGATGATGTTGATGGCTTCCCTGCTAATGTATTGCTTTACGGAGCGCACCACGCTCGGTGCGAGCGCCTCCCCGATGTTCAATATCCCGTGTGCGAAGAAGAACGGATTGCTCGAGGGAGCGGATTGAACCGTTCCGATTACCGCGTCCTTCTCGGTCAAGGAGCCTTCAGGACATACGTAGGAGCAAACGCCGCAGGAATGGCACAGGTCGTTGAAGATCAGAACTTTGCCTTTAACCACGGCGATCGCGTTGTAGTTGCAAGCCTCGGAGCATTTTCCGCAGCCGGTGCATGTGCTCTCGTCCCATACCGGCTTGGGCAGGGAGACGTCTTTTCCCTCGGTGAAAGCCGGCCTGACGAATAGATGATCGTTCGGTTCCTCGACATCACAATCGAGCAGCCGCACGTTCTCCCCACGCCCGGCAAGCGCGTATGCCAGATTCACCGCGAACGTCGTTTTCCCCGTTCCTCCCTTGCCACTGGCAACAGTAATGACCATAGTAATAGTCCTTTCCGTTCCGGATTTCCGCTTTGCGTATCGTTCGGTCTCCGTTATCGAGGACGGCCGCGGTTCGCAGCCGTCCTCTGGGGCTTGTTCTACCTCTTCCTACGGTATCCAGGGCGGCCGCGGTTCGCAACGGTCCTCTGGGGCTTGTTCTGCCTCTTCCTACGGTATCCAGGGCGGCCGCGGTTCGCAACGGTCCTCTGGGGCTTGTTCTACTTCTTCTCTTTGGCTTCCAGCTCGGCGATTCTCTTCTTGATGCCCTCAAGCGCATCCTCGAAGTACTCCGCCTGCCCTTTCAGCATGTCGATTTCCTGCTCCGGGCTTGGACCCGCTCCATAGCCGTAAGGCACAGCGTATGGTGCGGCCGGTGATCCGTATGACGCGCCGTAGGGATACGCATACGCTCCGTACTGTGATCCCCTGTAACCGCCCCAACCTCTGCCACCCCGGAATCCGAGCCCGAGACCCCGTCCGAAGCCCCGGCCCCAGCCGAATCCGCGGCCGGAAACCGGATTCATGAATCCCGGCGTTGGGTAACCTGCGCAGTACCCTGCCGCTCGTCCTGTCATCGATCCCATTCCTCGCGGTCCTGTTCCATCTCCACCTGGCATCTCGATCTCCTCCTTTCGTCCCTTTGCTCAATTACTCCTTATTGTTGCTTCAACGGTTCCGGCGTCTTCCCTCCTGATCTCATGCCCATCCACCTCGGAACCCTCTGCCACGGCGCCATCGCCGCCGTGCACCCGCAGGCGATCCCGGCAAAAGGAATCGAGGATCCTCCAGACGTCCGTCCAGATAGGCCTCGAGCACTTCGTCGACCTGTCCCGATACAAAGGGCATTATCCGTATCCCGGCCTGTGCAACGAACCACGCAAGCGGCCTGGAGATAGCCCCGCATACCAGAACCTGCACACCCAACCGCCCGAGCCGTGACGCCCTTTGCGGGGCGGATTCTTCGGGGAGAGACACCGTGCGGCGGGATACCTCACGGTCGCCCCCGACATCGATCAGGACAACCTGACGTGAGAAATCGAATACCGTCGACACCATCTCACGCCAAATCGGAATTGCCAGTCTCGTCTCCATACCCATTACTAAGGCATGCGCCGTGCCACCCTGAGCGCCGCGGATTTATTGTCAGTAACCACTTGTGATTTTTGAAGATGAGTGTGACGGGGTGGTGGCGTCATTTGGTATTACGGTAGCGGTATTGCACCTGTAACGATGGGTATGGGTAGCGTTTGTGCTACCTTCTGACGGTGCCCGGGTGGCTGCCGGCGGAATAGGTCTCGGGCCCGATGCTAGGATCGGGGGACCTTGAGGCCCAGTGCCTTTATCTTTCTAAAGATCGTCGTCTTGTGGATACCCAGTGCCTCGGCCGTTTTTGTTCGGTTCCAGTTGTGCCGGCGCAGGGCATTCATGAGGAAGGTGGCCTCCATCTGCCTGAGGGAGACCTGTCCGGACATCGACTCGTCCGCGGTTGACGCAGAGCAGATGGCCGGCGGGAGGTGAGCCGGCTCGATATAGCCGTTGTGGCAGAGGACGAAGGCGCGCTCCACTATATTTTCGAGCTCGCGAACGTTGCCGGGGAAATCATGCGCCATGAGGCATGTCAGGGCTTCTTCGGTCATGCCGGTTATATCCTTGCCTTGCAGGCTGTTGAAACGCTCGATGAAATGGTCTACCAGAAGAGGGACATCCTCCATGCGATCGCGGAGCGGCGGCACCTCCAGCCTCACTATGTTGATACGGTAGAAAAGATCCTCCCTGAACCCGCCATCCTTGACGAGTCGTGCGAGGTCCTTGTTCGTGGCGGCGATCACTCGCACATCACCCTTGACCGTTCTCACCGAACCGAGCGGCTCGTAGACCTTCTCCTGGAGGAACCGGAGCAGTCGCACCTGCATGGCCTGGGAGACATCGCCGATCTCGTCGAGCAGCAGCGTACCTCCCTCGGCCAGGGCGAAGCGCCCGGGTTTCTCCCTCTTTGCGTCGGTGAACGCACCGGCCTCGTATCCGAACAGCTCCGATTCGAGAAGGGAGTCCGGTAGTGCACCGCAGTTGACGGCTACGAAGGGGCGGCTCCTGCGGAGGCTCATGCTGTGTATCGCCCTCGCGAACAGCTCCTTACCGGTCCCGCTCTCTCCCTCTATGAGCACCGTGCTCGAGCTTTCCGCGATTCCCGGGAGGATCTCGAAGAGCCCGCGCATGCGATGGCTACAGCTTACTATGTCCGCCACCTCGTATTTCCGCCGTATCTCTTTCCTAAGCTGCTCGATGCGGCTCATGTCGCGAAATGTCTCTACACCGCCTATGACGTTTCCATCCTCATTCTTCAGCAGGGCCGTCGTGATGCATATGGGTTTCTGCTGCCCGTCCGCATCGAGGAGCGTGACATGCCTGCCGATGATGGATTCGCCGGTGCGGATGGTCTCGGCGAGGGCGCAATCACCCTCGCAGATATTCGCTCTCAGGATGTCCTTGCAGGGCTGCCCGATAGCGCTGTCCCGCGGTATACCCGTTATCTCCTCAGCGGCCCGGTTGAATGACGTGATACGCCATTCACGGTCCACGGTGAACACGCCCTCGGTGATCGAATCGAGAATGATGTCGCGATCGCTTCGCTTAGGTAGGTCTTTCATTCCAGCCCTCGGTCTTCACGTTCGTGCTGCATGGCCTCTTGATCCTTCTTCCTCGAATATCCACGAGCGAATGATCCATCATAGTATCATGTTGAGCAGGGTGCCGATGGTCAGGCTGCTGATGAACATGATGAGGACGCTTCGCGCGAGATCGGCCCAACCCAGCTCCTTCCACAGAACGACGAATGTTGCGACACAGGGGAAGAACATCGCCAGGACCGTCACGGCGACCGTGAGCTGCCCGGCGCTGAGGTTCATAGCTCCAAGCATGCCGACGGCCACATCCTTTCTGAGAAAGCCCACCGCCAGGGCGACTACGGTCTCTCTCGGCAATCCCAGCAACTTCGTCATGACCGGAGCCGTCCAGCCGGCGACCGTATCGAAGATGCCAAGGAAGTAAAGAGTATTCACTACAAGAACACCCAGCAGCACTATAGGAACCGCTTCCTTTATGAACGACACCATGCGCATCCATAGTTTCTTGGTGAGCGCCCGGAGCGACGGCACACGGTAGGGCGGGATTTCCATGATCAGCTCCGGACTCCATCCCTTGAGCACGCTGTTCAATATGCGCCCGATCCCGGCCCAGGACAGAAAAAGCGCCGAGTACACGATAATGACGTATACCGCTCCGCGCTCGCCCAGAAGCCCCCATATCATCGCCTGGAGCGAGGCGCAGGGCACCCCGATCGAGATGATCGTCGCCGCGATGAACCGCTCCCTCCTGCTTTCCAGGATGCGGGTTGCCAGCACTCCCGGGACGTTGCACCCGAGGCCGAGAAGCGATGGGATGATAGCCCAGCCGTGAAGCCCCATCCGGTGCATCATCGTATCCAGTAGTACGGCGAAACGGGGGAGATAACCGAAATCTTCCAGCAATCCGAGCACTGCGTAGAAAGACAGCACGTACGGCAGCACCATCCCGATCGGTACGAAAAGCCCCGTTGTCAGCAGTCCGAATGATTGGACGAAGTCGATCCGTCCACCGACGAGCTTCCCGACGAGGGTCGCATACAGAAGCCCGTCCGGGTTCAGCATCGAGCCGATACGCATCACAACCGGCTCCCAAAGCGTTTCGAACAGGGGTTCAAAGACCAGCGCGATCAGGCCCTCTCCGACGAGTCGTACAACCAGGAAGGCCGCCACGAGAACAAGAACGGCGATCGGGATTCCGGTCAGCGGCTTGACCGAGGCGTCCCCCAACACCTCGAGGACGGTCCGGTGACGGTGTTCGAGGGACTGCACCTCGGTTATTATCCTGCCTATCTCGAGCCAACGCTCCTCCTCCGAACGCTCCGGCACGCCGGGTGAGTGAGCCTCTTTGATCCGTGATGCAAGCTCCTTTATACCCTCGCCGCTGATCGCGACCGTGGGGACGACCGGGACGCCGAGTATCTCCTCCAACCTTTCGACATCGATCGATATCCCCTTGTGCGCGGCATCATCCCACATATTGAGGGCGACCAGTATCGGCGTGTTTCGCTCGAGGAGGCGGAGGGTAAGCCCGAGGCTCCGCTCGAGATTCACGGTGTCTACGACGTTTATGACCGTATCCCCGGTCTCGAGCATATCGACGGCGATCTCCTCGGCCTGCGAGAAAGAACCTAGATCGTATGTGCCCGGTACATCGATCAGGGCCGATTTTTCCCCGTCGACATCCATTGTTCCCTCGGTGAACTCGACGGTTGTGCCCGGATAGTTCGATGATATGACGCGCGCTCCCGTAAGGCGCGAGAACACGGCGCTCTTGCCGACGTTGGGATTTCCCATGAGAAGTATCTTCTTCACCGATGGATCTCCACGATGATCTTTCGTGCGACGCCGTAGCCCACGGCCGCCTGGCTGCCCCCCACCTGGATGACAACCGCGCCGGGGCGTATCGCGCTGCTGATCTTGGTTACTACGGTTCCGGGCCGTATGCCCAGAAGCTGAAGCCTATGGTGAACGCCCCGCCCGCCGTGCACCTCGACTATCTTCGCCTTCCGGCCAACCGCCAGGTCAGAGAGAGGAATACGTGCGGTCATCGATTTGCCTTTCTAGGCGCCGCGCTGTCCTTCTGGACGTTTCGTCCCGCAAGCGCCCTGGATGCAGTTTAAGCACTTGACGATGTTCGACTAATAATATATTGTTAGATTAATAGAACTTCAAGGAGCTTTTTAATGAAGACGAAAAATAAACTCACCTCGACTCTGGAGGATTACCTTCTAACGGTATACCGCCTGGAGCAGGAGAGGCGCGTGGCCCGGCCCCGCGATATCGGCCGGAGGCGGAAGGTGGCAAAATCCACGGTCACATCGGCCCTGCACAGCCTGGCGGGGAACGGTCTCGTTAACTACGAACCTTATGAAGCCGTCACCCTGACGGAAAAGGGAAAGAAGCAGGCCGAATCGCTGATCATCCGAAACCGCGTGCTAAGGGACTTTTTGGAAGAGGTGCTCGGAATTCCCCCCGAGGAGGCGCGGTCGACGGCATGCGGGATGGAGCATGCCCTCGATCCCACGGTAGTGGAACGGTTCGTGTATTTTCTGTCTTTCGTAAAGCACTATGATTCCCGGTGGCTCGAGAAGTTCCGGGAATACGCGAATAACGGCGGGTGGGGCGAGTCCGGCGCCGATCACGTAAAGGAATATTTGAGAACCTTGAAATCGGCAGGTTCCGAATCGGGTTCGTAGACGGATCGTTATGTTTTGACGATCTGGGGCGGAATCCCCCGGTTTTCAATATCAACCGCCTCCGCCGCTGCCACCGCCTATATTTCCGTTCAGTTGGACCAGGAACGCTACGGCCTGATCGACGCGCGAGCCTAGGTCCCCGTTCCCGAGCATGATCCTGGAGTATGCGGATGAGAGCCCTTCATCGGTGAGGGCCTCGTAGGCTATCGATTCCGCCCAGGCCAGCATTACGCCCTGAAGGTCGCTGCCATCCACTATACCCTTTCCGCTTACGTGGTTTAGCTCTGCCGTCAGGAGCTCCTTCAGAAGCTTGACCACAGGTTCCTTCGATTGGGATTTCAGTATCTGAAGCGCCTCCTTGAACTCGTTGCCCTCGGTGAACTGATAGGGTACAGGCAGGAACAGCGCCTGGATCTCCGCGATGAACTCGGCCATTTCCTCGGCGGAATACACCACCTTTTTGCATTTCATGAACTTATCGGAAGGATTCATTGGATCATGTCTGGTGGCGTTGATTGCGGCACGGAGCTGCTTCTTCCAGAATTTCGTAGTCTCGCCGTCGCTTACCAGATCTCCCTCCTCGAGATCCTGCGTGATCTCCTCCACGCGCGGCTCGAATCCGAAATCGTTATCCTCTGAGTCGGGACCTATCGAAACGGCAATGGAGATCGGACCGGTCGGGTCGAATGAGGCGGCTAGCTCCTCGTTGAAATCATCCTCTGCCGTGACCGAATCGATAAATACCGTGTAGGTCCCCGGTGCCCTTGTGAACGAGTAGCAGCCGTCGGCATCGGTTGTCGCCTTTAGGAGAGTCTCGCACCCGTCCGTGAGCATCACCGTTACGTTCACGATGCCGGTTTCATCGCCTTCATTCCTGATCCCGTCCCCGTTTGCGTCCACGTAAACCGTTCCCGATATCTCGTAATAACATAGAGAGCCGCCATATTTCTCGAGATGGTTCACTTCCGAGTCATTCGCGAGGATGAGTTCGCTGTTCTCGCTGCAGCCAGCAATGGAGAGAATGATGATCGAGCACAATAAAGCCAGGTAACCCAGTCGTTTCATACCTTGTCTCCTTACGTTAAGGCAGTGTTGGTGGCTGCCGGTGAAAGCGCCCCCTCCTGATGGACCTTGTGCATCACCGAAGCTTTGTTATAACCATTTGTGGCGAGTGTACTTAAAGTATGCGCATTATATCAGATATTTTGTTGCTGGTCAAGGCCATAACTCTATCGGGGTATCAGTTGCCCCTCTCGATGCGCCTTCTCACATCGTCCAGAAGCGCCTCGAACTCGGGATCGCCGTGAAGCGAAAGAAAGTCTGAATCGGTGAATACGACCGATAGAGCGAATCCGCGCCGTATCGATTCACCCAGGAACCGGATCGCATCCTCGCGGTCACCCTGGAGGGCCGACACGCAGGCCAGGTTGTAGTAGCTCTCGATGATGCGTGGATGGTCCGGGCGCAGGTTCTTCTCCCTGATTGCCAGTGCGCGCAAGTGGATGACCTTGGTCTTGGCCAGATCCCCGGCCGCCTGGTGCAGGTTCGCGCAGGTGTTCAGCGTGTGCGCCAGATCCGGGTGATCGGGTCCCAGGATCTTTTCCTGTATCGCCAGTGCCCGTCTGTTGTACTTCCGCGCGGTCTCGTAGTCTCCCATGTTCCAGTGCAGCGTCGCGAGGTTGCTGAGGCTCGTAGCAACCTGAGGGTGGTCGGTGCCGAAGGCGCTTTCCCTTATGGCCAGGGCCCTCTCGTACAGCGGCAGTGCGGACTTGTAATCACCCGTCGCCTCGTGGACGATGGCCAGTCCGTTGAGGCTGTTGGATACATCCACGTGGTCGGGTCCAAGAGTTTTTTCCCTTATAGCCAGGGCCCTTTCATACAGGGGGATCGCCTGTTTGAAATCACGCATCTGTCTGTAGAGATTGCCCAGATTGCTGACCGCCTGGCCGACATCGGAGTGGTTGGGACCTAGAACGCCCTCACGGATGTACAGCGAATTTTTAAACAGCGGCAGAGCCTCTTCGTAATCCCCGGTCGAACCGAGCAGGGAGGCCAGTTCCTCCTCACTGTCGGCAACTTCCAGATTTCTGTCTCCGAGCTCGCCCTTGCGCAGTTCGAGCGCCTCTTCGAGGAGCATGCGAGATTGTTCAAACAGCCCGAGATTCCTGTACACCCGTCCCATTGTCGCCATGAGCCGTGCCTGTACCAACGGTTGGTCATCGAGCTCATTCGTGATCTTCTCTGCACCCCTGTCTAGGATCTCTCGGGCGGTTATGGAATTGCCCCTGGCCTCGCCGGGATCGGATACTTCGAACAGCCCCTGGAGGAACTGCGAGACGCTTCTCACGGTTTCGGCTTCATCGAGGGCCTCTTTCTCTGCCTTGACCGCCCTGATAAGCCCAATTGTCGTCCCGGTGATGCCCAGCAGCAGAGCGAGCACGACGAGCGATACGGCGGCGACTCCGACCTTGTGTCTCGCAATGAATTTCTTGAGACGGTATACGCTGCTCGGAGGACTTGCGAGGACCGGCTGCTTGTTCAGGTGCCTTTCGATATCGGCCGCAAGATCGGCCGCGGAGGCATAACGGCGGTTGCGGTCCTTATCGAGCGCCTTCATGATGATCCAGTCGAGATCCCCACGCAGCTGGCTCGACAGGGTCTGCGGATCCATGTGGAGCTTCACCTTTGCGGTTTCCGGCATCTGAGCGAGTGTGGTAACCCGCGTGCTCGGCTTGGGGGGATCCACTTCCCGGATTTTTCGCCGGATACCTTCGAACCCAGCCTCACGGAGCTCCTTCGAATCGAATGGCAGTGCTCCCGCCAGCAGCTCGTAGAGGATCACGCCCAGGGAATATACGTCGGTACGCGTATCTACATCCTCTCCGGTGAGTTCCGCCTGCTCCGGGCTCATGTACTCCGGCGTGCCTATCAGCTGGCCCATGTGTGTGAACATCGTCCTCTCCGTTAGCGGCTGTGCCGTCGCCTTGGCCACTCCGAAGTCGATGATCTTGGGCACGGGCCTGCCGTCGATGTCCGATATTATGACATTGCTCGGTTTGAGATCGCGGTGGATGACGGCCTTCTGGTGGGCATGCTGCACTCCATCGCATAGTTTCATGAAGAGTTCCAGCCTCTCGCGGGTGGCGAGCTTGTGGCGGTCGCAGTATTCTGTTATAGAAACGCCCTTTACAAACTCCATCACGAAGAACGGCCTGCCGGTGGGAGTGGAACCGGCGTCGTAGACCTTTGCTATGTACGGATGATCCATGAGGGCCAGGGCCTGTCTCTCCGCCTCGAAACGGGCCATAACCTCTCTTGTGTCCATACCCGCTTTCAGAATCTTGAGTGCCACTTTCCGGTGGAAAGGTTTCTCCTGATCGGCGGACCAAACCTCACCCATTCCTCCCAGTCCGACACGTTCGCGCAGACGGTATGGGCCGATGACCTCTCCTGCGCTGGCGACCTTGACTTCGGTGGCCCTGGATGCGCGCTCTACGGCGGGAAAGTGGGCCCGCACCTGAAGCGTATTTTTAAGTTCGGCGGCGAATTCCTTCATCGAGGGCAGCCGGTTCTCCCTGTTCTTCTCGAGGGCCCTGTCCACGAGCGCCTGAACGGACTCCGGCAGATCCTTTAAGTATTCTTTCAGGGGAAGGGGATCCTCGTTCATGATGCGGTATATTATCGCCGCCTCGTGCTCCGCACCGAAGGGGTGCTCGCCGGTAAGCATTTGGTAGAAGATCACGCCCAGGGAGAATATGTCCGATCTGGCATCCACCTCCTGCCCGTTTATCTGCTCGGGCGACATGTAACCGGCTGTTCCGATTGCACTTCCGGCGATTGTTAAAACGGTCTGCCCAGTCAGTTTGGCCACTCCGAAGTCCAGGATCTTGATATGTCCATCATCGGTAATCATGATGTTGGCGGGTTTGATATCCCTGTGAAAGATTCCCAGTTCATGAGCCCTGGCCAGGCCTGATGCCACCTGGGCCGCTATGTCAACGGCCTCACCTATGACAAGCGAGGATTCTTTAAGACGCTCCTCCAGGGTTTCTCCTTCGTAATAGGCCATGGCCATGTAAAGCCGCCCATCGTCGAGCTCCCCGATCTCGTAGATCGTACAGATATTGGGATGTTCGAGAGCGGATGCCGCTTTGGCTTCCCGGATAAACCGCTTCCTCGTTTCCTCGTCCGAGCAGAGGTGGGGTGGGAGCAGTTTGAGCGCTACAGAACGGTCGAGCTTGAGATCCCGGGCCTTGTAGACAGCGCCCATACCCCCTTCCCCCAGCTCATCAACGATCTTGAAATGTGATATTGTCTGCCCGATCATTGCTGTTCCGGCTCCCTTGATCTATTGGAGACTTGCGTCCCGGAGACACCTCAGTATCGACGAATGGAGCGCCGGTTCCGGGATAAGCCTAGCCCTTCTGCCTTCCGGCACCCGTCAACGCCCAAAGATTTCATTCCAGTTATTAGCTCTTCCGGACCTTATGTCGTTTGTTCGGTTGCCTCTTTCCTCTTGCGGCAGCAGCAGACGTGATAGAAGAAGCTGAGAACAGTCAGTATGGCTGATGCTATTATGATGACTATTTTGGCCCAGGTTGAAGGCCACCAGAATATCGTCAGCACGAGGATTCCGGCGGCGAGCAGGAAACGGCAGAAACAGAATTTCATGATAATCACCCCCTAAAATAATGTATGCGTAGATTAAATAGCAGCGGCACCGGTTGTTCAAGTGTAAATTGGCAGTGCGTACTGTTTTCTTCGCACAAATCGACCGGGACAGAAAAAAAGATTTAATCGCGCTTTATACTTGTGCTTGTCCGTAATTCTGTTATATTCTACTTCGAAACGGATGGATTTAGGATTGAATTTAGTTGATAAACCGAATGAAGACGAAGAACGTGACCTGCCTCGTCGTTCATTTCCAATAGGGGTTTTACTTACTTTTCTTCCTAAAAACTACTAGACGTTTTGTTTTTTGTAACTTGAGACCTACTGGGAGGTCGCAATGAAGATTTATGTAGGCAATCTGTCCTACGAGACCAGCGAGGATGACCTGAGGACGGCTTTTGAAGCTCACGGCAAGGTGGAATCCGTAGCGATCATTACGGACAGGGATACAGGCCGCTCAAAGGGGTTCGGATTCGTCGAGATGACCGATGATACCGAGGCCCAGGCGGCGATCGACAATATGAACCAGAAGGAGCTCCAGGGACGCGCACTGAACGTCAACAAGGCCCGCCCACGCAGCGAAGGCGGACGTGGCGGGGGCAGAGGAGGGGGCTTCAGGCGCGGTTACTAGAGATCGGAGCCTCGAGGGCAAGCCGCAGGCAGGCCGGTTTGCCGAGTAAAAAATGATGGAAAGCCGACCAAGGCCGGCTTTCCATTTTTTATTGATAGATTTTCCAACCGCCCGGCGGCTCATCCGGCCTAATGGTTGGACGGGAGTTCCAGGCCGTAGTTCTGCCGCTTGTCGGCCCTCTTGAGCTGCAATGCCAGGAATATCGATATCACGCCCAGCGCCACCAGCATGAGGATCGGGATGGTGTAGTTGTAGGGATGGATCTCGCCGGCCATTCGCATCTCGTCTATCCTCTGCGAAACGTCCCCCACCGAGAGCCCCTTTGCCAGAAGCTCCCGCCTTGTGCTCTGTATCTGTGATACGACCTCCGGATTGAACACATCGAGCACCTTCCCTATTCCCCAGTAGAAGGCCGAGAGCCCGTAGTTCTGTATGGTGAACATCGTCGCGTATGCGGTTCCCAATCTGTTTTCCGCGACGATCTTGGCGACCGAAGGCCACATGGCCGCGGGCACGAGCGAAAATGCGATGCCCAGCGCGAACAGCCCGGTGTAGCCGAGAAAGATGTTGTTTAGGATCGACAGCGTGATGTGTGCGTAGATCAGGAGGACGGAGCCGATGATCATTATCGATGCCGCCCTGCCCTTCTTGTCGACGAGCCTGCCGAAGATCGGCGTGAATACCATCGTGCCGAGCGGGATCAGCCCACTGACCTTCGGCCCGTTATGGAAGAACGCCACCACCTTCTCCCAGAATGACATGCCGTCCATATTGGGCATGGCGAAGGTGAAGCCGAACTTGTTGACAAGCAGGTCCGGGGCGTACTGAAGGAACGGGAACACGGCCGAATAGAAGGCCACGCACAGAAGTGATATGTAGATGAACGAATGGTCGGTGAGCAGCTTGACCAGATCGCCGAACTTGAATTTATCCTCCTCGCTCTCTGTGGTCTCGACGGCCATCTGCCTGTCGAGCCTGACGTCGAAGATCAGGTAGGCGAGGAATAGGAGCGTACCGATGAATATGATGGAGGCGGATGTGACCAGGGCGACGTCTATATTCCCGTCGGCTATATCGAGGCCGAACGAAATTGCGCAGAAGGAGCCCAACCGGCCGACCAGCAGGTTGAGTCCCATCGCGAAGGCCAGCTCCTTGCCCTTGAACCACTTGACGATCGTGCGGCTTATGAGCACGCATGTCGTCTCCAGTCCTATTCCGAAGAGGATACGGCCTATCACCATGGAGATCAGCATGGCCTTCTTGGAGGTTCCGAAGGTTCCCTTCGAGCCGAATGCCACAACGAATGCGCCGACTGTGGCGATAACGGCCAGGATGATTCCGGTCTTGCGGATTCCCCAGCGGTCGAGGGCGATACCGCCGAGGATGATCATCAGGGCCAGGTTCGCCCATGTGGTCGAGCTGATGAGCAGCCCGAACTGTGAGCTGGTGAATCCCAGCTGGCTCTCGAACAGCCCCTTCAGGGGTCCGAGGCCGTCCTGGAACCAGTAGGTGCCGAACATCAGGATGCTGATCATGAAAAGAACGGTGAATCGAACGGCGGCTGAATCCTTCAGTAGCTTTTTCGCCTGTTCCATGCCTGAAAACCTCTTTCGTTTGAACCGTGCCGGGCCTATGCCCGGCGGTTGCCTAGATACGATGGTATACGGGACTTAGCGCTGTCGCGTAGCGGTGATGCAATCATCCTCTTGCATACCGATAATCATCCATCATGACGATTTCGGACCGCAGGATGAATGACTCTAATATATATTAAACAGTTAGCCAATAAAATTCTTTTACCGGCGGCCGGCATAAAAAAACCCGGCCGCTCAGCCTATAACAACTTGGGCAACCGGGTTCTTCGACGGTCCGGCTTAAACAGGTGAGATGCGATTTACCTCATGAGCACCATCTTCCTCGTTTGTTCGAACTCACCAGCCCGGAGCACGTAGAAATACACTCCGCTGGAGATGCCCGTTGCGTTCCACTCTACGGATTTCTCGCCCGCCTTCTGGGCTTCGTTGACGAGTGTGCACACCTTCCTGCCGAGCACATCGTAGACCTCCAGTCGCACGTGGCAGTTTTCGCGAAGCGAGTAGGAGATCCTCGTCACGGGGTTGAAGGGATTGGGGTGGTTCTGCGTGAGGGCGAACTCGAACCTGGGTACATCCGCTTCTTCAACGCCCGCAACCGCGAAGCCGCGTCCGGATTTCTTGCCGTCGGGCCCCGCCGCCATGTACGGCGGGCAGAAATCGTCGTCCGACATGTCGGATCCGCTGTTACCCTCGGCGTCGTAGCAGGTGACCATCATCCTGCATGTGGTCGAGGGAGGTCCGCAGACGGTCCAGGTGTATGTGCCGGGATTGCCGGCCAGGGTGGCGATCCTGGTCCAGTTTGCACCACTGTCCACCGAGTAGTCTATGAGCGTGGAATCTATCCCCACGTTATCGGAGGCATCCCAGATGACGTCGTACTGCTGCCCTATGTAGAGCACCTCGCCCCCGTTCGGCTGAATCACGGTAACCGATGGGGCCACCGCTGCGTCCAGCGATCTGAACACGTTCAGCCGCCCGCTGCCGAGAAGTCCCTCGTAGCCCGGATTGGCGGCGTCGATGTTGTCGGTGTGTCCCACTATCAGGTCGAAGATCTCCTGGCCTGTAAGCGCAGCATCGTAGGATTTCAGGAGCCCCGCAGCGGCCGTCACGTGGGGTGACGCCTGCGATGTGCCTGACACCCAGGCGATGTAGCCCGGGTTGTAGTGGTAGGAATATGTGCTCAGCACGTCGACGCCCGGCGCGGCCAGGTCCACCCACGTCCCGTAATTGGAGAAGTAGGCCCTGACATCGCTCGAATCGGTGGCGGCCACGTTAAGGACATCGGTACGCGAGCCCAGATAATCGGCATAGCTGTTGCCGTCATTGCCCGCCGCGTGCACCACCACCACGCCATGGCTGATGGCGTAGTCTATGGCGGCGCCGAGCCCGCCCGAATTGGATGAGCCCCAGCTGCAGTTTATCGCGGTTACGCCCTTGTTCACGGCGTAGTATATCGCCTGGGCAGCGAAGTCCATGCGCACGTAACCCACTTCCTGCCCGAGGTAGTTACCCGACCAGCCGATTCGGAGCGCCATTATCTTGACCCCGTTAGCGGGTGAGCTGGCGGTCTCGTTCCATCCGCCCGCCAGGCCGGCCACCATGACGCCGTTGTTCGTTATAGCGCCCATGATGCCGCCGACATGCGTGCCGTGTCCGTTGAAATCGGTAGGCTCGTTGTCCGGCGTGTCCGCATCCTCTCCGGGCCATGCGCCGGTTATGTTGTCGACAAAATCCCAGCCTACCCAGTCGTCCACGTATCCGTTGCCGTCGTCATCCACACCCGCGCTGCCGTTGTATTCATCCCAGTTGATCCATACGTTTCCGTCCGTATAGGGGGAAAGGCCGCCGAGGTCCCTCGAGTTGTACTGAAGCCCCGTATCGAGGTCTCCCAGTATGATCGTCTCGTCACCCGTCTCGAGCTCCCATGCGTCGGTCGCATCCACATCGTTGTCGTCGGTATCCTTGAAGTTCCACTGGTCGGTGAGAAAATATGGGTCGTTCGGGATGACCTCGAGGATCGGATGGATCCCTATGGGCTCCACATGCTCGACACTCGCGTTCGCGCTGTAGGCCCTCATGACATCCTGCAGCTTGTGCTCCTTGTCGAATTCCACGATATAGTATCTTGAGAGATCGACCTCGCTCGATCGGCTCAAAGCCCGCGGGCTCTCTGGAAACTCGCGCACGAAGGCCTTCACGCCGTATTTCTTGTTCAGATACTCGAGGTTCTCCAGCCTCTCCGCATCGATGCTCTCCCCGTCCACGATCTTGCTCTCCTCGTCCACGATCTTGCTCTCCGCGGTTTCCTGCTTGAGCTTCAGGACCATCCTGTTGGGAACGTAATACATCGACGGTGGCGGGGACTGGAACGGAACATAGATGGCCTTGTATTGTTTCTCAAAAACTGATATTTCCCTGTTGTCCAGTGCGAGGGCCGCCACTGAGATCAGCAACAGGAGAAGAAAGACTCCTACGATTATCCTTTTCATAGTACTACCCCTCTTCTAGTAACGGTTATTTACGAGATCACGGCGATCCGGAACACCTCTTCGTAAAACGATCACCTCCTTCCGTCTTCCCGGCATCCCGGCACCAAGCCAGGTTGTTCCCGTCATCGGCCGCTCCGGCTCCATGATCCGAACGACGCAGGTCGAGGGCTCACGGTGAATCCAGCAAGCCGGCCGGATGGTGTATGGTTGATAAGATGTCGGTCTGAGCAACGAGAGTTCATTGATTCGGATATAATGCCGCTTGGATCTTGTTGCGATCAAGGACCAGCGGGGCCGATTATAATACCGATGCGGATTTTTTTCAACTGATAATGTCTCCGCTGCAATGTCATAGGGAGACCGAAGATGAGTTTGAGAATAGCCGTTATTGATCTTTCCCTCGGTATTGTGATACGATAGGCGGATAATAAGCCGTTTACACTGTATATGTCGGCTGCAGCCGGTGTTACAGCATAACCGATGTGCTGCATAACAAGGTTTGCCGGCGATGAATCCCCGAGGGATGGTAGGGGTATGGAATCCATGAAGGATCGTGAGAATGTGTCCGGTCAAGCTCCGGGCGTTAAGGGGGAGTGGATCATACATGCCGTTCTGACCGCGGCGGTCGTCTATTTCTACGTGCTCAATGAATGGCTCTTCTTCATCACGAAGCCCTCTTTCATGTCCAAGACCGGCCTTATAAGCAACCTCCAGATACTGTTCGTAGCGCCAATACCACTGGTTGCTGCGGGGATAGCCGGCATCACCGTCGCCTGGGTTCCGGCGGTCATCTTCAAGAACCGTATCCTGAGAGGAATCTGCTCGACCGTCGCTTCGTTGATACCTTCACTCGTGCTTGCGTGCTCGATGCTCCTGCTCGTGGAGAATTTCACCTATACCGTGTTCAAATTCGGCATCAGGATGACGGAGGGTGTACAGAAGCTGGCCTACGGATTTCTTATCCTGGTCCTGCTGGCGTTCTCGTACCAGCTCATGCGGGACATCAGGGCCAGGCTGCTGGTGTCCTCCCTCTGCCGGAGGCTCGCCTACATCGCAACGGGGGTGTTCGCGGTATCGGTGCTGATCGCGGCGGGCACCTTCAATTTCTCCAGACCGCCCTCCGATGACGAGGAGGACATACTGCCGCTGGAGTGGCGGCCGAATATCATCGTGATCTCCAGCGACGGGCTGAACGCCTCTAACATGTCGGCCTACGGCTATGACCGCGAGACGACTCCGTATATAACCGAGCTCGCCGGGAAGGGGCTCTTCTGCGAGAACTGCTTCGTGAACTCGGGCACTTCGGGGGCCTCGATAGCCTCGATGTTCACGGGCAAGCTTCCCACACGGACGAGGCTTCTCTATGCGCCAGACATCCTCAGGGGAGAGGACGCGTACCAGCACCTGCCGGGTATACTGAGGAGATACGGATACAGGAACGTGGATGTAAGCGTACGCCATCACGCCGATCCGGCCGATCTGAATATGCTCAAGTCGTTCCACAGGGCCAACTTCAGGGATATCAAGGAGAGTTCGATATCGGATCACTTCAGCTTGCTGCTCGACAAGGATTACTACTTCCTGCGAAAGATGCGCGAGCGTCTCGATGACCGTACCAGCCATCTGCTGGGAGTGCGCAGGATGGAGAACCCCATGCGGGAGGTGGTCGAGACGAAGAATAAGCAGCCGAGTCATGACAAGTACAGGATAGACGAGCTTTTCTCCTTCATCGACGGGCGCCCCTCCTCCCCGGTTTTCGCGCACGTGCATCTGCTCGGGACGCACGGCCCAAAGTTCAGGATAAGCAACCGGCATTTCTCCAGGGGCAAGAACGAGGCAAAGCCCTGGATGACCGATTTCTATGACGATGCGATCCTCAACTTCGACGGGCAGATGAGGAGGATCATCGAGGGCCTGGAGCACAGGGGGAAACTGGACAGCACCGTTATCGTCATATGCACCGACCACGGTCAGCGCTGGAGGGTGGACACGCGTGTCCCCCTGATAATCCTCTTCCCGAAAGGGGAGCACAGGGGCCGCATAGCTTCGAATGTCCAGAACCTGGATATCGCTCCCACTATACTGGATTATCTCAATATAGAGCAGCCGGAGTGGATGGGGGGGATGTCCCTGCTCGAACCCGGGATCGATCCTTTCCGCTACATCTTCACCGTGACGAGGAAAGCGGGGATAATGGTGCGCACCAAGAGGGGACGGGAGCTGGACAGCAAGAAGACGGGTCCTCCGTTCTATTCGATAGGAACGGTGGGGATCTACCTCTGCAACAGGTTCTACGAGCTGGATCTGGGCAGGAGCGAGCTGAGTGTCTCGGAGGTCGCGGGCCATACATCCCCCTGCAGTGAAAGCGATCTTCCGGATCCGGAGTGGGTCGGGCGTGCGATAATCGACCACCTCGCCGATAATGACTACGACGTCTCATCGATAGTCACACCTCTCACCGTAATATCAGCGGAGCGGTGAGTGGCGGCCTTTCTCGCTCCAGCACCCGATACGAGTATGATAGAAAGGGAGTCTTGAAGTTGGGAGAACCAGAGGTGACGAGTACCCCTACGGCGGCTTCCGAACGGATCGTCGCGATCGATGCCCTGCGCGGCTTCGCCGTGCTGGGCATACTCATCATGAACGTGCAGAGTTTTTCGATGATTACCGCTGCTTATATCAATCCCACGGCCTACGGAGATCTATCGGGGATCAACAGATGGGTTTGGATAATCAGCCATATCATAGCCGACAAGAAGTTCATGACGATCTTCGCAATGCTCTTCGGGGCCGGTATCGTTCTTATGACGGGGAAAATAGAGGGTCGTGGGATCAGCGCCCGCGGTTTTCACTACCGTCGAACCATGTGGCTCATAATCATAGGGCTAGCGCACGCTTACCTTCTCTGGTACGGTGATATTCTCGTAACATACGGTCTCTGCGCGCTTCTCGTCTATCTGTTCCGCAAGCTCTCACCCGTAAAGCTCCTCGTCATAGGGCTGGCGATCTTCGCATTCGCTTCGCTTCTGTACACGATGTTCGGTCTAAGCATGCCCTACTGGCCGCAGGAGGCTATACAGGGCAACATGGAATCGTGGAGACCTGATATTACGATCATCGCGGAGGATATCGATGCACACAGGGCCGGCTGGCTGGGCCAGCTGGGGCCGAGGGCGTCGATGGCACTGTTCATGGAGGTGTTTCTGTTCTTGATCCAGTCGGGGTGGCGTTCATGCGGATTGATGCTCGTTGGTATGTCATTCTATAAATGGGGCATCCTGACCGGGGCCCGCTCCGGCAGGTTCTACCTCTGGCAGGCGGCTATCGGTTTTCTGATCGGTCTGTCCCTCATAATCACGGGGACCTACAAGAACTTCGCGGCGGGCTGGTCGATGGAGTACTCGATGTTCCTCGGGGCGCAGTACAACTACTGGGGGAGCATCTTTCTCGCGAACGGTTACATCGGGATCATTATGCTGGTCTCTAGATGCGGCATATTCCGCAAATTAACGGAAACGCTCGCAGCGACCGGGCGGATGGCCCTGACCAACTACCTGATGCAGACCGCTATATGCACGACGATATTCTACGGGCACGGATTCGGCCTGTACGGCCGCCTGGACCGCGTGCACCACCTCATCGTGATTCTTGCCGTATGGATTGCGCAGCTCGTTTGGTCCCCGCTCTGGCTGGGCCGTTTCCGCTTCGGGCCGGCCGAGTGGCTGTGGAGATCGCTGACCTACCGCAGGCCTCAGCCCTTCCGCCTCCGGTGACGATGTAATTTACATAAGAAATTTCACATGTTATTGAAACCTGTCGGCGGGACTTTCGTATGATTAATTAAGCTGCCGAGCACGCTATCTCAAGAGGCCCTATCTGCAAATGTACATTGTAGAAGGGGAGATCTATGTCGACAAAACAATATTTCCGTTGCTGGGGAGTGCTGTGCCTACTTCTACCGGTCCCGCTAGCCGTATCCATCTCTCCGGCCTGGGCCGATGACGTTTTTGTGCCGGTCTACCATCCACGGCTCGAGGTCTCTCGTGCAGCCGGTCCGATAGAGATCGACGGGGACCTCGGGGATCCGGGCTGGCGCGGGGCCGCCAAGGCGGACAACTTCTGTGAGCACAATCCCGGTGACCAGACGAAGCCCGACGTCAACACCGAGGTGCTGATCACCTACGATGACGAGAATCTCTACGTTGCCTGGCTCTGCTACGATGATCCGGCAGAGGTAAGGGCCTCCTTCTGCGAGAGGGACCGCATATTCTCGGATGATTACGTGATACTGTGCCTGGACACCTACGGCGAGGCAACACTGGCCTACGAGATATCGTCCAATCCTTACGGCATCCCCGGGGATCTTCTATTCTCCTCGACCAACGGCGAAGATATATCGTACGACATGATCTTCGAGACGGCGGGCAGGGTGACAGATTTCGGCTATGTGGTCGAGATGGCCATCCCGTTCCACAGCCTGCGCTTTCCCGACCGTGAGGATCAGGAATGGCGCATGGATTTCTGGCGTAACCGCCCCAGGGAGTCGCGGTACCAGTATTCATGGGCGGCATACAACCGCGATGAGAACTGCTGGCCCTGCCAGTGGGGGACCGTAACGGGCGTTTCGGGTGTGAAACCCGGTGCCGGCTTCGAGCTCCTGCCGGCGGTGGTTGCCTATCAGGCAGGTTCGATGAACGGGGATGGATATTTCGATAACGATGACCCGGACGGAGACCTCGCTCTGGGGATCTCATACGATATTTCATCGGAGCTTACGGCCGAGGCCACGATCAATCCCGATTTCAGCCAGGTGGAAGCCGACGTCGCCCAGATCGACGTCAACTCCACATTCGCCCTTTTCTACGAGGAGCGGCGCCCATTCTTTCAGGAGGGAAGCGACCTGTTCGAAACCTATTTCAACGCCGTGTACACAAGGTCTATTAACGATCCTCTTGTTGCCGGGAAGATGACCTGGCGAAGGGGCGCCAACAGCATGGCCGTTCTCACTGCGCGCGACGAGCACTCGGTCATAACCCTCCCGTTCGAGGAGAGCAGCGAAACCGTGGAGAACGGGAAGAGCTACTCGAATATCGTTCGGGTCAAGCATGATCTGGGCGAGCAGTCGCACGTGGGCCTGATAGCCACAGACAGGCGTTTCGACAGCGGCGGCTCGGGCTCCCTCGTGGGTCTCGACAGCAGGATGCGCCTTTCCACCAGCAATTCGCTTACCCTTCAGGTGATAGGAACGCATACCGAGGAGGTTGATAATCCGAACCTTACCGGCGACGAATTGAATGCTATGATGTTCGAAGGCGGTAGGTATACCGCCAGGCTCGACGGCGAATCCTTCTACGGCCACGGACTGCTGGCGGAACTGAGCAGGAGCACGGAGAACTACTGGGCCGGCTTGCAGTACAACGAGCTCAGCCCGACCTTCCGGGCTGACAACGGATACGAGCCGTCGAACAACAAGCGCCAGGCCCACTCCTGGGTGGGTGGGATCATACGGTTCGAGGACAGCGAGATACTCGAGGATATGGAGTTCAATGCCAATTTCGGCCGCAAATGGAATTTCGACAGCGTGAGAAAGGACGAGTGGCTGAATATCGACTACGAGGTCGATTTCAGGGCCGGCCAGACAGGCATCCATTCGAATCTGCTGCTCAGCAACGAGCTGTTTCATGGGATATACTTCGAGGATATCTGGCAGTTCCACACCTGACTGTTCACGCAGCCCAGCGGTGCGCTGGGCTTCGGGGGCAACATAAACTACGGCCACCGCATCGCACGCCGGGATCTCGTTATGGGGGAGCAGCTCACCTACGGCCTGTGGGCGGATATAAGGCCCATAGACCGTCTTTTGATCGAGACTTCTTTTAACTATATAAAGAGTGACGATATCGATACCGGGAAAAGGCTGTTCTCGCAGTCGGTCTTCTGGTCGCGTCTTTCCCTTCAGTTCTCGCGTGAGTTCTCCATGCGGCTTGTAACCCAGTACAACGACCGTTTCAGGAAGTGGGATTTCGATCCCCTGCTTACTTACAGGATCAATTCACTGACGATGTTCTACATCGGATCCACGATCGATTACAGGGATATGAATCCTGATGATTACAGCAGGGAGGGATGGGAGCTCACCGACAGGCAGTACTTCATGAAGGTGCAGTATCTCTTCCAGCTGTAGCTGGCATAGCTCCTGGTGCCAAAAGGCTCTCGAGCCGGATTTGCGGGGATTCCCGGCGGGGGGAGGAGGATCGTGGGATCCTTCTCCCTCAACTTCTATATAGGAAAATGCCTCTTTGCCATACGGCTGCCGTTGTGTTACAATCGGCCGGCGAATACGGGATAAGATCATTAAAACACAGTCACATACGTGGCGGAGAGGAGTTGAAGCATGAGTAAACGAGCTAAGGCTTACATTCCCGTCTTTCTTCTCTGCGCCGTAGTCGGTGCGCCTTCGCTTCATGCGGGCTGGACGACGGACGGGGCCCCCGTTTGCGTCTATTCCGGGGATCAGGAGTACCCGGTGATCTGTCCTGACGACTCGGGCGGTGCGTACATCGCCTGGGAGGACAGGAGGGGCTATCCGGATATCTGGGCCCAGAGGGTTGATGAGAACGGCAGGAGGCTATGGGCGGAGGAGGGCATTCCGATCTGCACGGCTTCATACGGTCAGTACGGTCCCCGTATATGTTCGGACGGGGCCGGCGGGGTGATAATAGCGTGGACCGATGCGCGCGCCAGCAACGTGCGCGACATCTATGCGCAGCGCGTGGCGCCGAACGGCGACATCCTGTGGGCGGAGAACGGCGAACCGGTCTGCACGGAAACGGCTCACCAGAGATTGAACGACATGTGCCCCGACGGCGCGGGAGGGGCGCTGCTCGTCTGGCAGGACGAGAGGGTGAACAGCGAATGGGATGATATATACTGTCAGCGGATCGATTCCGACGGTACCGTCCTGTGGACCGCTTCGGGAGTACCGCTCAGCACGGGCATCTCCTTCCTTCGCGAGGAGGCACATGTTGTTTCCGACCTAAACGGAGGCGGCATCTTCTCATGGATCGACTGGGGAAGCGGGGGCATTTTCGCACAGCGTGTGAACGCGGGCGGGTCGGTGCTGTGGACGGCGAACGGCGAGGCCGTCTGCAACGCCTCGGGGAACCAGTACGGTCCCCGCATGGCACCCGACGGGTCCGGCGGCGCGGTGGTCGTCTGGTATGACCACAGGTCGTGGTACGATATATACGTGCAGCGTGTGGACACCCTGGGGAACATGCTCTGGACGGCCAATGGGGTCCAGCTCACCGACGACGGCGTCGATGACATCTGGCAGGCGTACTGCGGGATATGCGGCGACGGTGAGGGTGGTGCGATAGTGGCGTGGATCGATCAGCGCGACGGTGATTACGACTGCTACGCCCAGCGCGTGAACGGTTCGGGTACCGCCCAGTGGCCTGTTAACGGCGTGGCGATATGCACGGCGGCAGGCAGCAGCGATGCGATCTCTCTGCTCTCCGTCTCCGACAAGGGGGCCATCCTCGCATGGGAGGACAGCCGTTCCGCCATGGGGAACGACGTCTACACCCAGCGGATCGATTCGCTCGGCGCAGTTGGGTGGAGCACGGACGGGATAGCCGTCTGCACGGCGGAAAACTCGCAGAATCTGCCAATGATCGTGACAGACGGTGCCGACGGCGCCATAATCGCCTGGGAAGACGATCGGGTCTTCGGCGATAAGGATATATATGCCAGGCGCGTAACATTCGAGGGCGAGTTCGTCGCCACATTGGTGCAGAGCCACTGTGCCTCGTTCGGCGGTTCCTCTGTGGTGATAGAGTGGACGCTCTCCGAGATTGATGATAACGCCTCTTTCGCGGTATCACGGGCGGTGTTCCCGGGTGATGACTTTGTTGATCTGGCGGCCGAGAATCTCTCACGGGAGGGATTGACGTTCAGGTACGACGACACGGGCTGTATGCCGGGTGTGACCTATGTCTACAGGGTGTTCTTCGAGCTGGATGGAGAAAGGGACATCCTCTTCACCACCGAAACGATAACACCGCCGGCAGCGGAGCTGTCGCTGCGGCAGAATTACCCCAATCCGTTCAATCCATCGACCACCATAAGCTACTACCTGCCGGTGAACTGCCACGTGGAATTGACCGTATACGATCCATCGGGGCACGTGATCCGCCGTCTATTCGATGGGGAGCAGGCTGCCGGTCCGCAATCGGTGACATGGAACGGATTGAACGGAAGCGGCAAACCCGTGGAATCGGGAGTTTACCTCTACGGCCTCAAGGCCGGCAAGGAGACCAGATCGAGAAAGATGCTTCTTATCAGGTGATATGGATCCGGCTGGTGTCAACCGTTATTTAAGGAGAGAGGAGGACAGTTACCGACGATCATCAAGCTGATATCCGCGGGTTGTGTACCGCATTTCACTTTGTTCGTCCGGAGCTGCCTCACACTAGGA
>CAYRCK010000036.1:0-24675 GCA_964422745.1 uncultured bacterium
TAGTGAAGATCAGAGAAATTATCCAGAAAAAGCGTCAAGGAAAAAGTGCATGGGAGGAGAGAAAAAGGAGCTTTTTTTATTGGGGCACGGGAAAAGTATGCGAAGATCGGGAGAGTGTGGGTTTATTGCGGGCGTGTCTGTGAGAGCGGGCGGATGATGGGGCTGCTTGTGGGCTCACGGTTTTGTGAATACGCAAGCTGGGGAGAGACCCATGCCGGTCGCTTTCTTGGATGGAAGTAAAACAAAGGTTCTGGTAAGATCAAGTGCCGGTGCCATGAGCGTTATGGAGAGTAGCATATGAAGAGCGATATTACTGGAAAGAGGCTGAATGTCCTGATACTCGCAGTAATACTGCTCGTGGGGCTGGTTTTCAGGATCGCGTACTTGTACCAGCTTCATGTGTCCGGTATGGTCGAAGTGATATTCCTCGATTCGCGCTTCTACCGCGACCTTGCCCTGCAGATCTCCTCCGGCGGAGGGTTGCCCGGAGGGGCCGTTACTTACAATCCACTCTATCCGTTATTCCTCGCAGCGGTTTTCCGCCTCTTCGAGCAGGGTATATTTGCTGCGCGCATCGTTCAGGCTGTTTTGGGACTTTTGACGGTCGTTATGATTTATTCCGCCGGATGCCGGTTCATAGCCCAGGATAAAAGAAGCTACATCTCGGCCAGGGCCGTCGGCCTTATGGCCGCGGCGATAGCTGTGCTCAACCCCCATCTTCTGTTCTTCGAAGGCAACCTCGTGGCCGTATCTCTCGTCACGTTTCTCCTGACGGCATCATTCTCTCTTGCTCTTGCTATCGATCAGAGTGGGGGGGGCGTTGGAACTCTGAAGCTCGGGCCGATTCGTATCAACAGGACACTATCCTGTCTGGTTCTTGGTGCCATTATCGGAGCCGGGGCATCAGGTAGACCCAACCTTTTTCTGATCCTTGCAGTGGCCGTCCCTATCTGGCTCTTTATCAGGAACCGCTCGCGGCCGGGCGGCTACAGAACGGCTCTCGCCTGCATAGCCGGAAGTGTTCTTCTTCTGATTCCACCTCTACTGTACGGCGCCTCACAAACGGGGCGTCTGGTTCCGGTGAGCACGAGCGGCGGTATCAACTTCTACATAGGGAACAGGCCGGGAGCGAATGGGACCTTCGAGGCCCCCGCGGGAATGAGGGCGGATATGCAGGGGATGTTCGAGGATGCGAGAAAAGCGGCGGGAGATATAACCGGCCGCGAGTTGACTCATGCCGAGGCATCGAGGTTCTGGTTCGGAAGGACGCTGGGCGAAATACGGGATAATCCTGCCGGCTGGATCCGCCTTCTAGCAAGAAAGCTGCTTCTATTTTGGAACGGGACCGAGGTGGCGACCATACTGGATATATCATTTTACAGGGAGCCGTGCCCTGTACTGGCATTGCCTTTTTTCACATTCGCCCTGATATCCCCGCTATCGTTGATCGGCCTGATCGTGCTGTGGAGGGGCGGCAGGAACCGAAGCGTTGTGTTCCTGTTTGTCCTTGCCGGTCTTGCGTCCGTTCTTCCGTTCTTCATTACATCGAGGTACAGGCTTCCGATCATTCCCGTATTAATGATATGTTCGGCCGTTTTCATATATTGGGTTGTGTCGGAGATCCTTCGGCGTCGCTGGAAATATCCGATCCTGTCGATCCTTCTGTTTGTCACTCTTCTTCTTGTCGTATCGACGAGAAGCATGGTCGAGGTAAACAGGAGCGCCGGATACACATTTCTTGGAAATCACTTCAAGCAAGCGGGGGAGGAGGAGCGGGCGGCCGATGCATATGAGAAGGCCTTCCGGCTGGACCCTGGGCGAGTCGAAACCCGGATAAACTATGCGAGATCACTCGCGAAGAGGGGAGAGCACGGGCGGGCGCTCGAGCTTTACTCCTCGTCCTTCAAGTCACGTCCGGATTTCCCCTATCTTGCTCTCGAGTACGGTTCGCTGCTCGAGCAGATGCAGCGTGGTGACGACGCCAGGAAGCTTTATCTCTACGCAACGAGTCTGCCTAGAAAAGCGGAACAGGTCATGGCATTCAAGCTTCTGTCGCGAATGGCATACTCGAATAAGAACCGGGACGAGGCCATTTCCTGGATCGGAAAGGCGCTGGAGATCGCTCCTGGTGACGAAGGTCTCATAAGACTTCTGAACATGCTCGAAGGTGACCGTTGATCCTTCCAGATTGGCCTTGCCGGGCATATCCGGGCGGTGGTAAATTCCCATACATGGATAAATTACGCCCGGCCTATTCAAAGCCCTATATGCATGCCGGGGCCGGAGTGTGGATCTGTTGCTAGCTCTAAACGGAAGTTATGCTTTCGATCATCTCAATACTGCTTCGTAATAAGAAGGCGGTGATCCTGGTCACTGCCGGTGGATTCGTAGTGTCTGCCGTGATCAGTCTGATTTGGCCTCCCACATATGTGGCGGGCACGTTTCTTCTGCCTGCCGGTGTCGAGAAGAAGATCACGGGCGAGGAAGAGCTGTTCTCGCAGTTGGGTTCCTTTGGTGAAACCTACTCTACATTCATGAGGGTCCGCAGAAACTTCATTTTGAATTTCATCGTTCGCAGCCGCCGGATGAGCGATCTGCTCTCGAAGCGCTTCGGGCTGGAGGATGTATACAGGGTAAAGACGGGCGAGGAAGTCAGGAAAGAGTTGAGGAAGAGGACGAGCCTCGAGGTAAGGGACGAGGGTGTGGTCGTGCTGCGTGTCGAGGATCGTGATCCCGTTAGGGTGAAGGAACTGGTCGATGAGTATACGAAGAACCTCGACAGCCTTCTCGTGGAGCTGACGATCGAGAATGCGGAGGCGACGAAGCGTTTCCTGGAAGATGAGCTGATACGAAGGGAGAGGTACGCTGCTAGGGCGGATTCCGCAATGAGGGTATTCCAGGAGAAGCACGGCGCATACGATATCGAGGAGCAATCGCGGGCGGCGATGGAGGTGGCGACGGTCATGAACGCCAGGTTGTACATGCTGAGGATAGAGCAGCAGTTGCTTGCGATGACGATGATGTCCGGAAATCCCCTTCTCGACAGGGTAAGCCGTGAGATAGAGGAGCTCGAGGAGCAGCTATCGAGTGTCAAGGAAAGCGGGACCGAGTTGTTTCCACCTCTCAGCAGTATCCCCGTTCTAGCCGTCGGGTACGGCCGGCTTTTGAGCGAGCAGAGGCTGCAGAGTTTTGCGCTGGCATATATACGCACCAGGCTGGTCGATGCTGATATCTCGGTGAACAAGAGGGTCAACGTGTTGAGTGTGATCGATCCGCCCGTGGTGCCCGAGAGGAGAACCTGGCCGAAACGCAAGCAGATAGTTCTTGTATCGACATTCGCCGTTTTCTTCTGGATATGCTTCGGTCTCGTGGTGAGGGACAAGTGGAAGGAAGGGGCCTTCAGGGTCGATTACCGGGGATCTGATTTTACTGGAGGGGAAGGAACATCGGGTGGGGGACGCGGTGATGGAGAAGGAGGTGCGGGCCGATGATCACCGGCGCGTACGGTGGCAAGCCCAGTGTTAGCCGCCTTCTACTGATCATTCTACCGTTAATAGGTGCCGCCGTGGCTGCGGTTTTACTGCTTCCCCCGAGTGCGATAAAGCTAGCCGTCTTGCTCTTCCTGGCCCTGCCGTGCGGCATGATTCTATTCGATAGGCCGAGATGGATCTTCTATATCCTCATAATCGTCATCTTTTCCAATGTCGATGTGTTCATTCAGTTCCGGTTCTTCCGCCTCCTAGTAGCGTTCATGCTCGCCTCTCTCGCCTTTGCGCTGCTGACACGCAAGATGCGGATTGTCGTGCACGAACCGATTTTCACCGTGCTTACAATCGCGTTTCTGCTATGCGTCTTCCAATCGATGATCGTAGCTAGGGATATCGACAGCTCACTGTACCGGCTGATCACCTTCGCCAAGGTCCTTGTGAATGTCGCCATCACCATCCAGTTCGTGAGAAACAAGCTGGAGTTCCGCTACTTCCTCTTGATAATGACATTGGGCTTGGCGATGAATAACTTTCTGCCGTTCGTCTTGAAGCCCCCTGAGGGCCATGCGAGCCTTTCTCTGATATGGCGCCAGGGTGTGCTGAGATACGAGGGTTTCGTGTTCGAGCCCAACACCTTTGCGCTGTACCAGGTCTATTTCGTGCCCGTATTGCTTTTTCTGATAGCAGTTTACAAGAAGCCAAGAATAGCCAGGCTGCTTTTCCTCGTGGTGTTGCTGGCGAGCATATTTGTATTGTTCCTGAGCTTTTCCAGGGGTGGATTCGTTAGCCTGATCTTCCTGTTGGTCATGCTCCTGATCATCGAAAGAAGAAACAAGATCATACTCTTAACCGGCCTGACGCTTATCTCGGTAGGCCTCATCTTGGCTCCGGCCGTCTACTGGGAGAGGGTGAGCTCGCTGCTGGAAGCCGCCACCCAGGTATCGAAGGATTATGCGCTCCTGACGAGGATAGAGCTCATGAAGATCGCGCTCATAATGGGCTTCAGAAGCCCGCTCTTCGGCGTAGGTGTGAATAATTTCCTGTATCATGCCAATACATTCGTCCCGTTCAGCAGCATGATCGTTCACAACACGCCCCTGGAGATCTTTTCCGATCTGGGATTACCGGCGTTCACCGTTTACGTAGGTATCATATGCAATAACTTCCGTGTGATCAGGAACCTGATGCGCAGAAGGGATGACGGCGAGGCCGCTCAACTGGGGAGGATCCTTCTCATTCAACACGTGTCAGTCATGATCAATTCGATGTTCATCCCGGTGGCATTCAACAGCATTCTCTGGTTCCTGCTTGCGCTTCCGACGATAGCCGGTTACGCATACCGGCCGAAAGAATCGGCCGCGGCGGTTTCTTCGGGGGATTGATAAAACCCGGCGTTCAATTCCGGGCGGTCCCGGCGCCTATTCCATCACTATTTCTTCGAAGTGACAGATAAAGACCGGCGTTCAATTCCGGGCGGTCCCGGCGTCTATTCCATCACTATCGCCGAGGCAAGCGGGAATTCTTTTCTCTTGTAGCATGAGAGGTAGAGCTGGGGGCTGAGTGGGATGTTTACAAAGATATAATCCTCGAAGAATTCAGGCTGTATTATGATATCGTTTTCCTGGATCTTGTGCTTCATCTCGTTCTTTCCCCTCGTACCGCGGTGTATCTGGATGTTTCCGAGTAGAAGAAGATCCGGTCTTTTCGAAAGGACATGTTTGCCGTCGGTTTTCATATGTCCGGGCTGGGTTGCTACGATCCTTCCGTTCCTTGCGATCCGGGCCTCCGTCAGGCCGAGGATGTCCACGACATACAAGCCGGAATAGAAGCTTATGGCCCCTGTCGAACCACAGGCAAGCCGCGTTTGCGGCGGGAGTATCACACCGAGCCGCTTTCCGAGGCGCGTGAAGAGGTCGACGGAACGTCTCTCGATTTCGAACTTGCCGTAGCCCAAACCTCCCGGAACCGCAATCAGAAAGACGAGCAGGAATGTGACTACAGGGACCGGGTTGCTCCACTTTCGCTGATCCCCGCCCGTGTCTCCGGCTTCCGGTGCGGACCGCTCGTCCGCGCCGCCTGTGCCTCTATCTTGACGCTCTCCCGTTCCCGGAGCCCTCGAATACAGTCGCTCGGCGCCTGTCCTTGCGAGCCCTCCAGAGAGCACCAGCAGGATTATGGGCATTGTCGGCAGAAGAAGCCTGTAGTGAGGCATCCAATCGCCGCCGAGAAGCATGACCGCGATCCAGTGCGTCAGGATGAAGCAAAGCGGCAAGACGGTTGAGTGGAGCTTTGCCGGATTGTTCCTGTCGAGGATAAGGCCTATGGGCAGGAAGTAGCCGTAGCTGACGAAAAACGCGAAGAGGTACTTGGATCCATTGTCCAGCATCAAGCCGAACGGTCCGGTCTTCGCATAGAATGTATTGGGCAGCAGGCTTCCGAAATAAATCCATTTCCATGCGATGTAGGGTATATAGATTATCGAGAGAACGCAGGCGCCTTTGATGAGCACTTCTTTTCTGTTGCTTCTGGTCAAGAGCAGGAATACGCCGGCCACGGCGCAGAATAAAAGGCCTTCCGGCCGGACCAGGCCGAGCAATCCCAACAGGGCGAATATCGATTCCGGTTTCTTTCTTCGCTGAAGCAGAAGAAATCCTCCCAACAGGAGGAATGTGAAGAGTGGAATCTCGGTGCCCGAGAGGCTCCACGCGAGCAGGGGGGCGGATGAGACGAGAAGCATCGGAGGCAGGATGGATACCAGGGCGAGATCCCAGTTCTTTCCGCCGGTCGATCTCGCATAGTCCCTCGCCGCCCAGCAGGAGAGCAGCAAAACACAGGCGGAGAAGATAGCGCTCATCACCCTGGCCGAGAGAAGGAGAGGGGCCCCGGCCTTGCCTGCAAGCACTATCAGCAGCAGCCACAGAAAATTCGTGTAACCCTCGAGCCTTTCCCCTTCGTTGAAAACGAAACCTTCACCTCTGATCACATTGCGGGCATATCTGAGTGTGATGTAAGTATCGTCCGGCAGGAAGTTGTAGAACCCGATTCCGGCGAACAGAAGAGCCATGACGACAACGGACAAAATGAGCATCATGAGGCGTGGATTCATTCTGAATTTCATATCTTAATCCTCGATGCAGTTTGCAGTTTTATATCAAATCTCAATCCTCGATGCAGTTTGCAGTTGTATATCAAACGGTGTGTTCGGTCCTTCATGAGAACAGTGATCATGCAATTGTGCTATCCGTCGTGAACGGACATATGATGTGAAAACGTTACCGTTGCAGATTATGTCAAAATATAGCTGGATTATCAACCCGCCGTTCAGGCGCTGCGTTTCTCTGATAGACGTAACTCCTTGTGCACAAATGCCGATTATGTCAAAATAGGACCGGATTATCAATACGATTGGGGCCGGGAGACGGTGTAATGGAGAGCCGCCTGGACAGTTCGGATCGCTGAGGGTGTGGTGCAATTCAGTGCCGGAAGACGGTGTGCGGAAGACCCGGCCGGGCAGCTCTGATCGCGAAGAGTGCGGTGTGGTATTGTACTCTTATCATGTGCGGTGGATCCCCATGAGCAAAAAGGCATTTCTGTTGATGCTCATCTGCCTTTTCTGCCTCGCCAACCTCGCCAGGTGGGGCTACAGGTCGCGCAAGGCGCAGCCGCGTTTCGTCGCGGAGGGGGCGGCCCATTTAAGGTACACGGAGTTGGTCGCCGGGGGCGGGGGCATCCCGAAGATCGATACAGAGGCCCAGTACCCGGAGGGCCTGCGTGTTTTCCGGGAAACGTCCATAGCGATGGAGTACCTATACGGCTTCATTTTCAGGATTATTCCATGGAAGAAGCCGGATCTCGCAGTTTTCATCAGGTTCTTCACTGCCTTCTTCTTCTCTTTGGCCGTGTTTCCTCTATCGTATCTTTCAGCGGATCTCTGGCGGGACAGGTACGCGGGACTCGTCACAGGAGCCCTTTTTGCGATTGCGCTGCCGGTGGTCGGACGATCGAGCGGATTCGAATATATCAGGGAAAATGTCACATTTCCCCTTATCGTTTTCCATGTCTATTTTCTCTTATCCGCCGTGCAGAGAGGCGGATGGATCAGGAGGATTCTCTGCGGAGCATTCCTCCTGCTCTCATTGCTCTCATGGCAGGGTACGCAGTTCTATCTGGTCCCTCTGCTGTTTTTCCTCGTTGCTAGAGCCGTGTGGTGGGACATCGGCGGTTACGAGAGAAGGGCCGTTATCGTTCTAATCGCATTCGTGCTGGCGGCGGGGATTGCAGTGCCTTTCCTCAGGGAGGGCAGATTTCTGATTTCCGTGCCGTCGGCCCTCTGCGCGGCATGGCTGGCGGCCTCTTCCCTAAAAGCGACGAACAGGCCCGCCGGGTTCGACCGGCCGGGGAACCGTGCGGTGGGGGCCGCGCGCAGGGTGATGAGGGCCGCTGCGGCCCTTGCAGCATTCGCCTGCATCATAGTTCCGGGACTGCTGCTCTTCGATCATTTTTCCACGTATTCGCATTTTTTCGGGCTCTTGCTCTACAAGCTCAGGTACATCAACAAACCGGCCGATCCACAGCTGCTGCCGTTCGCGGTGAGGGCCTTCTGGGTCGGACCCTTCCATTCTCCGGATCCGAGACATCTCTTCGTATTTGCGCTTCCACTGATCCTTCTTCTTCCGAGGCCCGTTTCAAGACTGGTCTCTAATGCCAAGAAGGTCGATTTCTCACCTTGTTTCACTCTCGTGTTCCTTGTCGTCTCTCTCTTTTTCTACCTTCTCATGAAGAGAATGCTGCCCCTATTCGGTATATTCGGTGCGCTGGCTGCGGGGGGGGCGGTCCTGGACTTGAGGGCGGTGGGATGGTCCGCTTTCCGCAGAACGATATCCGCCGCCGTCCTCGTGTGCGCGGCGACGGTCTTTCTTCTTCAGGATTTCGCATGGGAGGGTCCGGCCGACATATGGAGGAGGCTTTCCAGGAGTCTGAGGATCCCATTCAGGCTTAGCTACGTTATTTATCCCTTCTCGGGGGACGTAGAGGGCGCGATGCTCTCGTGGATTCGCGGGAACACCGGGAATGACGACGTCATCCTGTCGCTTCACTATATTTCGCCGCAGATTCTCTCTTACACGGGCAGGCCGACGAATCTCAACGACTTCTTCGAGTCTCCAGGGCTCAGGAGCAAGGCACATCGTTTTCTCGTTTCCCTCTACTCCGGAGAGGACCGGCTCCTCGGTTTCTGCAGGGAGCAGTCGAGTGATTACCTCGTTCTAAGCGCCGCTGTCGGGTGCGATCCGACGCTGGATTCTCCACTCTACCAGGCCGGGTTCTTCAACATTCCACAGGACTGCGCCGCCTACAGGCTTCTGTTCGATCCCGCCAGGCTCGAGCATTTCGATCTGGTCTACGAGAACGAGTCGTACAGGATATTCAAGATCGGGACAGGACCCTCCGCTCGCAACCGGCCCCGTCAGCCGCTCTTCTACGAGAAGGATCTGCTGTGGAGGTGTGACGGCGATATCGATGAATTCTACAGGACCGTGATGTACATCTATGCCGTGACCTCGCACGGCAGGGATGATCTCGTTGCCGGGATGGTGACAAGCGCCGAGAGACGACTGACCGAAGCGCTGCGCGTATTCTACTTCTATCCGGCCTGGCGGATGCTCGATGATCTGTATAGGAAGCAGAACAGAATCGAGGAGAGGGAGAAACTGGCCTCGTTCGCCTACCGTTTTGATCCGAACCGCGTTGATGTGTGTCTGGCGCTCGCCGAATGCCGTGTCGGTTTGGCTAGATACGACGGTGTCGGGGACATCCTCACGCGGTGCAGGAAGCTTCTTCGCCCGAGGCCGGACCAGCTCCGGAGGATCCGCGGTCTCGAGAGCAGGCTCTGATCGAACTTCCCCAGTGTGCAATGGTATTGTAGTCGTGTATGGTTGCGGCTGCGGCGCTACATCCTGTAGCTGAGCGAAACGAAGGTTTGCCTTCCAAAGGCGTCTTCAGGATCGAATTTGAAGGACAGCGATATCTCGAACGTATTGTAAGCCGTCGATATGCCAATGTGGTATATCGACCTCTTGCCTTCCGTCAAACGGTAGTCCATTCCTCCAATCAGACTCAGGACGTTCTCGACCACCGTTACCTCCATGCCGGCAAGGATTCGGTTGAGCCAGTACCTCTTCAGCACTGCATCTACCTCGGCCGAGATCGGCTTGGAGGCGTCATCGTATCCGATCGCTATGTTGTACATCGCATCTATCTTATCATCCCTCTCCGGGTACGATATCTTGTTGTATACGTTACGGGCCATGAATCCGAAGTAGATGTACTTGTACAGCAGAGCGGTCCATCCGATATCGATTGCCAGGCCCGATGCGTCGGCGTTCGCGAGATCGGTACGGTTCTGAAGCACCTTGGCCGTGCAACCGATGCTATTGAAGCTGTTCGGGGCGAATGCCGCAGAGAGACCTATCGTGCTCTCACCCCACTTAGAGCCACCGGCCAGCGTGAGCCCCATGTGTGATACTGTCAGGGCCGCTCCGAACCTCTTCATCGTGATGCCGGCGCTCGTGTTTTGCCTCGTATCGAGAAGTCCCGTTCCTATGGAGACGAAGCTGTACCGGTTGTCCAGGTCGGGGATGGGCTCGGTCGTGCCCACGCTGATTCCGACCGACGGCAGGAATGTCAGGTTTGCGGGATTCCAATATGCGCTTCTGTCATCCCTGATCAGCAGCGTTGCCGCTCCGGCGAGCCCTTCGCCTCTGGCGTCCCACCCCATGGGCAGGAAGCTGCCCCCGCGGGAGGTCTCGCTGGCCCCGGCGGCTGGAGCGACACACAGGATAATCAGCAGACCGGTCAGGAGAAAGATTATCGACTCTGTCAAATGCTTCATGATCAACGAACCACTGCTATGAAGTTCTTCTCAACGGTTTTCGAATCGCTGTAATGGATCGATATGACGACGAGATACGCTCCGTTGAGTACATCGTCTCCGTCGTCGTTTGTCAGATCCCATGGTATCTCGAATGTCATGGATGGGCCCATTCCGCCGAGTGTGGCGACATGCTCTCCGTTTATCGTGAATATCTCGATCGAGACCCTGACGGCCGTCCTGCCGGTCACGATCGTGAAATTGTCCGGTCCGCGAAAGACCTCCGGAATCGATATCTGCTGGGTCTTGTCGTATACGGCCGAGATCGTGTTGGAAGGATCGCTCCGGTTGCCCACCTTATCGGCAGCTATCGCCCATATCTCGTTAGTACCTTCCATCAGCTGTACCTTCAGAACGAAGGGAGGCGGGAATACCGATATGGCCGTATCCTCCCCGAATACCCTGTACGTAATAATCGTATCCGTGTCTCCTGTATCGTAATGATCGATCTCCACCGTAAGCTCTTCGTCATGAACGGATTGCGGCGGCTGAACGAGCACGGGAGCATCCGGAGCGGTCACGTCCACCTTGAAGCTCATGTCCAGTTCGGATGTATGGCCGTGTATATCGGTGCACCGCACGGCCAGTGAATAACTGCTGTCGACGCCGGGGACGACGGAATCTGTGATCCCGAAGTGCCAGATCAGCGTATCCGCCAGCCAGTATGTACTATCGGGTTGAAATGGCACACCGCTGTTAAACGTCAATAGCAGCGTGTCGATGTCGCTTCTGTCGAAGCACGAGCCCTCGACATACTCCGGAGCCTCGAACACCTCGGACGGTATCTCATCCAGGAATTCCAGCGTCGGACCGTCTGCGTCCACGTTGATGAATCCCATGTCCGAGCTTCTGTTCGAGGCTATATCCTCGATCGAGAGCAGCACCTTGTGCACTCCGTCAGAGGCCTCCTCGTCCGACCATTCCACGCTGTAGGTTCCGTCGGCCGAGATGTCCCCGGGGACCGTAAGGGATTCGGTTGAACTGTCGGGCTTGATGAGAGATGCCTCGATATCGGCACCCTCTTCATACCCGGTGATATTGAAGTAGATAGAGACCGATCCCTGCGCCGGCGGATCATCCGGGATGTAAACGCCGGGCTCGATCCTGTCGATCAGTATGATCGGGGAGGTCGTGTCGACTATAACGGTTCTGCGGATGACCTCCCGCGTGGCGCCGGACGATGCAATGAGCTCTATAGAATAAGCTCCTTCATCCAGAGTGATCCCGAGGGAGTCCTTCCCATTCCATACGGTGCCGTAATCGCCCGCGGCGGGTGACAGCTCGAACAGGAGCGTGTCGAGCACATCGTCCGTCAGCGTGTCGGCCAGGATTACGGCGAGCGTATCGCAGTTCTCCAGGAGCGTGATGCCAATCATAGACGAGTCCTGTCTGCCGTCATCGTTTGGAGATATGGAAGGATGGTCTATCCAGAAATAGGCAAGCTCTCCGCTGGAATCAACGGCGTAGAGCGTTGATGCAACAGCGGAAAACAGAACCAGGACGAGTGTTAGGATGAATTTCCTCGTCAAAGCCACACCCCTTGAATTACAAATCTTACTGCATTATAAATAGTTAGCCTTTGCGCCGTCAAATGTAATTTTCCACGGAGCGCCTGAGGCGCTCCTCCCCGGCAAGGGCAGGATTCGTGCCCGAATGCATAAAAGCACGGTTTTACAGGAGCGCTCATGAACGAATCAATCAATAGGTTAATTTTTATTGCATATAACGGAACGATTGATTATAGTCATTTTCCGTTTCTTAACTTACGAAATGAGAAATCCGGAGTAATTAATGGGTCTCGAAATGACGTTTATGCTCATCGGCGGTTTGGGCCTATTCCTCTTCGGAATCCGTTTCATGTCCGAGGGCCTTCGCAGGGTCTCGGGTGAACGCCTCAAGAACATACTTGCACTTCTAACTAAAAACAGAGTCATCGCTCTGGCCGTCGGCAGCGGAGTAACGGCCTTGATTCAGAGCAGCAGCGCAATGACGGTCATGCTGATAGGCTTTGTGAACGCCGGCCTTCTCACGCTCAAGCAGGCGATACCAGTTGTGCTGGGAGCCAACATAGGAACCACGTTCACCGCCTGGATAGTCAGCGCCCTGGCCGTTTTCAAGATCACTCATTATGCTCTGCCCGCTGTGGGAATAGGATTCCTTGCAATGACGATCTCCCGCAGGCCCAATATCAAGCAGTGGGGCGAGGTCGTCTTCGGGTTCGGCGTGCTGTTCGTGGGTATAGGATTCATGAAGGATGCCTTCGAGCCGCTGGAGTCGAGCCAGCAGATCCAGAATGTCATGGTGAATTTCAGCCGGTATCCGATCCTCGGGGTGATTGTCGGAGCGGTTATCACTATGCTGCTTCAGAGCAGCAGTGCAACGATCGCCATGGTTCAGCTGCTCGCCTTCAGGGGCTTGATAGATTTCCCATCGGCGATACCTCTGATACTGGGTGATAATATCGGGACCACCATCACAGCCCAGTTGGCGGCTATCCGGGGAAGCACCAGTGCAAGGCGGGTGGCCTGGGCGCATTCACTCTTCAACGTGTTCGGTACGGCCTATATGCTCGTGTTCGTGTACCTGGGTTTGTATCACAGGGTGATAGAAGCCATCGTGCCCGGTGAGCTGGGATCGAAGACCATCATGGTCCATATAGCCCTATCGCACTCCGTGTTCAATTGCTTCAACGCTCTGGTCTTCCTTCCGATTACAGGATGGCTCCAGAAGGCTGTGGAAGGTATTATAAAGGCGGACCCGGATGCGATCAGTGTCGAGCCGCAGTACCTGGAAAAGCATCTCCTGGAAACACCGGTGCTGGCTCTCGAGCAGAGCAAGAAGGAGATCGTCAGGATGCTCCGGATAGCAAAATCCGCCCTTAGGGATTCATTCAACCTCTTCTTCGGCGAGAAGTGGACACTGGCGGGCAAGGTAGAACGGAAAGAAGAGGCAGTGGACAACCTGCAGGCAGAGATCACACGATACATGATCAATATCTCGATGGAGGAGATGGATCATGAGGAAGCCGAAAAGATCCCCGTCTTCATACATTCGGTCAACGACATCGAGAGGATCGCCGATCATGCGGAGAATATAGTCGAGCTCGCAGAGAGAAAGATAGACCAGAAATTGAGTTTCTCTGATGAGGCCCGTGCTGAACTGGATAAGATGATCAGCGTTGTTTTCGACATGACGGACGAGGTGATCGAAGGGCTGGAGAGCGGTGATACCGTTCATGCCAAGCGTGCGCTCAATTATGAGAATCGGCTCAACCGGCTGCAGATAGAGCTTCGTCAGAGCCACGTAGAGCGGCTCAGCTACAGAAAATGTAACATGCTGGCAGGCTTGGTCTTTCTAGATTTCGTCGATTATCTGGAGAAGATAGGAGATCATCTCAGCAACATAGCCCAGGGATTGCAGGGAGGGCTTCGCTGGGATTAGCGTTTTTCGCGGCGGCTACCGTCCTGTTCCATCGGGTGCGGCATAGAAAATCGCTCGACGGGCTTCGCCGGGTCTTTTCGAGTAACAGGATCCACTTGCAGACAAGCCGTCGGCGCGTCATGCGGTTTTACGTTCCGTCATCAACCGTCGGTAAAATCATCCTTCCCCGCCCGTCCTTTGAAGTTTCTTCTCCAGCCTGTTGATATGCTGCTGGGTGTCCGGGATCGCGGGATTGATCTCGAGGCATCTTCGAAAGTATCCTATGGCTTCCTTGGTCCGGCCGAGTTTTTCCATCAGCAGAGCCATGCTGAAATTCAGCCTGAATATATGGGGGTGCATTTCTATCGCTCTTTCCATCACCCTGTGTGCCTCCTCGAGATCGCCGGCTTCCGCCTCCAGCATTGCCAGGTTGTGTGATGCGACCCAGTTCTGCGGATATATATTGATCGCGCCTTTGAAAAGCTCCCTCGCCTTGTCCAGCTCGCCCTCCTCCTGAGTTCTATTACCCTTGTTCAGTATGGCCGATGTAAGGCCCACCAGGTTCTCCTCGTTCCCCGGCTCGACGGCGAGAGCCCTTCTGTAAGCCGCGATGGCGCCATCGTAATAGTTTCCGTGATTCATTGCGAAGCCCAGCCTTCTCCAATAGAACGCGTCCTGCGGGTACCGTGATGTCAGAATCTCGAGATGTTCGATCGCCTCATCGTACCACTGCTTAGAGATAAAGGACTCCGCCAGTCCCAGGCGATATTCGCTGTTGTTTTCATCAAGCTTCAGGGCCTTTGTGAAATTGGTGATCGCTTTAGCGTACAGCTCCTTCTCCATGCAGACGTTTGCGAGTCTGAAGAATGCGGGTCCGTCGGAGGGATTCTTTTCGACGGCGATGGAATACCATGCCATCGAGCCGTCGAGATCTCCATTATCGAGCGCCCGGTCTCCCAGCATCGATTCGCCCCGCCCGGCTTCCATTGGAATAGCGAGCAGCCACCTCTCGGCATGCGCTATGGAGGCGTTTATGATCAGCAGCGGCAGTGTGTGGAATACGCCGATCGCCGTGATGAGGACAGCAGCCCTGTGGAACGCACGTCGGTCCGGCATCGCTCTCGCGAGCTTCGAGATCGTGTACACGGCGAAGACCGGCCCGGTGGAAGCCAGGATATCCCACCTGATCCCCTGTTCCAGGCGTCCCGACGCCGCCACGATGAACACGAGAGCCGAACCGGCAAGAAGGACCAGCAGAGAGTGGGCTCGGTCCCTTTCCCCCTTCCCGCGGTTGCCGACGGTGAGATCGTGGAAGAGAAGGACAACAGCCGCCGCGGCCGCAGGGCCGATAAAGAGAAGCTCGTTGAAGGATGATAGCAGCCTCGCCGGGAATGTCAGCACGAGCCGGGCCGATGATCCTCCGAGCGCTGATAGGGCTGAAAGCGCCAGGTAACGGGAGGGAGAAGGACCGCCGGAGGAGGTCAGTGCGAGCTCTACGGCTGCCCAGCAGGCAGCGAGTACGGATACGGCCGCCAGCGCCCGCCAAGGCCTCCTTCGGCTTCGGGCCTCTACAACAACCATGTATATGAAACCGGGCAGAAGAAACAGATTGGACATGTGCATGGAGAGCGATAGCGCTAGAGCTATGGAGGGTACGATGATGCCGGTTCTCCTTTTGGCGTACAGAAGCGCAGTGTAAGTGAAGAGCAGGGAGGACAGCACTGCGAGAGGCGTGTTTCCTCCCGTGGCGAAGAACAGGACCGAGAATCCGTTGGCCAGTATCAGCGCGGTGGAGATGCTCTTGAACGGCCCCGCGCTCCCGTCCGGCCCGTGCAGCAGGCCTGCTGTCGTGCGTGCGGCTGCGAGGAAGCATATTCCCGCGAGTACGCTCAGAAGCGACGATACGGAGCCGCCGTCGATAAGAAAAGTGACGGAGAGCAGCCTGTAGAGAGACCAGTTGATCAGTGTGGCCAGCGGGGATCCGGGCCTCAGCAGTGCGCCGCTCTCGATGGCTCTGGATATGGCGCTCCGTTCTCCCCATATGTCGTTGTTGGATCTCAAGAACCACAGCACCACGATCGCGGCTGCCGCGAAGGCCAATGACTTGAGGATTCCCGGAGCGCGGGGGCCGGGTTCCTTGGGATAGAGCCTGTCCGTTGATCCCGGTCTCAACAGCAGGGAGGCCGCGGCGGCAGCCACGATACACCAAACGAGGGAAACGGAGGCCCAGGAACCGGCACCCCAGAGGGGGGCGGTGCAGCAGGCGGATGCCACAACGGTCAAGACAACGAATAGGGCGAAGAATGCGGTTACGATCCTCATCATGGGGCTTTTTCCTTCCTCTGTCCCCGCATTCCGCGTTTACCCTCGCTCGCAGAGACGATCACCGCCGCCGATGCGTCTCCGGTTATATTGACGGTTGTTCTGCACATATCGAGGATGCGGTCGACGCCAAGTATGAGCGCGATGCCCTCGAGCGGCACACCTATCGTCTCGAGCACCATTGCTAGGGTGATTATCCCTATTCCGGGTACGCCCGCGGCTCCGATCGAGGCGAGTGTGGCCATCAATACGATTGTGAGCTGATCTCCGAGGGACAGGGATATTCCGTATACCTGTGCTATGAACACGGCGGCGACACCCTGGTACAGCGCAGTCCCGTCCATGTTGATCGTCGCACCCAGAGGAAGGACGAAACTCGAGATCCCCTCCGGCACGCCGAGGTTCTCCTCCACGCATTCGATCGTCACCGGAAGCGTGGCGTTGCTCGAAGATGTCGAGAACGCTATCAGCTGTGCCGGCCTTATCCCCCTGAACAGCTCCAAAGCCCCCATTTTCCCCAGAAGGCGCACGGCCGCGGAGTATACAACGATCATGTGCAGCGCGAGCCCGGCTACCACGACCAGCGAGTATTTAAGAAGTGAAAACAGTATATCGACACCGAACCTCCCAACGACGGCGGCGATCAGCGCCATGACTCCGAGCGGGGCGATTTTCATTATCAGATGAACCATCTGGATCATCACGTCGCTCAGGGAATCGAAGAAATCCACTATGACGGCGCCCTTTTTCTCCGGAACAAGCGTCACGGATATCCCCAGCAGGAGTGCGAAGAATATGATCTGTAGCATATTCGCCTCGGCCAGGCTCTCGACCGGATTCGCCGGGACAATCCGCACGAGTGTCTCCGCGATGCCCGGTTTCTCTCGGGCTATTGATATCTTCTCGGCCGCTTCGACTCCGTAGGAACTCATGAGGCGTTCCCTGGTCCCCTCTTCCAGGCCCGAGCCCGGCTGGAAGAGGTTACCGAGCGCCAATCCTATCGAGATGGCTATCGCCGTTGTGCAGAGATAGTAGATTATCGTCTTTGATCCGATCCGGCCCAGCTTCCTGATATCACCGAGGCTGGCGGTTCCAACGAGCAGGGAGGAGAACACCAGTGGTACGACGATCATCCTGATGAGTCTTATGAACAGATCCCCGACGGGTTTTATGAACTCGGCCCGCGGGCCGAGTAGGAGCCCCAGCGGGATGCCGGCGATCAGCCCCAGGAGTATCTTCGTGTAGAGGCGTGTTTTCATGAATCTCTCGAGCGGTTTCATGTGGTATTCCCCCGGTATCGGCAGCTGGGTGAGGCGGACTGATCGCGAATATGTATTGAAGATAAATATAAAGGAAATCGCATCATTAAGGCAAGCGTGCGTATCGTGTTCCGTCGATTACTATATGCCCTTGAAAATCGGCCGTTACGGAGTTAGAATCCTGGTTGTCCCGGGGACCTAATGGTGTTTCTCAGGGTATATTTCAAGGGTGGACGATTTTGACATTGAAAATGACAATGCGCGGAATATTTTGCTTTTTTCCCATTCTCTCTCTCGCTGCGGCGGGGGGTGTGTCGACGGCAGGCTGCGCTTCCGGTGAGGCCGCCTTCGAGGAACTGAGGGATAAGATGGTGAGGGAACAGATAGTCGCCCGCGGGGTCGACGACGAGGCTGTCGTGAGAGCGATGAGGGAAGTGCCGAGACACATGTTCGTACCGAAGGGTATGCAATCGATGGCCTATATTGACAGCCCGCTTCCCATAGGCAGCGATCAGACCATCTCACAGCCCTACATCGTCGGTCTCATGACCTCGGCCCTCGATCCGGAGCCCGGTGATAGGGTGCTCGAGATCGGTACAGGCTCCGGTTATCAGGCGGCGGTCCTCGCGGCTATAGTGGATTCGGTCTTTACGATAGAGATACTCCCGGAGCTCGCCGCAAGGGCGGGGGCGATGCTCGACAGCCTGGGTTACGGAAACGTCCGGGTGAGGACAGGAGACGGCTATTACGGGTGGCCCTCCAAGGCTCCATTCAACGGCGTGATAGTGACAGCCGCGGCGCCGAAGCTTCCTGACCCGCTTATCGAGCAGCTCGAGCCGGGCGGGCGGCTCGTGATACCGGTCGGCCGGATCAACCAGGAGCTTCGTATCTACGAGAAGCTGGAGACGGGGGGGCTGGAGCTCAGGGCCACCATTCCCGTCAGGTTCGTCCCTATGACCGGAAGGATCAGGGAGAACTGAGAGGCGGTTGAACCGTAGAAGGGGGCCGGCTGCGCCGTGACGAACCCGCCGTGCCGTATGAGGTGAGTCGGCTGCACCATGGCGAACCCGCCGTGCCGGGCGGAACCCGCCGGGATGCGCCTTGCAGCCATACCGCCTCGGGATTTCAGACCGCGCGCCTCATCAAATCTCTACTCCGGTATCATGTCAGAGACCGGGATATGTCATGTTGAACCTGCGTTTATAGTAGATGCGGGTTGATACGATCACGATGGCGACAAACGGCAGGTAGAGGGGGAACATAAAGCACGCCGCCGCCGAGAATACGGCGGTTGCCGCCTTGACAGGGAACAGTATGGCCCGGGGAGAGAATCTTCCGGCATATGAGCGGGCAGGAATGATGAAAAGGGGAGTGGAGAGCAGGGACGCGAGGAAGGCCGGATTGTTTCCCACGATGAGCGCCGCAATAGCGGCCGCCGCCATCATGAACACAGACACCACGAGGCCTGCACGATGACCCAGCACGACACCGCTCGTTCTCAGCCCGCTTCCCGAATCGCCCTCGATGTCGGCCAGCGTGGTGGCAAGGTGCACGGAAGCCACTGCAAGGGGGTACGGTATGAGGATGTGCCATCCGGACAGGGGGGCTCCGGCCGAGATCCATCCCGCGAGCGTATTGAGAATCCCGTTTCCGATCGCATTCGCCATGACATCCGCGACCGCCCTTCTCTTGAGCCGAACGGGCTCGATGGAGTATGCCAGACCCAGCACGAGGCTGATCAGCGTGATCACTCCGAACGGCGGCGGGAGCAGGATGAATCCAATGGTGAGAGAAAGCGCTGCGAGGAGCACGGCTTCGGTCCATGCAGCGGGGAGCTTCACGATGGAGCAGGAGACGATAAACAGCTTCTCGTTCTCGAGGTCGGTTCGGCGATCGACGATCTGGTTTACTATGTATATCGAGCCGAGGAGCATGGTGAAGGACAGCAGCCCTGTCAGAAGGTCCATTGTATCAACGGAGGTTCCCGCAGCATGTGATCCGTGGTGTGCACCGAGAAGGAAGAAGGTCCATACCGGAATCAGAATCATCGGGCGGGTGAGGAAGAGGTAGTCGGCGGGGACCGCCGAGCCGGGTGGCGGTATGCGTGTACCCTTTCCGGCGTGCGGGGTGGAGGGTGTCCTCCCCTCACGGGACACCTGTCCGCTGTCGGGTGGGCCGTCGGGATTTAATCGTCGATCCATTTCACCAGGTGGCGTTTCACCTTGCGCGTGGTGGTCTTGGGGAGTTCCTGGTCCCTTATCTGAAACTCGGTGATGTGCATATAGCCGGGCAGATCCGAACATATGGCCTTTATCTCTTCGGAGAGCGCCGCTCTGACATTCTCCTCCGTCAGCTTTCCCTCGAACGGAGGAGACGAGCCGAACATGTCGTAATCCGGTATAACAATGGCACCTATGCTTCCCCTGCCCTTTTCGTCCTTCACTGACATAACGATGCTTTCCATTATGTAGGGGCTTTTATTGAGCCTGATCTCGAGCCCGTCCGGGTAGACGTTCTTGCCTCCATCTGTGACGATGACGGATTTCTTTCGACCTACCACTGTTATGTATCCTTCCGCATCCTCTATGCCCAGGTCGCCGGTGAAGAGCCTGTCTCCTTTCAGCACCTTCCCGGTTTCTTCCGTGTTGAGGTAGTATCCGGACATCACGTTCGGCCCCTTCACGACTATCTCCCCGATACCCTCGGAATTCGGGCTGTAGATCTCCACCTCCACGCCCGGTAGGGGTGGGCCGACCGTTCCGTTCTTCGGTTTGTCGAGGGGATTGACGGAAACGACAGGTGAGGCCTCGGTAAGGCCGTATCCCTGGAGGACCGGTATTCCAATAGATGCGAAGGCCGCCTCGGTATCGGGGCGAAGGGCCGCAGCGCCGCTGATGCAGAACCGTATGCTTTCCAGATACTTGGGCCTCGTCATCTTCCCCGTTGCGGCACCCTTGCTCTTCCTCCTGAAGATGCGCCCCAGGCCCGCAACCATACCCCTGAAGAGTCTTTTCACCACATTACCGGTCGTCGCCATAGGGGTCATTGCCCTCTTCATAGAGGAGAGCATGTGATCGAATAGGAGGGGCACGCCCACGAAAATCGTTACCCGGTCCCTTGTAACGTCTTCACTGATGTCGCGCGGCTTCATGGAACTGCCGAAGACGATCGTGCTTCCGCAGGAGAGAGGCGTGAGAAAGTTGCAGGTGGCCGCGAATGTGTGATGCAGCGGCAGCAGGCTCAGGAACACATCGAGGTTCGAGATCGGAAGGCGCCGGCGTATCGAGTCTATGTTTGCGGTGATGTTGCGGTGGAGCAGGGCGGCGCCTTTCGGCTGGCCGGTGGTCCCGGAGGTGTAGCATATGGCCGCGATGTCATCGGGCTTCACCTCCGACTTTCTCCTGAAGAACTCGCCTCCGCCGCTGTTGATCCTCTCCTCGCCGACCGCCGTGACCGCTTTCAGCGTTTCCACCCGGTCATTGGAGGCGGCGCTTTCCCCTATAACTATCACATGGGTGTTCTCGAGGTGCATCGCCTCGACGTACCTGTCGTAGATGAGGGTCGACACGAATAGGAAGCTGGATTCCGAATGCAGAAGAAGATGCCGGATCTCGTTTTCGTTTAGATTCGTATCCAGCGGTACCACCGCGGCGCCGCATGCGGCAGCCGCCGCGTAGGAGATTGTCCATTCCGGGCTATTGCCAGCCAGTATCGCCGCCCTGTCGCCCTTTTCCAGCCCCATATCGATCAGGCCGGCGCCGAGAAACGAAACCAGCCTTCCGAATTTCTGGTATGTTATGGATTGGTAACCCCACGGATAGCGGCTTTTCATGGCCACCGAGGTGCTGAATCTCTCCACGGCCTGGTCGAACAGTGCCGGGAGCGTTTGAACGCCCAGGTGATGATCGGAATCCGGCATTAGGTTCTCCTTGCGGTTACGTATCGTGGTTGCCCTCCCGTAACTACGGTTACTAAAGGATCATTTCCATCGGACAGCTTCAATCTGGCACGGCACGAGTTGTATACGCATCGGACAGCTTCAATCTAGCATGCCCAAAATTGTATACGCAAATGATTTTTAGGTTGTGAGTTGGGAAATCTCCCCTTAACAACGTCCTTGGGCATGGCGTGACGTTCTACCGGGAGTCCGGGCAGCTCTGCACTGGCCCAACCTGATGTGTCATAATGCCCTGTCCAGCCGGTGCAATCCCGCATCTTCGGCCATCTCCACGGCTTGCGCCCACTCGCCGGCGGTGATCGGCCGGTCGAGGGGGGGATGGGTGCGGGCTTCGTGCGCGGGGTGGTACTGTCGCATGACGTTCAGGTAGGTGTTCTTGGAGATATCCCCTGCTATGAACTCCACGATTCTCCTTGTATCGTCCAGCAATCCGGGCATCACGAGGTGCCGCACAAGGAGGCCCCTCGCCGCGACGCCGTCCGCCGACACCTCGAGATCACCGACCTGCCTGTGCATCTCCCTCAAGACCGCCCTTATCACGTCGGGATAATCCTCGGCGCCGGAGTAAGCACCGGCCGCCCGCCTTGATAGATATTTTATATCCGGCATGTAGATGTCCACGATGCCGTCGAGCAGGCCTATCACCTCCATCGAGTCGTATCCGCCGGTGTTGTAGACGATCGGAAGCCTGAAGCCGTCGCGCGCAGCCTCCGAGACGGCCTCGAGTATCTGAGGAACCACATGGGTCGGTGATACCAGATTAAGGTTGTGGCACCCGGCGGTCTGAAGCCCGAGCATCATCGATGCAAGCTGACCGGCCGTGACTTCTTTCCCGGAGAGGCCATGACTTATGTCGTGGTTCTGGCAGAAGATGCACTTGAGATTGCATCCCGACAGGAAGACGGTTCCGGAGCCGTGGCGCCCCACCAGCGGCCTCTCCTCGCCGAAGTGGGGGTGGGCGGAGGCGACGATCGCCAGCCTCCCGACTCCACATGCTCCTATCTCGCCCTGCAATCTGTTCACCGAGCATTCGCGCGGGCAGAGGCAGCATGATTCGAGCATCGAAAGTGAGGTGCTCACCCTCTTATCGAATTCGCCGCTTTCGATCAGACCGATGTATGATGGATAGGTATGTTCCCCTTCCACTTTCCTCCTCCACACAACGTATCATCCCGGTGAGGGAATCTTTCCAGGTACGCTGTTATATCTTTTCCCAGTATTGATTTCTGGACGATAGGCCGCGCACGTTTCTTGAGGTTTTTCTGGATGCTTTCCGGATTCTCGCATCGAATTCCAGTAACTTCTTGCCTATTTTGGCGTGCAGGGTCTGGATAGGATCCTTGGCCCTCCTGCATTCGTAGAGAGCATGAGTGTACTCGCGGGGGAAATGACGCATCATTTCGAATATGAAGTCGTGCGAGTCGAAATTGTCTTCCATGCTGTCCAGAACGGTTTCAAAGACATCGTCCCTTAATAGTTCCAACTCGGTTTCCCTCCTCGCCTCGGTTTAACGGCAGGCGACCCTCAACGAACTCCGGCCGCAGCCCGGGGCGGATCTACCATTTTTCCCTGTGGTCCCTTGATTCGTCGTACTGTGTTCTAGGCTCTTTCTCCTCGCCCGGCTGTCCTATCGATATCAGGCTGAGAACGTTGATCTCGGGGGGTATTCCCAGGATCTTCTTGATCGCCGAAACACGCTCCTCTCGTGGGTGACAGCCCAACCAGCAGGTCCCAAGCCCGAGGGAAGCGGCTGCGATCAGTATGTTCTCCGTGGATGCCGAGCAGTCCTGCACCCAGTAGTCGGGAGCTGTGTTTGTATCACCGCATACGGCTATCGCAGCGGCGGCGCCGGAGAGCATCTTTCCGTATGGATGGGCCTCTGCCAGTTTATCCAGTGTCTCCCTTTGCGTTACGGTGACAAAATGCCACGGCTTCCTGTTATTGGCAGAAGGCGCTGCCATTGCGGCATCGAGAAGCCTTCTCAGATCCTCAGGGCTCAACGGCTGCCCGGTATATTTACGTATGCTCCTCCTCTTGAGTATCATATCGTATGACATCCCCGTGCTCCTTTCACGTATACTCGGCATTATACAGCAGCTGCGGAGCGGGCACAACGAGATTCGATCCGGTGGCGGCCGCCCGGCGCACGGAGGGAGAGCGAGGTTTGATACGGTGGAAGCCGCCCGGCGCATGAAGAGAGACCCGGCGGCGGAGGTCTCGAAGAACTCCCGCGGCCAGGTCTTCGAATAACTCAACAACCGGGTTTTCCAACAGCCCTTTAACTTAAAAGGGATACGTACTAGCGAAGCAACACCATCTTCTTCGTCTGCACAAAATCACCGGCTACGAGGCGGTAGAAGTAGATGCCGCTCGCAACGGCCTTTCCTCGATCGCTCCGTGCCTTCCAGGTGATCTCCTTTCGCCCCTCCTTCATGTGTTTATCAATAACTGTGCAAATGAGTTCCCCTTTTACATTGTATATGCGAAGTTGCACATGTACGGCTCGTGGCAGATCGAACATAATCGTCGTTACGGGATTGAATGGATTTGGAATGTTCTGGTACAGAGCGAAGGCCTTCGGGACATAGGGCACATCGTCCTCCACACCCGTTGTGCCTCCTTCCTCCTCGTACGCCCCCATATCGATCTCATACCCCTGCACGCGAGGATTCCCGTCCAGGTCTGTCTCAGGCACATCGACTGCCAAACTATCGCCGGTATCGACAGCAGGGGAGCCGGAGACGAGCCGGAGGTTCCCCGCCGGCGCATCGACGAAGAGGGGATCGTCATCGATGTTGTTGCCACCATCCACACCGAACGAGAGGTCCCATGCACCGCTTCCGCCACTTCCCGCTATGAGTGAATGCACGAATGTAGGTGATGCGCTTCCCGCATTGTAGACTTCATAAGCAGTGCCGGCGCTGTCGCCCCAGAAGATCGTGTTGGTAACCGTCGCTTCCGATCCATCGTCACTGTACATCCCCCCACCCTGATTAGCGGCCGAATTGCCGCAGATGGTAACGTTAGTAATCATTGGATCACTATCGTGATTAAAGATCGCTCCGCCGTTCTGTCCGGCGATGTTATCGAAAAAGATCACGTTGATAAAATGCGGATCGGCGATGTAGTTGTATATCGCACCACCATCGTATGTAGTCACATTTCCTATAAAAACGGCATCCTTCAGGGTAAGCGAGCTGCGCCCGATGTGCATGCCGCCCGAATAGATATCCGAAGTATTGTAGAGGAACGTCACATTCTGCACGACCGGATGGCTCCACGAGACACTCAATCCGCCGC
>CAYRCK010000037.1:0-24408 GCA_964422745.1 uncultured bacterium
GTGACTTTATCGATCCTAAGAAAATGATTCTTCTTAGGTAATCTTTTGAACGAATAAACATAGAAACAAACCCCTTTAGAGGATACAGCTGCTTTTCTTAAAAGGAGGTTCTGAAATGGGAAAGAATACCAAATCGTATGTCTTCCTCTGTATAATCTTATTGCTGGTTGGTATACCACCTTTACATGCCTACTGGCAGGAGGACGGCGTCCCCATCTGCACGGCAACGGGAGATCAGGATGATTCCCAAATCATCCCTGACGGCACCGGGGGAGCAATTATAACCTGGCATGATACACGAAGTGGGAACTACGACATCTATGCACGGAGAATCGATGAATTCGGCAGTGTCCAATGGACTGCTGACGGTGAAGCCATCTCCACGGCGATAAATAATCAGACATACCCCCAGCTCGTCTCTGACGGCGCTGGTGGGGCTATTATATGTTGGGATGAGAACCGAAGCGGGAACTACGACATCTACGCACAGAGAATCGATGCTGCAGGCACCGTCCAATGGACTGCCGATGGTGTGGCCATCTGCACGGCAACAGCAGGCCAGTACTTTCCCGAACTCATCACTGACGGAGCCGGGGGAGCAATTATAACCTGGCAAGATACCCGAAGCGGGGACTACGACATCTACGCACAGAGAATCGATGCTGCAGGCAGTGTCCAATGGACTGCCGACGGCGTGGCCATCTGCACTGCAACAGCAGATCAGAGCCGTCCCCTAATCACCTCCGACAACTCCGGCGGAGCAATTATAACCTGGCATGATAACCGAAGCGGGAATCCTGACATCTACGCGCAGAGAATCGATTCTGCAGGCAGTGTACAATGGATCGCGGACGGCCGGGCCATCTGCACGGCAACGGGGTACCAGGAGTATCCGCGCCTCACTTCGGATGGTATCGGTGGAGCGATTATTACTTGGACCGACACTCGAAGCGGGAACTACGACATCTACGCACAGAGAGTAAACGTAAACGGAATCGTTCAATGGACGGTGGATGGCGAAGCAATCTGTGCAGCATCGGGATCCCAGTATGAGCCACAGATCTGCTCCGACAACTCGGAAGGAGCGATCATAACATGGTACGACTACAGAAGCGCATCAGACAACGATATCTATGCGCAGAGGATCATCTCAAGCGGAACTACCGCGTGGGGTACTGATGGAAAAGCCATTATCGCGGAAACAAATGATCAATGGTACCCACAAATCATACCCGACGACCTGGGAGGGGCGATTATCACGTGGTATGACTACCGCAGCGGGAACGACTACGATGTCTATGCACAGAAAGTCGATGATAACGGAAACATTCAGTGGGCGGCAAGTGGTGTTGCCATCAGCACGGAAACAGGGAATCAGAGGGATCCCCAAGTCGCTTCGGACGGAGCCGGTGGAGCAATCGTCACATTGATAGATCAACGAAGCGGGAACAAGGATATTTACGCGCAGCGTGTAGAGCGTAGCGGCTACTGGGGATATCCCTCACCATACATCTATGCAGTCCGCGATGTCCCGGGAGACCAGGGAGGATATGTAAACCTCTCCTGGGACGCAAGCCGCCTAGATCCATGGCCTGAGCAGTTCATTACCTACTACTCTATATGGAAAGCCATCAATCCCGTAGCAGCTCCTTACATGCTGAATGGCGGCGCGACAATCCTGACAAAAGCCTCGGATCTTGACCCTGAGATAACTGGTGCTGTGGTGAGGATTGAGCTGCTGGGCGCAGAGTCATACTACTGGGAGCTTGTCGCCACGCAGGATGCAAACTACTACGAGACATACTCGAAGAGACTCGCGACCGACTTTGACTCTACCGCTGTCTGCACCGAGTACCATTACTTCCAGGTATGCGCCCATACGAGCGATCCGAAGGTATGCTGGACCTCTCCGCCTGACAGCGGGTACTCCGTGGACAACCTCGCTCCCTATGTCCCTCAGGGTTTTATGCTGGCCTACAACACCGGCAGCGGCAACGACCTGGAGTGGGACGAGCACCTGGACAAAGACTTCCAGTACTTCTGCATATACAGGGATCTAAATCCCGGGTTCACTCCCGATCCGGGCAATCTCGTGCACTCGACAACCGCGACCGGGTGGCTCGATACCGTGGAGGACGGGTGGATGTACTACTACAAGATCACAGCCTTAGACATACACGGCAACGAGAGTGATGCCGCTTCGCCTGCTACGGTAACCGATGCCGAGGTGCCTGAGATACCGAGAAGCGATTATCTCTCTCAGAACTTCCCCAATCCGTTTAATCCCAATACCACGATCAAATTCGGGTTAAAGGAACGTTCTGAGGTATCCTTGAATATCTATGACGCCTCCGGGCGGCTTGTGAGATTGCTCGTTGAAGAGGTGCGGGAAGCTGCCACGTATGAAGAGGGCTGGGACGGCAAGGATAACAACGGCAGGATGGCTGCCAGCGGAGTTTACTTCTACCGGCTGACCACCCGCGGATTCAGGGAGACAAGGAAGATGATACTGTTGAAGTGATTCGGCACCAGATGATGACCCTTTTAAGTTATAAGAATTCGGTCGCCTATGTGAACTCTAAGCTACCGCAGGTGAACAGCTTCATGGTCGGCGCGGGTATGCAATTGCCACGTTAAAAAGCAGCCCGGCGGGACGGCCTTGAAACCTTCCCGCCGGGCATCGGCGGTCTATTCGTACAACTTCCCCAGTGCTGTACAACGCGGGGCTATTTCTCCAACCTTATGATGATGTCTCCCCCTTTACCCGCTGCTGTTATGAGATAACCATAGATAACTCCGTTCTGAGACGCCGCCTGGTAGGCTATCTCCCCCGGATTCGCGGCCGCAGCTGCGTTGATCGGCTCCGTGGCCGCGTTGGTGAAGGTGTTTCGAAGCGGCAGCCCTCCGGGCATCATGTCCATTATCGTTTCCCCGTTGGGAGCCGCGTCATTATCGACATCAGCAGGATACCGGCCTTCGTTCAAAACCGCGAAATTCTCGACGGCGAGCTGAACGGTGTGGGTGTTGGACCTTGTCGAAGCCTCCTTGGCCCTCGATTGAACGTTCATGAAGTTCGGAATGGCGATAGTGGCGATCAAACCTATGATCACGACCACTATCATAAGCTCTATCAAGGAAAATCCCCTGTTATTCATATCTATTTCCCCCTTTGCCCCTATCATCCATCTCTAGAGTGATTGCTCGTCTATTCCTATCAACGAAACTCACTTATTACCCACAATACCCGCTATCCGCATATTGCAAAAACGGGTTCCACCATAACAATTCGCAGTAATCGAGCATACTTCATTCCATCCCTGGACCCCCCCCACCCTTCCGTAAGGGGACTATGGTCCCCGATTCCCGTTCGTGGATGATTGTTCCTCCTGGTTTCCGCTATTCAGCAAATTTTTAACACTTCTGATCGATCAATCCGCTCCCGGCAAACCCCGGCAGGACGGGCGGTATGCCTCTGATTTGCACTTTTCAGCATCCCCTGTTCTCTGCCCTTAAAAGGGTTCTACCCCGGCCGTCGAAACCCCGGATGGCCCATCAACGAGTTTGACAATGCAGGTGTCATTACTTATTTTTAAACAAGGTATTACAGCTAAAATTAGCTTGAGCGCTTTAGCAGGGTAGAAAGGAAAGGGGCTGGCCGTCAGATGCGCCCGTGGATATGGCATGCCTTGTTCATTATCCTGCTCGTTCTATCTCTATTTAATTCAAATACATCCTCAGAATCAGGCGATCGGGGCGACCGGCTGAAAGGCAAATACGAGTTCATGGGACGGGCGCTCGCGATCGATGGAAACTACGTTCACAACGTAGGTGACCTTCAGATGAACGTGACGAACTGGGGATTCTTCGGCTCCCTGCCCAAGAGTAACTACCCCATGTCTGAATCGCCGTCCGCACAGTGGCCCGCCGGATCGGGCGTGGAGTACCTATATGCGGCAGGTCTTTGGATCGGCGCCAAGGTCAATACCGTCCCGCTTGTGAGCACCGGCTACCCCGAGACCGAGATGTACCCGACGATGAACGCCCTGGACATCATCTATTCATCCTACGAGGGTGACCTTGGAGGCAGCCGCTTCCCTGCCGAAGGTGATGATGATTTCGACGGTCGGGCCGACGAGGACTGGCTGAACGGTATCGATGACGATGGCGATGGAGCGATAGACGAGGATTTCGCCGCGGTAGGGAAACAGATGTTCTCATGCTGGTACACCGACGATCAGAGCAACGCCACGAAACTGTGGCCGGAACACGTCCCCCTGAACGTACATGTCCGCCAGGAATCGTTCCAGTGGGGCGACGAGGAGCTGAACGACTTCGTCGGCGTGCGTTATCACATTACGAACATCGGCAGTAAGATTCTATCCGGCGTCTACGTAGGCATCTATGCCGACGTGGACGCGGGCCCCGTTACATACGGCAGCTATCACATGGACGACCAGGTAGGATACTGGAGCGGCACCCATTGCGCAAGAAAGGGTAATGGTGAATATCCAGTACAGTTCAGCATTGTTTACGTCTATGACGGTGATGGCGACGGTGGGATGACGCCCGGTTACTTCGGTATAGCCCTGTTCGGGCATAACGACGACATAATGGGTGCCAGGCAGGCCGCGGTTAATTATTTTCGCGGCCTTCAACCGTATGAGAATGGAGGGGAGCCCACCAACGACTTCGAGCGCTACAGCCTGCTTGCAGGTTCGAGCGGAAAATCGATCACCGATGCCACCGCCGACTACAGGGTCCTCTTGAGCGCCGGGCCGTTCGGTGTTCTGCTGCCCGAACAAACCATCTATGTCGATTTAGCCTTCGTATGCGGAGACGGCCTCGAGGGTATGCTCGATAACGCAGCGTCGGCAAAGCTGATCTACGATGGGTGCTATTTTGACCTGGACGGAGATCCCAACACGGGCGTGCTCGGAAGGGAAACACCGGTCCCCGGTCCCTTGAAGATGTGGTATCCCGATCCCTGCGCCTCCGATTCGATGTTCGACTTCACGAAGTACGAGGTCTGCTGGACAAACCTCGACTGCGGCAGGGAGCTGTATTTCTTTTACTACAACGGATGCTACAAGGGGGAGAATGTAGATTTCGCGGACTACCAGACGGGGATCGATGGAAAGGAGCACCAGCTCAACTGGATAACGGGATCCTCTCCCCCGCCTCCGAACATAAGGGTGGTTCCCGGTGACGGAAAGGTTACCATCTTCTGGGATAACATCAGCGAGACGGTCCCGGACGCTATGACTCAGGAGTACGATTTCGAGGGCTATGAGATATGGCGCGCCGACGATTGGCACAGGCCCAGGGGAACAAGCATCAAGAGCGGTCCGAGCAGCGATCTGTGGCATCTGCTGGACGCACGGGATATCGCAAACGGTGTGCCCCTGGACAGGGATTTCAGGTCACCCTATTCCGACGGCGGCTTTCAATATCAACCGCTCGACCATATAAAAGACGCGGACAAATACATACAGAGCTTCGAGGAATTCTTGATATACTCACCGCTATCCACCGTACCGTGCCCGCCCGGCCTGAGCAGCGAGGATTGCGACACGATAGAGGCGCTGGCGAGGCACAACCTAGGCTACGAGGGTGGGAAACAGTACTATAAGTTCGTGGACGACGAGGTGAAAAACGGAATGTACTACTTCTATTCCGTCACCTCATACGATCATGTGCTCAGAGACGGAGTGCCTACTTCAGTGGGCCGCAGAAACGCACCCTCGACAAACTTCGTTTTTTTATCCCCCCAATCGAAGACCGCAGCCACCGAGGATGAGGGTGGCGGGGAGGTATACGTAGTTCCTAATCCGGTAACAACGGAGAGCATGGAGCCTTGGGCGCTGGGACCGAATAACTCCGACCCCTCGGGCATCAAGCTGGAGTTCCGGAATCTGCCGGGATGTCGCAGTACCGTGAGAATATACACGGTGTCGGGAGACCTAGTGCAGGTGCTGAACCACGACGGCGGCAACGGCAACGGATCACTCGCATGGAACCTTCTGACCAGGAACGGACAGGATATATCGAGCGGAGTGTACCTATTCAATGTCGAACCCGAAGATGGTAGATTTTCATCTACCACAGGCAAGTTTGTTGTGATAAGATAGTAATGTGACTTGGAGTTTAAGATGAAAATTCCGGCTTTATCGCGAATTTCAGACGGATGCAGTTGCCTGCCTGTCCGGTTACGAGTGTTCTCCAAGTATCCCAATACAAATAAAGGATATTCATCTCTTAAAAATCTCATCATAGTATTGCCGGCAGCCCTCCTTGCATTTTCACTGTTTGCCGGTTGTGCCGAGGACAGCTACCTGGGCACATACAAGGAAAATCAGATCCCCACGATAAGATTGACATACGGACCGGTCGAGGGCGATACGATCAAGTACCAGATTCATTTCTTCTGGTTGGGATACGACGATGACGGTTCGATAGATCACTACGAGCTCACACTGGCCGAGGGCGATCCTTTCGGTTTCGATCCGGCTGATACAACCGGTCCAGACAAGTGGATCCATACAACCCTGACCGACAGCATCTTCGAGGTGATAGCGGACTCATTCGATACGGATATAGAGATCAACAACCGGATGTACAGCCGTTACACTAAAACTCATACTTTCTTCATCAGGGCCGTAGACGACAGGGGAGGCTGCTCGGAGGTTCTGCACCGTTCGTTCACTGCCTGGAACCTGGCTCCGGTGGTAAGAATAACAAATCCGGAACCGCATACTTACAGCGGCCCTATGAATCTTTGCCCCATAGTCTTTTTCCACTGGGAGGTAAAGGATCCCATAGATTCCCCCTGGAACTCCCAGGAAGCCGATTCGATACGCTACATCTGGGGAGAGCATCCATCCGAGATCACAATCAACGATCTCAACAGGTCTCCGGGAGATTACGAGGACAAGTGGTCGGACTGGATCTGGTACCACGAGATCGGTGATTCAGGAACATCAACCATTCTCGGCGATGACGAGATTCTGGATGTGGGCAAGAGATACATATTCGCCATACAGGCCAAAGATGAAGCCGGAGCGGTCACATCGATATTCACCGAGAAGGAGAACGCATACTACTTCATCGCTCACCAGCCGACAGGGCCGGCTCTCTCGATCTACGAAACATACTTCGCCAATTTCAACGTAATGGGCACTGCTACACTAACGAAAAATATAACCGTCCCCATCAATTTCCCGATGAACTTCAGATGGGAAGGCGATGCCAGTGCATACGGCAGCAGCGTGGCCAGCTACAGGTATGGATGGGACATCATGAACCTCGATGATCCAACACAATGGGACGTATCGCCAAATCCCAATCTGAAATCGATGCCGACAAAGAGGTTCCAGGTTGGCACGCATACCCTCTACATCGAAGCCGTGGATTTCCTCGGCTACGCTACAATCGCCAAGATCAAGGTCTACATAATGAGCAACACATTCGACAAGAACCTGCTCCTCGTCGATGATTATTACTCATCGGATTTCCGGATCAGCAACTTCGCCATGCCAACGGAAACACAGCACGATGTATTCTGGAGCGAAGTCTGTTCACATGCAGCCTTTTTCAACACGAACACGGATATATATGACGTTGCGGGGCATGCTTACGTTCCCCCATCCGTTGATATCATTTGGCGTTACAAGAATATCATATGGGTCTATTCGAAAAGTGAATTAAGCAATATCTGGGGCTCGATGACCCTGTTCTGGGGAAACCTCCCATGGTGGTATTACAGCGACTTCAAATACATTCCGAATCCGCTCCCTACATATATGGCCGATGGTGGACACCTCTGGACCGCAGGTGATCCGAAAGGTAGCGGGGGTGGCCTTTCCGCGGCACCGTCTACAAGCGTCTACCCAATAAACATCAGATGTGAGATACACAGAATTTCATCTGGGTGCACCGACACGAGCGGCACGGGATCGATCCCCTACAGGGACTACTGCGTGACGGTTATAGACATGGTCACCATTCATATACGCCAGGATGAGGACCTGTTCAGAAAGACGGAGCGCGATGAGATGAGCTACGGGGTCAAGGACCGGAACGATCCCATAACGTTACAGTATCCCGAACTCCCGGATAGGTTGGAGCTCTGGAGCGAGGTCACTAAGCCCGAAAGGTTCTACAATCCGCTGGAAAGGGGCTTCAACCTCGTCGAGGCCTACGATTGCGAGTATTGGCTCGAGGATCAATGCAGATTACAACCGCAATCGTGTATTCACCCCCTGTACAGGATGAACACCAGAAACTCGAGATCCCCTCTCAACGAATGCACATTCGCATTCTGGACTACGAAGTACGCGCACATACGGGCGGATTTCCCCGGCACCGTGGCGGCCCCCAGCGTTCACTTCGGCGTGCCGCTGTGGTACTTCGACCGCGCCCAGGTCGACTCGATAGCGGACGTGATATTCGAGATGTGGGGTATACGGAACGACGATCCGTAATTGCTCGCCGATGGGAAACATGAGCATATAAAGAGAGTGGGTGCCCTGTTCGAACGGGCACCCACTCTTTTATAGATATCCACCGGTGCTTACCGGTCCGGCATATCCCTTGTTATATCTCTTTATCCTACCGGATCAAGATCATGCGGCGCGTCTGCGAGAACGAGCCGACGGTCATACGGTAGAAGTAGACTCCGGAGGATAGCCTGCGCCCTCCCTTCACACGTCCGTTCCATCCGATAACCTGCACACCGCTCGACCTCGGACCGTCGAGGACGGTCGCCACGCGCTGCCCGGCCACGTTGTACACCTCGATCTTCACATGCCTGGTGATCGAGCGTCCGTTCGAGCCGGGAAGATGGAACACTATGCTCGTAGCATCCGATACCGGGTTGGGGTAGTTCTGCATCAGCGCGAACTCCTTCGGGAACTTCATCGGATCGGGTGCATCCGTGGCCACGTCCTTTACATAGAGCGGGATCACGATCTCGTTGTTAGCCTCGTCCTCCTCTGTCTCGATCTCGTTCGGGTCGAGCACTATGCCCAGGTAGTACTGCCCCTCCGTCAGATTGCTCGGGAGCTCGAACTGCACCTGGGTCGGAGCGTAGCCCATAGACGGTACTTGACCATCGAAATCGCCTATTGCCACAATAGAATCAATGGGGTACGGATCGATAACCGGATCGACCGACAGCATGATGTCTATGTGCACAACATCGGCGAACGTCCCCAGCTCACCGATGTTCGCCGTTTCGAGATCGAGCTGCACCCAGTTTCCGGCCGGGACGGAGTCACTGAACAGCGAAGCGTAACTCGGAGTCAGATCCGGTAACCCGACGCCCTCGGTCTGGGAGATCTTGAATACGTACCAGTAATTGGGATATCCCGTGCCTTCACCTTCACCCGGGCCGTCTTCCACGGCGAGGTAATAATCATCCGCAGTGGGCAGCACAAAGTAGAGGTTCGGATCGAACTCGTCCTCATCGTCCTGAAGATGCAGCGTGTCTCCCGCTGAGTTGTAGAGCACGACCATGGGATCGAGCGTAGAGTCGGGCGGAACGCCGAGCTCCTCGTCGATCGCCTCGTCGGCATCGACATCGATCCTGACTATATCCCCGTAGTCCCCGGAGAATACATAGAAGTCGACATCCCCGGGAAAGTTCAGCATGCCCCTTACCGCATCGCCGTAATCGATGGGCATCGCGTCGGGGAAACCGTCGTTCGGCTCCGGGCCTTCATCGATCGTATGCTGAAGGGTCAGATCGTATCTGCCGGTCGTGCCGTCCTCGCCGAACACGATCAGCCTCTGCAAGGATCCAGTCATAGGCCAGATCAATCTGCTGCCGGGATCTATTCCACTCAGATCGGCCTCATACCCGACCAGGGTATCGGGATACATATCATGCATCAAGAAGAGCCGCGGATCGTAAGCCCCGTCAGGCCCTTCAGCCTCGATCCAGGTCCATGAGCTCGGATCCATTGTGCCCAATTCATATATATCGGTATAATAGCCCAATTCGCAGGTATCGGGGCGCACAAATGGTAGACCCTCCAGTACGATCTCGGGCGGGCCGATCGGCAGGGGTAGAAGCCATATATTGTTATCCTCATAAAGTTCAGCCTCGAGGTCGGGGAAATCCGTCCAAACGGCTATCGTTATCACCGTATCATAGGGAATATCCGGTGGAATGTGCACGCTGAGAGGCCCAAGCATATCGACCTCTCCGATCGCAAGAGGCCTGTATGTGTGAACGGTGTGGTCCACCGTCGGGCTTATCTGCTCCTCCAATGTCGAATCGGCCCATATGACCACGAAGTTCATGATCGAGCTGATTGTCGTCGGTGCCGAACCGATATTCTCGATGGTGAACTCGAGAAGCACATCGCCACCCGGAGTGCCGTATGGTTCGTGGGTAAAGCAGCTCGTTACGGCCAGATCGGACTGTGCCGTTGCTGCGGCGGGTATCAACAGCGATAAAGCCAGAATAGTGCAGATCACAAACGGCCTTCCGGCTGGGCCGCCGATACGACTCTGGATACTTCGTCTCATCTCTGTCCCCCTTGTTGGATTTAGTCTCTCCTTCTTTAATCCTTTCTCTAACTACACTCTATCAAACAGGCTCGAAGCCTCTCATGAATGAGGGCTTTCTCAGGTTTATCTCGGAGGCGACGTACATTGCCGTCTCGAGCTGGAACCTGAGCCAGTCACACCCGCGAGCGTACGGCCTGTAAATATCCTTGTTATGCTGCACGTTGTTGGCCGGGCAGTTTCCGGCGCAAATATACTTGGCCCAGCAATTCTGGCATTCCTCAGCCTCATATGCGACGCTTCTCATCTCGTGCCTGAATGTTTTGAGCCTATCGAGGTCGAATCCATCGCGCACCGTTCCGATGAGATAGTCCTTCATCCCCACGAATCCGATACACGGATAGATATCCCCCTCCTCGGACACGGTGATGAAGTTGCTCCCAGCGCCGCACGGCGAGAACCGGTGGCATTCATGAAGCACCCTGGTGACGTTGTTGCTGATGCCTACATCGATGGCGTCGTCATCGTGAACCGCATAGCGAATGTAGAACTTCGCGAATTTGAGGTACTCCCTCATCATATCCCTGGTTTCGCTCTCGGTGTACCTCGGGTAGCATTCCGGTCTGAACGCCTCGCAGGATTCCGATGCGAACTCCACCTCGGTATCCCGGAATCCCAGCCGGAATAGGGCCTTGGTAACCTTCACCATGTCGATATCGGGCGGCACCAGCGTGGCCCTGGATGAGGCATGTATGTTATCCGCCTCCATGGCGGGAAGGAACCTTCTCTGTATCTCGTCCCAGCTGCCGGAGCCGTCCGGGAACGGCCTGTTCCTGTTGTGTATCTTCTTCGTCCCGTCGATGCTCAGTCCCAGCGAGACGCCCATCTCGTTGAAGAAATCTACCATACCCTTAGTCAGGAGCGTCCCGTTCGTCGTGACCTTGTAGTTGAACTGTCTCTTCACATCGGGCTCGATCTCCTTGCAGTACCTCATCGTGCTTTCGAGCATACCGTAGTTCAGAAGCGGCTCTCCTCCGTAGAAGTCAACGAGCAGATCGTCCCCCTCCAGAGAATGCTCGACCATCAGGTCAACCGCACGCCGGGCCGTATCCGCATCCATCCGCTTCTCCTTCTGGGCCCGGCCGTACTCCCCCCCCTTGTTCCAGCAGTAGATGCATTTGAGGTTGCAGGTGGAGGCGACGTTGAGCGTCGTTGAGACTAGACGCGGTGTCACCGGCGCCATCTCGGGCTTCTCGAACTCATCGGCGGCATCGGGGTAGAGATACCCGGATTCGAGCATATCCCGGATCTCCTTCATCGCCCTGATTATATCCTCCGACTTATGCTTCTCCTTGAGGATTCCGTGAATCTTTCCGAACGTGTTCTCGGGGTAGAGTTCGAGGATGTCCCTGGTCAGAGCGTCGATGCGGAAAAACCTCCCGCTTTCGGGATCGAAGACGTGATGCTTTCCGTCGATCTCGAAGAGGTGCGGGTACAGGCGGTACTTCCCCGTCGGGTTGTACTCCCACTCCTCTATGCTGGAAAGATCCCTGGCGGTATCCTCGTTCATTCTCTGCATTCCCCGTTCTTACTTTCCGTAGTTGCGCTGTACTCCACTGCCGCAGTTTTTCCTGATGTTCTTGATCTGGACCCCTGACTGGCAGCCCGCCCTGCTGTCGGCGTTGGTGCAGGAGTTCTTCGCGACCACGGACTTACAGTTATCCCCCTGCGTCGCGTTCTTGCACCTGTTGATATTCTTCTTCTGCAACCTGCTCGTGCACCCCGCTACGGCGTTTTCCGTCTTGCATGCGTTTATATGATAAGCGCTCGGGCAATTCTCGAGCTGTGTATTGCTCCTGCACTTGTCCCTGCGGTTTGGCGAAGAGCAACTATCTATCTGTGCCCTGCTCGTGCACTTGTCGATCTGTGCCGCGTCCTGGCATTTGTTCCGCTGCTTCTTGCTGTTACAGGCTGCGATCTGCGTAGCGCTAGTGCATTTGCCCTTCTTGTAGGATGTCGGGCAGTTGTCGATCTGCATGTCGCTCTTGCACCTTGCGATCTGGGCCCTGCTCGAGCATGCGTCGTACTGCGCCGTGGATTTGCACTTGGCTATCTGCCCATCGCTAAGACAGTTACCAACCTGCCTCTTCGATGTGCAGTCATCAATAGTGGCCTCGGTCTCGCAGTCCTCGAACTTCTTGTGGCGCCCGGTGCACTGATCGTAATGCGCGTCGTTGCGGCAGCAGTTGTGCTGCCTCTCGGTCACGCAGTTGTCGACCTGGTAATCACTCGCGCAGTGGTTGATCGACCATTCGCTCGTGCAGTGGTCGAGGCGTTCTACAAGCTGGCACTTGTTCTTCTGCGCCTCGCTCTCGCAGAGGTTCCACTGGATCGCGTCGGTGCACGATTCACCGTTGGCGATCTGCGTGGGGTTGGCGCAACCCTCCGGCGGTGGATCCCACTGAACCCCCGCGCTGCACTTGTACATGCGGCGTGGGTCACCACCCTCCTGGGGATCATCGCCGATCATCTTGATATGATCCCAACCCTTCGCGTGGCTGCTCCCTGTTGGAAACACGTTGAACAAACCCGCTAGAAACGATTTGAGGGCCACACCCGAGCCTATGGCCCAAAGAGGCAAGAATCTAAGGAATCCGCGCCTGTCCATGGAAATCCTCCTTTGCCATTTACGGGCATTCCTTCTGAGAATGCCTGTGTCGTACGTTTTGTGCCATTCCTTGCTTGTACCTATTTACGGATCTATCAAACAAAAACGGCGGGGATCATCAGGATCCAACCGCCGGCATTCCTCTAAATACAAGAATATCCAGGTAATACTAATCCTACACCTAAAATAGGCTGAGTACAGGGAGTCTGCCACCTATCCACCCTTTAGCAACTACTAAATAAATTACCCCCGCTTTAATGGGGACCAGTAATTTGTACCATACCTGCGAAAAAATGTCAAGAGAATTCCGAGCGTAAAGGGATATCTAACATAACGTTATCAACAACACCGGCATCTCGGGGAGTAGCGCTGGGAAGCATGCGCCTGAAATCAAAAAATTTCGAAACAACCCATCTGAAATTTTTGTTTTCAAACTGAATCCGCCGGATCGCATTTCCGGAAATATCCCATTCCTTATCACAGCCCCGCTTCACTCCCTTTCCGGGGGGCTTTATCCCCGGATCATAGCTCCCTTTCACTCTCTTTCCGGGAACATTCCACCATGGATATTCGTAAAATATATGAGAAGCAGCAGATTAGACCCCACCGACTACCAAGTTATGCGCCCGGATAACCGGCCGAGCGTAAAATATAGAACCTTGAACCTTCTAAACCTCGAAAGGAATTGCGGGAGGGATCGAACACTCAATGCAAGGCAGTAAGTAGAAGGGAACTGATCTCGGCATGTGCGCATGCTTTAACCTGTACCCTACTACCCATCAACGGTCCCTCCTGCCCCCCTTTCAAGATTCCACGAGACATTATGGACGCTCGAGCCCCGGAATGAATCTCAACGGCCTCTCATTTCCCCGAAAAATGCCTGTACAGAAGGTAGGTCATGTAGAACGACACGACGAAGACGGCACCTGGCACGACGTATCCGAAGACGATATCAACCATCCCGGCCTCCGGTCCCGCCCCTGTGCTTGCGGTAGGCGAAGTACGCGATCAGGAGCCCTGCGAAGGATGTCACGTAGGCCAGCGACATCCCCATCACCATCTTAAGTTCGTTTCCCATCTCAGTCCTCCCACCTTATCTTCCTGTCGAGCTCTTCTAGATAATCCTTCTGCTTCTTCTCGAACTCCCGCGAGACCGCTGCGAGCTTCGGGTCGATCACGAACACGAGGAGCAGCAGGAGCGCTATCCCCGCGATCAGCACTATGTATCCGGCGGTAATCCTCAAAGCGCTCAAGGCGCATCCGACCATCAGCATCACGTAGATAACCGGCGATACGATCACGGCTATCGTATCCTCCCTGCTCCACCCGTCCGCCTCGCCGGCGGTCCATTTTCTCCTGATTATGGGCATCTCGATTCCTTTCGCTGCTCAACTCAGCCAATAACTATCGTTGTATCGTTATATCAATCCGCGCCTTTCAGCCTCCCTCCTGACCGGGCCCCACCAGCCGATCGGCCGAGACATCACGTAGAACTTGACGAGCCGGTCCATATCCTCCGGCTTGGTCAGAAGCGTCACCGGTATGAAGACCAGCGCGCCGAGGGCCATGAGAATCCAGAACTGCTGATAATCGCGCAGGTGCGGCAGCACCCCGAATGCGGGCAGAACCCACACGACCAGCCACGAGAACACGAGGTTCAGCACCCAGGCGGCGAGAAGCCCCCAGCCGTTGAACCTCCACCACACGACCTGGAGTATGCTCGGAAGCCACACACCGGCCGCCATGATCCACAGCGCGAAGATCAGCCACTCTGTGATATTCTCCATGATCGAGCCGAACACGAACGAGCCGAGCAGCAGCACAAGGGTCGCCATCCTTCCCACCCAGACGAGCCTCTCCTGCTTCGCCCCCGGATTTATGTAGTGATGGTAAAGATCCCTGGTTATATACACGGCGCCGAGATTCAGGTGGGTCGATATCGTCGATATGTGAATGGCCACTATGGCCGCAAAGAAGAAGCCGATCATCCCCACGGGCAGGTTCTCGAATCCGAGCCTGAACCACCCCATCTCGTAGTCCTTCACGTCAACCAGCTCCGGGTAGAGCACGAAGAAGCCAAGTATCGCCGCGGCCCAGAGCGCGTTTCTAATCAGCACCAGGGCCGAGCCGGCCCATATGCTCCACGAGGCGTCCCTCACGGTCTTAGCCGACTGTATCCTCTGCGCCTCGGGATACCAGTCGATGGCCGTTCCCATGCCCAGGCCGCCGAGTATGCCTATAAAGAGCATCGTGGCGAACCAGGCCACGGGGAAGTCGCCCTCGAAGAACCCCGTGAAGTTGAACGGGTTGAGCTTGCCACCCTCGCCCATCGCTCCCAGCTTGTCCACGATTGCGCCCGCACCTCCGGCGGCATGGATCCCCCAGAAGGATACGATTACTATCACGATGAACGCGATTATCCCCTGCTGGAAATCGGCCATCACCACACCCCAGTAGCCGGCCGACAGGACGTACAGCGCGCAGACCGCCGAGAAGACGATCAGCCCGATCCACGGCGGCCAGCCGAAAATGAAACCGCACACCTTCCCCATAGCGATCCCTACCCATCCGAGTATGAACATGTTCAGAAAAACCTGCCATCCCGCGACCCAGCCCCTCAGCAGCTCGCCCGAGAGCCCCCCGAACCTCAGCGACTGCCACTCGGCCTGTGTGTAGGCGAGTGAGCGCCTGAATATCTTGGTGGATACGAACGCGCTTATAGAGCACCAGGCGGCGAAGAAGGTGTACCACAGGCCCGAGAAGCCGTGCCTGTACACAACCCCCGACACCCACATGGGTGTGTCGGTCGCCGTGTGCGTCGCATAGACAGAGGAGGCCGGAAGCCACCATGGCAGCCCCCTGCCGGCGAGGAAGAAATCCGCCTCCGATCTTCTTCCGAGACGGTAGAAGAGCACCCCGCTACCGACCATCAGGATAACGAACATGATGAACCAGAACCAATCGAGGATGTGAAACTCTACCATACAAGGCTCCCCCGTCATTCGATACTGATCTCGTCGGCGAAGATCCACGCCCTGTGCCCGGCACCCGGGTGCCATGCTGGGCAGAATCCGATGTTCACCGCCCTGACACGCACGTATCTGGTCCTTGCCTCGGCGATCTTCACCGTGAATCTCTTGACAACCGCATCTTCTTTATTCTTGGGAACGTCATTTTTCACAACACCGGTCTCCTCGAACGACACGCCGTCTTCGGAGATAAAAAAGGCCACCTCCTCGGGCATGAATATCCAGGACCGCTGGTCCTGGAGGAAGCCCGCAGCGATCCGGCCCACATCCCGCACGCTGCCCAGGTCCACGATCACGTCGAGATCCACGCCGTGGTATCCCTGCCATCGGCCCGCCCTGAAATCCTCGCTCCCCCTCATACCGTCCAGGAGCGCCAGGTCTCCGCCCGCTGGGTACTGCGAGCTGTACCCAGAAATAAACTCTATGCCCATGCCGTCGGGGATCCTCGTGAACACAGACGTCATGACCCGGCTCGCCCTTCCGGCAGAGTCGAGGGCGGCGGCCTTGAGCACCGCTGATTTATCAAGCTCGAAGGGACCTGTATAGAGACTCGATCCGTTGTCCGGCTCGCTCCCGTCCAGCGTGTAGCGGATACCCGCGCCTTCCGTATCCGTCTCGAGGATCACCTCGATCGGAGCATTGAATACCGGTGGCCCTGCCGCCACGAAAGGAACGGTTATGATATCCGCGGCTTCTATAGAGCTCCGCGGCACGTCTTCTGGCCCGCTCCCCCACTGCACGCAGGGCTCATCGCCCATCACGAAACGGAGCTCTCCACCGGCAGCGATATCGCCGTGCCTTATATACGACCGCCCGTACGCCTCACCGTTCAGCATCGCCGATTGGATATACAAATTTTTATCTGAAACGCCCTGCGCCGTCACCTTGAAGCGCCTGCCGTTCCCAAGGTCGATCTCGGCCCCGGGAAAGAGCGGGCTCCCTATCACGTAGACGTCCGATCCGGGTGTGACCGGATAGAGCCCCAATGCGCTCAGTACGAACCAGGCCGACATCTGTCCGCAGTCCTCGTTCCCGCAGAGACCGCCCGGGCCGGTCGAGTACAGCTCGTCCATGATCTGCCTCACCCTCTGCTGGGTCTTCCACGGCCGGCCGGCGTAGCAGTAGAGATAGGCCATGTGATGGCTCGGCTCGTTGCCGTGTGCGTACTGTCCAATAAGACCCGTGATATCGGGCTGGTCCCTTCCGGAGGTCCGTGTGTCAGCGGCGAACAGCGCGTCGAGCTTCGCCGTGAATGCCTCCCGTCCGCCCATCAGCTCTATAAGCCCCTCCACGTCCTGCGGTACGTAGAAGCTGTACTGCCATGAGTTGGCCTCGGTGTAGTTCAGGTTCACCTCCGAGGGATCGAAAGGAGAGAACCACCGGCCGTTCGCCCTGGCCCTCATGAATCCTGTCGTGGCATCGAAGATATTCCTGTACGACTGCGCGCGATCCATGAACACCTCGTGATCGCCCTCCATACCCAGCTCGGCCGCCATCACGGCTATGCACCAGTCGTCGTAGGCGTATTCGAGGGTCCGCGACACCGATTCACCCTCCCTGTCGGCCGGGATGTAGCCGAGCTTGCGGTAGCTGTCGAGGCCGAACCTGTCCTCGAGGGCGCTGTGCTTCATCGCCTCGAACGCCTTCCCCGCATCGAATCCCCTGATCCCTTTAATGTATGCATCCGCAATCACCGGCACGGCGTGGTAACCGATCATGCAGTCGGTCTCGTTCGCCGCGAGCTCCCAGACCGGCAGCCTGCCGCCCTGCTCGTACTGAGCTAGAAATGTCCTTATGAAATCGTCCGTCCTCTCAGGCTCGATTATCGTAAACAGCGGATGCGCCGCGCGGTATGTATCCCAGAGGGAGAACACCGTGTAGTACTCGAAGCCATCGGCGCGGTGCACGCAGCCGTCTCTTCCCCTGTACTTGCCGTCAACGTCCATGTAAAGATCCGGGCTCAGCATCGCGTGGTAGAGTGCCGTGTAGAAAATCACTTGCTGCTCCTTGCTCCCACCATCGACGCTGATCTTACCGAGGGCACTCCTCCACGCAGCCTCCGCCGCTTTCCTGGTACCGTCGAAGCTCCATGACGGGATCTCATTGTCGAGGTTTTTCCGAGCCCCCTCCGCGCTCACGGCCGAGATGCCGACCTTGACAAGCAGCTCTTCGCCATCGAGAGAACCGAACATCAGCTGGGCCTTGACGTTGGTCCCGGAGATCTCCTCCACATCGGGCTTCAGCTCACCGCCGTTCGAGACCAGCCATGATTCGAACGGCCTCGAGAACCTCGCGGCGAAGTAGACATGCTGATTCTTCGCCCAGGCGCTGGACCTCCTCAAGCCCTCCACATCCGAAGGGCCTACGACCCTGATCCTCGATTCGAGCACGCGATCCCTCGATTCGAGGTCGATAACCAGTGACGCTTCCGCTCCCTGTGGATACGTGTACCTGTGAAATCCGGCCCTCGGTGCAGCGGTAAGCTCCGCCCTGATACCGAAGTCGTCCAGTGTCACGGCGTAGTATCCGGGCGAGGCGGTCTCGCTCGAGTGATCGAATCTCGAGCTGCAGAGAGGCCCCGTGCCCGCGGGGCTGCCGCCGGTCAGCTCGGCCGAATCCGATCCTCCATCGCCGCTGCCAACGAGTCCCACCCCCCCTACCACGGGCATGAACAGGATATCCCCGTAGTCCGAACAGCCGGTGCCGCTTAGATGCGTATGGCTGAAGCCGTGGAGAACGCTGTCGGAGTAATGGTAACCGGAGCAGCCGTCCCAACCGCTCAGGCGGGTGTCGGGGCTGAGCTGGACCATGCCGAAGGGCAGTGTCGCCCCGGGATACGTGTGTCCATGGCCCCCGGTGCCGATAAAAGGGTCCGCCAGCCGGACCGGATCCATGGTTTTTTCGTCTGCGGCCGATGGTGACAGAGAGCAGGTTAATATCATCAGTGCTGCAACAAGGGGATAAATCACGAGCCTATTGAGATGCAATTTTTTCAACCTATACAGACCTCGAGTAATCGGAGGCCGGAATTCGCGAGCGCCGTCATTAGTGCTGGCGCCCGGATATAAATAAATCCGCCTCAAGGTTCGGATCGAACACCGTAATCAGCGAGCTGTCGAAACATCATACCAGAATTCCAGCATGAATCCATCACAAACGATGAATACAGGCAACGCCGGCATCTGACAAAACAGCCGCACTCCCCCATACACGTGGTCCCGATCTTATATCCGCCCTGACAGCATCGCCAAGAATCGTCCGGCATCCCCGCACCTGCCTACCAACGCTCTATAAAAAATCCCAGTCGGCATCCACACGGCCGCCCGAGCGATCGGTGGTATTTAAATTGCATTTACCTCTGAAAGTGACAGACGAGCACTTAATTGCAGCAGGGTCAAATGACTACAATTATTAAACTTCTGTTGGTATTCATAGTACTGTACCCCTTCCTCAATACCGCCCCGCTACTTGCAGATTGGCAGGCCGATGGCATCGCAATCTGCACTGAATACGGCGAACGGCATCGCCCCAGGATAATCCCCGATGGTGCCGGCGGGTCGATCCTCGCCTGGTCCGATGGAAGAAACGGCGACCTGGACATCTTCATACAGAGGATCGACATGGAGGGAACGCCGCTATGTGCGGCGAACGGCATCGTGCTCTGCTGCGAAACCGGAGAGCAGGATAATCCCGTGATCGTTCAGAGCGGTTCGGCGTTCATCGCGGCCTGGGAGGACCGGAGAAGCGGTGGATGCGATATATATGCTCAGGCCTTCGACGCAAACGGCGGCATCCTTTGGAGCGCCGGCGGCGTGATCGTATGCGGCGCCGCTGGGGAACAGTTCCACCCGGCGATCACCGCAGATGACGACGGAGGAGCGCTGATCGCCTGGGTGGACGAACGTGACACGCGCCGGGATATCTACGCCCAGAGGCTGAGCGGACCGGGCATAGCCCAATGGCCGCTTGACGGCGTCGCAGTAAACGTATCGCCTTCGGACAAGGAGGATCCGGTCGTTGTCGCGGACTCTCTGGGCGGGGCCATAATCCTGTGGCGGTGCGGCTCCATATTCGCTCAGAGGATATCCACCGAAGGCTCGCTGCTGTGGCCCCTCGAGGGGACGGCGATATGCTCTTCTAATAGCTACCAGAGCGCCGTGCAGGCGGTGCCGGACGGCAGCGGCGGTGTTATAGCGGCCTGGGAGGACAGCCGTAACTGTCAGGAGCCCCTGTACCCCTGCGGCAACAGCGATATCTACGCACAGAGACTCGACGCGGGGGGCGGCACTCTGTGGGATGAGGCCGGTGTTGCGGCATGCGGCGATCCGCATGATCAGCTCACCCCCGCACTGATCGGGGACGGATCGGGCGGTGCCGTAATAGTGTGGGAGGACCACAGGGCCGGCGCCGATATCTACGCGCAGCGCATAGACACGGCCGGCACGGTTGTCTGGGACAGCGACGGTTCAGAGGTATGCACTGTATTCGGCGGCCAGGAGTCACCGGCGATAGTTAACGATGGGGCCGGAGGCGCGGTGATCGTCTGGTACGACAGCCGCAACGGCTACCCGGACTACAACATATACGCACAGCGAATGAGCGGCGCAGGCGTGAGGATGTGGTCATACGGCGGAGCCGCCGTATGCACTGCACCCGATGGACAGTACTTCCCGTGCCTTGTCTATACAGGAAGCGGCGGCACGGTGGTGTCGTGGATCGATGGGAGAGATGGCGGCGAGTATATCTACGCCCAGCATATCAACTCATCCGGAGGCACGGTCGATGTGCTGCTTCAGGGATACGGCGCCCGGCCGGCCGATGGAGGCATCACCGTCCACTGGCGGCTGAGTTCGCATATAGACGACTCCGGATTCCATGTCAAAAGATCCATTTGCCCGGGAAGACACTTCGAGGATCTCATCGAGCCTTTGATCATAAAGAACGGCCTCAGCTACTCGTTACATGATAGGTCCGTATCCCCCGGAGAGAGTTATGTCTATCGCGTCGAAACCACCGATGCTTCGGGCACTGAACTGCTATTCGAGACGGCACCCGTATCAACGCCTCATATACCGCTAACCCTACACCAGAACTTCCCCAATCCCTTCAACCCGTCGACCGAGATCCGCTACTACCTGCCCTTCGGCTCGAACGTCGAACTGGATGTTTTCGATATCAGCGGAAGGCTCGTCATACGGCTAACGGACGGCTTCAAGGAAAAGGGCGCTCACGGTATAGAATGGGACGGGGCTGACGGCAGCGGTCGAACCGTTCAGTCAGGCGTGTATATCTACAGGCTCAGGGCGGGGAAGACGACCATGTCCAGGAAGATGATGCTTCTTAACTAGCCTGCGGATTCTGATTCACTGACCAACTGCAAATAAACTAGTGAATTTAGACGGATCTGTGGTCCCTCGCCACACTGGATCATTTCACAAGTACAGCTCTATATACAGAGCCCCGGACAGCTATTCCTCGAAGATCTTGACATCTGTGATCGTGCCGTTGCTGCAGCAGACAGCCAGCAGTTCCGCATCGCCCGCCAGCCCGGCGAGATCACCGTCATTCTCCTCTATCATTCGAACAATCGACTCTTCTCCGACGCCGTTTGCCAGGAGAAAGTCGACGATATCGAGCAATCGTTCCAATTCAACCGATCTTCTGGATGCGATCGAGCCGAGCACGCCGCCGTACCGCACGCGGATCTCCTCTGAAGGCGGCATCCGCTCCGCGCCTACGCTAAGAAACCTCACGGAGAAATCCTCGAGAATATTCCTCGCCCCTTTGAATGAGATCCTGTTCATACTACAAACCGCTCCTCGATGATCGGTTCGCGCAATATCACAACTCACGGCGCCATAACCACTGGCCGATCTTTATTCCATTATCAAGATTATGGACTCGCCGTATCATCCTCAGCTCCTGGCGAGCCTATCTGTATGATCGGGCCGGTGAGCTCCTCGCTCGCCGCGGCGCTGTAAAGCCTGTTCAGCGCGCCCAGCACCCTGTATACAAGCCCGGTCGATACCGGCTCCGACAGCTCAAGCTCGAGCCTGCAGCTACGCGTCGTCACAAAGCTGTTCTCGACGAAGGAGCCCGCCACATCATCGAAGTAGTATTCGCCGTCCGACTCGCCCGCATCTATGAGCCTGCCGGCGAATCCCATGAGCATCTCGAACCAGAGGGAGTTGCAGACGCATTCGGTTCCCTCAAGATCGGCCCTGTATAGAATGGCCCCCTCGAGGTTGGCGCCCTGTAGATCCGCGTTCTTCAGATCGGCGCCCATGAGGTTCGCCCGCTCCAGGTTCGCGCGAGAGAACCATGCGCCGCGAAGATCGGCCTCCATGAGGTCCGTACCGACGAGGGAGGCTCCCTCGAGGTTGGCACCCTTCAGCTTAGCTCCCGGAAGCATGGCACAGCCCAGGTCCGCGCCCCTGAAATTGATACCGTCCAGCTTCTTCGTTTTTATATTCGCCCCTGAGAGGTCCGGAACCGTGTCGGGATTATCCTGCCGCCAGCGGTTCCACGCAACGACTCCCCTAGACAGAATTGCGACATGCTCTGCATCCGCCATCGTCCCGCACCACCTCGAATGACATATCTCTGCCGTGCAAAAGCACCCTGGAACACATCATTAACAGTCGATCAATATCCGCCGTGCCCCCGAACTGCCTCACAGCCCTCCGCTCCAATACGCCCACAAAACACAATTCCGAGATCATTGCGGCGATTGTTGCACATCAGTAATATTGCGTTTGATATTATTAGTACGCAACAGATAAGAGAGATTATTCGATAGACGAACAAACCGATACACTGAGAATTCGATAAATATCCTGATTGCTCTTCTGTTGATATACCGGGATCATCGGCCGGTCCGGAAATCTAGCGTCCGGCAAGCTCCGCAGGCGCATCGTTTCCCAGATAATTGATAATCTCGCTGCCCGACAGCTCGCCCCCTACCTTTTCCAGTATGCGCTCTCTCGCCTGCTCGCCTATGTCCAGGCTGATCCACGACTCCTCGGTCACTTCCATGGTGATGTCCCCGTATCCGTTGCCGACTCCCACCTCGACACACACCGCATCGGCGAGGTGCACGATCCTGACAAGCTCGGCGTCCTCTATATCCGGCTTTTGAAACTGGTGATGATATGAAACGCCATGAACGATATGGGGCGGGAGTTTCCATTTCCTGAGAAGATGACCACCGACCTCTCCGTGATCGATCTTGAGCAACTCCTGCTCCACCTCGTGATTCGGCACGCCTCTCCCCGCCGCCAGCTCCCAGGCTCCTTTTACATCCTCATAAAAATACTGATCCAGCACCAGGTACCCGGTGTCGTGAAGCAGACCGGCGATATGGGCATCGTCCTCAGTGTAATGCCCCGATCTCCTGGAATTGTTCAATATCACCCTGGCCGCATTGGCGACGGCGATGCAGTGCTTCCAGAACTGCACATGATTCCTGAACTTCCCTATCTTGTTGAACGCACTGATCACGGCCAGTGTCGTGCACATCTGCTTTATCTCGTGAAGCCCCAGCCTCACAACCGCCTCCGATATCGATGTGATAGAACCGGTGCCCGGCGAGTAGTACGCGGAATTGACAAGTCGCAGTATATTGCTGCTGATACTGATATCATTTGAGATTATGCGGGCGATATCATCGGCGCTCGCGTTCTCGTTCCTCAATGCGTTCTCGAGCGTAACGACGATCGGCGGCAGGGTGGGCAGCTTGTGGATCTTCCCGAATGTCTTTCTGAGCTTCAAGCGGAATGAATGCATATTCTGTCTATCCTATCCCGGCACCGTAGGTCAGCATTCCAGGGGATAAGTGCTCCCCATGACTGCATGCTCTTGGGCGATTGTACCCTAAAGATACCTCGCGGCACTCGACCCACCGCGCAGCATGCGCCTGCTCTCATCAAGTTATCGTCAGTAAACCGCATATTACTTTAGTAAAAAATGCTTTACGTAGGCTCCGTATTTTATTGATACCCACCGTCCATCCGGGCGGAAGGGCGAATGAAGATAAATATCAATGCGAGCTACGTGGATTATTTAAAGGCTTCATATATTTTCCAGTACACACAAGCTATCCGCCCCACGGGTCTTTGTAATGTCTCTTCATGCGCTCTTCTCCGCTCTACATCTAGGCCCTATGGATCTTTGAAGTTTCTCAGCTATACCTCAGAGCCTATG
>CAYRCK010000038.1:0-24384 GCA_964422745.1 uncultured bacterium
ATCAGGGAGGGAGGCCGCACGGTCGGCGCAGGGGTCGTAACCGAGATAATAGAGTAAACGGTTAACGAGGATTTCGGAGGTTACCTGGTGGATGGTCAGAGAATAAGGATTAAGCTGAAGGCCTACGAGCATTCCATGCTGGACAGGAGTGCGGAGGAAATCGTGAAGACCGCGCTAAGAACCGGCGCCTCGGTATCAGGGCCAATACCTCTTCCCACGAAACGAGCCGTTTACACAGTTCTGCGCTCACCGCACGTGAACAAGAAATCGCGCGAGCAGTTCGAGATTCGTACACACAAGAGGCTGATCTGGATTACAAACGTTACGCCCAAAGCGGTCGATGCGCTCCAGAAGCTCGATCTGCCCGCCGGCGTGGATATAGAGATAAAGGTGTAGATTCGGAGGATGAAATGATCGGGTTGATAGGCAAAAAGATCGGGATGACCAGGATTTTCGACGAGAACGGTGCTTCCGTTCCTGTTTCGGTCATCCGCGTCGGCCCATGCCCCGTGGTCCAGGTCAAGACAGAGGATAATGACGGGTACGAGGCTGTGCAGGTGGGATTCGAGGAGATGCGCCCGACAAAGGCTAACCTGCCGAGATTGGGGCACTTCAGAAAGTGCAAACTCCCTCCGTACCGTTTCGTCCAGGAGTTCCGTGTGAAGGACGCCGGACGTTTCGAGCCGGGTCAGTTGCTGAGCGTCGAGGTCTTCAACGACGCCGCCCTGGTGAATGTTTCGGGCAAGTCCAAGGGAAAGGGTTTCCAGGGGGTTGTCAAGAGGCACGGATTTCACGGTGGAAAGAAAACGCACGGGTCCAAGTCTCACAGGGTGCCGGGCTCGATCGGGATGGCGGCATATCCGGGGAGGGTTCTGAAGGGGCGCAAGCTGCCGGGGCAGATGGGCCACGAGAACGTCAATGTCAGGAACCTCGAGGTGGCCGGGATCGATCTGGAAAACAATCTTCTGCTGTTGAAGGGAGCGGTGCCGGGATCGAGAAATACGATACTTCGAGTCACGGTAGCTGCGTCGAAGTAGGATGAAGCACGAGGAATAAATATGGCAAACGCAAGTCTATTCGATTTCAATGGAGAGCCCAAGGGGAAGGTGGATCTGCCCACCTCACTCTTCGAGGGGACTATAAACAGGAGCGTACTCTATGATGCCGTTGTGACGTACCTGCGCAACAGGCGCAGCGGCACCGCCAAGGTCAAGTCGCGCGGCGAGGTTTCCTTCGGAAACGCAAAGCCTTACAGGCAGAAGGGTACCGGAAGGGCCCGGGCGGGCAGGAGAAGCTCTCCTATCTGGCGCAGCGGAGGCGTTGTGTTCGGGCCGGCGCCGAGGGATTACAGGCGGAGCATACCGAAGAAGGTCAAGCGGCTCGCGCTGAAATCCGCCCTCATAGACAAGGGGAACGGGGATGCGGTGATCGTCGTCGACGGCGTACGGATGAGCGAGCCGAAAACGAAGCGCTTCATCGAATTTCTCAGGTCGGCGGGGCTGGATGGCAAGAAAACCCTCTTCATCATGGACGCATTCGATGAGAACGTCTTCAGATCGATGAGTAACATACCGGGAGTCGAGTTCATTCTCAGCCGCAACATGAATGCGTACGATATCCTGAAGGCCGATGTGCTTCTCTTTACGAAGGACGCACTTGTGATACTGGAGGAGGTGTTCGCCGAGTAAGGTGGCGATCAGTTAATAGAAGAGGCGGTCATGTGATCATGGATTTTCAGAGAGTAATAGTAAAGCCCGTTATCACCGAAGAGAGCAACACCTTGAAGGAGATGCACAACAGGTACGTATTCGAGGTCGACCGCCGTGCCAATAAGAGGGAGATCAAGATCGCGGTCGAGCACCTGTTCAACGTCAAGGTGAAGGATGTGAGAACGACGAGGCTTCGCGGAAAGATGAAGACGAACTTCACGCGTTCGGGACGGTTCACGGGCAAACGGCCGGATCGTAAAAAGGCCTATGTGACGCTGGCCAAGGACGACGTTATCGACCTGTTCGATCAGGTTTAGGAGGCTTCAAGGCGCCGCGGGCGGATGAAACGCCTGGCGGTGATATTAACCGGAATTAGGAGTTTGCAGGTTAGGCGGGATTAGGAAAACTCGAGGAACTGATCAATGGCTATCAAGAAGTTTAAACCGACGACACAGACCCTGAGGTTCAAGACTGTAACGGATTACTCCAGCCTTACCAAGAAGGCGCCCGAGAAGTCGCTTCTCGAGCCGCTCACGAGAATAAGCGGACGGAACAACCAGGGGCGCATAACCGTAAGGCGCAGGGGGGGAGGTCACAAACGCCGCTACAGGGTGGTTGATTTCAAGAGGGACAAGCACGGGATACCCGCCAAGGTTGTATCGGTGGAGTACGACCCGAACCGCTCGGCGTTCATTTCGCTTCTGAACTACGCCGACGGGGAGAAGAGGTATATACTCACGCCTCACGGCGTCAAGATCGGAGATTCGATAGTATCGGGCCCCGAATCGGATATTCACCCGGGCAACGCCCTGCCGTTGGAGAAGATACCGACTGGGCTGTTCATTCATAACATCGAGCTGGTCAATGGAAAGGGCGGGCAGATGGCGCGAAGCGCGGGATCGTATGCTCAGCTCATGGCAAAGGAAGGGAACTACGCCCTTCTTCGCCTTCCGAGCGGTGAGCTGAGGCAGGTGCGCAAGGAATGCTTTGCAACGATCGGACAGGTCAGCAACGTTGATCATGAGAACATCAACATCGGAAAGGCGGGCCGGTCGCGGTGGCTGGGCCGAAGGCCCAAGGTCCGCGGCGTTGCCATGAATCCGGTCGATCATCCCCTCGGAGGCGGCGAGGGCAAGAGCAGCGGAGGACGGCATCCCGTAACGCCGTGGGGGAAGCCGACGAAGGGGTACAAGACGAGAAGCAAGAAATTATCGGATAAGTACATAGTACGCAGGAGAAAGAAGAAAAGGTAGAATGGGCGGGCCCGGGATTCGAGGTCCGTTCCGGAGAACAAGCCCCCCGGGGGCGACAAGAAGAACTTGTTGGAGGATAGATGCCAAGATCATTGAAAAAAGGCCCGTTCATCGACGAGAAGCTGTTTGCCAAGATCGAAAAGCTCAATTCGACCGGTGAGAAAAAGGTAATCAAGACGTGGGCCCGCAGAAGCACGATCAGCCCTGAATTCGTCGGATATACATTGGCGGTGCACAGCGGAAACAAGTTCATTCCGATTTTTATCACGGAGAACATGGTGGGTCATAAGGTCGGGGAGTTTGTGCCGACGAGGACCTACAGAGGGCATTCGGGCAGGAAGAAGAGCTAGCGGAGGTAGACAAGGATGGAAGCACGCGCAGTGGCGCGGCACGTAAGGGTGTCCCCCAGGAAGGCCAGGCTGGTCGCGGACCAGATTCGCGGGAAGAGCGTCGAGAAGGCTTTGGAGAACCTGAAGTTCTCGTCGAAGGCTGTGGCAAGGCCGATCGAGAAGGTCGTAGTTTCGGCGATGCATAACCTCGTCGAGAAGCTGGAGCATCCTGCGGAACCGGGCGACATGGGAATAAAGAAGATACTGGTTGACGAGGGAGCGACGATGTACCGCATCAGGCCCAGGGCTCAGGGGCGTGCATTCAGGATCCGCAAGCGAAGCAGCCATATCACCGTGATACTCGAGTTGATGAGAGCGGAGAAGGACGAGGAAAAGAAATAGCATAGAGATCTGTAGATATAAATTTGGATTACGGGACGTAGGATCCCGGCATCGCAACCGAAAGCAGGAATGAGACCCCGGATATCGATCGAGAAGAGACAGAGGAGGAGAACTTGGGCCAGAAAACTAATCCGATAGGGCTGCGGTTGGGCATAAACCGCACCTGGGATTCGAAATGGTTTACAACTAAGAATTTCGCCAACTGGCTGGAAGAGGATATTACGATCCGGCGCTACGTCAAGAAACGGCTGGCGAGGGCCGGCGTTTCCAACATAGATATCGAAAGGCGCGGAGACAAGGTAAAGATCCATATATACACGGCCAGGCCGGGGATGGTCATCGGCCGCAAGGGCGCCGAGGTCGATTTCCTGAGCGAGGAGCTTTGCCACCTCACGGACAAAGAGGTGAACATAGATATCAAGGAGGTCAAGAAGCCGGAGCTGAACGCGCAGCTGGTAGCGGAGCACATCGCCGGACAGCTCGAGCAGAGGGTCTCTTTCCGGAGAGCTATGAAGAAGGCGATAGGATCGGCGATCAGAATGGGAGCGCTGGGGATAAAGGTGAAGTGCTCGGGTAGGCTCGGCGGCGCAGAGATGTCAAGGGCGGAGGGCTATATGGAAGGCCGCGTGCCGCTGCATACGCTCCGATCCGACATCAGCTATGCAAGAGCCACCGCTTTCACTACCTATGGTGCGATCGGTGTGAAGGTATGGATATATCTTGGAGAGGTTTTTCCCAAGGAGTTCAGGGACAGGATGGGAGATAAGGCCATAGAGGAGAGCTCCAAGGGCCGCTAGTGATTTTTGAGAGGTTGATATCTCATGTTGATGCCGAAAAAGACAAAGTACAGGAAGCAGCAGAGAGGCCGGATGAGAGGTATGTCGATGCGCGGCTCGAAGATCAGCTTCGGAGAGTACGGGCTTCAGGCGGAGGCTCCAGCATGGCTGACGAGCCGACAGATCGAGGCGGCCCGCGTGGCGATAATGCGTCATATAAAGCGTCAGGGCAAGCTGTGGATCAGGATTTTTCCCGACAAGCCGGTCACGGTAAAGCCGGCGGAGACGAGGATGGGTAAGGGAAAGGGAGCGCCGGAGTACTGGGTTGCGGTCGTCAAGCCGGGTAGGGTGCTCTTCGAGCTGGAGGGTGTGGAGGCCGCGACGGCGAGGGAGGCGCTGGAGCTTGCCAGCGCGAAGCTTCCGATCAGGACGAAGTTCGTGAGAAGGATCAGCTCGGGCAAGGTGGTTGGATAGTTACGGCTCCGGCCCGTAGCATGTCTGCCTGCACGGTTGCAGGAATAATTTGGACGGTTGTTTAAATGAAGGCTATTGAACTCAGGGATATGACACTGGAAGAGTTGATGGCGCGCGAGCGTGAGCTGTCGGAAGAGCTGGCGCATATGAAGATTCAGCTTTCGATAAAGCGGCTCGACAACCCGCTGAAGGTTCGTATCGCAAGGCGTGATCTGGCAAGGATCAAAACGGTTATCGGCGAGAAGTCAAGGGCGGGAGAGGAGTACGCGGCGGCGAAACCCGAAGCCGCAGAGAAAGAATAGAACTGGCCGTGTTTTTATGAACAGGCGTGAAGGTGGATTCGAGGAGATGCTATGGAGAAAAGAAAGCCCAGGAAGGTGCTGGTCGGGCAGGTAGTCGGCGACAAGATGGATAAAACGGTAACGATCTCCGTTCAAAGGCTGTTCCGTCACCCGACGTATAAGAAGATCGTCAAGAAGACGTCGAAGATATACGCGCATGACGAACAGGGACAGTGCAAGGTCGGGGACACCGTAAAGGTCATGTCCACGAAGCCGTACAGCAAGATGAAGCGCTGGCGCATAGTCGAGGTTATTGAGAGGGCACAGTAGGAGAATACTACGATGATCAAGATGCAGACAAATCTGGTTGTCGCTGACAATTCTGGGGCAAAGAGCGTTCGCTGCATCAAGGTTCTTGGCGGTTCCAGGAGGCGTTACGCGAGTATAGGAGATATCATCAGCGCATCTGTCAGGGTTGCGATTCCGGGCGGCGGGGTCAAGAAGGGGCAGGTTGTCAAATGCGTTATCGTCCGCACGAAGAAAGAGGTGCGCCGCAAGGACGGAAGCTACATCCGTTTCGATCAGAATGCGGCGGTGGTAGTGAACGAGCAGCGCGAGCCGATAGGGACGAGAATCTTCGGTCCGGTTGCCAGGGAGCTCAGGGAGAAGAGGTTCATGAGGATCGTATCCCTGGCTCCGGAGGTTATCTAGAGGAAAAGCGGAAGTAGATATGAAGATAAAGAAAAACGATATGGTAAAGGTTGTTTCAGGTAACTACAGCGGCAAGACGGGCAAGGTGCTGAAAGTAATCCCGGAGACCGACAGGTTGATAGTGGAAAAGGTCAACCTGATCAAGAGGCACACGCGAGAGGAGGCGCAGGGGCAGGGTGGAGGAATCATCGAGAAGGAGGCCCCGATCGCCCGTTCTAATGTGATCCTGATATGCCCGAAGTGCAATCGCCCCGCTAGAACCGGGATAGCATGGCTTGCCGATAACCGCAAGGTGAGGAAATGCAAGAAATGCGGTGAGACGCTTAGTGATGAGGACTAGGGTCTTCGTTTTGATTTAGGAGATCGGTGTTAGGGAATTAACGGTGAATGAGATGGTTGAAAAAAAAGAAGTACCGAATATAAAGCGCATTTATCTCGAGAAGGTTGTTGACGAGATGAGGAAGAAGTTCAAATACAAGAACATCATGGAGGTTCCCCGTCTCAGCAAGATAGTCGTCAACATGGGTGTCGGCGAAGCGGTGACCGATGCGAAGGTGCTCGAGGCCGCGGCCAAGGACCTTGCCGCTATTACGGGACAGCAGCCGGCGATCACACGTTCCAGGGCCGCGATAGCGGGCTTCAAGATCAGGGCCGATGTCCCGATCGGGTGCATGGTTACGCTGCGGGGGAACATGATGTACGAGTTCTACGACCGTCTCGTGAATGTCGCCATCCCGAGGATAAGGGATTTCCGGGGGCTTTCCGCCAAGAGCTTCGACGGAAGGGGCAACTACTCGTTCGGTGTCAGGGAGCATATCATTTTCCCCGAGATAGATTACGACAAGATATTGAAGATAATGGGCATGGATATAACGATAGTCACAACGGCGAAGACCGATGAAGAGGCAAGGGAGCTGGTGCTTTTACTGGGAATGCCTCTTCGGGTGAATTAGCAGGCAAGAGGAGGGTTTGTGGCCAAGAAGTGCTTGATAGAGAAATCGAAGAAAAAGCCTAAGTTCAAAGTCCGCGCATATAACCGCTGCAGCAGATGCGGCAGGCCGCGGGCGTATATACGCAAATTCGGGATCTGCAGGATCTGTTTCCGGGAGCTGGCTCTCGACGGTAAGATCCCGGGTGTTGTAAAGGCAAGCTGGTAGCCGCCGGCTAACAAAGGGAAACATACGAGGTGAAGAAGATATGATGACCTCTCCTATCGCTGACATGCTGACGCGGTTGCGCAATGCGATCATGGTCAGGAAGGATTATGTCGATATTCCTGCTTCGAGGATCAAGGCGCACATCGCGAGGATTCTGATGGAGAACGGGTACGTCAAGGGTGTGAAGTACATCGACGACAACCTGCAGGGTAAGTTACGGGTATACATCAAGTACAACAAGGGCAATGAATGCGCGATCGAGTATATCAAGCATGTAAGCGTGCCGAGCAGACGGGTCTATGTGGGCAAGGATCAGATCCCCAGGGTGATGGGCGGGTACGGCACCGCCATCATATCCACATCCAAGGGGATTATGACCGACAAGGAATGCCGGGCCCTTGGTGTCGGGGGCGAAGTGCTCTGCCACGTCTGGTAGCTTTGAAATAACGTGTTTGGCGGCGGGTCGGGGGGATTCCCCGGACCGGCCACCGATGGAGGTAGAACTGAGTCATGTCGCGAATTGGAAGGAATCCCATACCGATCCCGTCGGGTGTGCAGATCGATTTGAAGGGTAGTCATATCAAGGTCAAGGGACCGAAAGGCGAGCTCGAACGAACCCTTCATCCCGAGATGATCGTGGAGATGGAAGAGACGCAGATAATGGTGAAGCGTCCGAGCGAGTCGAAGCAGCATAGATCGCTGCACGGCCTGACCAGAACTCTGATCGCGAACATGGTTATCGGTGTTTCTGAGGGCTTCTCCAAGGATCTGGAGATCGAGGGCGTGGAGTACAGGGCCGAGCTCAAGGGGAAAACGCTCGTACTGGCTCTTGGGTATTCCCATCCGGTTCGATTCGAACCGGAGGAGGGCGTAACCATAGAGGTGCCGGATCCGAAGAAGATAAGGGTGCTCGGGATAAACAAGCAGAAGGTCGGCCGGACGGCCGCGGAGATCCGAGGGTTCCGCCCCCCGGAGCCATACAAGGGCAAGGGTGTACGTTACGTCGGGGAATATATCATGCGCAAGTCCGGCAAGGCCGCGGTGGGAACGGGATTTTAGCCGGGCGTGTCGCCCCGGGTGATAATAGATGGGATTGCATATAAATGTTGAACTTGGTTCAGAAACGCGGAGTTGAAGAGAGTGACTAGGAGTAAGAGAGAAGCGAGGATGAGCCGGCACCGGCGCGTTAGGAAGAAGGTGCACGGCACCGCCGATAGGCCGAGGCTGGCCATTTCACGCAGTAATTGCCATATATATGCCCAGATCATAAATGACGATGAGGGGGTGACCCTGGCCTCCGCATCGAGCCTCAAGCTCGAGCTTCCCAAGGCGGATGTCGATCGTGGTGACGGGGGCGCGAAGAATGAGGGTGGAAAGGGTAAGGGAGATAAGGGCAAGGGCGGGAAGGGCAGGCCCCTGAGCGTCAAGATGCTCCGCTCCAGGGCGGTGGGAGAGGCCATCGCCGGGAAGGCCGCCGAAAAGGGCATAGAGAAGGTTACGCTCGACAGGGGCGGCAATCTGTATCACGGGAGAGTTATGGCTCTGGCGGAATCCGCGCGGAAAGCCGGACTGAAATTTTAATAACTGAGGCCGTCAATTGACGATGACGGCCAAGCACCCATGGGGGTGGGTTAGTTGCAGAAGAGAGACAGAAGAGATAAAAGGCAGGAAGAAGGCAGTCACGAACCTGAATACCTGGAACAGACGATTCATATAAACCGGGTAGCGAAGGTTGTGAAGGGCGGACGCAGTTTCAGCTTCAACGCGCTTGTGGCGGTGGGTGATGGTATGGGGAAGGTTGGAATAGGTCTCGGCAAGGCGAACGAGATCAGCGATGCCATTCGCAAGGCCAACGAGGTTGCCAGAAAGGAAATGACCTCCATACCTATGGTCGGCGGGACGATTCCGTACGAGGTCACGGGAAGGTTCGGTGCGGCCAGGGTGCTGCTGAAGCCGGCATCTCCGGGTACGGGTGTGATAGCCGGCGGTGGCATTCGGTCGGTGCTCGAGGTGATGGGAGTAAGGGACATCCTGACAAAATCTCTGGGATCGAACAACCCTCATAACAACGTGAAGGCCACGATAGAGGGATTGAGAAGGCTGAAGAGCGCCAGGGAGGTTGCGCGCAGGCGCAATATATCCATAGGCAAGCTGTTCGCCTTGAAGGAAGAAGAGGAAAAACCGCAGGAGGAGCAGGAGTCGGCGTGAAGCCGGCGGCCCTGAACGGCGGGGACAAGGAAGAGCTCCGGGAGGAACGGACCGCCCGGCGTAGCGGGATGGAGATAATAGCCGCAGTCAGAGAAGGCAGCAAGGAATCGATATGGGAAACAAGATAAAGATAACGCAGGTGCGCAGTATAATAGACTCCCAGCTGGTGAAGCATAAGAAGGTAATGGTATCTCTGGGATTCAAGAGGAACCAGCGCACGATCTACAAGAACGACACACCGCAGATCCGCGGGATGATGGACAAGGTCCGCCATCTTATCGTATGGGAGAATGTCGACGAGAAGGATATCCCCGGGCCGGTCGAGAGGACCGGAGGATTCACGGTGCTGAAAGCCGTCCCGGCAAAGAGGGCGGGAAAGGGCGAGGCGAAAGCTCCCGAATCTGGCGGGGAACAGGCGCAGGATAAGCAGGAGAAATAAACCGGACCGAATATATAGATAACTGTTTGTTATGTTGTTGCAAGGAGCTTGCTGAGATGAAATTGAGCGACATTGGCCCGGTGCAGGGCGCTATAAAGGCCCGGAAAAGGGTCGGGCGCGGCCCCGGCTCCGGACACGGGAAAACCAGCACGAGAGGGGAAAAAGGCCAGAACTGCCGCTCGGGCGGGGGAGTGCAGCCGTGGTTCGAAGGCGGTCAGATGCCGCTTCAGAGACGCGTTCCAAAGAGAGGGTTCACTAACATCTTCAAGGTGGATTGCCAGGTTGTTAATCTCGAGGATCTAAACAGGTTCGAGAAGGGCACGAAGATCAACAGGGGGACGCTGATCGAGGCGGGTCTTGTTAAGAAGGCGTCGTTGCCGGTAAAGGTGCTAGGCCGGGGAACCCTGGATGTCGCGCTCGATATAGAGGTTGATGCGGTAAGCCGCTCGGCGGCAAAGGTTATCCGCGATGCGGGAGGAGAGGTCCGCCTGATCTCCGGCAAAGAGGTCCCCGGGATCGAGCCGGTGCATGAGGCTCCGAAGGCGGCTAAAGCCGAGGTTGAGGAAAAGTCGGGAAAGGACACTGAGGGGCAAGAGTAATGTTCAGAAAATTCCACGACATTTTCAGCATACCCGAGCTCAAGAGGCGAATCCTGTTCACGGTGGGGCTCCTGATCGTTTACAGGATCGGAGGCCATATCACCGCGCCCGGCATCAACCCTGTAGCCTTGGGTGCCTTCTTCCAGAACCAGAGGGGCACGATCTTCGCGCTGTACGATCTTTTCGCGGGCGGGAACCTCAGCCGTGCAACGATCTTCGCGCTGGGGATCATGCCGTACATAAGCGCATCGATCATCATACAGCTTCTTCAGGCGGTTATTCCGTATTTCGAGAAGCTCGCGAAGGAGGGTGAAGAGGGCAGAAAGAAGATCACGCAGTATACACGTTACGGGACGGTCGGGCTCGCTCTTATTCAGTCGTTCGGAATATCTCTGTATCTACAGAACATGAACGTGGGCGGCGTGCCGGTGGTGCCCCATCCGGGCTTGGCATTCAGGCTGCTCACCATGGTGACAATGACCGCGGGCACTATTTTCATAATGTGGCTGGGGGAGCAGATCTCCGAGCGCGGAATAGGAAACGGGATCTCGCTGATCATCATGATCGGCATCATCGCGCGTTACCCGTCGTTCTTCCTGAACACGTGGCGCGCTATCAAGCTCGGTCAGCTTACCCCCTTCCGCTTGATATTCTTCATGATAATAATGGTCATCGTGATAGGGGGAGTGATTCTTATAACGCAGGGGCAACGGCGCATTCCGGTCCAGTACGCCAAGCGTATAGTCGGCCGCAAGGTTTACGGCGGCAGGTCTCAGTATATCCCGCTTCGGGTCAACACCGCGGGTGTCATTCCTATAATATTCGCGCAATCGATAATGATGCTGCCCAGCACGCTCATGAATTTCTTCAGGCAGAGCGACTTCATATCGAGCGTTCAAGGTTTCATAGCCCCGGGTTCGTGGCTGTACATATCGCTGTACGCGATCATCATCATATTCTTCACGTATTTCTACACGGCGATCGTGCTCAATCCGGTCGACCTCGCGGAGAATATGCAGAAACACGGTGGATTCATACCCGGCATACGACCGGGAAGGCGGACGAGCGATTTCATAGACAGGATACTTACGAGGGTGACATTGCCGGGAGCACTCTTCCTTGCATTCATCGCGATATTGCCCGACATCCTGATGAACAAGGGCGGCCTGCCCTTCTACTTCGGGGGCACGGGGCTCCTGATAACGGTGGGCGTCATGCTCGATACGCTTCAGCAGATAGAAACACATCTGTTGATGAGGCATTACGATGGTTTCATGAAGAAGGGCAAGCTGCGCGGCAGGCGCTGATCGGTGAGGAGACCTATGCCAGGGAAACATATCATATTGCTTGGTCCCCCAGGATCCGGAAAGGGAACGCAGGCTGTCCGGATTGCGGAAGCGATGGATTTGGCTCATCTTTCCACCGGCGACCTGCTTCGCGATGCCATTTCAAATAAAACGGAGCTGGGTGTCAAGGCCGCGGACTTCGTGGAGAAGGGACTTCTCGTTCCGGACGAGATAGTCCTGGGGCTTGTCAGGGAGAAACTGGCCGGGCTTGGAGATTCCGGATGGATTCTGGATGGATTCCCGAGGACGATAGACCAGGCTAAGGCCCTGATGATCATGATCGAGAGACAGGGGATAACCATAGATCACATAATCTTCATAGACGTCGATTCGGAGGTCATAGTAGAGCGGCTGAGCAACAGGCGTGTATGCCCCGAATGCAAGGCCGTATTCGCCACCGGACAGGGCGGGGGTAACGGGAAGTGCTCGAACTGCGGTGTCGACCTGGTGAAGAGGGTCGACGACGAAGAGGAAACGGTGAGAAGACGCCTCGAAGTATACAGGGAACAGACGGCTCCGGTTGTGGAATTTTGCAAGAGGATGGACATATTGGTGACAATAGACGGGGAAAGGGGTATCGAGGAGATCGCCGGTGACGTCCTCGAGGCAGTGAGATGATCGCGATTAAAACGAAATCCGATGTAGACTTGATAAGGCAGAGCGGCGAAATAATCAAGGATTGCTTCGCGGAGATCGAGGGTATGGTCAGGGCCGGGACAACGACGGCGGAGCTTGATTCATTCGCGGAGGGATTCATAAGAAGCAGGGGTGCGGAGCCGGCTTTCAAAGGGTACAAGGGCTTTCCGGCGTCAATATGCGCTTCGGTCAACGAAGAGGTCGTGCACGGTATCCCCGGCCCCCGTGAGTTGGAGAGTGGAGATATTATCGGGATCGACATGGGCGTGCTCCGAGAGGGATTCTACGCCGATGCGACGAGAACGTTCGCCGTGGGTGAGATCAGCGAAGAGGCGGAGATGCTGATAAAGGTCACAAGGGAAAGCCTGGAACTCGCTATTGACATGGCGAGATCAGGCAACCATCTTTCTGATATCTCGCACGTGATAGAAACTCATGCGAAGAAACACGGTTACAGCGTTGTGAGGGTTCTCGTCGGACACGGCGTGGGACGCCAGCTCCACGAGGAGCCGCAGATACCGAATTTCGGCCCCCCGGCGCGGGGACCGATCTTGAAGCCGGGCATGGTGTTCGCGATAGAGCCCATGGTTAACGAGGGAAGCCACGAGGTTCAGACCCTGAAGGACAACTGGACCTTTGCTACAGCCGATAAGAAGCTGTCCGCGCATTTCGAGGACACCATCGCTGTAACAGAGAATGAACCGATGATATTGACGAGGTGACGACACAGCAGGAACGCCCCGCTGACGGCCGCCGTAGTGGCGGTGAACGAGCGAGGGGCATTGAAGAAAGCCGAAATGGCGAAAGAAAAAGGAATACCGGTCGAAGGTACCGTGGTCGAGGCGCTGCCGAACGCGATGTTCAGGGTTGAGCTCGAGAACAAGCATATAGTCCTGGCTCACGTGTCGGGCAAGATGAGGATGAACTTCATCAGGATCCTCCCCGGTGACAGGGTGGCGCTGGAGCTGAGCCCCTACGACCTCTCGAGGGGCAGGATAACGTACAGGTACAAATAACCTGTATCGCTGTCGCCGCACCTGCGGTATGAGACGGGATTTGCGGAATTCACGGCCGGCCTTTAGCGAGAAGGATAGAGAGTTATGAAGGTAAGAAGCTCGGTGAAGACAATGTGCCCCAATTGCAAGATAGTGCGCCGGAAGGGCGTACTGAGGGTCATATGCAAGAACCCGAAGCACAAGCAGCGACAGGGCTGATTGTAGAGATTATTGCGGAAGGAGTTATTCTGTGGCGCGTATAGCCGGAGTCGATGTTCCCGACAATAAGCATATAGAGGTCGCTTTAACCTACATATTCGGTATCGGGCGTTCGAGCGCCCGAAAGATACTCTCGAAGGCCAACGTACCTTTGGATTGCAGAACGAGGGATCTGACCGAGGAACAGGCCGTTAAGATAAGAAACATCATCGACAACGACTTCAAGGTCGAAGGCTCGCTTCGTGGTGAGGTTACGATGAACATCAAGCGGTTGATGGATATAGGCGCTTACAGGGGATTGCGGCACAGGCACGGGCTGCCTGTGCGTGGCCAGCGCACACATACGAATGCACGCACGCGCAAGGGCCCGGGCATAAGGAAGGGTGGAAAGAAAAAGAGATAACGACCGTGCCGGAGGTCTACGAGGAGGTAATTAATTGGCCCGTCCGAAGAAGGTAAAGAAGAAGAAAGCCAAAAAGGTTGATGCGTACGGGATCGCACATGTCAAGTCCACGTTCAACAATACGATCATAACGATCACTGATCGTGATGGCGCGGTGGTGGCGTGGTGCAGCCCCGGGAAGCTGGGGTACAAGGGATCGAGAAAGAGCACGCCCTTCGCGTCCCAGCAGGCAGCCTCGACGGTTGCGCGCGAGGTGATCGCGATGGGTATGAAGAAGGTAGAAGCGTGGATAAAGGGCCCAGGGCCGGGACGCGAGGCAGCGATACGCTCGCTCCGTGCTGCCGGTCTGGATGTATCGGGGATCAAGGACTGTACTCCTATCCCCCATAACGGGTGCCGTCAGCCGAAACGCAGAAGAATATAGGATAACGTAGCAATCTCAGGGAGGTAACGATCAATGGCGAGATACACTGGTCCCAAATGTAAGCTTTGCCGGCGTGAAGGGGTGAAGCTGTTCCTCAAGGGGGACCGATGTTACTCGGACCGCTGTGCAATCGAGAAGAGAAACTATCCTCCGGGCGAGCAGGGCCGGTCCAGGTTCGCTCGAAGGAGTAATTACAGGGTCCAACTCAGGGAGAAGCAGAAGCTGCGCCGCATGTACCAGCTGTTGGAGCGTCAGTTCAGGAATTATTTCAAGAGAGCGGAGCGCATGAAGGGCGTGACGGGGGAGAACCTGCTCAGGCTTCTTGAAGGCAGGCTGGACAATATGGTGTACAGGATGGGATTCGCCCCATCGCGGGCGACTGCGCGTCAGCTGGTGCTTCACAATCACTTCGAGGTGAACGGCAAGCGGGTAAACATTCCGTCATATCAGGTCGGCGTCGGAGATCATGTCTCTCCGCGCGAGAAGAGCAAGAACCTGCTGATAATCGATGAGGCGATAAAGAAGTACGGGAGCCGGGAAACCGTTCCCTATATATCGGTCGACATAACGAAGAGGGAGGGTGTCTACGTCGAGCAACCGACGAGAGAGATGATGCCTGTTCCCATCGAGGAAAATTTGATCGTGGAGCTCTACTCCAAGTAATACGCAGTTTCCGCGTTTCGGGACGCGGGGGGGCTTCTTGGAGACTAAAAGTATGTTGTTCCAATGCTATGCAAGGAGGAATGCATAGATGAAATGGCGCAATCTGTTGATGCCCAAAGATATTGAAATGGACGAGTCGACGGCCACCGATACCTACGCCGCTTTCAGGATAGAGCCGCTCGAACGCGGATTCGGGAACACGATCGGGAACGCCCTTCGCAGGACACTGCTCTCGTCCATCCAAGGTGCGGCGGTTACGGCGATCAAGATAGACGGAGTGCTTCACGAGTTCACGACGATCGAGGGCGTGAAGGAAGACATCACGGACATAGTGCTCAACATGAAGCAGCTGATCGTCAAGATGCACTCCGATGAGCCCAGGACGCTCGTGCTGGATGCAAACAAGAAAGGCGAGATCACCGCTGCGGATATCAAGGAAGACCAGAGCATCGAGATCCTTAACAAGGATCTCGTGCTGGCTACCTGCACCGAGAAGGTGAAGTTCAAGATGGAGATCCTGATCGGTCACGGCCGCGGATACGTCCCGGCAGAGGCGCATAAGCTAGATGATTACGGTATCGGGCTTATACCGCTGGATTCGAATTTCAGCCCGGTGACGCTAGTCGACTACAAGGTAAAGGATACGAGGGTCGGTCAGAGAACGGATTACGATTCCCTGGAGCTCGAGGTCCACACGAACGGGAGCGTCGTGCCCGAGGATGCGCTGGGATTCGCGGCGAAGATACTGAAGGACCACATGCTTCTCTTCATACGGTTCGATGAGGAGCCGGAAGAGGAAGTCGAGGAAGAGGTGGATGAGGAGCTGGAGAGGATGAGGGATCTGCTTGGTAGAAGCGTGGAGGAGCTGGAGCTTTCCGTTCGTTCATCGAACTGCCTGAAAGCCGCAAATATCAAGGTGCTGGGAGACCTGGTGAGAAAATCCGAGAGTGACATGCTGAAGTACCGTAATTTCGGCCGCAAGAGCCTCAAGGAGATCGCGGATATACTGGGCGGCATGGGGCTTCATCTGGGGATGGATGTGGAAGCTTATCTAGCAGGCGGGAAAACGGATGAGGAGGAGAAGAAGTAATGCGCCACAACGTCAAGGGCAGAAAGCTCAACAGGACCGCCTCGCACCGGAATGCCATGCTTCGGAACATGGTTACATCCCTCTTCGCCGAGGAGCGGATCAGGACGACGACGGCCAAGGCTAAGGAAGCCAGGCGGCTTGCCGAGAGGATGATCACCTTTGCAAGACGCGGTGACCTCTCCGCGAGACGACACGTCGCCAAGACCGTGAGCGATCCTGCCGTTTTGAAGAAGTTATTCGATGAGATAGCCCCTCGCTACGCGGACAGGCCCGGTGGTTACACCAGGGTGTTGAAGCTCGGAAACAGGCGCGGCGATGATGCCGGTGTCGCCATACTGGAGCTTCTCGGCAAGGATGAGGAGGGGAGGAAGAAAAAGAAGAATCCGCGCAAGAAATATCACAAGGTGGATATCCCGAAGGCTCCGGTTCTCGAGGTAGCGGTTGAGGAGGAAGCCGGGGAGGAGCAGAAGGTGGAGGGAGAGCAGGAAGCTGCGGAAGCGGCGGTCGAGGAAGAAGCTCCGGCCGAGAAGAAGACCGAGAAGAAGGCCAAGAAGAAAAAGGTCGAGAAGAAGACCGAGAAGAAGGCCAAGAAGAAAAAGGCCGAGAAGAAGGGAAAGGCGGCCAAGGGCAAGGCGGCTGCAAAGAAGGCTTCGCCCAAGAAGGAAAGCTCGAAGAAGAAGGCCGGCGAAGACGCCGCGGAGAAGGAGGATTCGGTGAAGGATGAGGCGGAAAAGCCTGCTGACTCACAGGCTAAGGAGCCGGAATCCAGCGGGGAGGAAGAGAAGAAGGAATAGTGATGGCGGCTTCTAAACTTGTCATCATGCCCGGCCGCTGGATACAGGCGGCCGTTTTTATTGGCATAGGCGGACTCGACGGGAGCAGACGGATTTGGTCATATATAACGTATTGTTACCCATATTCTTCGTGATCTTCCTCGGTTTTCTCCTTCGTAAGCTTGGCCGGCTGGACGAAAGGGTATTTTCCAGGGCTCAGCTCTACGTGCTTTCCCCGGCCCTCGTGTTCATGGCGATGACCAGGGCCGAGGCGGGAGCGCTTATTGCTCTGCGGATGCTTCTCTTCGTATTCACTCTCTCCCTTATAATCCTCGCCATAACGCAGGGATTGGGATTTCTTCTCAAAAGGGGCAGGGAAGACCGTTATGCGATGTCGATGACGGCGGTTCTGATGAACAGCGGTTTCTACGGTATCCCGGTATGCATGCTGGCCTTCGGCGACCAGGGGTTGATATACGCATCGATATTCGTGGTCACATCGTCGATGGTTCAGAGCACCCTCGGGATATATCTCGCCAACGCCGGGAAGAAGAAGTTTTCCGGTGCGCTGCTCTCCATATTCAGGGTGCCGCTCATATATTCGATTGTCGTGGCCAGGTTCCTGGTCCATTTCGATGCCCTTCCGCCGGAGCCTCTTCTGAGGATGATCGACCTGCTGGGGCAGTCGGCCATCCCGCTCGGGCTTCTGCTACTGGGCATGCAGCTCGAGAGGATCATGTTCAAGCCGAAGATTGAGGTTCCGAGCCTCGCTGGGTCCGGGGCGGCGGAAGTCCCCGAGGTTGCAGTTGCTGGCATCGATGAGTCCGGATCAGTGGACGTTCCTGGATCCTCGCCGGGCGCTCCCGGGGTAGAGAAGGCAGGTGCACCTTATGTGGAGCATGCCGATGGCGAAGGGTACATCAAGAACGGTGTGATGGCCGGGATGATACGTATCGTGTTCGGATTTATAACTGCATCGCTGCTGCTGCGATTCTTCGGGTTCGAGCAGGATCTGGCAAAGGTGATACTGGTCGAATCCTCCATGCCCACGGCGGTCAACGCCGTGGTCTATGCGACCGAGTTCACCGACAAGCCGAGGCTTGTTGCGGTGGGCGTTCTCTCGTCGACGCTTGCCAGTGTTATCAGCGTTACTCTGATCCTGACGTATGCCGTCTGATGATCGGATGGTGTAGGACTATGGATAAGGTCGGGGATGTTGAAAGGGCGCGCGTATTCCTGGCGGCGCCGCGTGACGCCGTCGAGGCCGCGAAGATCCTCGCGGAGTGCTCCCGCCTGAGAAATAACAGCCGACGTTTGAACACAGCCGTGTGCGAGAGCCCATGGTCGCTGGTGACGGTGTGCGACCGGCTCGGTGCTTCGGCGCTTTTACGGGGCCGTGGGGTAGAGAAGGAAACCGGGCCGTCATGGTCGATGTACGGATGTGACGTGAAACCCGAATCCGTGGAGGTTGATGGATTCGCGGGTGCGGCGGATTCGGTTTCCGGCGGTTGCGACATCCTGGTTCTTATAACGCTGGAGAGGATGTGTGGTGTGATCGAGGTGTCACGCGGGGATCTGCTGGCTGTGGTCGGGGGCGGGGCGGTATTCTCCGGGTTCGAGGAGAGGCTCGTCGAGGAGGGCCTTTATTTCCCTTACAGGCCCGAGTTTTATTCCGCCCGAATGTGCGCGGCGGGGATTATGATGGGGGGAGAGGCGGCCTGCACTGAAGGCCGTTACGGGGGCTTGAGGGAGCACGTGCTGTCGGCGGAGCTCGCCTTGCCGAACGGTGATATCGTGAGGGCGGGATCGAGGTCGATCAAGGATGTCGCGGGATACGAGATCCTCGGGCTGCTGAAGGGAGCCGGGGGGCGATGTGGGGTGATTTCGCAGATGGCCCTGCGCCTGCTCCCGCTGCCGGGGAGCCGTGTCACGTTCGAATTAGCCGGTGGCGACGAAGCGGTGCGCAGCGCTTCATCCTCCATATACAGGAGCATGCGACCCGTGTTCTTGAAGCTCTTCGAGGGCTCATCGGCAGCTGCGCTGGGCGAGCGGCTCGGCGTGCGTGTGCAGGATCAACCGGGCAGGGCAAGCGGTGTGAATGAGCCACGGGCGCTTCTCGTGGGCGAGCTTAATGCGCCGGGAGCAGGAAGTGAGAGCACGCTGATATCCGAGGTCGGGGCCCTGTGCAGTGGGATTGGCCCTGTTACGGAGCTTAAGTATGATGAAGCAGAGATGATAGGGCGGCTGCACGATATTGTCTTCGAATCACGGGAAGGGGCAGAGTGCATCGTTCACGTATCATTCGATGCTCCGATGATCGCCGGCACCGAGGCGGGAAGACGAGTGGGGATAGTCTCCGAGGATCATAGTGATCTGGTCACCGTATTAAAGAGGATGGAGAACGAGGGGGCTTTCGTGTACAGGAGCCTCTATCCGGAGAGGGTTCATCTGCTTGTCCCGCACGGGAAGACGGGGGAAACCGCGCCGCCCGGGTGCGGGCATTTGCAGGGGTTGCTCGGCGGTGATGGGGAGTTGGGCAACCTGCTTAGGAGGATAGCTGGAAGGGGGCTCGGGGAAGGTGTGGAGCTGATCGGTAGATCTGTAGATGGTGATATCGCGAGGAATTTCGTAGATCCAGATTTATGGAAACGGCTGTTGAATATCGATGGGGGAGCGGGGGAAGCGTATAGTGAGCTGGAGGCGGCTGTCTACGGTGCCTTCGACCCGTACGGCATAATGGTAAGATGATCGTGAATGAGACAGTTTCGAACTGGATGTTTGATTGATTGATTTGGGCCGGACCGGCCGGAGAAGATGTTGCCGGATATTCATACACACAGTGCGCCGGAGGATGAGAGGGACGTCACGTACGATTTCCTGCTATGCAACCGGTGCGGGACGTGCAGGTCGGTATGCCCGGTTTATCAGGTAGTAAGAGAGGAATGGGCCTCGGCCAGGGGGAAGGTAGAGCTCGCGGAGGAGTTCTTCAGGTCGGGGATCGTAGATGAGAGGAAGATACGGGAGATCTTCGAGGTTTGCCTGCACTGCAAGACCTGCGAGGAGGCATGCCCGTCCGGGATGAGAGCGGACGAGATAATACTTGCGGTCATGGCCGAGACGGCCAGGCGGGGACTCATACCCAGGCTGAAGAGGCTGGCGCTGAAGGCGCTAGGAAGAATGGACAACGCCCTGTTCAAGGTGATGAGAGCGGTGGGCTTGAGCAGGAAATCGCCGCTTCACGGAATCGGCGCGAAGAGCCCGCTGGGCTTTCTATTCCCGCTCCTTGGTTGGCCCAGGGAGAGGTCGGTCCCCCTTCCGAGCAGCAGGCCGTTCCTGGAGCGGGGGCCTGAGATCTACCGGGCGGAAGACGTGGAGGCTGCATTCCCGCCGCCGGAGGATATCGCTTCCGGCCGGATGGCATTCGGAAGGCCGCTGGATACCGATAGGGCTGCTGATATTGTAAGACGCCTAACGGCTGCAAGGCGCAGGAACCTTGAAGAGAAAAGAGCGGCGTATTTCTTCGTGGGGCACACGGTGAATCACTTCTTCCCCGAAGAGGCGGAGGCGGTCGTCGGTGTGATGAACCTTCTCGGCATCGATGTGCTGGCACCCAAGGATCAGCTTTGCTGCGGTGCTCCCCATTACTATTCGGGCGATATAGAGGGAGCCCGTGAATCCGCGGTAGAGGTATTGGAAAGGTTCAAGGGGCACCGGTTCGACTGGATCGTCACTTCCTGCGCATCGGGCGGGCTGACACTAAAGGAGACATACCCGAGGCTCCTGGACATCACAGCTGACGGGTACTTCGAGATCGCCTGGGATCCGGAGAGCGAGGTCTTTTACAGGAAGAGTGGTGTGGGGCGCACGGAGGATCGCCGTGCTCATGCCGCTTCGATATACAGGGAGCAGGTCGAGGGAAAGGTGCTAGATATAAACGAGCTTCTGGCAGAACAGCTCGGGTACCATGACGATTCGGTAGGTCTGGGGGATGTGTTAGGAAATAACACCTGGGAAGCTCCCGCCGGCATAGCGACCGGTAACGGGAAGGAGGAGGCGCCGGTTAGCGGTGATGGAAGCCCGCTGCCGGTTGTGACCTACCATCAGCCATGCCACCTCAACAGGGGGCAGGCTGTGAGCTGGCAGCCCGAGGCCCTTCTCACGGAGCTTCCCGGATACAGGTACGTGAGGATGCAGGACGCCGACAGGTGCTGCGGGGGAGGGGGAGCGTTCACCTTTACGAACAGCGAGGTGTCTGCCGCCGTGGCGCAGGAAAAGATGGATGCCGTGGAGGCTGTCCTGCCGGACGTGCTTGCCACCTCGTGCCCGGTATGCCGCATCCAGCTAATGGATATGTGCCGCCGGAGGTTCGTGCTGGAGGCTCGCGAACAGGGGAAAGAGAAGCGCGAGATCCCGGTCATGACGCCTGTAGAGCTCATGCTGGACGACCTGAAGGCGCTGGCCGGGGCGCGTAGGGACGGCCCTGTTTAGCGTTGACAACGGGCTTGCCATTAACTAATATACGTTGTCTTGAAATCAGGCGAACGAATTGCCTCATATGCAGTTTAGAATATAGTGCTCCTCAGTAGCTCAATTGGTAGAGCATCCGGCTGTTAACCGGAGGGTTGTAGGTTCGAGTCCTACCTGGGGAGCCAATTTTCGTTCGTAACCCTCTTCGGAATTCTCCATTTGAAAGCAACAGGACCAATTCCGCGGATCTTGCTTTTCCTGCATCCTCAAATGGCCGGAAAAGTTAGCTGATCCGCCAAAGCGGAGCGAAGCGGCCGTGAGCCAAAAGGACTCCTCATGACGAGGATGTCGACAAAGAGGGTGGCCAAATCGCTCTCTAAGTCTCAGATTCTAAAACATATATCTTGGTTTTGTTAACAGAGACCATCCTCATCGGATTCTCCTTATAAGCAGATGGGGGAATTCTTTGATACCCACGTCTGTCGGGTGATCGAGAAGTAAGTCCTGTACAGTCATCCGGCACTCGTCTATTATGAAATTCATCCTGGGAACCGAACCTTTTGTCTTACCCGACATGCCGTTAGCTTGCTGGAGGGTAGAATGATCGGCAAGACCATATCCCACTACAAGATCCTCGAAAAGCTCGGCGAGGGTGGTATGGGTGTGGTCTATAAAGCCGAGGATACCAAGCTCAAGCGCACGGTAGCGCTAAAGTTTCTCTCGCCACAAGCCATCGGCACCGAGGAAGACAAGACTCGCTTTATCCACGAAGCCCAAGCCGCTGCCGCTTTGAATCATCCCAATATCTGCACGGTTCATGAAATCGACGAGTATGGGGATCGATCCTTTATTGTGATGGAATGCATCGAAGGAGAGAGTCTCAAAGCCAAGATCAAATCGGGCCCATTGCAACTCGATGAAGCCGTTGAGATCGCCGTCGAAATCGCGGAAGGGCTTCAAGAAGCGCATAATAAAGGGATCATCCACCGTGACATCAAATCTGCCAACATCATGCTCACCGCGGCCGGCCGGGTGAAGGTGATGGATTTTGGCTTGGCCAAGTCGTCTGGAAGAACGCAGCTGACTCGGTCGGGAACTACGGTTGGTACGGTGGCGTATATGTCTCCCGAGCAGGGAAGAGGGGAGCCGGTTGATCATCGGACCGACATCTGGTCACTGGGGATTGTCCTCTACGAGATGATAACTGGCGAGCTGCCCTTCAAAGGCGACTACGAGCAGGTTGTGCTCTATTCCATTATGAATGAGCAGCCGGGGTCGATAAGAGATCTTCGCTCGGGTGTTCTATTCGAATTGGAGAAGGTTGTCACGAAAGCTATGGTAAAGGATCCGGACGAGCGTTACCGGCAGGTGGACGATGTCCTATCGGATCTGAAATGCATCAAGAGAAAAATGGAATCGAAAATCGAAAAGGAGGAATCCGCAAGAACCGAGCCTGCGCCCTCCATCGCGGTATTACCGTTCGTAAACATGAGTCCGGACCCGGAGAACGAGTACTTCGGAGACGGTCTCGCTGAGGAACTGATCAATGCATTGACTAAGTTGAAAGGACTTCATGTCGCTGCACGCACCTCGGCCTTCACATTTCGGGGAAGGGAAGCCGACATAAGAGAGATCGGCAAAAAGCTCGATGTGAGCACAATTCTCGAAGGAAGTGTCAGGAAGGCGGGCAACAGGCTGCGCATTACGGCTCAACTCATCAATATTGCCGATGGCTATCACCTGTGGTCGGAACGATACGACCGGGCGATGGATGACATATTCACGATTCAGGATGAGATCACTGCTGCGATCGTAGAGCGGTTGAAAGTTGAGCTTGTTGGAATAAAGAAAGAAACGGTAGTAAAGCGTTACACCGAAAACCTGGAAGCGTACGATCTGTATTTGAAGGGCATTTATTATTGGAACAAGTTGACACCGGACGGATTCGAGAGAAGCATCGAGTTCTTTAAAAAGGCAACCGAAATAGACCCACACTACGCCCTGGCTTACGCCAGCCTGGCTGACAGTTACTGGTTCGGCTCCTTCTGGGGGAATTTACCGCCACGCCAGACGTGCCCCAAAGCACGGGAGGCCGCCAGGAAAGCCATCGAGATAGACTATACAATTGGCCAAGCCCATGCTTCATTAGCATCCATTCATACATTTTTTGACTGGGACTGGGAAGCTGCGGAGAGAGAATTCAAGAGGGCCATCGAACTGGCTCCAAATTCCTCGTACACCCGCCTGGATTATTCACTTTACTTGAATCTCATGAGACGTTACGACGAGGCCGTTATCCAGGCTAGAAAAGCACAAGAACTCGATCCGCTCTCCGGCATCTGCAATACACATCTTGCGCATAGGCTTTGGCAGGCACGCCGAAACGACGAGGCGATCGAACAGTTTCAAAAATGGCTTGAGATCGAGCCCAATGACTGGTTCTCACATCATCACCTTAGCCAGCTGTATCTGGAAAAATCGAAAATCAAAGAAGCTATTGCAGAAATCGATAAATCTTTGGAGCTTTCCGGTGGCGTTCCCATGAATGTCGCAAACGCTGTTATGATTCATTATCGGTTTGGTGACAAGGAGGTTGCAGAGCGCCTATTCAATAGCTTGAAGAAAAGGGCAAGCCGTGAATATATCCAACCAATGGGTTTTGTTATGATTTACCTGATCCGTGGAGAAGTGGATCAAGCGTTCGAGTGGGTAAAGAAAGCATATGAGGAGCGCGACAGCTTTTTGCCCTGGTTTAGAGTCACTCCATTGGATTGCATGCAATTCCCGAGCGATCCGAGGATCGATGAGCTGTTGGACCGACTGGGCCTGCCTTAATCTAAATGCGTGCCGACGAAATGGAATGGATAGGCCGAGAAATAGGAGTGCGAGGATACCAGATTCAACCGTCCCGTTGCCTTCAAGATCGTGCTCCGAAAGCTGGCAGGATAGAAGGCAGAATCCCCTGAGGTCTCAAAATTGTAGGTCGTCAAGTACTTTGGGACAGAACCTTCCAAACACTAACAGACACTC
>CAYRCK010000039.1:0-23120 GCA_964422745.1 uncultured bacterium
CATGAAAAACGAGCGACCCGCTACATCAATTTACAGAAAAGAGGTTGCTTGATCGTATTCTATTATTATATCATAAATAATTAATATTTTACAATGGCGATTAAGATAAAGCCGCGGATACGTTGCAACTATGTCTATTTCTCTTTACAATAACTGGCCTGTTGACGCATCCTTATATCACGATTATATTAAGTGCCGAACTGTCAGCAATTATGGTGATACTGCGCCCGTAGCTCAGCTGGATAGAGCAACGGATTTCTAATCCGTAGGTCGCAGGTTCGAATCCTGCCGGGCGTATTTATTATTATAGACCAGACTGCGGGGCGAGATGCTGCAGCACTAAGAAGCACGTAATCGTATAATATTCGTGGATCTTGCACGACATTGGGTTTTGCGATCCCAGGAGTGATAAATATTCTCACCCCATCTTGCCCGAGGCGAACAATCTCCGGTACAGAGTCAACACGTGGGAGATCTCCACACACTTCGATCCGAACCATGTGGCGAACCATTTAGACAGCCCGGGTAACGTCTTGGTGATGTGGCGAATATTTTCGAGCCCCTTTCGGGGGCGCAGGTAAAAGGACGTATACGCTTTTAGGAGACGGCCGTTCAATTGCCTCGATGATAGATGGTCGAGTTTGATAACCGGCGCAAGGGCGGTGAATTTCCCCCAATTGTCGGTCAACAGCCGGTCGTGCACGCGTTCGTAGAGCTTCGTGCCAGGATAGGGGGTAAGGATCGAGAACTGCACCTTTCTTGGATTGAGTCGTTTGGCAAAGTTGATCGTCTCATCAATGGTTTTGATGGTATCGTTCAACGCGCCGAGGATGAAGGCTCCTATCGCCTGCACGTCGTTCGCTCGGAGTATCTCCATCGCCCGCACCGCATCCTGAGCGAGTGCCTTCTTGCCATAGCCGTCGAGCACTTCCTGGCTGCCGCTCTCGAATCCGATAAATGTCCATTTGAACCCGGAGCGTGCCATTGTCCTTATCATCTCGGGATTTTTTACGATCGTATCCACACGCGACCAGGCCTCCCAGATCAGATCCCAGTTCTTCGCCATTATGCGCTCGGACAGCTCGATCGCGCGCTGCGGATCCATGGTGAAATTATCCTCTACGAAACAGATTGCCCGATATCCGTATTTTTCATAGAGTAATTCGATCTCTTCCATAATGTTGTCCACCGACCGCGCCCTCCAGCGGATGCCGAAGAATTCCGAAGATGCGCAGAAATCGCAGTTGAAGGGACACCCCCTCGATGTAACAAGCGTGGTCATCGGGCGCCCGCTCAACTTCTCATTGTAATGATCGAGCTTGAGAAGTTCGCGCGCGGGGAAAGGCAATGAATCCAGGTCGGTTATGAACGGGTTATCGGGGGTTCTTGCAATCGTTCCGTCGGGACGGCGGTAGCTGACGCCCCGAACCGCGTCAATATCCGTGTCGCCGGATAGATAATCGATCAGCGACCGGAACGAATGCTCCCCTTCGTTTCGAACCACATAGTTGACGATACCGTCTTCGAGCGTCTCCCCGTCGAGGAAGCTCACGTGCGGTCCGCCCATCACGATCTTCGCACCCGCCTCTCTTGCGCGCTGAGCTATCATCTTCGCGATCGGGTAGCGGACCGTATCAACCGATATGCCGACTACGTCGTACTTGTTATAGCGGTATTTCTTCCAGTTGTCCTTGCCAGTGCTGAAATCGACGATCGAGACGTCATGTGCATCGACTAGCATCGATGCGAGGTATGCGAGGCTCAGCGGCGGCCTGCGCAGCCCGATGTTGTAATAGGAGAAACCCACCGGCGGATTGGTCAGTAGAATTTTCATGCTCTTACTTCCTACAAGAATTCCCGGACATGCCCGGACACCGCATTTCGCGGATCAATCCGTCGATACATGCGGCAACCGGCTGATTATATGGAAGGAAATTTAGTGAATTCCGCTATAAGGAAGATCAACCCAGGCAGAGTATCAATTATCTGTATGCAGATAATTCATTAAATTCGATCCACGAATAGAATATACCACAATTATGTGCTACGGGTATAGATAAATATGAGATAGCACATTGCAAACCAGCGCATCTTTCCTTTTCGCTTGCGGAAAGGGAGTTCGCCGGATAGAATTAATGGATACCTGTGGTGGGCGTAGCTCAGGTGGTAGAGCCCTGGATTGTGGTTCCAGTTGTCACGGGTTCAAGTCCCGTCGTCCACCCCATTTTTATCCCTCGAATTACGAATGAGCCACGCGGCCCGGCGTTGCCATACAGGCCAAGGAACGGGACATTGCATCAGGTGTGGTTATTTGATCTCGTCCAGCGCCTTCTTTATCTCATCCAGGTCGGGCAGGGTGCCGGGGTCTTCGGAGACCCATCTGTAACGGATAATGCCCTCCTTGTCCACCACGAAGACCGATCTCTTGGCCACACCCAGCAGGGGGCCGAGCTCGTAGTGGAATGCACCGTAGGCCTGTGAGGCCGTCTTGTTGAAATCGCTTAGAAGCTCGAACGGGAGCCCCAACTCATCCTTCCACTTTTTGAGCACGAATGGATTGTCCACGCTGATACCGACAACCTTCGCGTCGAGTGTCTGGAACTCGCTGATGCCGTCACGAAGCGAGCACATCTCCTCCTGGCATGTGGAGCTGTAGGCCATCGGGAAGAATGCCAGTATGATGTTCTTGTCTCCAATGTTCTCGGATAGCTTCCACATCTTCTCCATCGTGATTGGCAGCTCGAAATCTGGGGCGCTGTCGCCGATGCTTAGATCCGGCATATCGACCTCCTTTGAGCGGTTGAATATGCTGATGACCGTGTTCGGCCGGCGGGCACCGGCCATCGAACCTGTTCACTTCGCCTTCTTTTTGATATCACGGGTATTATACGGGGAGATCCGGCATCAGTCAACAGCATGTAACTGAGGCCGGATAGATGCGGCTTCCAGCGTTTTAACTCACTGCCGGACTTGTGAACACCATGGATTTTCCTTGACCACGGGCGTATTCACGTTAAAATGGTATCCGAACCTGCTGGGGAGGTGGGGGTGATAGAGGGCGGAAGGTTCTATCTTTGTTTTAGAACAGGAGGTGTGGTGATGAGTGGTGTAAACAAGGTCATACTCGTGGGGAATCTAGGCTCCGATCCGGAGCTTCGCCATACAACCGGCGGGACGCCGGTCGCCAATTTCCGCATGGCAACGAACGAGGTCTTCACAAACCGTGAGGGTACGCGCGACCAGCGGACCGAGTGGCACCGTGTGGTCGCCTTCGGCAAGCTGGCGGAGGTCTGCGGGCAGTACCTGAAGAAGGGCAAGCAGGTCTACGTCGAGGGGAGGCTCAGGACGAGGGACTGGGAGGACCAGTCCGGGAACAGGCGGTTCACGACTGAGGTCATATGCAACCAGATGGTGATGCTGGGTAGGGCGGGGGACGTCTCTTACGAGATGGATACGGACGAGGCGCAGGCCGCGCCCACGGCCGCGGAGAGCAGCCAGGCGGTCGGCGACGATGACGACGATCTGCCGTTCTGATCTTACGATCGAAGCCGGCCGGTCATAAATCTCGGCCGTTTCTTCAATACTGATCAGAAAATACCCCGGTGGGAATAGAGTAAGGGGCAGGTTTGAAGGAACCTGCCCCTGTTTTCATTCGGTACTACTTCAGCAGTATCATCTTTTTGGTCTCTTTGAACCTCTCTGTCTCGAGCTTGTAGAAGTAGACGCCGCTTGCTGCCTCCCTGCCCGAGCGGTCCCTGCCGTCCCATCTCTCATCGTAGTGCTCGGCGCTGCGCCTCTCATCCACTAGCACCCTCACCAGCCGGCCCGCTGCATCGTAGATGGCGAGCATCACGTGAGAGGGTGCGCTCAGCCCGAACCTGATCGATGTAACAGGGTTGAACGGATTCGGGTAGTTCTGCGCGAGAAAATCCCTGCGCGGCGCATCGGGTGTATCCTCACCCGTCACTCCGTCCGGCCCCAGAAGGGCGTACCCGCTCTCGTTGCCGTGTATGTCCACCGCCGCCACCTTGTAGTAGTAGCCGGTGTCCCACCGCCACTCGTCGTCGAAGGTAGTCGTGTCGCATGGCGAGGCTATGAGGTTGCCCGGGTCGGGTGTGAAGCCCTCGCTCGTGCCGCGGTAGACTCGGTAGCAGTCTAGGTCTGTCTCGGTGTTCGGATCCCAGGCCAGCGTGAGCCCCTCGGGGGTGTAGCTCTGCATGCCGGCGAGCCCGAGGGGGATGCATGGTGACAGGTTGTCCACCGAGTAGCCGGAATCGGGCTGCGAGATCCAGAATGTAGTGGGCACGGCCGTGTGCGCTATTATCTGGAAGTAATGGTGCTCGTTGGATGTCGCCGTCGAGTCGAAGGCGGTCGGGACGATCTTCGAGTAGTTTTCTATGTAGTAGGCCGTATGAAAGTCGATGAGCTCCCAGTAGAACTGAAGGCCGGCGCGGAGCTCTGTTCTAATAACTGGGCCGGTTATTATCTCGGGGATCTCTGCTGCGCTGGTCAGGATATGCGCATGTCCGGCCATCATGACCGCAGCCTGTGAGATGTCCAGTGCCCTCCAGATCGAGTACTCCGTGATCTGGCCCAGGGGATCGTACTGGCTCGCGTCCCAGGCGACGTTGATGTATCCCCCCTGATCCTGCGGGACGTCGAGCACCGACGTTATCCTCGGATTCGGGTAACCCCAGTAGCCGTCGGTGTCTATCCTCTGGGCGAAGATGTCGTAGTACACTCCACCTCTTTCATCATCCCAGGCGATGATGGAACTTCCATCGCCGACGCCGCAGGCGGCAGCCTTTATCGATACCTGGTCATCGGAGGCGGTCGTTACGGCTATGCCGTCTGTTGCCCATTGGACATCGCCGTATAGATCGATCTTCTGGCTATAGACATCATAGCTCGACGTGGAGCGGTAATCCTTCCAGACGAAGACCGCATTATCATCACCTCCGGATACTGCCACCTCGAGATACTGGTGGTTTGATGCCGTGCAGATAGCGATCCCGTTTGCAGTCCACTGATTGTTACCGTATGTGTCCAGTCTCTGAGCGTAGATATCATAGTATGTGGTGCTTCTGCGGTCGCTCCAGGCGATGAAAGCGCCCCCCGTGCTGATTGGAACAAGCCGCGGGGTAGTCTGATCTTGGGACAGAGAGCAGACAGAAATGCCGTTTGCCGCCCATTGAACGGCCCCGGCGGTGTTGATCTTCTGTGCGTAGATGTCGGCATCAGATCCCCTGTAGTCGTACCATACAATGATCGCCCCGCCCGAGGCCTCGGGGATAATCTGGGGCTGGTACTGGAAATCAGTCATTGTGCAGATTGCGACACCGTCCAATGACCACTGTGTGATGCCGGACGCGTCGATCCTCTGAGCATAAATATCGCTAGCTCCGCTCCGGCCGTCCTGCCAGGTAATGATAGCGCCGCCCGATCCGTCGGATGTAAGTTCGGGGTATTGCTGAGAGCCGGAAGCTCCGCAGATGGTATCACCGTCCACCATCCATTGAACTACGCCGCTGGCATTGACCCTTTGAGCGTAGATATCATAGTCGAATCCGTTACGTATATCACGCCAGGTTATGATAGCGCCCCCCGAGCCGTCTGGTATTATCGAGGGATTGTCCTGATCGTAGCTGGCCGTGCTGATAGCAACACCGGCTGAGCCCCAAAGAAGGTTGCCGTCTGAATCTACCCTTTGTGTGTATATATCATAACTCGATCCGGACCGATAGTCCTCCCAGGCGATGATCGCTCCGCCCGAGCCGTCCGTGACGACCATAGGATCATGCTGTGTGTATATGGCCGAACAGACGGGTATTCCGCCTGCCGCCCACTGAATGTTGCCGTAAGCGTCGATCTTCTGGGCGTATACTTTGTAATGGGTAGCGTTCCTTAAGTCCCTCCAGACGATGATCGAGCCGCCCGAGCCGTCGGGCGCGATGCGACAGCCCGTCTGATAGTTGATCTCCCTGCATATCCCGGTGCCGTCTTCCTCCCACTGCGCCTGCAGAGCTGCAGGTGTAGCGAGAAGCAGGGGCATGCAGAGAAGTACAACTAATATAAGAAAACATCTCATGGTTCTGCCTCCCTGATTACGAGGAATCTAAGATTTAATCAATTTACAGCCGCTACTAAAAGGTGATTGTTGCAAAGCTGATATAACGCTTCATTATACCATACTTATTCTGATAAGTCACTTGTATTCTATGTTTTAATCTATGTTTTAATAACACGGCCAGTTGCCGTCTAACGCATATATAACGAATTGCTTTATCAAGCAAATAACGCGAGGCATAAAGTATAGACTGAAATTGCTTTTCTATAGTTCAACAATTTTTTTGCTTAAAAATTAGGGAAGCCGGTTGTCCGGCTTCCCTTCAGATCGTAAACTGAAAACATCAAAACGAATCTATGAACCTGCCTCTAAGTTGCTGATGCCTTTCAATTAGGCCCGATCACCGGCCTCTAGTAACTGCGCCCGAAGTCTCTTCTGCCTCCGCTGCGCTGTCCTTCGTTACGAGGACGAGCCTCGTTGACCTTGAGGCTGCGGCCCTGGAAATCCTTCTCGTTCAGATTGTCCATCGCCGCCTTGGCCTCGGTGTCACTGGACATCTCGACGAATCCGAAGCCTTTCGCACGGCCGGTGTCCCTGTCCGTAATGATTGTTACGGAGTCTACCTGACCGTGAGCTTCGAATGCTTTCCGCAGGTCGTCTTCACTCGTATCGTAAGACATGTTGCCTACATAAATCTTCATTGTGACCTCCTATTGGTCTCAAATGACATCACTTAACTACATCGAACAGTTTTTTTGGGAGAAATGTAAGTGAGTTCCCCAATAGAGATGATCAACAAGGCAGGTTTCGTTTATCGTCTTTATCCGGATAACTAGCTATATTCACTCCTAAATCTATCTGTTTCACGGCTGAATATAGCACAATCCACGCCAAACGCAAGCGATATATTTTCATTTCCTATATTCCGGGTCCGAATTCGCCTCCAAGGCTGTTTGCGAATGGCGGTGATGACACTGCCGATTCCCACTGATACATGTGGACTTAATTCTCGTGTCGCGGCTACAATGAAATATGTCGCACCCAGTTGCTCTCAATCAGAGATGCAACCCGATGGACGCTCCTAAGTCGCATTGCAGATTCCCGCCCTGTGAAATCCAGCGCAATGCCTAGAAGCTTAGAACATGTGGTGATACAAGGATAGAGAATGGAAACAGGCATCCTCACAGCATACTTCACAAAGCGGGATGAAGCCCGTGGAGTCTTCAAGAAGTTGCAGAGGAGAGGTTTCCGCCGAGCTGCTTTGGTGAGCAAGAACGCGGACGGAAGGGTACATACATGGGATCCCTTCCAATGGCGCAGGATTTTCGGCGCGGCCATTGCTTTCATACTGTTCGGGATCCTCACCGGGTTTGCCTACATAAGCCTTCAGTGGCCGGAGCCGATTCTGAACGGAGTTCTTTCTGCCCTGATTCCGAGCCTCGCGGGCGGATTTGCGGGAATCCTCCTCAGCGCAGCATGGATACGGCGATCGAGGTTCGGCCTGGAACGAAGACTGCTCGAGGATCACACACGCTGGTTGGTTTCCGAGGAGACCGTTCTGATTCTCCGGACGCCTATCGAAACGCTGCAAACCCCGGTGGCGGTGCTGCGGGAGAGCGGTGAGATCTCTCCTGCCATATTTGTCCTGCATCCGAGGCGGGAGGGCCTCATCGGAGAGGCGGAGAAACTCGGAAGTCCGCTCCCGGAGGTGCAGATCCCGGAATACGCAGAGCGACTCGCCGGGGACCAACGGGTGGATCCGGATGCCCGCCGGGACATCGGACTGCTCAAGCGTCTCAAGCAGACCAGGCAATGGATTCATCGGGCATGCATGGATCTCGCCGAAGCGAGTCGGCTGGGACAGAGTACGCCCCCGACCGCCGAATGGCTCTTGGACAACGAGTACATCGTCGAGAGCAACATACGCGAAATTCAGATGAACCTTCCCCGGCGCTATTACCAGGAGCTGCCGTCACTAGCCGATGAGCCCTACCGCGGTCTGCCGCGTATATACGGCCTGGCGAGGGATCTCGTCTCCTGTACAGACCTGCGTCTGGATCGGGAGAACATCCTCGCGTTTATCGAGTCATATCAATCCGTCAGCGCACTGTCGATCGGTGAGCTCTGGGCCGTTCCCCAGATGCTGCGCGCGGCGTTAATAGAGAGCGTCTCGAATCTCGCGGAGAAAGCACTGACAGAGCTGCGGGAGCGTGAAATCGCCGATTTCTGGGCGAACAGGCTGATTACCACCAACCGGCGCGATCCCAATCAGCTTTTCTCGATTCTTGCAGAACTCGCAGAAATGCAGCCGCGCCCGAGCCCCTATTTCGCTTCTCAGCTCATCGAGAACCTCTACGACCAGGAAGCCGCGCTCGTGCCGATCCAGGGATGGCTCGAGCGCACGTTCCGGAAATCTCTGAGCGATCTCAGTCCTCGCGAGCACAACCGTCAGATGAAAGATCAGATATCGATCGGGAATGCTTTCACCAGCTTGCGTCAACTCGCCCTTCTGGATTGGAGAAAAATATTCGAAAAGCTCAGCCATGTGGAGCGGCTGCTCCGCCAGGATCCTTCGGGCATCTATCCACGGATGGATTTCGACACGCGCGACAGGTATCGCCGGATGATCGAAGAACTAGCCCGAAGGTCCGGTCAGGCGGAAGACCAGGTAGCCCGACGAGCCATCGATCTGGCGGCGCGTGCCTCCCGTGAGGCGGCAGCGGATGAACGGTGGATCCATGTCGGAATGTATCTGATCGGTGAAGGAAGACAAGAACTGGCGCGGCTCGTAAGATGCCGTGAAACGCCACGTTTTCGCGCCCTGCATTGGATCTACCGCCATCACTCCGTAGCATACTTTTTAGGGCTCGGTTTTTTCTCCGCCGCGTTCATTATACTGATCGTACTGCTTGGCATGCGCGGACAGACACTTGGGGGCCGGCTTCTGATAGCCGTCCTATTGTTGATTCCCGCCAGCCAGCTCTCGCTCGAGATTATAAATTACGTAATCACACGACTGCTTCCACCGCGAACATTACCGAAGATGGATTTCGAGGATTCGGGGATCCCCGATGAATTTCGCACGCTCGTAGTCGTGCCCATGATGCTGGTGGATGCGGACACTATCCGGACCGCTGCTGACAATCTCGAGATCCGGTACCTGGCCAATAAAGAGTCCAATATTCTCTTCGGGCTATACTCGGATTATACGGATTCGAATCAGGAACACGGCGAGGAGGACGAACTCCTGCTCCGGGCGGTAACCGGAGGTATCGAAGCCCTCAATAATCGGTATGGTGGTGAACGTTTCTTCCTTTTCCACCGGGAGCGAAGATGGAGTGAATCCGAGAATAAATTCATAGGTTGGGAGCGTAAACGCGGGAAGCTGGAAGAGCTCAATCGTCTGATCGATGGAACGCGGACAGAGGATGCCGGTCGTTTGGTATACGTCGGCGATACGGATGATCTGTCTGATGTCCGGTTTATCATCACCCTGGACAGCGATACACAACTGCCTCACGGCACAGCCCGCAGGATGATCGAAACACTGGCGCACCCTCTCAACCAGTCGCGCTTTGATGCCGGAGACACTATCAAGGCCGGCTCCTATACCATAATCCAGCCACGCGTGAGCCCCTCACTGCCGAGCACGAATGCCTCGCTTTTCAGCCGGCTATTCTCGGACCCGGTCGGAATCGATCCGTATACGAGAGCCGTTTCCGATGTCAATCAGGATCTCACCGGAGAAGGTTCCTACCATGGCAAAGGCATCTACGATGTGCGCGCCTTCAGTCGAGTGCTTTCCGGAAGGTTCCCTGAAGAATGTTTGCTGAGCCACGATTTGATCGAAGGCGCTCACGTTCGAGTTGGCCTGGCCAGCGATATCGAGCTCTATGATGAATTCCCGCAGGATTACCTCAGCTACTCAGGCCGGCAGCACCGATGGATTCGTGGTGATTGGCAGATCGCGGAGTGGATCTTGCCGCGTGTACCCCAGCCTGCGGGGCGACGAGGGCAAAATAAGCTTTCCTGGTTCGACCGCTGGAAGATCTTCGATAACCTGCGCCGAAGCCTGGTTCCCCCAACCAGCCTGGGCTTGCTCATGGTCTCCTGGCTGATCTCCTCTCGGATGGGATTGATATCCACCTTCCTGGTCGCCATGCAACTGCTCTTCCACCCTTTGGTGCAACCCTTCACATGGGCGACCACAGGTCGATCGCTGAATGGCTTTTCGTTATCAAAAGTAACGCACGACCTGCTGCGCGCGATTGCCGAGGCTGCGCTGCTTCCGCACCAGGCCTGGCTGGTTTTGGATGCCGTTTTACGGGTTTGGTTTCGCCGTTTCATTTCACATCGGGGATTGCTCGAGTGGACATCCACCCAGGTACTGCACTGGAACACTCCCGGGAAAGTGCGAACATTCGTAATTTCACTGGGTTTGTCGAGCATCTTCAGCGGGATAACGGGATGGGCGGTGCAGCGCTGGGCGCCATCGAACCTTCCTGTAGCCGCTCCCTGGCTCGTGTTGTGGTTTGTATCTCCTCTGGCCGGCTGGCTTCTGGCCACTCGACCGGTTGCAAGGCCGCGACAATCCAACCTTCTTGAAAAGGAGCTCCGGTTCCTGAGGAGGGTTGCCCGACGAACGTGGAACTATTTCTCGGAGTTTGTCGGTGATGAGACTTCGTGGCTGCCGCCCGACAATTACCAGGTCTCTCATACAAATAAACTGTCGATGCGTACAAGTCCGACGAATATCGGTTTCTGGATGCTCAGCGCACTCGGCGCGCATGATTTCGGATACCTGACGGTGGATCAGGTCGTCGAAGGATTGACGCGTACTGTCGAGACGATCGGCAAACTGGAGCGCTATGAGGGCCATCTGCTGAATTGGTACGATATTCAAACCCTGACCCCATTAGAGCCCCGCTACGTGTCCATGGTGGACAGCGGAAATCTCCTCGGTTGCTTGTGGGCCCTGGAGAAAGGACTCGACGAGCTGATTCAGGCGCCTGTTCTGGCTGCGAACGCCTTTGAAGGCCTGCGGGACACCGGGGAAATCCTGAAACAGGCCGTCGAAGAGGAGTGCGTTTCCGTTTTCGACGCCCATGGCCTCGACGAAGTGATGCACATGTTGAAAAACCCGCCGGAGAGGATCGCAGACGCCGTTCACCTACTGCGGCGGGTGGAAGGCTGTGCGCGGGCTCTGGCCGACGAGGCTCATGAGTCCGATGACGCCGCAGCGAGCACGGTCCATTGGGCGAGGCAGATGCGAAGTCAGGCATCGGCCTGGCTCGGGATCGCGGATCGCTACCTTGCCTGGATCGAAATCCTCGGTGAGAAGACGGAAGAGGAGATAGCCCGGCTGGGTCAGGATGTGCTTCCCGCGTACAGAGAAAATCTGCAACATACACCTTCGCTTCTAGATCTCACCAACGGAAACATCACCTGTATTAAGTTACTCCGGTCGATCCGGGAGAAGGCTCCCGCAGACGAAGATCCCCTCTTCGAATGGATCGACCGCCTCATGCAAGCCTTCGCAAAGTCGAAATGGCTGGCCAGCGAAATGCTGTCGTTGAGCAAGCAGCTCATCCGGGATGGACGCGAGTTATCCGAATCGATCAACGTACGCTTCCTGTATGACACCGAACGGCGTCTGTTTTCGATTGGCTACAACGTCTCCGAAGGTCGCCTGGATAGCTCCTACTACGATCTCCTGGCGAGTGAGGCGCGACTTGGAAGTTTCATCGCCATTGCCCGGGGGGACATACCAATTGAGCATTGGTTCTCCATGAGTCGGCCCTACGGCTCGATCGGCCGGCACCGAGCGCTGCTCAGCTGGACGGGGAGCATTTTCGAATATATGATGCCGCTGATTTTCCAGCGCTCCTACGGGAACTCACTCCTGGATAAAGCGATCAGGGAAACCGTGGCGATCCACATCGCATACGGCCGCAAGCGCCGTGTGCCGTGGGGGATCTCGGAGTCTGCTTTTGGAGATTTGGACGTCAATAAGACTTACCAATACAAGGCATTCGGCGTGCCGGAGCTCGGGCTAAAACGTAATGTCCGGGAAGAGGTCGTCGTAGCGCCCTATGCCACCCTTCTGGCGGTGAATGCAGCGCCGAGAGAGACCGTGCAGAATCTGAGACGATTGGCCAAATTGGGGCTACTGAATGATTACGGCTATTATGAAGCGATGGATTTCGGCCGACAACCACGTCGTAAGGGCGAGCGCGGGGTGATTGTACGGGCTTATATGGCCCATCATCAGGGTATGGGTTTCTTGTCGCTGACCAACTTCATTCACGGCAATCCCATCCAGCGCCGTTTCCATGCCGACCCACGCGTGCGTGCGGTAGAGCCATTGCTCCATGAACGCATCCCCCTCTTTCCTCCGCTGCACCACATTCCCACGCGGGAGAGCATGCCGTCGGTGATGAGCGTCGGCGAGGTGGCGCCATCGGTGAGTAAATTCGATACGCCCCATACCGCAACACCAAAAACACAACTGCTCTCCAACGGCCGTTATTGTTTGATGCTCACGAACGCCGGCGGTGGATACAGCCGGTGGGGCGACTTCGAGATTACCCGCTGGCGGTCGGATCGCACCAGGGACCCTTGGGGAACCTTCTGTTACATATATGAAGCCGATTCGAATCGATTATGGTCCAATACGTATCATCCGACCTGTGGAAAGGTCGAGGCGTATTCCGCCAACTTCGCGCTGGACCGGGCCGTTTTCCGGCGCGAAGATAACGGTATTCAAACCGAAACAGAAGTCATCGTCTCTCCTGAAGACGACGTCGAGATTCGGCGGGTCACTTTATTCAACAGGTCCGTTCGAACCCGCCGCCTCGATCTGACGAGCTACGTTGAAATCTCGATGGCACCGCATAATGCGGACCGGCAGCATCCGGCCTTCAATAAGCTGTTCATCCAAACCGAGGCAGTGCCGGAACATGAAGCGCTCCTCGCGTACCGCAGATCCCGCAGTGAGGATGACCCGCCCATCTATATTGCGCACCGCCTTACCCTCGAAAGTACAGGGGATGAAGCCTTGAAGTTCGAGACCGACCGGCGCCCGTTCATCGGACGCGGACGGACACTGGCAAGCCCGATGGGTATCTTCCAAGAGCCCGGCGACAGCCAGGGTTTTGTCCTCGACCCGATCCTAAGCCTGCGGCGCAGCGTGACCATCGGTCCGGGTAAGCGCGTCCAGTTTTCCATGGTTCTCGCTGCCGGCGAGACACGCCAGCAGGTCTTGAGGCTGATGAGTAAATACAGCGATCTCCATGCGATCGATCGGGCTATGGATATCGCTTGGGCCTCCGCCCAGCTCGAGTTGAGATTGCTTCGCATTCAACCGGACGAAGCCCGCCGCTTCCAGCAGTTGGCAAGCCACCTGCTGTTCCCTAATCCTCTCCTGCGCTCACCCGCCGAATACATAGAAAAAAACTGCAAGGGTCAGGCCGGACTGTGGCCCTACGGGATCTCGGGTGATTTGCCGATCGCCCTGATCGTCATCGGCCAGGCGCGGGATATCAGCCTGGTCCGACAAATACTACAGGCGCATGCCCATTGGCGAATGCACGGATTGACGGCGGACCTCGTGATCCTCAATGAGGAGGCGAGCGGCTATGAACAGCCGCTGCGTGAACGGATCGAGAGCCTGATCCAGGCGCACTCGATCTATACGGGGATCGACCGGCCGGGGGGGATCCATTTGCGCAACGCGGATCTAATTCCGGAGGAAGACCTTATGCTACTTAGAGCGGCTGCGGGTGTGGTTCTGGTGGCGGCCCGGGGCACATTGCCCCAGCAATTGGGTGTACCAATGGAAGTTCCCGATCTGCCGGAATCAATTGCCAGGAAACGTCCTCCCCGGGAGCCTTCGGCTTCTCTTCCCTTCATGGAGCTGCCATACTTCAACAGCCTGGGCGGCTTTACCCCGGACGGGCGTGAATACGCGATCTATCTCGGTCCCGGCATCAACACGCCTACGCCCTGGGTCAACGTCATCGCCAACCCGACATTCGGAACATTGATAAGCGAAACGGGGGCCGGGTTTACCTGGTATGGCAACAGCCAGCGAAATCGTCTGACGCACTGGTCAAATGACCCCGTGATGGATACGCCGTCAGAGGCATTGTACGTCCGTGACGAGGAAAACGGTGTCTGCTGGGCGCCGACCCCGTCGCCGATCCGTGAGGGGACCGCCTATAGGGCACGGCACGGGGCGGGGTACTCGGTATTCGAGCATAACAGCCATGGGATCGAGCAGGAACTGACGGTCTTCGTTCCGGTGGATGAGGACGGCGGTGAGCCGATCAAGCTGCAAAGGCTCCTGCTGCGGAACGACACAATCCGGCTCCGCAAGCTGTCGGTTACGTATTATGTTGAATGGACACTGGGTGAGCACCGTGAAACTTCCCAGATGCACGTCACGACCTCATGGGATGACGAAATCGGTGCCTTGCTCGCACGGAATCGCTACCATCCGGATTATGGGGACCGGGTGGCCTTCGCGGCAGTGAGTCCCCCGGCGGAGTCGTACAGCGGTGACCGAACGTCCTTCCTGGGACGCAATCGCCCGATGGGGGAACCGGCGGCGATGGAGCGCGCCAGCCTTTCGCAACAGACGGGAGTTGGATTCGATCCGTGCGCCGCGCTGCAAGTCACCGTTGAACTGGCTCCCGGCGAGAGATCCGAGATCATATGCATGTTGGGCCAGGCCGGGTCGGTGGAGGAGATACAGACGCTGATCCAAACTTACCGGGAAAGCACGGCGTTCGAGAACGCGTTAAACCGAACGAGAACGTGGTGGGACGATCTGCTGGGCACGATCGAAGTGCGCACCCCCGAGCTCGCAGTGGACTTCCTGATAAACCGCTGGCTTCTGTACCAAAGCCTCAGCTGCCGGATCTGGGGGCGTTCGGCCTTTTACCAGCCCAGCGGCGCATTCGGCTTCCGGGATCAATTGCAGGATGTTATGGCCTTCCCGCTCGCACATCCCGGGTTGGCGCGAGAGCATATCCTGCGTGCGGCAAGCCGTCAGTTCGAGGAAGGCGATGTGCAGCATTGGTGGCACCCGCCGGGCGGTGCAGGTATCCGTTCGCGCATTTCCGATGACCTTCTATGGCTGCCATACGCCGTCGCCCACTACATCCGGACAACCGGCGATGTGGACATTCTGCTCGAGGAGGTCCCCCTCCTCAACGCTCCCGTGCTGGAAGACGATCAGCACGAGGTCTTATCCACACCGGAGGTCGCGTTCAAACGCGTCACGCTGTTCGAGCACTGCCGACGCGCAGTCGCACGAGGTCTGACTGCCGGGCCCAATGGCCTGCCGCTGATGGGGACGGGGGATTGGAACGATGGTATGAACCTTGTGGGGGCCGGGGGTAAGGGGGAAAGCGTTTGGCTGGCGTGGTTCATCGTGGATGTACTCAAGGGTATGGCCGAGCTGTCTGACCTGCTCGATCGGCCGGATCTTAGCCGGACCTATCGGAGTAAGAGGGAAGCGCTGATTCAGCGTGTCGAGGTGGGGGCATGGGATGGGGAATGGTATCTTCGGGCAATTTTCGACGATGGAACGCCCCTTGGCTCATCGGCTAATGATGAGGCGAAGATCGATTCCCTGCCTCAATCTTGGGCGTGGCTGAGCGGCGCCGCTGATCCGGATCGTGCCGATAAAGCCTTGGAATCGGCATGGACACATCTTGTTCGTGAGGACGAAGGTCTGACGTTACTCCTCACACCTCCCTTTGACAAATCGGAGCCGTCACCCGGATACATCAAGGGGTATCCTCCGGGAGTACGTGAGAACGGAGGCCAGTACACCCACGCCGCCCTGTGGCTTGCCATGGCAATGGCACGCCGGGGGGATGGTACGCGTGCAGCGAAAATTTTGCACATGCTCAACCCGATTGGGCGTGCTCGCGATCCGGAAACGGTCTGGCGCTACGGCGTCGAACCATATGTGGTTGCAGCTGATGTGTACCGATTGCCGGGAAGAAACGGTTGCGGTGGTTGGTCCTGGTATACGGGTTCGGCGGCGTTGATGTACCGGACCTGGGTTGAAGAGGTTCTGGGTTTGAAGGTGCGAGGGGATCACATGCAGATGAATCCGGTCGTCCCCGGGTGGTGGAAGGATTTCCATCTGAGATATCGTCATGGCGAGGCGATATATGAAATTCGGGTCGAGAATCCGGAAGGCTGCGAACGAGGCGTATCACGAGTGGAAATGGATGGTCGGCATGTGCCCGATGGCGTGATCCCGTTGCACCGGGATCTGGTCAAGCACCGGATCCTCGTACGCATGGGAAAGCCACCGCAAGCGACATGAGATGCCCGGATGGCGCGCCCACTATGTCTCCGGCACATATAAAGGCATCATTTATCTGAGCACCAGCATTTTCTTCGTCTCTTTGAACGGACCGGCTTTGATGCTGTAGAAATAAACTCCACTCGCCGCTTCGCGTCCGAACGCATCGGTGCCGTTCCATTCGACCGTGTGAGGGCCGATGCTGCGACGTTCGTCTAGTAGTGTCCTCACGAGCCGCCCCGCCGTGTCATAGATAGCAATTCTCACGTGTGCGGGTCTCTTAAGCCCAAACCTGATCGATGTGACCGGGTTGAACGGATTGGGATAGTTCTGCGCTAGAAAATCCCTGCGCGGCGCATCGGGCGTATCCTCGCCTGTCACTCCCTCCGGCCCGAGCAGGGCGTACCCGCTCTCGTTGCCGTGTATATCCACCGCCGCCACCTTGTAGTGGTAGCCGCCGTCCCACCGCCACACGTCGTCGAAGGTCGTAGTATCGCACGGCGAGGCTATGAGGTTCCCCTGGTCTGGCGTGAAGCCCTCGCTGGCGCCGCGATAGACGCGGTAGCAGTCGAGATCTGTCTCGATGCTCGGATCCCAGGTGAGCGTGAGCCCCTCGGGCACGTAGCTCTGAAGACCCGCAAGCCCCAGAGGCGCGCAGGGTGAGAGGTTGTCCACCGAGTAGCCGCTGTCGGGAGGCGATATCCAGTACTCGCTGGGTAAGCTCGTATGGGCTATCACCTGGAAGTAGTGGTACTCCGTGCTCGATGCGGTCGAGTCGAACAGGGTTGGTGCCGGCATCGAGTAAGTCGGCAGGTAGTATGCGTCGATGGTCCCTATCAGATACCAGAAGTATGTCTCCCCGAGGATCTGCTGCTCCAAGATTGTGAACACGTCCGCTTCCTTTACGATATCGGCGGCCGAGGTGAGCAGCCTTGCGCCCCTATTCATCTCGAGTGCGGCGCCGTCGGGATCTATAGCCCGCCATACCGTGTAATGGGATATCGATTCATAGGGCCACGGGTCCAGGCGGCTGGCGTTCCAGGAGAGGTTTACGCTGCCGCCCTGGTCACCTGGGATGTCTCGTGCCGCGTAGATATAAGGTGAGGGGCATCCCCAATAACCGTTTCGCTCGATGCGCTGGGCATAGATATCGGGAGATCCGGTGCGCTGATCAGTCCACGCCGCGATCGCCCCTCCGGCACCATCCGTCGCCATGCAGAGATCGAATTGATCTTCCACTTCCGTGCAGAGGGCTATGCCATCCACCGTCCACTGTGCGGCACCGCTGGCATCGATCTGCTGCGTGTAGATATCTGAGGTGCCCGTGCCGCATCGTAAATCGACCCATGTGATGACAGCGCCGCCCAAACCGTCATGCACGATACAAGGTGAAGTCTGGTCGTATGATGCCGTGCACACAGCGATGCCATCTGTTGTCCACAGCATGGTTCCCGAACCATCTACCCGTTGGGCGTAGATGTCGTTGTCCGCGCCGCGATCATCATGCCAGGTGATGATCCAATATCCGGCACCGTTTTCCATGATTTGAGGTTCGCTCTGGATGCTGGCGTCGGTGCACACAGCATTGCCGTCAACCGTCCAAAAAATACTTCCACCTCCATCGACCCGCTGGACGTAGATATCCATGTTGGTGAAGTTGCGGAAATCCCTCCACGTTATTACTGCTCCTCCGGATCCATCCGGCACTATCTGACAGGATGTCTGGCTGTTGACGGCCGTGCAGATCGGATCTCCGTCAATAGACCAAACCGCGTTTCCATTGCTGTCGATCCTCTGTGCGTAGATGTCCCAGAATGCGCTCCTGAGATCCGCCCATGTGATGATCGCGCCGCCTGATCCGTCGCTAACCAGCTGAGGTGTAACTTGGCCCGCTAGGTCAGTGCAAACCGCGACTCCATCGGTACCCCATAGGACGGCCCCGCTTGCGTCTATACGTTGGGCGTAGATATCGCTGTTTGCAGCGCCGTTGCGGCGGTCTTCCCATGTGATAACAGCACCCCCCGCGCCGTCTGATGTGATCGCCGGAGTGTACTGGCACTCAGTGGCCGTGCATACGGCGACTCCGTTCGCCGTCCACTGAGCTGCCCCGCCGGCATCGACCAGCTGGGCGTATACGTCGTAGTCCGTGCCGTTGCGCAGATCCAGCCATGCGATGATAGCACCACCCGCTCCGTCCGATGCGATCACGGGATCTTTCTGCTCATGAGCCTCCGAGCAAAGCCGGATCCCATCGGGTACCCAGATCCTTCTCCCCCAGGCGTCCATCAACTGAGCGTAAATGTCCCAGTTCGCGGTTCGGTTCTCGTACCAGGTGACGATAACTCCCCCTGCACCGTCGGAAGCCATATCAGGGCTGTACTGCGTGCCCGTGCCGATACGCACGGCGTTGCCGTCCTCGACCCACTCCGCATGGAGGGCGGTGGCCCCTCCCAGGATAAAGAAGCAGCAGAGGAGGAAGGAGGCCGTTTTCTTTATAAGCATTTTCATGTACCTCCTGTTTGAGATTGGAGAATAGAGTATTAGAATCATATTCACGTTCGTATTTGGCGGATTTAGAGATCGAGTATGTCAGGGTCTATGAGGAAGAATGGGACTTTGATGTTTTATGGAGTTGTGAGGCTTTATCCCATTCAAAAAGTCCCGTGATGGAGGGCCGTATTATACCACAGCGCGGGGAATATCTCAATTCTAATCGGTGCAAGTGACGGGCGAGGATCACGTGAATGCCGCATTCCACACATAAAAACACAAATCACAGAAGAAAATTCACTTCAGTCCTGTTCCAGAGTATCTATCAGATCCTCCCAGTCGATCCAGCCTTCCTTGCCTCTGATCCATCTCTCGAACCAGTTGAACTCCGCCTGCATCTTAACCATTTGATATCTCATATCGGAGACATTATGCCCAGTATTCGGGTAGACGATAAATTCAGTCGGAACTCCCATTTTTCTCAAAGCCATGTACAATTCATCACCTTGTGATATTGGTATTACACTGTCGTTTTCACCGAAGTGGATCAGTGTCGGCGTCCTGGCATTCTTTATGTGCTTCAATGGAGATAGATCAATGTAATGTTCCCAATTATCATAGGGATTGCCCTGCAGGTAATATTCACAGGCGAAGCGGGTTTGCGCATAAAGGGAGATCCAGTTAGCTACGCCGGCACCTGAAGAGATCGCTTTGAAGCGATCGGTTGATACCAAGGCCCAGTTGGAGAACATCCCTCCGGCGCTCCAACCCATGATTCCCATACTATCAGGATGGGCTATTCCGCTCTCGATCAAGTGATCAACGCCTGTCATTATATCTTCAAAGCCCAGCCTGAAATAATTTCCTAGAGCCCCTTTCATGAATCTATCCCCGTATCCGGTTGACCCGCGATAATTGGGTTGGAACACGGCATAGTCGTTCGCAGCGAATACGTGGACATAGTTGGCCGATGAAGCCTCGAAATAGTTGATATACGAGATAGCTGGACCTGAATGCACCTGAACTATCAGCGGGTATCTTTTGCCTTCCTGATAGGTTGTGGGCTTTACGAGAATACCCTCCACGGTTGTGCCGTCGATACTCTTCCATCTAATGGTCTCGTATGCGCCAAGCGATAGATCTTTTACCTGAGGATTAATATCTGTCAATCTGATCCAATTATTTCTGGCGTTGAAATTCTCAGGCTCACTGCAGTAATAGTCCTCAGGATTCTCGGGATCCGAATACGCGATTATGAATTTCCCGGAATCTTCGTCTTTGAAGAACCAAACACAGTTTCCGAAGTTTGTGATCTGCTCTATCTCATCATTTTCTATGGATACCCTATAAAGGTGATAGTTCACTCCCACTGCGGCCGTAAAATAGATTGCGCTGCTCTCGGCATTCCAGTGAGAAATCCAACCGTCATAATCAAAATTGCCGAGCAATTTTTTCGTTTTTCCGCCGTCCGTAGGAGCGATGTAAATTTTATCCAGGTTCATGTAAATCTCATTTTCCTCGATGGTAAAGGCCAGCCATCTGCTATCCGGCGAAAAACTGAGGTTACCCTCCCATGTCGAATTGTCGGTGATTCGCGATATATTGTTGGTGCTCAGATCAAGCATATATATTTCGTTATCGAACCACGTTGAGTATCTCCCGGTAGGTGCGCCGATAAAGGCGAGCTTTGTTCCATCGTCTGAAACAATGAATTCTATAATCGAATATTCACGTCCACCCGTCACCCGTCTTTCTTCTCCCGAATCTATGTCGATCTCCCAAATATGAGATGGAATCTTTGCCGCATTTTTTATTATTACGTCGAATCCTTTAACCTTTCTTTCCTCATCGATCGAATCAACGTAGTCTATAGCCGTAAAATAGATCTTCTTGCTGTCCGGGCTCCAAATAAATGAGTTAATAAAGGTCTTATGGGCGGTGATTTTTCCCGCTCTTCCTCCCTTGCCGGGCATAATCCAGATCTGCCTTTTACCAGGATCGCCGCCCAGGTATGCCAGATATTTGTAATCTTTGCTCCACCCGTAACTGCCTACGCCATATTCATCGTCGGTTGTCTGCCGTGTTTCGCCTGAATCCGGGTGCATTAAAAATATCTGGGGCTTATTTTCAGGGCTTTCGGACAGAAATGCGAAAAACGAGCTATCCTTATACCAGTTTAATGAATATTCACCTCTATCTTTGGTGAATGTAACCTGCCTGGGCTTGCCGCCTATCGGAGTGGCATATATATCGGAACCGCTTTTATTTTCACTCCAAACAGGTGTTATGATGGAATAGATGAACCATTTTCCGTCAGGAGAGATATCGCCGCCCCAACATTGACGCATCTCGATTATATCCAGAAATGTCATCGCCCTTTTCTGAGCTTCGGATCTTGCGGATGTGTGGGAGCAAATTAGGAACATTACTAGAATAGAAATTGTAACCTGAAATGACCTTCTCACTAAATGACCTCCATATCAAGTATGTTTAAACACGGTCGGTTTTATAACCACAGCGCACAAAACAGCTCTGTCAATATTTGCGATGAACATCTATGAGAGCAGTGTCCAAATGCTTACAGTCATCATCTTTAGGTTCATGTAATTAGATATGGTTATACCGATCATGAGAGTTCTCCGGATACGCCAAGCAAACTATATCATACGTGCGAGAGAATACAATAGGCTCATTATTCAGTTAACTAAATGCCCGGGTGCACACCGGCATAGATAGTGGCGTAATTATAAAGTCTATACGATCTCCTCGAGTCTGCGGGCCCACGCGTCCAGTGCCTCCCGCTTCTCGCGGTCATACCCGTATCGGTCGTATATCGCAGTGACACCGATCTCCGAGTGGTTGAGGATTCTGGCTATAACGATCCTGGGGATCCCCATGCCCGCCATAAGCGAAGCGGCGGTGCGGCGAAGGTCGTGCGGTGTGAAGTGCTGCACGCCTAGAGCACCGGTGTTCTTTCTCACCGCATGGCTCAAGGAGCATACACCGATGTGTTTCGTGCGGTCCCTCGGAGATGGAAACACGTATCGGCTGTCGCCGGGGCACGATTCGATAATTCGCTTTGCCGGGCGGGAAATCGGCACGCGATGAGACAATCCGTTCTTGGAACGTTCCGCAGGGATCGTCCATATGGAAGTGACGGGGGAGCACTCTTGTGGGTGTGCCTGTTTACGGCTTAGGAGATGAAACTCAGTCCATTCAGCTCCGGCGACCTCACCCGGGCGCTGGGCGGTTACGAGTATGAGCTTCAAGATCTTCTGCACCGGCTCGCTTATTCTAGAACGGGGCAGGTTATGCAGGAGGGCGGCGATTTCCGGCTCTGAGAGCACACGGTTGCACCTTCTTTCCCTGCCGGGCATCCTGATGCTAGCGCAGGGATTGGATATGGCGAGCGCCTGCTCGATACCGAAATTGAACATCTTGCGGATTAGAGCGAGTGTGCGGTTAGCCATGACCGGGGCGCCGCGGTCTACGATGGAGTTTACTATTTCTATGATATCCCTGCGGCCGATCTCGCTTATACGAAAGTGTCCGAGCGCGTTCAGGATGTCTTTGTGTATTATGTGGATATCCTCTGCGGAGCTCCTTTTTCCCCTGGCGTGGCGGTCTATGTACTCAGCGGCCAGCTGTTCGAATGTCGGCTCCTCCCTTAGTTGCTGTCGCTCTCTGGCAGGATCGCCGCCGAGCGCCGCTTCAGCGAGGATCTCCCTTGCCCGCTGCCGTGCCCGCTTCGTTGAAAGAACCGTGCAGCGACCTATCGACATGCTCCTTCGCCGGCCTGTAATTGTGCTGTAGTTTACGATGAAGGTCTTGGAACCACCCGTACTCACCCTGACGCCGAAGCCCTTGAGGGCATCGTCGCGGTGGATGCAGCAGCCTTGCTGTGGCGGGATTATAGAGGTGATGAACCGGTCGGTGAGCCTGACCATGATGGGAGTCCTCTCGGCGCCCAAGCCCCCCCAACGGGCTAATTGTATGCTGGATGAATGCGGCAGGCAAGGAGTAATAGTTATTGCCAATCAGGAATCTTACGTTGAAAATTGAGCGGTCGGCACTCAATTTTCAACATTTGAACAAAAGAAATGTCCCGTATACGTTCTTGTTTATGGTTTTCCTAGCCAAACGGCTTGAAAAGAAGTTCAGAAAACATAATCTAATGACGTAACATTATATTATTATAAGCGTTACAATTATTGCTGGAAGATTTACTCCGGTCAAAAT
>CAYRCK010000040.1:0-22230 GCA_964422745.1 uncultured bacterium
CAGCAAATAATAGAGGTCTTTCCATGGGATACAGCCTCGAGATACCTTGTGCGCGATCGGGACAAGAAGTATGGAGACAAGTTCATCCGCTGCCTTGAATCAATGGATATAGAGCAGGTCTTGATCTCGGCTCGATCGCCTTGGTAAAACCCTTATGTTGAAAGAGCAATTGGATCAATTCGGCGCGAATGCCTGGATCATACGATTATCTTTGGGGAAAAACACCTCAGGCGGGTGCTCAAGGAGTACTTCCGATATTACCATCAGTCTCGTACTCATCTGGGACTCGATAAAGATTGCCCCGAGACAAGGCTTGTTGAGTCACCGGATTCTGGAAGAATTCAGGCAGAACCAATGGTCGGAGGACTTCATCACCGATATTATCGCCAGGCTGCTTAATTCTGGGTGTGTCTGAATTACATTCCATCGATGGATTAATCTGCCCGGATTTGCGTTCATCCTCCATCTCGCAGCTTACACACTCTGTCTGCTCCACAAAACTTACATCTTTACCGTAGACTCATCGCAAATTGCCCAAGCGAAGCACCGATCATTGTCCGGATGGAATTTTTAGGAGGGACAGACGGCCTACAGTCCGCGTACGACCCACTCCTCGCTCAGCACATTTCGCCAATCAATGAGCATCTCTCGAAGAGTATCCCTCTCGATAGGCTGAACGCCATAATGCTCCTCTTTATTCATAAGAGCCCAGGTGACCTTGGGCTCTCTGTCGGCAAGAAGGAGAAGATAGAGAATAGCCTTTTCGATCCTGCCAGTAGCGTCCTCATTTGTTATTTCCACCGCCCCTCGTGCCGTTTCGACGCTCACTGTCCAAGCCTCCCCGGTCACACTTGTTCTGACAACTGATTGTTCGTAGGCTTTATAGTAGTCTATGTAGCTATGCGTCCGCTTGTAACGAAGGACTAAGTCCGCAGGTGCCAATCGCTCGCTCACGGTGTAGAGCGTATGATCAACTGCAATCACGACATCAGCCTCTTCTATCGGCACGATATCCAAGCCGAGCGCCCGAACAACGCCGGCCTGAAGAGACTCCTCTCCCACCGCCGATCTCGATCCGTCAACCAATGCGATACGGTCAGCGCGATTCAAATATGCCAGCGCTCGCGCCGCAGCACTCGCATCCCAACGTACCCGTTGCGCGATCGCGTGCCGGGCTTTGGATGCCGCAATTGCGAACTCCAATTCCGGCTCAATCCGGTATCTTAGCACATAGTCAATCACCCCATGCGCCCTCTGCACTTTCGAAGAAGCGGGGGCTTTGTATGATCCAAAAGACTGATCCATGTACAGTTTGGTCGCAGGTCCGAGCAGAATCAAACCGTCCAGTGCCGCCTCACTTACATCTTCGCAATGATCATCGAGAAGATCAAACAAAGCCGGCGCGGCGGCTCCTCTACCGGTTAGCGCGAGCAACCTGACTATCTGGGCTTTTTCCTCCGCATGCGATTTGGCAAGCAAGGGAATAAGGCGGTCACATGTCACCAAATGTGCGTTGAATGCCTTCTCCAAACTCTCATAACGTCCACTATCGGGTATGTAACTCACGACTCCAGGCGGGCCGACATCGAAATGTCCCATATGCCGCCAAGCGGACTGGAATGCAAGTTCGTAGTGCCGCGGGTATCTCCGTTCCGGATTAATTCGCACCACGAACGCGGATTTTGGGGGGAGGCATCTGAGATACGGGAGATCGATGCCGGCAGGCATCACCCACTCTCCATCTTCCTCAGCGCATATGTAGTCACCTAGCTCGTTCTTGTACACAACGTGGGGTTTTCGGCTCGTTTCGCAGTATGCGACAACGTACCACGTTCTAGGCCCATACGCCTCTATCGCTGATGCCCGATTTTGATTTATTTCGTCGACGGCCGGATCTTCACAGAGCTTTTCGATGCGCTGAGATGCAATCAGCTTATGTACTCCGTCCGGATGTCTTCTGAGATAGTTCATATATGCTGCAGCTGTATTGCGTAACTCGGCTGTTTCCCAATCCTCACGATCAAGTTCTGCAAGTCGAGTTATCGCCTCGGCCAAACTGGGGGACTTCTCGTGGCGCTCGATGAACAATCTGTATGCCACCGGATGATCCAGCCCTTTTACTGCACGCCACTCATCTTCGGATAGTATGGCATCAAGTCGTTGAAGCGCCGTATCGGCCAACGCACTTCCGGCGTACTCATTCAGAAATTCCAGATAGGCCCCGGGTGTCCCTATAGCCGTGGCCTGCTCCAAGCTGATCTCTTGGATCTTTGCATGTACGGCCACAACAAAAAGCTGACCATTGAATTCAGATAGATCAGCAAACCAGCATTCGGGGCATTCATCCAATAAATTAACAAGAGCCTGTTCGGTGGCTAAACTACACGCTCTATCCCAACAGATCCGGCAGATTCGATCCTGTGCCATTTTCTTTTCCACAGAAGACTCACAGTTGCTGATGAAATCGCGATATGCTTGGATTGTGTCTTTCTCCTGCGCACGCTGCCAGGAGCTTGCGCAGCCAGTGGCCAGAACAGAAATCACAGGAAGCAATAGCAGCAATCCACACCTGATGTAGACTCGCAAAGTGTTACCTCCTCGCCGCCGAACAGTCGGATAACGTATCCGATCACCACAAATATACTCCCGATGCAGAATATGTCAATAATTTCGAGATAGATCATTTTATGCTTTGGTATCCTGTTCAACACTTTTCACTCCTGCAACTTTGAATATGAGATGAATATTTTACCCTAAGAGAAATTGATTGCTGAGAAAATGTCGTTCGAAGCTCAAGGTGAAGAATGGCTTCCTGAATGCAACCCCTTTCATGAACACTCTCAGTTCTTTAGATGGCATCCAGACAACGGAATAGTCCGCTAAGTGCAAGAATCACAATACGGATGTAATATTTGGAAGTAACATGCCTGAACCCCGCCATTATCTGCATCATTCTGGAAATCTCGATTACAATCCTCTTGGCAAACGGCCGATATGCCATTACTATATGCAGATTCAGAAAGGAGTATCCGGTGCATAGCATGACTCGACTATTTGCGCTTGTGACTTTACTTTTTTGTATCTCTATCACATTCGGATGCGCGAGCATTCAGAAAGAATGGGAACGCGCTCGGATTATTGATTCCATTTCCTCCTATAAGAAGTTCATAAACGACCATCCGAAAACAGAGTATGTGCCAGCGGCAGAGCAGCGCATTCAGGAAATCAGGTATCAAATAGCCTGCAGCCTGGACACGGAAGCCGGTTACATCGAATTCCTGAATTATCATGAAAACGGAGTTCTTGCCGATTCGGTCAAATATCAAAGATTGGAAGGATTGATCAGTGACAGGGCAATGAGGTCATCCGATCCCGAGGACTGCGATTACTATCTCGGTTTCATCCCGGACGGTGAGCATGCTACCGAAATATCGTTGAGAAAGAAGGATCTGGAGACCATCCGTGATAGAAAGATATTCGAGGCGCTTTCTCAAGACACTGTCATCACATTGATTGTTACTCCGGAGAACGAAACAACTAGATCGTATTTCAGAAAAATACTGGAGCTGACCCAATATCGAATCATTGATTCCGATTCCCCGACTGATTCCGGCTGTAATTATTACATCACCTGCAACTGGTACCCAACGTCAGATCTGTACACATATCTGGACAACAGCTACCGGCTTTATACGGGTGGAAGCATTCAAGGCACGTACGAGATAAGCAATAAATCGGGTAACAAGTATTCAGCCGAGTATTTGGAAAATATGCCCATCCATAATATTTTTACGAGAACCTGGTATCATTATAAAGATGATCACGATGCCAAGTCTCCGGAAAATCTGTTCAAGGACTTGATTGATAAATACTCGGTCAGGGAAGCATGCCTGGAGCCTGCGTTGGAATCGGAGAATGTAATCAAGCCGCTGATAACTGCTATGCATGAAATGTATGGCATTGAGCCCATGCTTAATGCTCTGGATCACCCCGTTGAATCCGTCAGGGATATTACCCTTGATATCCTCGTTCAATACAAGTATACAGAAGAGCTTTTTCAGCGTTTCGTCGCGCAGATCAAGCGCAGAGAGATCACCGTTGATGATACTATCGAAAACGGATCGATAACATACAGCAATATGCCTGATTATGACAGCATGTCCGGCAATGGGCTTGAGCGCATCGGCAGTGAAGCGGTGCCTATGCTGCTCGGTCTTCTGGACAGCAAACATCCGGACGAGATCGTTCCCGCAATGGCGGTATTGAGTCGAATAGGCGACTATACATCCCTTCGCCCGATGCTGGAATTGGTGAACCATACGAATCATTATGTGTCTCGTAATGCGGCATATTTCGTCCTACGCTTCGGTCAAGATCAGTATTCTGTTATTGACAGCCTTTTATGCCTTGCCGATAGATCCCGTGAAATGGTTGATCCAGTTGTCAGGACTCTGAGCTCGAGTTACGATTTGTTCGATTTCTCATGGGCGGAGAAATTCATTCAAAATGGATTGCCCGACGTGCGGGCATATGGGGCATGGTTGCTGGCGGATATATTGCCGTACAAGGAAAAGAGGATCGAAAGACTGATATCGCTGATTCGGGATGACAATGCGGAGATCGTAAGGAAGCAGGCATGCGTCTCGCTCGAGTGGATCGTGTCGGACGGGAAAAAGCGGAGCGAAAAGGAATGGCTGGAATGGTGGGAAACGGGGAGCCTTGATAAAAATTAAGCAGCTATAAAACTGCTTCTTTATATTGTCCCTCCCGCAAATTCCGTCCGTCTCAACTCGCTTGCACTTACCTCCATGAGATTATATCTTACGCTTCATGTTATATCTACTATTTCGCACCCTATTCTCCGCGCTGAGGTCGCATCGTGCGCTTACCCTGGAAAACCTCGCGCTTCGGCATCAACTTGAAGTCCTAAAACGAAATACCAAAAGACCTCGACTGACGAACATGGATCGCGCAAGGTAAAGAAACTCGACCGGCCGCCAATCTCATTGATGATCAAATGTTGCATAGAACATATTAGCCGAATCTCGTGCGAGATCGGGGTGCAAGTCGGACACATCCATACGATTAGCTGGTCAGGTGATACTTGAGTCACTCATGCTATGCGTGTGTACAACTTGCAGAAAGAACACTTGAGTATTTGTCCTTTTCTCCGAGACCAGAGGCCGTCCAGGCTTCTTTGTTCGACGGTCACTGTAGTCCCATTTCTCGGCAATGAGCTGCCGATGCCAGCGTAAGATCGTGTCAGGTGTCACGATAGTGGCAATCTCAGACAACAGTTTACGTCCCAGCAGCTTACCCTTAACGGCCGGACGGCGGCGCTGATCATCGTTCAGAAGGATTCGTTTCTTACCCAACTTCTCTTTGAGGACTTGATTCTCTGTGATCAGGTATTCGATCGTGTGCTGTTGCTGCCGATTGACCCAGCCGGAGAGACCGAGCAAGAATAATTGCCATGGCTGAATGATGATTCTCATACCCTTCCCCCTGGAATGTTAAATCAAAAATGAGCGTTATCAAGTGTCCGCCACGGTCTGTTAACAGGCTGAGATCGGGACATTTCTAGAAGACATAACTTGAGAAAAGACGGTGAGTTGGAATTGGGCTGAATATTTTTACCCTACGGGAATTCAAACGGCGAAGTCGTGTTGCGGTCCATCCGCGGCGACGCGGAGGTACGAAACAGCTACAAGCCGTTCCGGTTCGAGGAGATCGGGGGCGCCCTCGCCGTGCGCTCGGAGGCCGCCGCCGTAATCGGCTCGGGCGTCGAGGGGAACTGCTCGATCACGACGTCCTTCAATGAGATCAATGTCTCCGGCATCGGAGGCCGCCTCGAGGTTCAGGCGCCCAGCACCAAGGTCACGGCGTCGGATGTCGGAGGCGGCGCCGTGATCAGGAGCAGCTTCAATGAGATCGATGTTTCCGATATCAAGGGTCCGTTGGAGATCGATGCTGAATCGTCCGCCATCGGCGTGGCGCGCGTGTCGGGTGACCTGAGGATCTCAAACTCCTTCCGTCCGGTCGAGGTGACGGGCTCGATGGGATCAGTTCGGATCGAGAGCCAGAGCAGCTCTGTGGACATCTCGGAGATCGATGACTTTCCGTCGGGCGGTGTCTTCGAGATCACCTCTTCGTTCAGGCCGATAACCGTCGTTATCCCGGCGGATGCTGCTACGACGATCACGGCGAAAACCTCCCACGGCAGGATCATCTCCGATTTTCCCTCTCTTCCTGTCGACGGCGACGAGCGTTGGATCAGGATCCAGCTGGGTAACGGCGCATTCCCCGTTCGAATCAACTCGAACGACGATATCATCATAAGAAGGAAATGAGGTTCCGTGATAACGCTCCGGCGCGCGACCTTCGCAACGTTCCCTGACCCGCCCCCGGGATTTATACAACTCTGAGACTCAAACCGCATGAGCTAATGGTCCACCCCGTTTTTCTAGACAGCCTGCCGAGTTAAAATTTCCGTTTCGTCTCTTGCCCCCGACTTTGGACCAGAACTAGGCTCGATCTGCTGGCCTCCAGGAGATCCGCATCCACCATCCATATCATGAAATGGATCACGAGTCCCTAACAACTCCCGGTATCCGCAACGTACATATTGACCCGGTCCCGGAATTCTCCTATCGTCAGTTGCGGCAACCGTAGGCAAAAAATAATCGAAAGGTGTAGACATGATTTTACGCGCTTTTGCATTACTCATGATCCTCGTCGCGATCTCCACCGCATCCCTCGCCCAGGGTTACGACTTTCTCGTGCGGCAAGCCGAATCCAAAATCGCCGCTCTGGAGTGGGAGGAGGCACTCGCTCTCTACGAAAAGGCATTAGCAACGGGCGAATTCAGTTATGTAGATTTCTACAATGCGGCCGTCGCCTGCGCACATCTCGACAGGACTGATGCGGGCTACTCGTATCTCCACGAGGCCGTGCGTGCGGGCCTCCTCGATAAGGATCGCTTGAGCGAAGATCCGAACCTCGAGATCTTTCGAACGAGTGGCCAATGGCAGGCAATCATTGATTCCGTCGAGCAAGAGCTGGAGGTTCTGGAGAAGGCATGTCCGGAGGTCAGAGGGGCGGGTCCCGTGGTGGACCTTCCACCACCGCGTCTCGACGGCACTGTTTCTGTCGAAGTGGCGCTGCAGAACCGAAGATCAATACGTTCATACGCAAACGATCCGCTGACACTCGCCGAGGTCTCCCAGCTCCTCTGGGCCGCCTACGGAATCACAAAGACCGTCGATGGCGGTCCAGCATTCATACGTGGCGGTTTCCGAGCGGCGCCCTCCGCGGGAGCTCGGTTTCCGCTCGAACTCTATCTCGCTGCATTCGACGTGACTGACCTGCCACCCGGCATCTACTTGTACCAGTCAGAGACGCATAAGCTCATGCTGATCTCCGAAGGAGATAAGCGCGCCGAGGTAAGCGAAGCATCATTCAACCAGACTCATTTCGAGACGGCGGCCGCCGCCATTGTCTACTCGGCCGTGTATGAACGTACATTGGTGAAGTACGGCGGACGTGGGCGCGAACGCTACGTGTGCATGGATCTCGGGCATTCTGCCGAGAACATGTATCTCCAGGCGTACGCACTGAATATCGGCACCTGTGCCATCGGAGCATTCACGGACCTGTGGCTCAGAAAGACCTTCCGAATGACCCGGGCAGAGGAACCGCTCTACGTAATGCCGCTCGGGAGGCTGGAGTAAAGACTGGCACGTCTGAAGCTCGGCAAATGGCTCTACAGACGTTACCCTCTTCATGAACACTCTCTGTTTTTGGTTCAGCAACTGGTCTTGGTAATAATAAGCTAAGTGCAATAATAGAGATGCAGATGGAATAAATAGAAGGTATACTTGAGCACAAAAACCATGTTTGGTCATACGACTTCTTTTACGATCGCATCCATAACGGCTGGCCTCTGCGGATGCTGACGATCATCGATGAGTACAGCCGAGAGTGTTTGGCTATCCGTGTCGAGAGGAGATTTGGCTCTAGGGATGTCCTGATGACGCAGGCGAGGCTGTTTATACAAAGAGGAACACAGGATTATATTCGATCTGATAACGGGCCAGTACTGACGGCGCACAGTCAGTAACGCACGAATTGGATATTCGTTAGTGCGAATGGATCCCGAACATTCACGTTTGCCGCCGGACAAATATATCATGAAATCTGTGAAACCTCTGGAGCGATGCTGCATATAAGAGTATACATAATAACATGCACAAGTCAAAACGTATAACCGTTGCCATTACCATATTGGTCCCCATGATCGGTGTCGGATCGACGATCCGTGCTGTCGGCAGCTCGCCGGAGGAGCCAGAGAAGCTCTCACGGGCCGAGCTCACTGACCGGCTGGATTTCACAGCAGACCGGGTATTTTATGGTGGAGTCATGATCGCAGCCGACGATACGCTTGTGGGACCCGTCGTAGTCATCAGGGGGGCTTTGGACATCCAGGATCGCGGCGTACTGCTCGGCGACGCTTGGATCATCAATGGGAAGTTGATACTCAATGGACTCGCAGCCGTAACCGGCGTTACAAACCTCGTGAACAGCACCGAGTACATGTCCCGACAATCCGCAGTGCATGGTGGGATTCGATACTACTCATGCGAATGCGCTCTGGATGCCGAATCATTCGAGACAGAAGCGAGGGTCTCGTTCATCAAGAAGGAAGATCCGAAGGCAATCAAGATCAAGCGGGCGGTGAAGATCGGGGATCTAAACAGGACCGAGTACTCGATCCTCAAGATCGGTCTGGAGCGGTTTAATCCCCGGCGAAAAGATCCGTACATACGGGGACATGCTCTACTTCATGTGCCGATCTGGAAAGAGAACGGCGGATTTCTCGGCTTCGATGTCGATCTAGCCGTTCCACTCAAAGGACGCAGCCTCGAACTGGTACTCCAGGGATTCAAGCGCTCGTGGACGAACGATAACTGGCAGCTCTCACTGATGGAGAATTCGTTGATCGTCGCTTTAACGGGAAATGATTTTCTCGATTACTTCGAAAGGCGCGGGGCTTCCATCGGTATCAGGTTCAGACCAAAGGAGTATTTAGCGATCGAATCGAACGTGTCATATCAGGAAGACGTTTCCCTCAGGGCCCGAGAAATACCATCCTTTCTGAAAGGATACGATTGCTTTCGGGAAAATCCCCCGATAGCCGACGGTAATAGGCTCGCCCTAAGCGGATCGTTCATCTACGATACACGGTATGATCCGATCCGGCCAGCCGGAGCCTGGTATATCTCGCTCATGATTGAAAAGGGGGTGGCGGACGGGCCGGGTGATTTTTCGTACACAACGTTTGAGGCAGATGTCCGGAGATACAACAGCCTCCCATTCGGACTGAATCTCGATGTCCGGGGAAGGTGTTTTTCATCCTTCGATCCCGTCCCGCCACAAGCAACTCGTTCTCTGAATGGGTACGGCGGCATCAGGGGAACACACGATTTTCCATTTCCCGTCGCCAGAGGTAACCGGCTCGCCCTGTTCAGCATTGAGCTCCGGACCGGCATGCCGGCACTTCCCTTGCTCAGAAAATTCTTACTACGGTGGAACTTTCTGGTATTCTCGGACATGGGTTTGCTCGTAATGGAAGACCATGCCCGAAGGCCGTTTGACTTCCTCGACACACCGTTTGACAGATGGAAACAAACAATCGGCCTCGGTATTACAGCCGAGTCGTTTCTCCCTTATGTAGGACTGTTTGTCGCCCAGGATCTCGACCAGGACAAATTCGAACCGCGTGTAATATTCCGGGTTCAACGATCATTCTAGCGTATGACATGAGTAAGAGCACCGAACCAATACTGGCGATTGAGGGCCTCCGAAAAGAGTTCAGGCGCATCATGGCCCTGAAGAAAATAGACGTATGTCTCGAAAAGCCTGGTGTGTACGCCTTTCTCGGACCTAACGGCGCCGGCAAAACGACGACGTTCAAATGTGTCTGCGCTCTGCTCAAGCCGAGCGGTGGGCGGGTTCTGATTGATGGCATCGATGTCCGGAGCGACACGAAGAAGGCAATGACACGGGTGGGCGTCCAGTTCGACGAGCCCGCCTTCTATCCCTACCTCTCCGGGAGTGAAAACCTCCACGTGTTCGCGAAGTGGATCGATCCCGGCTGCGTGGGGAGGATATCCGGTATGCTGGAACTCGTAGGTCTCGGTCGTGCTGGCAAAAAGCGCGTCGCTGAGTATTCGTGGGGCATGAAGCAGCGTCTAGGTCTGGCGTCTTCGCTCCTCTCCGATCCGAAACTCATCCTGATGGACGAGCCGACGAGCGGTCTCGATCCCGCAGGTATCGCCGACGTCCGCAGCCTGCTTCCGAAGCTTGCCTACGAAGAAGGACGGACTATATTACTTTCTTCGCACCGGATGGATGAGGTGGAGCAAATATGTGACCGCGTGATCATCATCCACCAGGGTGGGATCGTCGCCGACGGCACACTGGCCGAGCTTTCCTCGGAAGCCCGCATCATAGAGATTCACTGCACGCGCCCCGTTAACATTATCGAGGCGCTTCGCCGGAGAACAGATGTCTCCAGGATCAAGCAGACCGGCGCGCAAAAAATCCAACTGAGCGCGCCAGGCGTTTCGTCCAGCGACATCAACCGATACCTGGTGGGAGAGAATTGCGATATCGATCAGGTCATCGAGAAACAGGAAACGCTCGAAGATGTATTCTTCCGCTTGACAGGAAGCGCAGGTGCGGATGGTGAGTGATATGCGAAACGTAATTGCAGCCGAACTGCTGAAGCTGCGGAAGAAGCGTTCAACACTAGTCATTCCGTTTATCTTAGTCGGTCTGTCCGCCTCGATTCTCTGGGGGCTGAGCCTCGCATCACAGCGTAACTGGATCGGTGTACCGAGCGCCTTCTACCTCGCATCCGCTACCATGGGGTGGGTGGTGAATATCGTCGGTCTCTTCGCCATCATCATTACTAGCTTTCATATATCGCGGGAATTCGCGCTGGGAACGGTCAAATCAGCATGGGTTCGCCCTATTCGGAGGCATGTATGGTACACGGCCAAGGTAATTTCAGCGTGGATGATGATCTGTGCGCTCTTTCTACTCACCATGATCGTGCTTATCAGCCTGGCCGCGAGCGTGTTTCAGTTCACCGATCTGATGGAGAAGGAGTTCCTCGTTCATTCCGCCGGCAGCCTGTGGAGCATGCTCACCGTAACTGTGCTGCTTGTGCTCCTCGCCCTGTGCGCCGTCTCCACTGCTATAGCCGGGATCGCCGTCTTTTTCAACCATCCCGGCGGAGCGATCGGCGCGGGGCTCAGCTTCGGCGTGCTGCTCATCGTCCTCGGCGTTTTCCCTTTAACACAGCCGTTTCTGCTGACCACATACATCACCCGGCCGGTCGAGCAAATGATAGCCATGTCGAAAGGATTGCCGCTGCCGCTGGAGTGGAGCACGCTCGTCTGGCAAACTATTGTCGGCTCTATCGCATGGATCACCGTTACGTACGGCATCGGCGTTTGGTGGATACGGAAAAAGGAGATAACTTTCTAATGTTCAATGGGAAACAACCACAAGGAGCACAGCGTGTTGAAGCAGACTAATGCAGGGACTTTGCCATTGTTCACTCGGTTGATCGTATTGGCAGAAGTGTCATTTCTCTGTTTGTTCACCGTTCCGGAAGCCGCTGCCGCCGGGGAAACTGTATTCGAGCTTTCGCGTCTCAGTGTGGCTGACAAGGTGCTCGACATAATCACGGAGGACCTCAATGCGGATGATCTCGAAGATATCATGATCATTCATCGGAAGGGGCTTCCGCCCGATGAAACGAGGTGGATCTCGATCTTCTGGCAATACAAGAACGGAAGCTTCTCGACCGCCGCCGATCAATCCTGGCCTATTGACTCGACAGCCATCATTATCGATACCGGAGATATCGTCGACGATGCGAAGAAGGAGATCGTTTACGTTACACCGCATGATCTGCGTTACTACTCCATCAACGACGGCTTCTATGGCGACGCGTCAACATCGCTGTTCGATGCGGAGGGTCTTGCCGTCTACCCATCCGAGAATAGCATTCCTCACATCGATTTCGTTCGAGACTGGGACGACGACGGCGCGGACGATATCGCGGTTTTCACGTTCGATGGTCTTTTCATCAACCGGCGATTGTCCGACGGTGCGTTTCAAGCGGACAGCGCCATCACCATCGATCTCGAAACAAAAATGAGAAGAACACCGTTCGACACGGAAAAAGATGTTACCACAGGGCTCTCTGCGATCTACACGTTCCCGGATATCCGTTTGATCGATTTCAATGCGGACGGGGAGCGTGATATAATCACCACGGAGGATGACGAGATATCCGTGTACCTGCGGAATGGCAAACGTTTTTCACCGGAACAAAACTACTATATCAATTTCGATGTGAGGACCAAGGAGGAGAAGATCGAGGGGACCGCATCGATGCAGACGATGATATCAGATCTTAACGGCGACGGGTACGCGGACGCGATTGTAACGAAACAGACCGCCAAGGGCCTCTCAAAATTCCGCGGCGTGATCAGCATTTTCCATGGTGGCCCTGAAGGCTACGCCGAGAACCGCGGTCAAGTGATTATCTCGGAAGGTACCGCGTCATCGGCCTCTTATATACGGGATGTGAACGGCGACGGGCGGCTTGACCTTGTCCTTCCGTCGGTAAAGATCAGCATCTCGGCGATCATACGCTTTCTCATAACCCGCTCTATGCCGATATATTTAAACATATTTCTTCTCGATGAACAAGGACGGTTCTCCGACAGGCCCAACTTCACCAAAGAAGTGAAGTTCAAGATCGATCTTTCCGGAGACTCCGACACCCAGGCGATGGATATTGATGGTGACTACAACGGAGACAAGCTCAAGGATTTCGTGTTCGCGACCGACGAAGACGAACTCTCGATCTATCTCGGGATCACCGGCGGTGGAGATCGACTTTTCTCGAAGAAGCCGGTTGCCAAGGTTGGGGCGAATGCGTTCGGTGAGCTTTCGAGCCCCGATCTCAACAGGGATGGTTACTCCGACATGATTATCTACTACCCGAATAGCAAGGATCGGATGGGACTGGTCGAGGTCTTGATCAATCAACGGCGTATCGAGTAGCATGACGTGCAGTGCTAAAACAGACTGGAGGCAAACGAATCTGCGGGGCATCTGTTAACCAACCGCGTGATTTAAACTCGGATAAAAAGATCTGGCTCCCCGGGTGAGACCCTCCTCATAACCACTCTCTGTTTTAAAGCTCTATCGCTGACTTTGTGGTAATCGGCTTACCGTAAGAACGGCAATGCAGACCGAATAAATAGAAGACACAGCCAACCCACGTTAAACTTGGAGCGTCCGAAAGTGAGCTCCCCACACATCAAGAATTGTTTTGACTTGCACACCACCTACTACTATTTTAACTTCAGTCCAGGCAAATACGGATGTCCGTATTCCGATGAGGTACAGAATGAAAACCGCCAACAGATTTTCTTTGTTGATAGCCGCGATGATGCTGATTATGACGGGATTATCGGGGCTAGATACATGCAACTGCCTGCATCCGTTAGAAGAATGGGAGATGCCCTCCGTAGCGACTTCCGATTCGCATCCCTCCTGCTGCAGCGATTGCGGGCCGGACCACGACTGCTGCAGCACGCCGGGGAAGCACAATCAGGAGACTCGCGATGAAGGCTTGATCCCGGAGTCCAGGACAGGAGCGAAGCAGTCAATAGTGCTGCAGGCCTCCCAGGACTTTTCGATGCTGATCGAAACCCTAAAGGATCCCCCCTGTTCTAAGTTATCATTCGAATTCGGGTGCCTCCTGCCCCATCTCTCCACGACCGTCCTTCTAATTTGATACCTTCCGCCTCGCGGCGCCCGCGCGCCACTCAGATCGCATTCAACAATTGACCCGGACATTTATCTGGCTCCGGCGAATATAAGCGTTGAATACGCCAATCGCGACCGGTAGATGGATCGGAGAACTCATCGCTATGAAAGGACCAGGTCATGACACGATTAATATCAACGATTCATGCAATCTCGACGGGAGTGCTGATCGCCGCCGTCCTCCTCGCCTACGGGTGCGGCGATTCCGCAGGGAACTCGGACCGGAGATTTGGCGTCGAGATCCCATCCGACCAGCCCGTCGTGGAACTAGCCTCAGTGCTCGAAAACCCGGCCGATTTCAACGGCAGGAATGTAGTGATGCGCGGCATCGTCTCGGGCCAGTGCGTTTCGCTCTGCGAGTTCTTCCTGCTCGACGGGGCACATTCGGCGACGATCTACCCGCAGGGATTCGAATTCCCCAAACTCGAACGCGGCGGCAAAGTGACGATCTACGCGCTGGTTACCAGCGGGGAAGAGAACGTCGTCATTTCCGCACTCGGTCTTCGCACGGAATAGGAGCCAGTTATGACGTTCAGAAAAGTCGCGCTCAGCAATCTCAGGCGTAATCCGGTACGAAGCATACTGACCGGCTTGAGCCTTGCAGTCTCGGCGGCCACACTCAGCGTGGTCCTATCACTGGACCGTGGTTACTCGTCAGCGGTCACCGACGAACTGGTCAACAAGACGGGCGTTCACCTCTATATCACGAAGGAAGGCTGCCCCATCGAGGCCGCCTCGGTGATTGCCCAGGGAGGCCTGAGCCCGCTGTACGTCTCCGAGGACGTCGTCGAGAAGGTCCGGAAGCTCCCAGAAGTGGATGTAGTGATGCCCTTCAAGCTCTTCTCGGTAACAACAGATGACGGGCTTCGCACCGATATCTTCATGGGCATCACCGAGGAGGTGCTCGAGGTTAAGCCCGATTGGCGCTACAGCAGCGGCGGCTGGTTCGAATCGGACAGCTCCGTGATACTCGGTGCCGAGATGGCGAGAATCGAGCAGCTCCGCGAAGGCGAGCTAATGTATTCAGAGCGCTTTGACCGGGAATTCAGGATCTCCGGCATCCTCGAGAGGAACTACACGCAGGATGACGGCATCTTCTTCATTCCACTCAAGACGGCCCAGGAGCTGGTCGGCCGCGAGGGCAAACTGTCCGCGGTCGCCATCAAGCTCAGGGACATCGCATCGATGGACGCCACCCGCAATAAGATCAGGGCGATGATGCCGCAGGATCACTTCGTTCTCGGCTCAAAGGAGCTCAGTGAGGGGATCCTCCAGTTCTTCGGCTCGACGCGGGCGATAATGATTGTCATGGTGATAGTCGCCGCCATCATATCGATCTTCGGCATCGTCAACACGATGCTCATGGCAGTCCTGGAGCGGCGCAGAGAGATTGCCTATCTCAAGTGCGTCGGTGCGGGAAAGCTCGATCTTCTACGTTTGATATCCCTCGAGACTTTAGCTATAGCGGTGGCGGGCAGCGCAGTGGGAGCCGCAGCGGGAGCCGCTCTCAGCCCCGTTTCGGGCAATCTGCTCAGAGAGTTCCTCGTGGCGTACGTGCCGAGCGGCTCGATCGCCCGACCTGATGCCGGGATCGCCCTGCTGGCATTCACCGCCTGCGTTCTTATAGGTCTCATCTGCTCGATTTATCCGGCGCTACGCGCTGCCAGGATAGTTCCGATGGAGGTGCTGAGAAATGAGTAACGGCCACGCATTCAGGCTCGAGAGCGTGTCGAAATACTACCGGAGGGGTTCCGAGACGGTGACAGCCGTACGGGATGTCTCGCTCAATGTCCCTCCCGGCGGATATATCGCTGTCGTTGGGCATTCCGGTTCAGGGAAGACGACTCTGCTGAATCTCATAGGATGCCTCGACCGTCCCTCCGAGGGAAGGATCATGATAAACGGGGAATGGATTCATGAGGCCCGGGAAGCGGATCTCATCCGCCTAAGGCGTTCATCGATCGGGTTCGTATTCCAGCAGTTCTTTCTCATCCCGACGCTCAGCGTCCTAGAGAATGTGATGCTCCCCGAGCTCTTCTCCAGACGGAAGAACAACGGGCGAGCGAGGGAACTACTCGAGATGGTCCAGCTCGACCACCGGTTGGACCACCTACCGGGGCAGCTCTCCGGGGGCGAAATGCAGCGGGTAGCCATCGCCAGGGCGCTGATAAATTCGCCCTCTATACTGCTGGCAGACGAGCCGACCGGTAACCTCGATTCGCGCAATGCGGAGAGAATCATGGGGCTCTTCGAGCAGCTAAACCGCAACGGGGTGACCGTAGTAGTGGTCACCCACAATCCTAATATCGCCACTGGATGCGACAGGATGGTGCACATTGAAGACGGTCGTATCATATCTTAGTGTGCTCATATTCGTCTCTATGCTGCTTGCGCCGTCCGAAGGCCGCGGTTCGGGAAACATATCCGTCGAGTCGGACGCCCGCTTTCGACTCGAGGAACGGGGAGAGCTCGATCCGGAGCTGCATCTGCTCGGTCTTTCACTGAGGCATACCTTCGCTGACCGCAGAGGCGACCGGCTGATCCTCTTCGGCCTGGCCAGAGCCGAACAGGATCTATCCGAGGTGATGCTGCATGAGCTCTACGCCCGGTACAAGGGATCTCTCGGGTCCTGGGACCTGACGGCCGGGCGGTTTAGGCTTCCCTACGGTCTCATGTATAGTTTCGATGCGGCGACACTGCTGTACGACACACCGCACGAGGATCTGCTAGGCATGGATTCGGACAACGGGGTAATGATATCGGGAATCGCCGGCCCGTTGGACTACTCCTTGTCAATAACCCAGGGGTACGGCCACCACTCCCCGGGCTTCCCCGGGCATGGGATTGCAACGGCCCGTCTCGGCATCATGCCGGGAGATACCGAGGAGATCACGATAGGAATCTCCGGCGCATACGGAAAGTCGTCGACCCCCCATCACGGGGATACGGCCGTCGAAAGGGCGCTCACCGGCGCTGACGCTACGCTGTATCTCGGCCGCTGGCTCATTCGCATCGAGATGAGCGCAGGAACGGTGGACGGGCGATCGATCCTCGCTGGTTTCGCAGGGATCGACTACGCTCTGATGCCCGGACTCGATATGAACTTGTCCTCGAACATACTAAGGCACGGACCTAATACAACAGATACCTGGCTTGCGGGGCTCACCTGGAGGCCGAGGTGGTTGACTATCAGGGGAGGTTATCGCTATGTCGGCCAGAACGACTCGCACGGATTCACGATCCAGGCGTATCATTTGTTTTCTCGCGGGTTTTAGCTTTTTCGCAGGTCTACTTTCGGCCGCAGCGCAGGACGTTTACCTCTGCGTGTGGCGCAATCCCGAGCGTACGATGACGCGGATATTCCCAAACGCGGAGAACTACCTGACCGTGAACGTGGGCATATCGGAGGATCAGAGGAAAGAGATCGAGTCCAGGCTGGGTTTCGAGCTCCTGCCCGGGCAGAAGGACCGGTTCCTGTATTTCAGCATGACCGGGAAAGACGGTATAGAGGTTGGTACGGTGATCGCAGCTTCGCAGAAAGGACAGTACGGCGCTGTCGAGTTCGTCGTAGGCTTGGACACGGACCTGGTCATACGGAATCTCTTCATCCAGCGCACGCGCGAGCGCAATCAGGGCTTCAAGGATAGGAGCTTCCTCGATCTCTTCATAGGCCGAAGCCTCTCGGATGCAGAGGAATTACATCTGCTTTATTCCGGAGAGGAAACACCCGGCACATCAGCCGTGATCCAGGGATTGAAGAAGGAACTGGTTGCATACGATGTCCTTGTGTTGAAGACGAACCGCGACACCGAATAGAATTGTGCATCAAGTGCGGTAAATTTCTTATGCCTTCCAAAAACTCTGTCCGCCCTGCAATACTTGTACTTACCATAGTTCAAGCATTATATAGATCGCATGATTTTTCTAATCCTACTCATCTTCGCTTTGGCGCTGAGGTCGTTCGAGGTATTATTAATGGAGACCCGCTAGCTGAAAGCATAGCAACGAGGACGACATTTTCAGGAGGCACAGGGGACAACCGTCGATCCAGTCAAGAGTCATAAATAATCAGAGGGAAGTCGACAACCGACTTCCCTCTAGTTTGTTATGCTCAGCAAACCGCCCTGCCATCGGTGGCTGAAACAATCAATCCTAAGTTGATGCTCTAGAAGTTACGTCTGTAGCCTCCCCTATTACCCCCACGCTGACCTTCATTACGAGGACGGGCCTCGTTGACTTTCAACGTCCTGCCCTGCAAGTCGCTGTCGTTCAGGCTATCCATTGCAGCCCTTGCTTCTGTTTCGTTGGACATCTCAACGAATCCGAATCCCTTCGGTCGGCCAGTATCCCTGTCCGTAATGATATTTACAGAGTCAACCTGTCCATGAGCCTCAAAAGCTTTCCGCAAATCGTCTTCACTTGTATCGAAAGACATATTGCCTACATAAATCTTCACTTTAGCCTCCTAATGGCCTTAAATGATTAAAAATCCGATAGATTTTCAGGAAGAAAATAATGTGCCCTAATAGAGTTGATTAACGTGGCAAGGTTCGTATATCGTCCTTATTCTGAGTACAATACATAATCAATCCTCAATCCATCCGTATTGTTAACCAATATAGCACTATTCAAGCCAAACACAAGCAATATCTTAATTATTTCCGCATGCCTTTTCTGTTAATTCCATCCGAATTGGGCCCTGCTTCCAGCAGGCACTGCTCCCAGCATTTTGATCCACTGCGCCACACGTTTGACAGGTCAACAGTCTGGCAACCGGCTGAGATCGGGTGTATTGGTCCACCTAGTTCATAATGCTCGTTAGAAGCCGCAATGCGACTTCGGACGGCGTTTTGCGGAGGAAGGCTGGGCGGCAATCGAGGACAATCTGCTTGAATGCCGCCGGTCTTGCCCACTTCGTCCCGAACACCCCAACCTCATCACATAAATTTTGGATCACGCTGCTTGACGAAGCTCAATGACAGGCAGGTGTCGTCTGCCATCCACATAGCCCACCACAAGTGTCAACTCGGTTCCACGCCTACCACGAATCGCCGTCTGCGGCGAGGCACATGGACTCATGGCAGGCCAGTTCCTGCGGGGTTCAAATCTCGTCGTGGCGTTCGCAGGTCGAAAGCCGGTGTAAACTTCCCATGGCGTCCGTCCACCCAGCGCTTGACTGGGACGGTGCATGTTGTACCAGATGATATATGAACTGAGTTCGCGCCGCATCGCATCAAGCCGCAACGGAATCAGAATGTGCCTCGTATACTCGTTTTTCATGGAGCGTATAAACCGTTCGATTACGGCGACACTTCCGTACTTACCAACGGCACCAAACCGAGGATGGATGGCCTTGTGCTGGCACCATTGCCGGAAGGAGTCGCACCAGAACTGCCGCCCTTTGTCGGTGATGATGTACTTGGGTGAGCAATCGGAGTTACGAATCGCTCGATCCAAAAAGCTCTGAATGTCGCTTGACGTCGGATGGTCACGGAAGATTGCGAAACCAACTACTGCACGTGAGAAGTGATCGATCACGACGCCAACCCACCAACAGAATGGCCACAACTGGGGCAGGGCGAACGGGATCCACGGAACCCAGAAGCCGGATCCGGTCGGCACGGTGGTGAGGTCGACGTGCCAGACTTCACCGGGATGCCTGGCTGTGACGACTCGCGTCTCAATGACGTCGAGCGCTACAACGTCCTCCGGCATCGGTTTAGTTTCCTTCAAGATCCGTCCTACCGTTGTCACACCGAGGTGCAGACCCGCCCGCGCCAGGACCTGCGCGATGCGAGCTTTGCCCATCGTCGGCAGAAGCACCTTCAACTGCTTGACGAGATAGCGCACGAAATCTGGGAACTTGTTCACCGGCTCAGAGACTCGAATCAAGGCACTCTCACCTTCCTCGTCAACTCGACGCAACCACGAGCGCATCGTCTGCCCGTCGATCATGAAAGCCTGAGCTGCCTGTTCGCACGACCAGCCTCGTCCCGCCCTGACCTGCAGTATGCGCATGCGCTGGGTGGGCGTGAAGTGAGGACGTCGTCGAGAAGACAATCGACTCCAGCGACCATCCTTGATTGCCAGTTCTTCCTTGAGCAGTGCTATCTCAGTGTTGGCTTGATCGAGTTCTGGTTGGAGACAATTTCGGGCGCACCGACTGTGGGCCACGGTTAACGCCATTGCAGCAAGAGAGATTGCATGCAGCAGACTGGATTTAATGTGGTTCGGCCAGCCTCTTGGCAGAGGAGTAAAACGTTGAGAAGACATAATCAGACTCCATGAAATGCGGTTGAGCCACAGGGGCTGCTATATCATAACATATTTATCGAAGAGAAGTTCGGGGATTAGGAGAAGCAGAATAAAATCGGTGGACTAATACACCATTCTCTGTTTCTAGTTCTGGCACTGGCCTTGGGAAAATCAGCTAAGTGCAAGAATAGCAACACAGACGGAATTTCCAGCAGGTACGGGTACTAGGATAGTTATGCATATCGAGTACGGAGTCAATTACCATCGGATTCAGTCGTATCGGCCGTCTGATCGAGTAACCACAGCATAAGCCGAATATCCATAATCCGCTCAGAATCGGGTTCAGCGAGATGCTTCTCGACCTCCAAAGCCTGCTCGAAACGAGCACGTGCGGCGGCATCATCACCGGTCCTCCTGAGCATGACACCCAGGGTTTTATGAGCCCTCGATGATTGTGGATATCTGTCGACTGTCAATCGAGCTATCTCAAGCGCGGCTTGATCGTCGCCATTGGAAAGAAGTGCCCCGACCAGTGCTTGATAAGCCGACTCGGGGATCTCGACCTCGTAACCGACCTTGATCGAGAGCTCCCGGTAGAAGTCCTGAACCGATTCTAAACCTCCGCTCAGCCTTTCCTGCGGTAGGGCCCAGTATCTAAAAAGCGTCTGAAGACCGTCAAAGAAGGCTTGGTATGGGGAATAGTAATGTCCACGCTCTGCTATCTCAATCGGTGTGAATACACGAGTAGCTAATCGATCGGACTTGAGCAGCGGGACAAGACCGCGCCGGACCGAGCGGTCCATATCGCCGCCTTCCGAAGCGCCCAGGGTTACAACCAGTGGTCTGAAGTCAAAGTTCCCTTCGGTGACGACTTCCTTTGCTTTTTTCACGGGGCTATCCTGCTCCCACCACAAGCTCGGACTGATCGCCAAGTAAGCCGAAAATGCTTCCGGATTTTCGAGATAAGTGTGAACCGTGAACAAGCCACCAAACGACCAGCCCGAGAGAACCCTATAGGGTTGAGTCCTGTATCGCGCGTCGATCAGGGGTATAAGCTCCGATTGGAGAAACGCGAGAAACCTCGCCGCCCCGCCGCTGGTGGGGTATCGGAGTTCACCCTGCACTGGAGCATGGGTAGGGGTGAGGTCACGGTTGCGATCTACGTTGACGATACCGACCACGAGCATCTGTGGAATGGGGAGGGTTCGGAGGTAGGTGCACTCGGACAGGAATTGAACGGCGGACTGCGCTTGGTAAAAGAAGAACTCTCCGTCCAGTACGTAAAGAACCGGATAGCGCACTTTGGAATCGCTGTAACCCTCCGGCAGTGCGATGAACATAGTTCGATCTTCGTCGAGCACCTCCGAATGAACAGTGAATCGTTCACCAATGGTCAAGTCCTGTTCTTTCTGATCTAGAGATACAGCAGGCGCAGTGTACAAGAGAATAGCGAGAAGAAAAATTACCAGTCGAAATGAGGTTCTCAAAGATTGTCTTGTGCGCATTCTCACTCCATTCGAAGTTTCACTTCGTCACGATAGCTATCTGAAATATTCCAGATCCCTCGATACATACTCTAAGATATTACAGCCTAGCAAGCGAAACCCCCGTCCCTTCTGTTTACTTTATCCGCTTTGCAATATTTAAACTTTCCTTTCTTTGTCATTTTAGCCCATCATTACTTTCTCAATATATTCAATTAGATAATCAGCAGATGGTCTGTCTAGTGTACTCTGACTTTTATATTTAAATCTTACATTTCCGTTTTGATCAAGGATGAAAACCGTCGGTTCGTTTTGCTCGAAGTAATCAAAATTCCAAGACGTTGTAAATAAACCAATGCTTGAAGAAAATTTATGATCTTCATCTGCCAGTACATGGAAAGGAAGAAGCGCCGGATTGTTCTCATCAAAATTAAAATTGATCGGGAATGCCACTTTTACAGTTTTAACAAATTCCATGTATCTAGAATTTGCCTGTTGCGCTTCTGTTGGATTTTTCCATTGTTCAATGATTCTCATTTGTGATGGGAAAATTGAAGTCCATAGCTTTACTTCA
>CAYRCK010000041.1:0-20193 GCA_964422745.1 uncultured bacterium
CAACTTTAAAAACAGCCGCGGCTACCAGAATTTACAGAAAGAACGTTACACCAACAGGGAAGATGCTGTTAAGTATAATTACCTATTTTTGTCTCGATTGGAATGAGGTCGGGTTTCATCTTTACAAAATGATGTAATTTGTAGTATAATGGGGCGCTTATAGGATTAGAAAGATAGCCTATGAGCATGGTGACGTGAGTATACCGATTCTGAAAGGAGGTTGCGATGAGGAAATATGCTATCTTGTTAACTTGTTTGCTGCTGGCTCTGTTTGCCTTTCTGGTTATGGCGGATAGTATAACAGATTATTTTTGGGTGACGGTGAGCACGGGTGTAGTGCTGGAAGGAGGCGGTAGCGGCTTCAATGACGGAGAATGGTACGATTATCCTTCTCTTTGGATCAACCAGTGGTACTACGATCATCCATACGATCCAACTCGCGGCAAGATCATTCAGGTTGAATTCGACTATGTGACATGGGATACGACTTGCGTGAGCGACATAACCGTCGCCATCAACTGGTCGACACCCGAATGGTCGGAACTTGCACATGGCGATACGCTTCCACCGCTTCCCGACGAGGTGGGTGAGGATGAAGAACTGTATATCGAGCGTCATATAGTGCTGGATGAGTGCGCGAAATTCACCGAAGTACAGCATTTCGAATTCTATTATGAGATCACGGATTACAATCCAGAGTGGGTTTCGATAGATGTCAGGGGATGCAACTTCGAGATAACGAATGGAGTATTGGAGCACGAATGTGCGGTCGATAACGAGGAGACGAGCTGGGGAAGGTTAAAATCGTTACCCGGCAAATGAGTCTCTCTTCATGAGAGTACAACTCTGGCCGTGACCCATGGTTTGCCCGGTTTTTAAATCGGGTAGGCCGTCGTAAATATTAAGGTGCTATTATTTAGATAAGGAGGGGGGATATCCCCCTCCTTTGACTTATACGTATCGCGGGTAGGATCGAACTCCTGAGTTATGCCCCGTTTATCCAGATCGATTGCCGCGTTGAGAATCCCGTCCCAGACGTCCCCGCCTTCTCATGTGTCATGGCAGTCACTGCCGGCGCTGGATCGTTCATAATGATTCGCTGTCGATAGTATATTGTATATTCGGTGAGGGATGAGGGAATTACGGTCCCTAATCTTCGAACTCGAGGGTCTTGACGTATCTCTCCAGCTCCTCGTAGTCATGGAAGTGCAGCTCGAAATCGTAATCGTCTTCGAATTCGCAGGTCTCGAATGTATGTCCCCTGCATATCCGGGGTCTCTTGGGATATATCAGGCAGCCTCTATCCGGGGTATAGAACCTGCAGGGGGTCTGAACCATGACGTACCATTTTCCATCGTCCATGTATATCTCCACGTCCTTATGGGCTAATATCCATAGCATGTCGTCGTAGTCGTCCATGTCTTCGGGTTCATCTATCTCGACGGAAAAGTACATGCAGCACTTGGCTGGAATGCAGTCCTCGCAGAGGTTCTTCTGTCCTTTCTCACCCTGATCCTTGTTCCACATTCTCTTCTCTTTCCCCTTCTCAAAACAGTTAATAAGGCATGCCGGTCTGTTTCGCAGAGCATATATACTAGATCGAAGGGAACTTATCAAGATATTATTGGTCGCTTATCATCCATGCGATCGGCGGCCATCCTGGACTTCGCCCGGGCGACTATACACATGCCGGGAGTAAAGGGCATTGACATCGCATTTGTTAATATTGTATCTTGTTATTCCTGAAATTATGTAGTAAAGAGGATTTTTACTACCGCACATGCACATCCGGTTCCGGAGCATCGAGATGGATTTCGAACTTTCAGAAGAACAGAAGATGATACGGGAAACGGCCAGGAATTTTGCCCGTAAGGATCTCGAGCCGGTGGCCGTCGAAGCGAACGAGAGCGGTGTATTCCCCACCGAGATATACGAAAAGCTGGGCGAGCTCGGTTTCATGGGCATGACGGTTCCCGAGGAGTACGGGGGAACGAACCTAGGCAGCCTGTGTCTGGTCATCGCCCTGGAGGAGATAAGCAGGGTATGCGCCTCAACCGCGGTAGCCGTGTCCGTTCATAATTCCCTCGCCAACAGGATCGTTCTGAAGTATGCAAACGACGGTCTTCGCGACAGGTTCCTTCCGGACCTCGCATCGGGAAAGATCCTCGGCGCCTATGCTGTGACAGAACCTGCAGCGGGGAGCGATCTGGCCTCTTTGAGGATGTCAGCCGTGAAGAAGGGTGATGAATACATCCTTAACGGCACGAAGATATTCATCAGCACGGGGAACAAGGCCGGTGTGATAGTGGTGTTCGCCCGAACCGACCAGGAGGACAAGAAGAGGGGGATCAGTGCATTCCTGATCGAACCCGGTTTCGACGGCTTCTCGGTCGGCAAGGTGGAGGACAAGATGGGGCTAAAGGCATCGACAACCGTCGAGCTCGTGTTCGAGGATTGCCGCGTACCGGCGGAGAACATGCTAGGTGGGGAGGGAGACGGATTGAAGATTGCCCTGAGCAGCCTCGACAGCGGGAGGATCGGCATAGCGGCGCAGTCGGTGGGCATCACACAGGCAGCCCTCGACGAGGCGGTATCGTTCGCCAGAGAGAGAAAACAATTCGGAAAGAGGATTATAGATTTTCAATCCACACGATGGAAGATAGCCGATATGGCTATGAACCTGGACGCCGCCAGGCTGCTGGTCTACAGGGCGGCGGTCCTGAGCGACAGCGAGCAGAGGTCCTCGAAAGAGGTGTCGATAGCGAAGCTTTTCGCATCGCAGGCCGCCAACAGGGTCGTATACGACAGCCTTCAGATACACGGAGGCGTTGGTTACACGAAGGAGTTCCTGATCGAGAGGCTCTACAGAGATGCACGTGTCCTGGAGATATACGAAGGCACGAGCGAGATACAGCGTCTGGTCATCTCGAGAGAGGTGATGGAAGAGTACGATCGGATGATGCCCGATTGATCCGGAGGGCGTGTTCGATCGAAAGGAGGATGCATTGAAGATTATTGTACTTTTGAAACGCGTGCCCGATACAGAGGCCAAGATACTTATCAACCAAAATGGTGATGGGATCAGGGAAGAGGGCATAAAATTCGTCATCAATCCATACGATGAGTATGCGATCGAGGAGGGTCTGCTGTTAAGGGATAAAGTGGGTGGAGACAGCAAGGTGACGGTCGTTTGCATGGGTGCCGAGGAAGCCACCGAGAATATCAGAACCGCTCTGGCGATGGGTGCGGATGACGCCGTTCATATCTGCGATCCGGCCCTTAAGAAGCCCGGTCCGCTGACCTCCGCCACGGTTATGGCGAAGGCCATCAAGGACGAGGGGTACGATATAATCTTCTGTGGAAAGCAGGCAATTGATGATGACATGGCCCAGGTGCAGGGGATCATGGCGGAGATACTGGATATCCCCCAGGTCAACGTCGCCGTGAAGTTCGAGCTGTCCGATGACGCTCAGAACGTGATACTGCAGCGTAGGATAGAGGGAGGGGATGAGAAGATCGAGGCACGGTTACCCGCGATAATATCATGTGAAAAAGGACTGAACGAACCCCGGTACGCATCGCTGCCCGGTATCATGAAGGCGAAGAAAAAGGAGATCAGGACGAAGTCCCTGGCCGATCTCGGTTTCGACGATGTACCGGGCGGCGGGAAGAGCAGGATCCTGAAGTGGCTGCCGCTTCCGAAGGGCGGGGAATGCAGGATGGTGGAAGCAGAGGAGATTTCCGATGCTGTAGGAGAATTAGTAAGGCTGCTTCGCGAAGAGGCCAAGGTACTATAAGGATGGAGGATTCTGCCATGACAAAGGATGTTCTGGTATTCGGTGAAATAAGAAACGGAAAGCTGAAGAAGGTCATAAAGGAGCTGATAAGCGCGGGAAGGCGTCTGACCTCAGGAGAAGGAGCCATAGATGCGGTTTTGATCGGGGAGGGTGCGAAGGATGCGGCTTCTGATATAGACGGGTACGGGCTTAGGAAGATCACCGTAGTCGAGGATGAGGCGCTCAAAGATTACTCGACCGAGGGGTACGCCGACTGCCTCTCCGATCTGATACGATCTGCCGACCCTGCTTATGTGCTGATGGGCGCCACGGCGATGGGGCGAGATCTCGGATCCAGGGTCGTCGCCAAGATCGACGGTGTCATGTTCAGTGACTGTGTGGATGTAAATGCGGAGGATGGGCGTTGCGTTGCAAGAAGACCCGTCTATTCTGGAAAACTGTTCATAGAGATCACGCCCCAGGGTGAGATCCCGTCCATAATCACGATAAGGCCGAACAACGTGCCGCCCGCGGAATCCGTGGACGGTAGCACCGAGATCGTCACGCATGCTTCGGGGATCGACAGGGGTTCCATCAGGGCGATCGTATCCGAGATCCTTCCACTCGCCGGCGGCCGCCCTGATGTCAGCGAGGCCGACGTGATAGTATCCGGCGGTCGGGCGCTGAAGGATGCATCGAACTTCAAGATCCTCGAAGAGCTCACCGATCTTCTAGGTGGAGCGGTGGGCGCCTCGCGCGCCGCGGTGGATGCCGGTTACGCCGATCACGCGCTCCAAGTGGGGCAGACCGGCAAGATAGTCAATCCAAAGCTGTACATCGCCTGTGGAATTTCGGGCGCAATACAGCATCTGGCCGGCATGAGAACCTCAAAGGTTATCGTGGCCATCAACAAGGACTCGAATGCTCCCATTTTCGAGAAGGCGCATTACGGGATAGTCGGGGACCTTTTCGAGGTGGTACCGATCCTGACCGAGGAAATAAAGAAATTGATGTGACAGGGCTTCATGCTCTCATGCCTTTCACTTTCCCGCGGAACGGGGGGTTGCATGACTGTAGATGGTATCATAATGCTCGTTGTTTTCCTGGCCGTCCTGGTCGCATTCTTTCTCATCCTGCGGTCTCTGGTCAAGCTGATCTCAGTGGGCAAGCCGGAGAAGAGGTTCGATAACCCGTGGGAGAGATTCAAATCGGTGATAGTGTACGTAGGCATGCAGGCCAGGGTTCTGACCCAGCTGGCAGGCCTGGGCCATTTCATCATATTCTGGGGATTTATATTCATCACCCTTGGAACATTCGAACACATAATGGGTATGATCATCCCCGGTTTCTCATACGATACGCTGCTGGGAAGGAGTATCGCGGGAGCGATTTATTTGCTTCAGGACGTGTTCGGGGTGCTTGTGATAGGTGCGGTGATAGTGGCGTTGTTCCGGCGGTACGTTCTCAAGCCCGAGCGTCTCAAGATCGATGATCCGAAGGCCGGACGTGAGGCGACCCTCATACTAGGCCTCATATTTGTTCTTATCGTTCTGATGTACGGGATAAAGGGAACCGAGATACTGATCGAACGGGGTGGAAGTGATGGATTCTACACTCCGGTCTCGCGTTTCGCATCGGGCATCTTGGCCGGGTGGAGCATGGATCTGGTCGTTGCGAACAGGGTTTTTGCGTGGATACACCACCTGATCATATTCTTCTTCCTCATATATATACCATATTCGAAGCACATCCATATACTCGGAGCGATTCCCAACGTCTTCTTGAGGAACCTCGGTCAGCCTGGGAGCCTCAGCAGGATGGATTTCGAGGACGAGAACGCCGAGAAGTTCGGCATATCCGTGATCGAAGACTACACGTGGAAGCAGCTCCTTGATCTCTGCGCATGTACCGAATGCGGGAGGTGCCAGGTCGCCTGTCCGGCCTACCTGACCGAGAAGCCGCTGAGCCCGTTCAGGATGATCCACAACCTGCGAGCGCACCTGATGGACGAGAGGGGGAGGTTGCTCGGTGGAGGGGGGGACGGTGAAAAGGCGATAATCCCGGGCACGGTTACCGAGGACGAGATATGGTCATGTACCACATGCGGTGCATGCATGCAGGAATGCCCGCCGTTCATAGAGCATGTGCAGAAGATCGTGGATCTGAGAAGGTACCTCGTGCTCACCGAGAGCAGATTCCCTTCGGAGATGCATGCTATATTCCGGAACATGGAGGTAAACTACAATCCATGGGCGATCGGGTATGCATCAAGGGCGGAATGGGCTGATGGCATGGATGTGCCACTGGCTTCGGACAAGAAGAGTTTTGACGTGCTGTACTGGGTGGGGTGTGCGGGATCGTTCGACGCCAGGGGACAGAAGGTGACCCGCGCAATGGTCGATTTGATGATCAAGGCGGGGGTTGATTTCGCCGTGCTCGGTGTCGAGGAGAAGTGCTGCGGCGAGACCGCAAGACGTATGGGCAACGAGTACCTGGCACAGACGCTGATAGAGTCGAATATAGAAATTCTTGAGAAGTACAAGTTCAACAGATTGGTAACGGCCTGTCCGCACGGTCTGAACAGCTTCAGGGCCGAATACCCGCAATTCGGATTCGAAGTTGAGACGTTGCACCACTCCCAGTTCCTGCTTGAGCTCGTGAAGGAGGGCGGGCTGGAGTGCGGCAACGGAGCCCTGGGAAAAGGAGTCTACCACGATTCGTGCTATCTGGGGCGCTACAACGATATCTTCGATGAGCCCAGGGAGCTTCTGCGAAAGGCCGCCGGTGTCGACCTTGTGGAGTTCGGTAGAAGGGGAATGAGCAGCTTCTGCTGTGGGGCGGGCGGAGGCAGGATGTGGATGGAGGAAACCCTCGGAAGGCGGATCAACGAGGACCGGGTGGACGAATCGCTGGATCTTGGCATAGAGAGGATCATCACGGCCTGTCCGTTCTGCATGACGATGTTCGAGGACGGACTCAAGAGCAGGGAGAGGGAGGACGTCAAGGTCGTTGATCTGGCGGAGGCCGTAAAGGAAGCATGCGGGGATTGAAGGGACACGGCGGGCAGATATAAAGAAATTGAACGGATAAAAAAAGGGAGGGATTCAGCACTGAATCCCTCCCTTTCTTATAGACAGCGTATCCAGCTATTCCTGCCAGCTTATAGCTTCGACCGGGCAGTTATCGATAGCCTCCTGGATCTCATCCTCGCTTGCTCCCTCCGGATCCGAAACGACAGCGACGTCGTCCTCCATCTTGAAGACATCGGAGCAGGTTTCGACGCAGAGCTCGCAACCGGTGCACAGAGTATCGTCAACTACAGGTATTCTTGCCATTTAAAAACTCCTTTTCTAAAACCCTCACCGCTAAATAACAGCACGGATTTATATTGTCAAGATATATTTTTCCGATTGGCGGAGAAGATGATCCGAGCATAAAAACTGACGATCTATGATGGGATCCGGCTTTTGTCCATGCCCGTGGAGCGGGCTAAAACGTTTTTATCAGTGATATCGATACAAGGGTGATGGAGAAGTCATCGTCACGGCGTGTATGGCGCTCGGGATCGTGCATGAAGAACAGATCGAGCACAAGGTCATCACGTATAGTCAGGCTTCCAAGAACAGAGACGCGGTTGATGTAGAAATCGGAGTAGATATCGTTTGTACCTGCCAGATAATCCCTGTAACCGGGTTCGTACGAGCAAGCGAGCAGGATCCTTCTGTAGTCCAGTATATCGATACCCAGGATCACGGAGAGCTCCTGGTACCTCTCCTCTGTGAATTCGCTGCATAGCAGCCTGGCATACCTTGGCTCGGCGGATATGGATGTTGTTGTCGATACCGGCCAGTCGCCCTTGATACCGAAGCGCATGAAATGATTGTCAAAATAAGTGCTCGTAGGATTGTCGTAGAAGAGGAGCTCCGATTCGGCTCTTAATGAAAGGGATTTGCCGCTTTTGAAGAAGAGGGTCAGGTCCGAGTATGTTGTTATATTCCAGTATGAACTTCTGATCTTTTCTCTGTAGTCGCGCCTGTCGCCTATCGAGTAAAAGTGAAAAAACACCTTTCCTGTGGAGGCGCTCTGAAATTCCAGGTTCATGATTGTTCTTCTGTAGCTCAGGGCGGTTGTGTCGGGGGTTTCCTTGAATCCCAAGGCTGCGCCCGCGCGAAGCGCGTTCTCTGAATACGAGCCCCGTTCGATCTCCAATCCGGCGTCGGCGTACCGATAATCGTGATCGAACTGGGTCGCCTCGTCGAATCCGATGAGCTCGAATCTGCTTTTCACATTCAGCTGCAGGTCCTCATCGATCTCATTCCTCACCTTCAGATAAGTATTTGCCTGGACGTAGTCGTTCCCGTATGTGTAATCGCCGCCCTCCTGGAAGTGCTTGAAGTGAAAACTGCTCCTCAGATCTATACGTGTCGATCTCGATGGGCCGTAGAAAAGATTTCCCTCCAGCATTTCGTCCACCGTCTGGTTGCCGTAAGAGAACAGGTTGAGCAGGCCACCCTTGGTCTTCTTCCCCTTGAAGGAGAAGCTGTTTCTCATTCCCACCTCGTATTCCTGGATCGCCTCGAGGGTGTCATCCTCGAGAATAGTGTAGCGGTCGATGAACGAATCGAAGCCTACTGTTAAAGAATTCCTGATCTCGGCTGGGTGCGCCGCGGCGGATAGTAATGCAACTGCTGCGGCAACCGCGGCAGCCGCCCGGATATGGGGCGGAGGTGAGAGAAGGTCTTTAAAAAATATCAACGAGCATGCCTCAGAAGTTGTTTGGCCTCATAAAGCAGTTCTATCGCAAGGAGCATGTTTCCCTTCAAATATTCCTCTTCCGCTAACTTTATAATAGATTCCGCTTCGATCAAGGTCAAGTTGTCGTCACCCGCTGCGCTCTTCCGCCTGAGGTCCCTGATGGCCTCCTCGTGAATGTCGGCGAATAGCTCGTCGAGATGGGATTCTGAAAGGGAATCGGCAGATGCAGCGTGTATCTCCTGTGTGCCGCCTGAGGTGCGTGCCGGCGGCGGGGAAGCGCAGCCCGCCTGGATGGCCAGCAGTGATACCGCACCCAAGATCTTCAGTGTCCCGAGCATATCTCTATAATCCGGTTGAACATGTTCAAAGCTATCCTTGCTTCCGCTGCGGCGCCTTGAAATCTGGATTCCTGCTGATACTGCCTTGCCTTATCGAGGTGGGTGGAGGCCCTTTCGTACAGTGTTTCGGCCCCGGGCGTTTTGCAGGATACCAGGATATCCAGGATCTGCTCACCCTTTCTCTCAGCCCGTATTATGATCTCCCTCGAGCCTTCCTTGGAAATCTCACCGGCTCCCTTCCTGATGGCTCCTTGAAGTGTTCTCCTGGCCTCGGCAAGCATGAGTTTCGCTGCATCGATCCTGCCCGTAGAGAGGCGTTCTTCGGCGAGGGCTATCAATTCTCTGGCTCTATTCATGGCCGCATCGGTCTCCGGATCGGGGGGGTCGTTTCCTACGATCTCCTCGGCCCTCTCGAGAAGCCTGTGTGCCTCGTCGATCATCGCGGTCGGGTCCTCCGGAGAATAGGAGCGGAAGCGTCGAATAAGGCTTCTTAGGGTCTTTTCGCACCTCTCCATCATCATCTTCGCAGCTCTGTACTTAGCTTCTCCATATAGGTTGCGTGCATTGGTGAGCTGCCTCTCCGCCATCCTGAGTTGTCGTACGGCGTTTTCATCCTCGATATTCCCTATCATCTCCCTTGCTCGCTCCATGAGCCTTTCTGCGAGCTCCAGGCGCCTCTCCATCACGACCGCGACGCTTCTGATCGTCCTAGCCTGCTTTTCGGCCTCCACCGCATGGTCTCGCGCGGTTTGGGCGAGCTTGATCGCCAGCTGATAGCGGTACTGCCGGGCGTTCTCCATCGATTTACCCGCAAGATCCCGCGCTTGCTGTATCAGTTTTCTAGGTCGTGTGTCCTTCAAGTCGTATTCCAGTAATATATTGCTCGCCGAGGCGATGCGCTCCATCGTCTCTTCGATCAGGCGGGCGTGCATCGCTTCGGCCTGTGTTTCGATCCTGGCCATCGCCTTGGCCTGATTGGCCTCCTGCCTGGCTTCCTTCGTAAGTTCCAGCGCTGTACGGTACCTGTTGCCGTTAAAATTGTCCCACGCCCGCTTCTGCAGCTCAATAGCCAGGGTGATCCTGGCACGGGCCTTCTGGCTCATGGTTTCATCGATCAGGCTTTGGACGTCGTTGATTATCTCGTCCGTTCTCGCCAGGGCTTCCTCGACTAGTGACCTATCTACATTGTTCTGACCTGTAGCACCCGACGGCATCATCGCAAGGACTGCAAGGAATGGTAACAGGATAATCAAGTATCTGGTATTCGAGTTCATAATTCACTCCTTCTCTTCACCTGCCTTCTTCCCACCCTCTTTAATCCCTTCCGCAAGCGATGTGCCACTACGGCAGTGTATTTCTATTCATTTATCTTTAAGTAAGTTACGATATTTTGCCCTCTGCTTTCAACCCCGTAGCTGAACCGTACGGTACAGTCCGTCTGGCTTTATACGTACAGCGGCATATCGTGCCCCTACCCTGAGTTTATGTCCCCATCTTCCTTTTCCAGGCGTTTCAGAAGCCCGTACAGGGAACGTCTCGTTATGCCAAGCATCCTTGCCGCCTCGCTCTTGTTTCCGCCTGCTTTCTCCAGTGAAAGCCTTACCAAGACCTCCTCGACCTCATGAAGTGATTTCTCTCCGATAATCGATCTTAGCATATCCTCGGGAGTCGCCGAGAGGTCCGGTGCCGAGATCGTGATGTGCTCCGGTGTGATCGTCCCCGGGCCGGCGAGTATCATGGCGCGTTCGAGTATATTGCGCAGCTCCCGCACGTTCCCGGGCCAACTGTAATTGACCAGCTTTTCGGATGCTTCCTCGCTCAACTTATCGGGCGGGATCTTCCAATCTCCGAGAAAGCTGTTCGTTATCGGTATGATATCTTCCCTTCTTGCTCTTAGGGGCGGAATATTGATCGGAAATACATTCAGGCGATAGAACAGGTCGCTGCGAAAGAGTCCGTCGCGGACCGATTCCTCCAGCCGCCTGTTCGTAGCGGCGATTATCCTTACATCTACGTTTATCGATGTTGAGCTTCCAAGCGGGTGCAGCTCCCCGTTCTCGATCGCCCTGAGAATCTTTGCCTGAAGGCTCAGGGGAAGCTCGCCTATCTCGTCCAGGAACAGAGAGCCCGAATCCGCTAGCTTGAACATTCCGGGTTTCTTCCTCACTGCCCCGGTGAATGCCCCTCTCTCGAATCCGAAAAGCTCCGCTTCGAGTAGCTCGGCCGGCACCGCCGCGCAGTTGATAACGATGAAGGGGGATCGAGCACGCGGGCTGCTCATATGTATCTCATTCGCAACGAGCTCCTTTCCCGTTCCACTCTCACCCTGCACCAGGACGGGGGCCTGAGTGCGTGAAACCTTCGAGATCATATCCCTTACAGTTTGTATTGCGTCCGAAGCGCCGACGATACTGCGTCCTGTGGATGACTGTGATATCTTCTGCTTGAGAACCAGGTTTTCCGAAACGAGGTCCCGTCTATCCTGGATCTGTTTCAGGAGGAGGATGACCTCATCCATCTGGAAAGGCTTGATCAGGTACTCGTAAGCTCCGGCCCGCATCGCCTCTACGGCCGTGCTCGCGCTCGCGTATGCCGTCATAATGACGAAGTCGGTGGAGGGAGAGGCCTCTTTCGTCTTTCTCAACAGCCCGAGCCCGTCCATTCCGGAGAGTTTCAGGTCGCACAGCACTATATCTGCGTCTCCTCTCATGATTACGGGGAGTGCGTCCTCGGCTTTCGAGAACGATTCGACCTCGTAACCCCCGGCGGCTATCCTCTCGGTGAGAAGCTTTGTGATCTTCTCTTCGTCATCGATTATCAGTATCTTACTCATCCGGTTCCACCTCCGGAGCTCGGTTGGCCGGCAGCGTGATCGTTATAGTCGTCCCGGCGTTGATCCGGCTTTCGATGGATATCGAGCCGCCGTGGTTTTCAACCGCACTTCTGGCTATTGCGAGGCCCAATCCGCTACCCGTCGCCTTCGTAGTGTGGAAGGGCTCGAACACCTTGTCAATTTCCTTTTCCGGTATCCCAGTGCCCTCGTCACGGAAACGCACTATGTAGTCGCCGCCGGACTCTGAGAGTGTTACTAGTATCCGCCCACCGTTCGACATCGATTGACGGGCGTTTAGAAGGATATTGATAAAGGCCTGTTGAAGCCTTTTCGTCTCACCGAACACGACCGCCCTGTTCGGCTCGAACCGGACATCCAGCTCGATACCCTCTCCCTCGATCGTCTCCCTTAGCAGCCGTATGCTTCTATCGAGAGCCTCTACAAGGTCGATGTCACGCCTGTTTGCGGGCTCGTTCCTGGCAAAGAGCAGATAGTCCGTTACGGTGCTGTTGAGTCTGTCGACCTCGTCTATGATAAATTCGTCGATCTCCGATGAGTCGTCCGGATGTAGTTTTCTGAGCTTCTCGGCGGCACCCCTGATGATGAAGAGGGGATTCCTGATTTCGTGGGCGATGCCCGCAGCCATCCGGCCCATTGAAGATAGAGTCTCGTTACGAAGCAGCGATTCCCTTGCCCTGATGAGCGAATCGGCAGCCTTTATCATTAGCCAGATGAATACCAGCGTGCCGAGAATGGAGACGACCGTCGATGCGGCAAGGATCGTCCTCAGGCTTCCTATCTCCTCCAGAAAGACCGCACTCGCCTCTACGGCCACAACGGCGGACGGTCTTCCGGAATAAATGGGTAACGGTGCGTATCCGGCCTTGAGATATTCGCCCCCAGGTGTCTTGAAGAGCTTTGTTGCGGAGGGAACACCCTCGAGAGACCGGATTATGGACTTATAATCCATTGTCCAGTTCGAATAGATATCGCCTGCTGGGTAGAATTCCGGCTGCATCGAGAGAAGCACGACACCGTCTTCCCTGACGACCAGGATATTGGAGAGATGATGTTTCGAGCTCAACGCTTCGAGCCATTCGCTAATTGTGTCGGGTATCTCGATCGTGCTCGTTTCATATGCAGTAAAGGAGTCTTCGATGACGTCGAGCCTCGATGAGACGAGGGAGGCAAGCATCTTCAAGTTCGATCCCAGGTTCTCGTCCAGGCTTCCCCTTGTGCGCTGGTAGTAGTACCAGTTGAGGGAAAGGACAGCGACTACGAGCATTATAACAGCCGATATCATCCATCTGCTTCGCATCAGTTTTGTAGCCGCAAAGGTGTTAATCACCGGTGAAAGCTCCTTCGATGATGCTGGAAGCGTTGTCTATTAGGGTATTCGTTGTGGTCATCTGTTTCCTTGAATCGAGTATAACCTGCGCAGCGCCAGCTCCTTCCATGCCGGATCCTCTGCTGCGATCTTGTATTTACCGGCCGCTTCGCTTTTTCTGCCGTTGCGCAGCAGCAGCTCTCCCCACTGGTAATGAAGGCCGCCCGATTCTGGAAATTCTTCGAGCCCCTTCCTGATCACGGATATTGCATCCGCGTATTCTTCCCGTTCCACGAGCAGCCTGCTCAGCGAGTTGTAGGCCTCCTTACGCTTGTCCTTCGGTGTGCGCGTGAACGAGAGAGCCTTCTTGAGGTAATTTATCGAATCATCGATCCTGTTCATTTTTTCCAAGAGTGCTGCCAGGCTCAGCGTAGCGATTGGATCTTCCGGTCTCACTTCGATCGCCCTTTTATAATGACGCAGGGCTTTATTGAGCTCCCCGCTGCTGTATTTCAACCAACCCATATGAAGATGTGCGGAGTAGTTATCGGGATTGTATCTTAATGTTTCGCTGAAGTGGTTCTCGGCCCGTCCCATCATCCCCTGGCTGTAGAAAAGCTTTCCCAGGAGCAGGTTGCTTCTCTCCGAGCCGGGTGTTCTCTCCAGGTATTTTTCGGCTTCCTGCCTGTATCCGAGCTCGATGTCCGCTTCTCCGATGAGAAGGTAATGCCGCGTTTCAGCGGCACCCGCCCTTTCGGCGGCGAGCACACTCGAGCGAACCCCCTGCCAGTCCTTATTCCTGGCAAGGATCACGGCCGCCTCGTACGTTGCATCCGGATCTGACGGGTCCAGGACCGCCATCCTCTCCCACTTGGCGGATGCCTCTTCGTTGCGGCCCATCGCGGTGTAGATGGAAGCCAGGAGCTTCATAGCCTCTATATTGTTTCTGTCATGCTCGAGCAGGTCCTCGAGCATCGAGGATGCGCTCTCGAAGTCGTTGTTGCCGGCGAGAAGCCTAGCGTCCAAGACGATCTCGTCCGGGGATGATGAGACCGGTTCGGGTTCGGGCATATCCTCCTCCGGCGGGCTTGTTGCACAGCCCGTAAGGGCCAATCCTACGAGGACCGAAACGATCACTAGGTCGATGAGAGCGGAGAAGGTTTTACCTGATTCGTGAGAATGTCCCCGTCCCCTTTCTTCACTCGATGTTCTATGAGGCGACCTCTCACTCGTCTTCGGTCCATGGTCGCGATATCGGCGATCGGCGGTTGGTTCGGCAATCATATTGTGGAGGAACTCCTTTCCCTTAGTTATGTATCATGAACATATGGAGCACTTCTTTCAACTATATGGCTTATTAATAATAATCGATCATCTCACGAAAAAGAAAGGATGAATCGCTGGAAATCACCGCAGTGCATGTGATATATTTAAGCAATCAAGCTAGTTACACGATCGGCCCGGTGTTGATTCCGCTTCGAAAGGCGATTTTTAAGATGGCAAAGGGGTAAAGTGGTGATTAGAAGGCTGGAGGAAAGTAAAGGTTTCGGCAGGACTGCTGTTGTCTGCCTGGTGATCCTGTTTACTCTATGTTCATGCTCTGGGGGGGAGAGAGATGGGGAGGAACGGGATAAGAATGTCGATCTGACACTGATCTTCTCGAGTGACTTGAGGGGAAAGATCCGTTCCTGCGGTTGTTCCGCGAGGGATATGGGCGGTCTAGGCAGGAGGGCGACCTATACGAGGAATGTGAGGGACGGCGTCCGGAACCTCCTCGTTCTCGATGCGGGGGACGTCTTCAGCCTCGATCTCTCGTTTTCTCAGGATGAGGCTTCTCTGACATTCGATTCCTTCAGCCTCACGGGGCTCGATGTGTTGACGCCCGGAGAAATGGAATTCGTGTTCGGTCTCCCATTCCTCGAGAGCCTTGTCATGAATGCGGAATTCGATGTGGTTTGCGCAAACCTGGTCAGGACCGGTGATGGGAGCAGGGTATTCGGACGGGCCTATACTGTCAAGGAGCTCGAAGGGGGTATAAAGGTCGCGATCACGGGGATTCTGGATGATAAGTTACTGTTCCCCTCGTATATTGATAGATCTGGATTCAAGGTCCTGCTGGCCGGGCAGGTCCTGGATCAGATCGTTCCGGATATGAAACGGGAGGCCGATCTATTGATCCTTCTAGCGCATATCGGGATAGAGAAATCCCGGTCATTGGCCGCCGAGATTCCGGAGTTCGATATGATCGTCGTCGGCCACGGCCAGCCGATGATCAAGAGCCTTGAATCGGTGGGGAACACGCTGATACTGGCGGCCGGAAGCATCGGCAAGAATATCGGAAGGGTCGATCTCAGGGTAACTGGTAAAGGCGAGTACTCGGTGTCGAGACTGAGGGTGGAGCCCCTCAAAGACGATATCGTTATACACGAAGGTGTTGTGGATCTTTTCAGGGAATACGGTATAGCTCTGACCGAAAAGGAGTTGAAGAAGAGATAGCCCGGCGGCCGCATCACGGTCGGGGACTGGAATATGAGGCGTAGCGGTTCCTGTACAATTTGTGGTTGACATCGAACCTAGAGCATATTAAGTTACAACGGTAAAATAACTTTGGAATAATTGTATCCTTTTTCTAGTGATACGATGATCCGCTCTTCACCATAAAAAAAGGAGTTAGTCTATGTCGAGGCTCTCTAGAATCCTCCTTGCAGCGGCTATTCTGTCGGGAATCGTCGCTGGATGCGGTGGCTCGGTTGAGGACACCTACATGACAACGACAATCCGGAGCGCAACCCGCGACAGGCTCATGAGTCCAGGATTCAAGTTTGCGTTCAACTCACCGGAAATCGTAGCGGTTCACAAAGATGTAGCCATGATACGGGAGGGCAACCTGCTGGAGTTCGCCGCGGGTCAGGACCTGGAAGGCAAGCTCGAAGAGGTCGCTGGAAAAAGATACGTCATGGGTACCAGAAAATTCTTCAACCCCATTGTTTATTTCACGGTCGATTTCCTCGCTGTCGGTACCGACACGATCAGCGTGGGGGAGCCGTACGATGTCTCATTCCCGGTGCTGAGCAAGAGATATGATGACGAGGATTTCCAGGAGATCGATCTTAGCAAGCTCACGGCGAATATGAGGGTGCTGAGGCCCATAATCGATGCTCCCAAATTCAAGGTCCCCGGAGGGACGGTCAAGTACGAGGAAGTCGCGTATAAGGGCGAGACGGGAATGATGTATACGCTTAACTTCGAGAACGTCCGCTTCATAATCGACGAACCCGGAGATAATATCGAGCTGATTCTGAAGGCCCTCATAAGCGAGAATCACTTCTTCGTGGGCGGCGTGACCTATGACGGCAGGCCGACGACATCCAACGAGTACCGCAGGAGCACGAAGATCGCTGGCAAGGTGATCGTAGATTATATAAAGTACGGCGGTAATATAATAATAAGCACCAGCTGATCTGAGAGGCACATTGCAGGGACGATCAAGGTGCGGCTCCCGAGGAGCCGCACCTTTTTTTTAAGAGTGCAACCACCGTACCCGCGATCGTTGCGGGCACTGCAAGTTATTGATATGCTCCGGCGTCTCGATCCCGGGGCTGGCCCTTGGAACCGGCGGTTAGCAAGATACGGGTTAATAAGAGCTCGAGCTCTAAAGCTCGATTATACTTGACCGTAAGGATAGATGTATCATAGTTTAGGTGATTTACGGGATAGCATGATGATAGAGGAGGGCGGATGAGATTAGAGTTGAACGTGGGGGACCGGGTGGAAAGGGTGATGGCCGTTGCAAAGAAGGTTAAGCGGGAATACAAGGGGGGCAAATTTCTTCTCTTTCAATTCTCCGACAAGGAAGGACTTTTGAAGGGGGTACTGTGGAAACCGGCGAGGGATGTGGAAAACGGGATCCATACCAACGACATCGTCAGGATATCAGGTGAGATCCAGAGCTATCAGGGCGAGATGCAGCTCAGGATCGAGAGGATGGAGAAGCTCGATGAAAACGACTACGATCCCACACTTTTTCTTCCCGTCTCATCGAGACCTGTCACGGAGATATATGACGATATAAAGAGGATAATTGCCGGGGTCGTCAATCCCCACATCAAGACCCTTCTCGAAACAATATTCGGTGATGAGGAGTTCAAGTCCAGCTTCCTGAGGGCGCCCGCGGCAAAAGGCTGGCACCACGCCTATCTGGGGGGGCTCCTGGAGCATACGTACGATATGACACTTATGGCTCTCAAGGCAGCCGAGGTCTATGACGAAATAGACAAGGATCTTCTAATTGCAGGGATTCTGCTCCACGATCTCGGCAAGCTGCAGGAATTCGATGTGACAAACCACATCGATTATTCCGACAGGGGGAGGCTCGTGGGGCATATAACCCTCGGGATAGAGTTCCTGGACGAATTCCTGCGCGGCATGAATGATTTTCCCGGTGAGCTCGAGCTCCGAATCAAGCATATGATACTGAGCCACCACGGCCTTCTCGAGAACGGTTCACCGGTCGTGCCTATGACGATAGAGGCGCTACTTCTTCATTACATAGATAACATGGATGCCCAGACAAGGGGAACGCTTCAGGTATTGGAAGGGGAGAACATGCAGGAAGGGAACTGGACACGTTACGTTAAGTTGCTCGACCGCTTCATATATCGTGGGAAGGGAGCCGGTAAGGAAACAGATGAATAAAGGGAGGGTGAGCAATGAGTGGTTTTCCGGCTTGGGTAGAGGTTGATCTCGACGCCTTGAGGTATAATTTGGAATGGATCAGAAGCATCATTCCAGCCGATACAGGGATACTCCTCGTGGTCAAGGCCGATGCTTACGGACACGGCTCAGTGCGAATCTCGAGGTTCGCGGCCGACTGCGGTGTCGAGATGTTCGGCGTTGCTACTCTGGATGAGGGTAAGGAGCTGAGAAGGGCGGGTGTAGAGCAGCCCGTGCTGATTCTCAGCCCGGTGCTGCCTGACGAGATCGAAGAGGCGATCGAAAACGACCTCGCCATCGCCGTATCATCATACAGATTCGCAGAGGCGGTGTCCGAAACGGCGGTAAGGATGGGTAAAACATGCTCCATTCACATAGAGATTGATACCGGTATGGGACGTGCCGGCCTGAACCGGCGGCGGTCGGTGGAGGAGATCACGGCCATGCGCCGTCTCGAAAACGTGAATCTCGAAGGCATATTCACTCATTTTCCCGCTGCCGACTGTGATATGGATTTCACGACAGACCAGATCTCGTTATTCACCCGTATCCTGGGCGAACTGGAGAGTGCCAAAGTGTCATTCCGGTACGTCCACTGCTCCAACAGCGCGGCCATACTCAATTTTCCATCATCCTGTTTCAACTTGGTGAGGCCCGGGCTTCTGGCATACGGGTATTCACCATCCATCTCCCTATCCGAGAGGGTGAATGTACTTCCGGTAATGAGCTTCAAGGCGAGATTGGTGCTGGTAAAGGATATGCCACAGGGATCGAGCATCAGCTACGGAAGGACTTTCATCGCGCAGCATGAGAGTAAGATAGGGGTGGTCCCCGTTGGTTACGGACATGGTATAAGCCACAGGCTGTCGAATGTGGGAAGCATGCTGTTCAGGGGCGAGAAGGTGCCGGTGGTGGGGAGGGTGACGATGGATATGACGATGATCGATCTCACGGCATTTCCTGATGCGCACGAAGGTGAGGAGGTTGTGATATTCGGCTGTCACGTTAAAGGTAAAATAACAGCTGATGATATCGCCGAGCAGGTAGGGACACTGAACTACGAGGTGCTCTGCCACATCGGCAAGAGGGTGGCCAGGGTATACCTTCTCAGGGGGAAGGTGGAGAGCATGAAAACCCTGCTTGGTGCATACGATAATTCGTAGTTACCTCTCCGGTATAGCACGATGAATCAAGAAGCGGCGACGATCGTCCTACTGGCAGGGGCATCGGCACGAGGGATGACTTCGTGGACGTCGGTGCTTGCATGGCCGAATTCTTCGGTGTCGATTGCACGGCCGGGATCAGCTTCCTCGATTCGATGGTTCGACTGTTGTACGACAATGAAAGGAGAGAGCAGGTGAGTGGAATCGATCTAGCCGGAATCATAGACCATACACTGCTGAGACCCGAGGCGGGATCGGATGATATCCGGAGGCTCTGTGATGAGGCCCAGAAATATGGCTTCTTTTCCGTTTGTGTAAATACACATTTTGTTCCACTTGTCGCCGGTAAGCTGGAGAGTTCCGGTGTCAAGGTTTGCTCGATATCGGGATTCCCGCTGGGGGCGGTCGATACGGCTGTAAAGGCTTTCGAGGCGCGCAGGGCCGTCGAGTCGGGGGCGGACGAGATCGACATGGTGATCAATGTCGGTGCCCTGAAGGAAGCTGAAACTGCGTTCGTGCGGGACGACATCGCAGGTGTAGTCACTGCCTGCGGCAAGAGTTTGGTCAAGGTTATAATTGAGGCCGCGCTTCTCTCGGACGAGGAAAAGGTCACGGTCTGCGGGCTGGCTGTCGAGGCGGGTGCGGCATTTGTCAAGACATCGACCGGCTTCGGCCCTCCGGGAGCTAATATCCGCGATGTAGGGATAATGCGCGGAGCCGTCGGACCCGATTTCGGGGTGAAGGCGTCGGCCGGCATCAGGACAGCGGAATTCGCAGTCGAACTGGTGAAAGCCGGGGCCAACAGGATAGGGACGAGCGCTGGAGTTCAGATCGTTGAGGAGTTGAAGGGGATATGAGACCGGGCGCCGCAGCTTGTTTATCCTAGGGGATTTCCCTTTCCCTGTAGTTTTCCTTGTCCAGTTCTCGAAGGTCCCTATCGGGATTTAGAAGATCGTAGTCGCTTACACGGTGAAGGTCGCACTGACGTTTCGGTTCGAATCCTTCTATGAATATCTCCCGTCGCACGGTCTTGCAATATGGTGTTGCCAGCAGCCCTGAATCCTCGCAGATGATAGCCTCCACTATGCCCTCCGGCCTTTCGAATTCCGGTCCCCTGTTAAAAGGATATGCGGCTTTCATGATGTCAACCCACAACGGCAGGGCGACGCGTGCACCGGTCGAATTGGTTTTCATTCTGTACTGTTCGTCGAAACCGGTCCAGACTCCAACAACGATTTCGGGGGTGAACCCTATGAACCAGCCGCTTATGTAATCGTCCGTGGTCCCG
>CAYRCK010000042.1:0-19408 GCA_964422745.1 uncultured bacterium
TGAATCTGGAGTGATTTCTCCGGCTGTCCCTTTTCTCTTAAGAGGTTTCCCAGTTGAATGTACGCGTCTACATCATCTTCGCCCATCTTTACGGCAAGAGTCATAAGATTATGTGCATCATCCCTCCGTCCTTCGATGAGGGCATAGAGTGCATCGATGTAGTTACTCCTGTTAGTTTTCCGTTTGCGTCTTCTGCCAAAGTAGAGTAATAACGCCAGAACGATCAAAGCCGCAACGAGCACAATCAGTAGTATGACTTTCGTGTTTGAAAGATCCATATCCGACCGTATTTCACCGTTTCCCTATAGATTCTGCGAGATCTCTTCCTCTTCTTCAAGCGGAAGATTCCTGAGGTCAGAAATCTCATCTTTTAGCTCACGGATGCTTTTCTTGTGTCTCATCAGAAGAAATCTTAGCTGAGCTTCGCGAATCCAGGAGCCGATGGCCCATGTGAGCATCCCCGCCACAAAGGAAATCACTATGATGAGGTTTAGCTCGACGTCATAGAATGTACGGTTAAAAAGATGAAACGTTACACTGTATCCCGCATTCTTTGTTCCCAGCCAAACGAGGGCTACGACTCCGATCAGGAGAATAATCCCTCTTACAATCCACACCTTCTTTACCTCCTGTTCAGCACCTCACCCATGAAAGTGAAATTTTCAATACTTCTCAAGACAACGTCCACAATCTCGCCCTCGCGAAGGCCGGACCCGGCTACGAGGACATTCCTGAAATGCGGCGTCCTTCCCTTCCAGAGTTGATATTCGCCTTTTTCCACTTTACCGTCAAGAAGGATTTTCGAGATCGATCCCAGTTGATCCATCAGTATCTCTTTCCTGATCCTTCGAATGATCTCATTCAGGATATTGAGTCGAATTTTTTTCAATCCCAGGTGTACATCGTCGTCCATTCTTGAGGCAGCTGTACCTTCCCTGTGAGAGTATTTGAACGTGAATGCGGAATCGAAACGCACCGTTTCTGCCAGACGGATTGTGTCATTGAAATCCTCATCCGTCTCCGTGGGGAACCCAACGATGATATCCGTGCTGAAAGCGATCCCGGGTACGATCTCCCTGGCCTTTTCTATTGTTTTCACATAGCTCTCACGCGTATAGCCACGATTCATCAACTCCAGGATGCGGTTGCTGCCGGATTGAAAAGGCAAGTGGATATGAGGGCATATTCTATCTTCTCCGGCCATTAAATGGAATAATTCATCATCTACATCACGTGGGTGTGATGTAAGAAATCGCAAGCGCGGCAGGCTGGTTTCATTGATGATGAGCTTTAACAAATCTGTGAAATCCACTTTTTCCCATTTGTACTCCATGACATTCTGACCCAGGAGTGTGACTTCCATCACTCCCTGAGCGGTGAGCGAGTTGATCTCTTCGATAATGCTCCTGTATTCCCTGCTTCGAACAACCCCTCTCAGATATGGCACTACGCAGTATGTGCAGTAATTCTCGCATCCTCGATTTACTGCTATGTACCTTGACATAGGCCCATTTGAATCTTGGATATTTATCCGGTAATCGGTCGTTATATCCCTATCCAATAAGCATATTCTAACGTTACCGTCGATCGCCTCTTTCAGTGCTTCGGGAAGCTTATGGTACGAGTCGGTACCGGCGACTATCCTAAGCCCGGGGATCTCATCGAACAGATTCTCTCCCATTCTCTGAGCCATGCATCCGCATACGGCTATTACGGCTCCGCTGTTTTTTGATAGATCGTTAAGCCGACTGATAGCCCTATTTTCTGCGTGCTCTCTTACGCTGCACGTGTTTACGATCAAGGCAGTTGCATCCTCGGGTGATCGTGTTATCTCGAATCCTTCACGCTGAAGCATGTACGCGATGGCCTCTGTGTCGTACACATTCATCTGACAGCCAAATGTTTCAAGATAAACACGATTGTTGTTCACCGGAGTATTCCCTTCCTAAAGGCTGCCTTCATCGTACAGTATCCATCAATATTCCGTATAACCTTCCGCGGGAATAATGGGAGATCGTTATCGGCATTAGATATCCCTTTAATCCTGGAGGAGACTTGACGAAAACCTCGCAGTAATTTCCCGTGAGAGTCCGGCTGAATTGGGATGAAGGTCTTTTTGGACCTTGAACGACAGCAAGCTCGTCCCTTCCGACCTGGGATTTCAGAAAATCGAATTTTTTCGACTTACCAAGCTTGATAAGCTTTTTGCTTCTGGTCTTTTTCACCATGGGGGAAATCTGGTTCGGCATCGATGCGGCCGCAGTACCGGGTCTTCGAGAATAGCTGAATACATGTAAGTATGATAATGGCAAGCCTCGAACAAGGTTATAAGTATTGCCGAATCGTTCTTCAGTTTCGCCTGGGAATCCCACTATGATATCCGTTCCGATCGATATGTTCCCGATCGAATGCGAGATCTCCTCTATTCTGCCGGCGAACTCGGAAGATCTGTAAGGACGATTCATAGCATATAGGATCTCATCGTCCCCGCTTTGTAAAGGAACATGGATGTGCTTGGTTAAACGTGTCGATTCCGAGATAAGGCTGAGCAGATTGTCTTTTACCTCTGTCAATTCGATGCTGCTCAATCTGATCCTTGTATGCGATGTAGCTCCGATGAGCATCTTTACAAGCTTGGCAAGATCCATGTCCTCGTCCAGATCCATGCCATAGCGCCCTATATGGATACCTGTCAGCACGATCTCCCGGTAGCCGTTGGACTCGAGTATCCTTGCCTGCTTCAGCACCGTATCCGCACCTACGCTCCTGCTTGGTCCTCTTGCCCGTGGGATTATGCAGTAACTGCACGCTGAATTGCATCCCTCTTGGATCTTGATAAACGCCCTGGAATGGTCGTGAAAATTATCGATGCTCATTTTGAAAACATCATTACCGGAAACAGCCTTGGTATTATAACTATTTGCTGTTGTTCCTTCCTCAACCATTCGGTTCAGGACAACGGCCGTAGATTGTTTCTCGCTGTTCCCAAGCAGGATGTCTATCTCGGGCATTTCCCGGAGCTTCTCAGGCTGTGTTTCCGCATAACAGCCCGTAACGACCACGGTAGATTGGGGAGAAATCCTCTTTGCACGTCTGATTGCATTGCGGCACCTGGAATCCGTTTTACCTGTAACGGTGCACGTATTGATAATATAGAAATCAGCACCTGATTCGAAAGGTTTATAGATCCAATCGTTCTTCTCGAGGGAGTTTCTTATGCATTCGGATTCGTACTGATTCAATTTGCAGCCGAGAGTCGCGATGGAGAAAGTCTTTTTCTTGTTCGACATACGAGTTATGCTTTCTAGTCCCATATGAAGCGAGGGTGGATATCCACCCCCGCTAGATAGGAACGTTAAGCTAGAACCTCGGTTACCTGCTATTTATTCTCTTTCTCATCTTCTGCAGGAGTGTCCGGGGCTTCTTCCGCATCATCAACCTCATCGCTCTTGACCTGCGGTTCCGACGTCGGTTCCCCCGTAGCCTCAGCAAGATCTTCAGGTTGGACGTCGGATTCGGGTTTCTCTTCCGGAGCTGTCTCGTCTTCACCCGTGCCGTAATCCAACTCGTCCGGCTCTTGTGTCTCTCCTGTTTCTTCGGAATCTGCAGGTTCCTCTTCGGTGATTTGCTCCTTTACAGGAAAACGCTTCTTGTACTCTTCCGTTTCGGCCTGATCTTTTCCCTCTAGGTAGGCATTGACGCTAAGCACAATACGCTTGTTCTGAGGATCTATCTTTATAACCTTGAGAGGCAGATCTGCTCCAACCTCGAAATGCTCGGTCGGTTTCTTTATATCACCCGCACCGAGATGCGATATTGGGACGAATCCCTCTACATCATCGCGCAGCTCGACAACGACGCCCCTGTCAAGAACCCTTGTGACCTTGCCGTCTGTCTCGGTACCGATCTCGTATTCAACGGCCAGCTCCGTCCATGGATTCTCACGTGTCTGTTTCATCCCCAGGCTTATACGTCGTTTCGAGCTGTCGATTTCAAGCACGACGACTTCTACATCATCACCCTTCCTTACGACCTCGGATGGATGTCTTATCCTCTTTGCCCATGACATATCTGAAATATGAACGAGGCCGTCTATTCCGTCCTCTATCTCGATGAAGGCGCCGAAGTTGGTCAGGTTTCTGACCTTGCCGTTTATACGTGTCCCCGGCGGGTATTTGCTTTCGAGAGCTTTCCATGGATCGGGTTCGAGCTGCTTGAGCCCCAGGGATATCTTCTCGTTTTCCTTGTCTACACTGAGAACAGCTGCTTCCACCGTATCACCTATTGCTACGACCCTGGATGGGTGTTTCACGTGCCTCGTCCACGACATTTCAGAGATGTGAATCAATCCCTCAATACCCTTCTCAAGTTCCACAAATGCACCGTAGTCTGTAATGGATACAACCTTGCCTCTGATCTTCTTGGATATTGGATATCTATCTTCTACACCGTCCCAGGGATAGGGTGTCAGTTGTTTGAGTCCCAGCGAAATACGCTCCCTGTCCCGGTCGAAATCGAGGATCTTAACCTTCATCTTGTCCCCGATCGCAACTATCTCGGACGGATGACTTATCCTGCCCCAGGTGAGATCGGTTAGATGGAGCAGTCCGTCTATTCCACCCAGGTCGACAAATGCGCCGAAATCGGTGATGTTCTTCACCACTCCTTCCCTCTCTTCCCCGACCTTCAGATTGGAAAGGAGCTCTTTTTTCTTCTGCTCCCTCTCCTCCTCCAGAACGACGCGCCTGGATACAACTATATTGCGCCGCCTCTTGTTCAGCTTGATTATCCTGCAAGGCAGCTCACTGTTTATCAGACTATCGAGATTCGGTACCTGTCGCAGGGCGATCTGTGAACCTGGCAGGAAGGCTTCGACGCCCATGAGCTTCACAACGAGCCCTCCCTTGATCCGTCTGTCGACTATGGCGTCTATAACCTTTCTGGAGTCGTAATAGTACTTGATCGTATCCCATGCTTTGAGAAAATCGGCCTTCTTCTTGGATAGAACGATCAGCCCGTCCTGGTTCTCCATCTTTTCCAAGAAAACATCGAAAACGTCTCCGATTTTTACTTCCGAGCAGTTGTCGAATTCGCTCCCCGGTATCGTTCCCTCGCTCTTGAATCCAACGTCCAGGATAATCTCGTTCTCATGCACCGAGTACACGGTGCCCTTTACTATGCTGCCCTCTTTTAGAGGTTCGCTATCCTGATCCATATCCAGCAGCTGTTCGGCCCACTCCGCTTTCTCCTCCACCTCACCCATCAGTTCTTCCGTGGATACCTTCTCGAACATGTCCAAGTACGATTTGTCAGCCGACTTGGACTTGGTCTCTGTTGCTACCTCCTCCGACGGTTTTGCTTCGTTGATTTCGAAGCCCTCTTCTGATTCCCTGATTTCATCTTCCTTCATTAAGCGATCTCCCCTTTCATTGTGTATTTAATAGACTATATGATATGAGCTTATTTCAGTATGCGCAAGGGAATTTTATGTCATTGAGAGCCGTCGTCATTCCCACGTGAAATATTCTCCATCCTCTCCAGGACCTTCTCTATTATCCAGCCTGGCGTGGAAGTGCCGGTGGTCAATCCCACTGTCCGGCATCCTTCGAAGAATGAAGGTCTTATCTCTTCAGCCGTCTCTATGAATTCCGCCCTGACTCCAGCATCTATGCACATCTGGAAGAGCCTTCGGGTGTTGGAGCTTCCCCTTCCTCCAACGACCAGCATGATATCCACCTTCTTAGCAAGGTTTTCGGTAGCTTCGCGCCTGAGAATAGTGGCCTGGCATATCGTGTCGAAAACTCGCAGATTCTTTACATGTTTTTCTATCTCTTCAATGATCTCCGTCGCCCTCTCCCGGGCAAATGTCGTCTGAATGACGACACCCGCCTTATCGAGAGACTCCATATTCTCCGCGCTTTTTACGGATTCGATGATAATGGCGTTTCCACCGGTATGCCCCAGTATCCCTTTTACCTCCGGATGCTCCCCGTCACCTATGATTATCACTCTGCATGATTCGCTCGTGAGCTGCCCGACATATTGCTGACTCCGCTGGACGAAAGGGCAGGTGGCGTCGATCAACCTGATCCCCCGCTTACGAGCCTCGTTTATAATGTCGGGATGTGAGCCGTGCGCCCGGATCACCAGCGTGTCTCCTTTGCCTATCTCGTCTAGCGAATCAACAGGGATCACCCCCCTCGATTTCAATCTTTTTACTGCCTGTGGATTGTGTATTACATGGCCGAGTGTATACATCTTCCCTGCGTTCTCGATGAGTCCCCTTTCTATCAAACGCATAGCTCTTTTTACGCCGAAGCAGTAACCTGTGTAGGGGGAGCAAATCACCTCAAGCGCGTGGCTCATCCCGGAGCATCCTCATTTCTTCATAAACCATTGAAGCCAAAACCGAATAGTCGCTCTTTTTTTTATCCGCAGAATAGAATTCAGGTATGAATATCGGCGGGCCGATGCTGACTATCAACCTCTTTTTTCTCAACATGCACCTGAACATTTCATTCGTGCCGTTGACATATATGGGAATAATACCCGCCGAAGTGTGAATCGATATGAAACCCAGTCCTTCCTTGAGGTTTCTCAGCTTCCCGTTTTTCGATCTAGTACCTTCCGGAAACATGAGGATCGAATCCCCGCCGTGCAATTTCGCCATCAGAACCTTTATTATTCTGCGATCCACATCCTCCCTGTCAACGGGGATCGCATTGTAGCTTCTAATCAACCATGCGAAGATTCTGTTACTGAAGAGCTGCTTCTTTGCAAGAAAGCAAACCTCCCTGTTGATTGCACACCCTACAACCGGAGGATCGAAGTATGATATATGATTGCTGGCGAAGATGAAACCTCCTCCGAATCGCATATTGCTTTGTCCGTATATCCTGAGGCCGAAGATAACCCGGAAAAAGCATCTTACCGCATTATGGGATATACGATAGAAGAAACGCATCGTTCGCCTTACTCCGCGACGGTCTCCTTTAAGAATCAATCCTGAAAGCTTCTTTGATATTTCGAGGGCATGAGATTCTATTATCCCCACTTGATCTTCGATTGTGATTTTCGATGTATCGACCAGCAGAGAACCGGGAGGTCTTGTCAAGGGGCTTGTTTCACGGCTCGAATCCATCGAATCTCTCTTCTCGATGTTTGCCCTGATAGCCAAAGCATCCTGCTCGATCCCCATTGAGAGCAATTGCTCACGCCTGCGCTTCACCCTCGAATCCATATCGGCGATCAGGAATACCTTTAAATGAGCATACGGAAAAACTACGGTGCCGGTATCCCGGCCTTCAACCACCGCCCCCCTTCCGGTCACAATTTTTCTCTGCAACCTAACCATCGCCTTCCTCACTCCGGGATGCTTGCTTACAGGTGAGACCGCCTGTGTGACCTGTGCCCCCCTGATTTCCTCTTCCACACCCTTGCCGTCCAGCGTGATCGTGTAAGCGCTGCCGATCTTCTTGAATCCGAGATCTATCGTTTCCGCGATCTTCGTTGTTTCCCGGGCGTCCTCCGGATCAACGCCCCTCTTTAAGGTCTCCAATGTAACAGCCCTGTACATCGCTCCCGTATCCAGATACATGATACCCAGACGCCCGGCCAGGCGTGAGGCGGTTGTGCTCTTGCCCGAACCTGCTGGTCCGTCTATGGTGATGATCATGCTATTAAGAAATTCCACCGACATTGCTACATCACTCATGTTCGATTGTGATTATTGTGATTTATGGAGATCGATATAACAGATATCAACGGGCTCACATAAGATCATTCAGGGCGCTTATGAACCTTTCGTTCTCATATGGCGTGCCTATAGTCACCCTGAAAGCCTCTCCCAGGCCGAATGGTTTGGTTCCCCGTACTATTATTCCCACATTCATCAACTTGTCCACTATATCAATCTTTCCAGCTGGCGGAATAGCCAGAATGAAATTTGTCTGGGATGGCGGCACTGTGAAACCTAGTTTCTGCATTTCTTCGCAAACGAACTTCAACTGTTCACGGTTTTCCTCCACGAGCTTCTTGACTTTATCGGCGTATGCCAGTGCCGCACGGGCGGAAACCTGTGCGATCCTGTTAACGTTGAAGGGTTGACGAACCTTGTGAAGGCATGTCACGATCTCGGCGTCCGATATCGAATAGCCTATCCTCAATCCGGATAGGGAAAAAATCTTGGAGAAAGTTCTGAGTATTATGATATTCCTGTGTTGGCGCATCAAGCTCATGGTGTCAGGGTAGTCGTCTGCCACAACGTATTCGAAGTACGCTTCGTCGAACACTACAAGTATATCGGGCCTCAGTCCGTTCAAGAAGATTTCCACTTCCTTCTGAGTCACATAAGTGCCTGTAGGATTATTAGGATTGCATATAAACACCATCTTCGTCTTCCGCGTAATGTTCTGCTTCATGGCGTCAAGATCCAACCTGTAGTCCTGGAGCGGAACTTCGATTCCTTCAACGCCTGCCAGTTGGGTCACTATCGGGTAAACTATAAAGCTTGGAAATGGATATACGATCTCTTCTCCAGGATTCAGGAAAGCCCTGACAAGAAGGTCTATGATCTCGTTTGATCCATTACCGACGAATATATTATCGCTGGTCAATCCGTGATATTCGGCTAATTCACGGCATAAATAATAGCAACCGGAGTTTGGATACCTGTTTATATTCGCCATCTCATCCGAGATCGCCTTTTTGATCTCTTCTATCGGCGGATGTGAGTTCTCATTTGATGCCAGCTTTATGATCTCACCTTTGAAATTTTTCTCTCTCCTCAATTCCTCGGTAGGTTTGCCGGGAACATACGGCTTGACGTTCCTGAGATGCGGTCTCATTAGATCCTCGAAATGCATAATTGTGTCTCCTTTAAATCAATCCTGATAGCTCCCGGAGCCTACGCTCCTCGGACGCCGACAGTGGTCTAATCATCCCGATCTCTAGGTCGCTGAAGCTCAGTCCGCCTATTGAACTCCTGTGCAACCTGATCACCTTGTTACCGACGGCTTCGAACATCTTTCTGATCTGCCTCTTTTTACCCTCTTTCAGCTTGACCACCAATTCCGTAAATCCCTCTAGTTCTTCAATTGATCTTACCTCGCATGGCTGTGTTTCGAAATCCTCGAGCCTTATACCGGAAGCCAACCTGGATATGTTCTCCTTGCCGATTTTACCTTCTACTGTGACGTTGTATGTTTTTTCTATTTTGAATCGCGGATGTGTCAGGTGGAAGGCAAATTCCCCATCATTTGTCAAAATAAGGATGCCCGATGTTTCGAGATCGAGCCTACCAACAGGGAAAAGACGTTCCGGATAGCCGTTCTCCTTTGCTAAGTCAATGACAGTTTTTCTCTCATGTATATCGGAAGTCGAGCTCAGGACTCCGGTTGGTTTGTTAAGGGCGAGTATCAGTCTTCGTTTGGCCCGTGAAATCCTTATTCCATCAACCGTGACGACGTCTTGATCCGGATCTATCTTTATCGATAGTTTCTCGAGCCTTCTGCCGTTTACGAAAACCGACCCTCTACGGACCAGCTCCTCGCATCGCCGCCTAGAACCAAGACCGGCTTCGGCGAGGAATCTGTTAATCCTGATCAACGACTTCATCCTCTACTCGACTATCCACAACCTCCTTACCGCTACCAACACTCGATCCCTCGGGCTGCATCCTGGACCGCTCGTCTTCATCAGTCCCTTCTTCAGCCAGCGAGGGACGTTTGACAATATCCTGCAGCTCGACGTTCTTTTCGAATTCCTCGAGGTTCGGGAGTTCCTTATAGTTTTTTAATCCCATGTATTCCAGGAATCTTCTAGTAGTAGAATACAGAAACGGCCTGCCAACCCCCTGCCCTCTGCCGGTTATCGTGATAAATTCCCTCTCCAAGAGCGTTGATAGCACTCCATCGCAATTCACTCCTCTGATCGCTTCGATATCTATCCGATTCACGGGTTGCTTGTACGCGACTATTGCAAGCGTTTCCAAGGCCGCTTGTGAGAGCTTGGCCTTCCTCCTGCTCTTGAATAAAATAGAGACGATCTGCGAAAATTCCGGGAGTGTCGTAAGCTGATACCCCCCCGCAACCTCAACTATCTCGTAGCTTCTCATGTTATCCCTGTAAAAGCGGTTAAGAGATTTGACAGCCTCAGTTATCGCCTTATTTTCCTGCTTCCCGGTTATCAATGATATCCTTCCCGCGGAAAGTGGTGAGTCCGAAGCGAAGAGTAGCGCCTCAACCTCCTGTTCTAATCTCTTCTCGCCTGAATCAGAATTATTATCCGTCACTGCTGATATTGTCCCCCACTTCCACTCTCGGCGTATCTTTAGGCCTGTATAGCCAAATATCCGCACCGAAGGACATCTGCCTCGCAATGATTCTGCCTATTCTGATGAGCTCCAAGACCGCCAGGAATGTTACTATAACTTCGAATTTGTCGAATTTATCGGTGAAGAGTTCTGTGAATAGAATCTCCGATTTACTCTCGAGCCTTTGGTTCAGCAGCTCAATCTTTTCTTCCACTGAGAATTCCTCGAGAACCACCCTGTAGCTTACCTGTTTCTTGAGATTATCCAGAACATTCTTGAAGGCTTCGACGAGATCGAAGAGAGTTACACTTATCGTCTCGCACTCCTGGGCATTCTCTTGTACAAGCGTGCTAGGTCTCGCAAATACCTTCCTCCTCTCCCTCTCCCTGTCACCGAAATGTTGAGCAGCTTCCTTGTACTTCCTATACTCTATCAGGCTTCTTACAAGTTCCTCCCTGGGATCCTCCTCCTCTTCTTCCTCGATATGCCTTGGTAGCAGCATCTGGGCCTTTATTCTCATCAGCGTGGCCGCCATCACGAAGAACTCCCCAGCTATCTCCAATTCGAGCTCCTGCATCACCTCAATATACGAAAGATATTCCCTTGTAATATGGGAGATCGGGATGTCGTATATATCTATCTTATCTCTCCGGATTAGATGGAGCAGGAGATCCAGCGGGCCCTCGAATTTTGAAAGCCGTACTTGATATGTCATAGTCAAATCAGCTTGCCTTTTGCTTGCCGTGGCAGGCACCAAGATGGTTCCTATTTACAGACTAATAAACGCCATATGCTAATGTACCGGCGTCAATAATGTCAACTCTTTACTTATGTATCGTATCAGCCCCTCGGATGATATGTTCGGTGCACTTCCTTCAGGTAGTCCATGTCAAGCTTTGTATAGATTTGCGTGGTGGATATGCTTGAGTGACCCAACAGTTGCTGCACTGCACGAAGGTCGGCGCCACCTTCAATGAGATGCGTCGCGAAGGAATGGCGTAACGTGTGTGGAGATACGCGATTCGGGAGTCCAGCTATTGCGGCGTACTTCTTGATCATCTTCCATGCGCTCACCCTCGATAGGACCGAACCTCTATAATTGAGAAAGACATAAACCTGAACCGTTTTCCTGGATAGCATGGGCCGGGAATGGTTCAGGTAGACTTCCAGCGTCTTCGCCGCTTTGTTCCCGTATGGAATGATCCGCTCCTTCCTACCCTTCCCGGTGATCCTCACAAGCATCTTTTCTGTATCGAGTTCTTCGAGTTTGAGATTGCAGATCTCCGAGGCCCTCATACCGGTGGAATACGCAAGCTCCAGGAATGCTCTATCCCTAAGCCCGAGCTTGTCTCCCCCGGGTAGGTTGAGAAGGGTTTCTATTTCGTTTTGTGAGAGAACGAATGGGATCTTCCTTGTACTTCGAGGTGTGGACAGTCCGATCACTTCCAGTTTTTCGAGGACGTGCTCCATGTAGAGGAACCTATGAAATCCCTTTATGGCACTGAGGGCTCTTGCTCTGGAAGAACGGCCCTTATTTATCATCTCGCTTTCCGTGAACCGAAGCGTTGATTCAAGGTCTATATCGCTGGGATCCTGTATGCCGGCACTACAAAGGTATTTAATGTATCTTGTGAGGTCTGACTTATATGCATTTATGGTATTGTCACTTAAGCCCTTCTCTACTGTGATGTAGTCTATGTATAGGGCGGCTAGTTTCTCGATATCCGTGCGATCATCTTTTTCATTCCTCGAGGAATTCGAATACCCTTCTCGCATACCTCTCTCCTATGCCCGGAACTGATTCGAGCTCATCGATAGAGGCTCTTCTAAGCGCCTCCACGCTTCCGAATTCGGTCAAAAGCGCTATCTTCCGGTACTTCCCTATACCTGGGATCTCATCGAGTACAGAACGCTCTATCCTCTTTCCACGTAACTTCCTGTGATATTCGATAGCGAATCTGTGAGCCTCGTCACGAATCCGCTGGAGCATTTGCAGGGCACGGTTGGTCCGGGGCAGGCGAAGCGGCTGAGATAAACCGGGGATATAAACGTCCTCTTCGACTTTGGCGAGCCCTAGGAGCAATATCCCTTGAATATCCATTTCCTTCAGTACTTTCATAGCTGACGAAACCTGGCCTTTTCCGCCGTCGATCAACAACAGGTCCGGAGCTTTCTCTTTTCCCTCCTTCAGGTGCCCTAGGCGTCTCCTTAGTACTTCTTCGAGCATGGCATAGTCGTCAATACCCTTCGTTTCCTTGATCTTGAAGTGCCTATACCCCCTTTTATACGGCACACCGTTTACGAACGTTACCAGAGATCCCACGGCATCCGTTCCCTGGATATTCGATATGTCGCATGCCTCTATCCTCGATGGGACTGCAGTCAGACCGAGTATTTTCTTGAGGTCTCTCAGGGCCGCTTGCTCCCCCGTAGAGGAATGTTTGCCGTGGGCTATCTTCAGCATGGCGTTTCTCTCGGCCAGCTGGACCAGTTTCCTCTTCTTTCCCCTGACGGGCCTGATAATCCTGATCCTGTATCCTGTCTTTTCCTTCAACCACGTTTCGGCAAGTTTGTGATCATGCAGCTCGGATTGCACTATAATCTCCGGTGGGATGTCTGTTGCCGAATGATAGTAATACTCGAAGAACGTATTGAACACATCCGATTCTTCTCCCGCCCGTACCGCCGGGATCACGAAGGATTCGTAACGGAGAACCTTTCCATCCCTGACCTTCATTACGATCCCGAGGTATCCACTATCATCACCCGAAACTGCCAGCACGTCCTCGTCCTCTCCTTCGGTGGATACGGCATGCTGCCGTTGGTTGAGTTTCTCTATGGCCAATATCTGATCCCTTATGATCGAGGCGTCTTCGTATCTCAGCTCTTCTGAAAGGCATCTCATTCTATCTTTCAGGATACGCAATAGCTCTCCGTTCTTACCTTTCAGGAATAACCTTATCTGAGTGATGATTTCCCCGTACTCATCCTCTCCTATCTGCCCGGTGCAGGGAGCGGGACACCTGTTGATATGATAGTTCAGGCACTCCCTGTTGGTGGCCTTTGAGAATCTAGCGTTGCTGCAGTCCCTGGTCGGAAATATGGACCTTAACAGATCCAGGGTTCGTCTCACCGCTCCAGCATCGGTGTAGGGCCCGAAATACTCCGATCCGTCTTTTTCGATTGACCTCGAGACGAGCAAACGTGGGAATTTCTCGCTGGACGTCAACTTGATGAATGGATACCTCTTGTCGTCTTTGAGTCTGATATTGTATTTTGGTCTGTATTCCTTGATGAGGTTGTACTCGAGCACTAGGGCCTCTACCTCGTTTGCCGTCGCTATGTAATCGATTTTCTCTATCGCTTTGACAAGTGCACGCGACTTGATATCCAACCTGTCCGGATCCTGAAAGTAGCTACGAATCCTTTTGGGCAGGGACTTCGCCTTGCCGACGTAAATCACCTTCTCTCCTGCGTTCTTCATGATATACACGCCGGGGGAATCCGGAAATTCTCTTATATTATTTCTCAACTTATCCAGATGGGAGCTTGACAAAACGGCACCCTTCTATTATTTTATCGAATCGTTGGAGGTGAAGAATAAATGCCACATCACAAATCAGCGCTGAAAAGAACTAGGCAGAACGAGAATAAGCGTATGCGCAACAGGATGCAGAGATCGTACTATAGAAAAACAGTAAAGGCGTTCGAAGCTCTCGGGAGCCCCGAGGAAATGAAGGAGCGTTTCCCCGAGACCGTGTCGATAATCGACAAAACGGCTAAAAAGGGATTGATACATCATAAAAAAGCCGATCGATTGAAGTCCAGCCTGTCTAGGAAGATTAACCAATCCTAGCTCTCTATCCGATTCATCACCATCCGTGCAACGTCATCTACGGATGCTTCGATGGTCTCCTTGCTTTCTCTGACGCAAAGCTCTACAAGGCCGTCCTTGAGTTTCTTCCCTATATTTATCCTCAGCGGGATACCCATCAGGTCGGCATCCTTGAATTTGACCCCCGGGCTCGAATCCCTATCATCCATAAGGACCTCTATGCCCTTATCCGCCAGCTCGGCCTCCAGTTTAACAGCCGTTTCCATCACTTCACGGTCGCTCACATTTATAGGTAGTATCAACAGCTTGAACGGAGCTATCGACATCGGCCATATAATCCCATCTTCATCATGATGCTGCTCTATGGCCGCTGCAACCATCCTGCTGACACCGAATCCGTAACATCCCATGATAAACGGATGGTTTTCCCCATGCTCATCAAGATAAGTAGCATTCATGCTTGTGGAGTACTTGGTGCCCAGCTTGAATATATGACCGACCTCCACGCCGCTGAAAAGCTCCAGCGGTTTATTGCAAATCGGACATAGATCCTTTTCACGGGCCCATACGATATCGGCATAGTGATCGATGGAGAAATCATTGCCTGGACGGACACCCTTTAGATGCCTGTCGCCCTCGTTGGCTCCGACTATCATCTCCTTGTAGTTCTTTATCAAAAGATCGGCGTAGATCTCCGTGCCGTCGGGAAGCCCCACAGGCCCCGAGAATCCGACGGGGCCTCCGGTCAACAGCTCCACTTCAGCCGGTTCCAGGAACCTTATTTCTCTATCCCCGATAACCTGAACAAGCTTGATATCGTTGATTTCCCTGTCACCAGGCACCAGAACGGCTATGTCCCTGTCGCCACTCTTGTACAGAAGAGTTTTAACAACCTCGCAAGGCTCGACTTTCATGAATTTAGAAACCTCTTCTACAGTCGTCTTGCCTGGTGTCTCCACCGGTTCGTAGCAACCGTCAGGATCGTCCGGAACACTCCGGCTTTCTTTCGCTAAAGGAGTCGCCGTTTCACGATTCACTCCGTAACCACATGCACAGCTCAACAGCTCAGACTCCCCGTTACCTGCAAGTACCATGAACTCAAGTGATTCATTCCCACCTATATAACCGGAATCAGCCTCGACCTTCCTAAAATCCAGTTGGCATCTCCTTATGATTTTCTCATAGGCACCGTCCATCGCTCTGTAAGTTCTATCGAGGGAATCATCGCTCGAATGGAAGCTGTAAGCGTCCTTCATGATGAATTCCCTCGCTCTGACGATCCCATACCTCGGTCTGATCTCATCTCGGAATTTAGTCTGAATCTGATACATGCACTGAGGAAGTGACCGGTAGCTCCTCATATCATCCCTCGCTATCATTGTGATCACTTCTTCATGCGTCGGACCTAATGCGAACAGCCTTTTACGGCTGTCATTGAGCTTGAACAGCTCAGGTCCGAAACTGTTCAACCTTCCACTTTCCTCGTATATCTCGGCAGGGTGCATGATGGGCATGAATATTTCCTGACATCCTATGGCATTCATCTCTTCCCTTACGATTCTCTCGATATTCTTAAGAACGCGAAAACCAAGAGGAAGAAACGTATAAATACCCGATGTCAGCTTCTTTATCATACCGGCCCTGAGCATCAAGCGGTGGCTGGGAATCTCGGCCTCCCTCGGATTTTCCTTGAGCGTCGGGATCAACATTTGAGAACGGCGCATTTTATCCTCTTCCTTATGGTTTATTGACTGCCCTTCTATATTGTATTGAATACGGTCGACTCGGAAGTTATACTAATCAACGCGGATTCAATTTGCAAGGCGGAAGTAAGGACCAAAGACCTCTCAAGCACATTTTCCCTAAGAGGTATCCTGATGGCGGAAGATCTATTATCGCAGCTTGAAAAAGGAGTCGTCGTTTTCGACGGCGCGATGGGCACTATGCTGTATGACCGTGGTATTTTCATTAACCGGTGTTTCGACGAGGTCAACCTGTCGAATCCCTCAATGGTCGAAGACATTCACAGGGAATATATCTCCGCAGGCGCGGACGTGATAGAGACGAACACGTACGGAGCAAACCGTCATAAATTAAAGCTTCACGGCCTTGAGAAGCGTTTGGCCGATATCAATATCGAGGGTGTGGCAATCGCGAAAAAAGCGGCTGCGAGCGATGTTCTGGTGGCAGGTGCCATGGGGCCTCTCGGCATCAAGATCGAGCCTTGGGGTCCCACATCAAACGAGGAGGCTGTCGAAGCTTTCAAGGAGCAGGCAAGCGCCCTGATGAACGGTGGCGTAGATCTCTTCGTACTGGAGACATTCGCGGATCTTAACGAGATACATCGAGCCATAGAAGGAGTAAGAAGCATCAGCAAACTGCCCATAATCGCACAGATGACATTGCAGGCGGACGGTCTGGGACTGTACGGAACTGAGCCCGACGAATTCGCCAGAAGGATGGGCAAATGGGAAGTGGAGGTGATAGGCGTCAACTGTACCGTCGGCCCCAGGGTCATGCTGGATGCCGTCATGAAGATGGCTGGTGCAGTGGATAAGTTTATTTCAGCGCAGCCCAACGCGGGTGTTCCTCAGAACGTGGAGGGCAGAAATATATACATGGTTTCCCCCGAATACATGGCCGAATACGCCAGAAGGTTCATACAAGCCGGTGCCAGCGTCGTTGGAGGATGCTGCGGCACCACCCCGGCTCACATCAAGGCAGTTAGAAAGGCAGTAAAAAAATCCGGACCTGAGAGAAAAAAAACAATCGTAATTAAAGTTGAGACGGTTGGCGAAGAAAGCGAAGTGGCACCGGTTCCGAAACGGGAGAAATCCAGGCTCGGGGCCCGTATAGAGGATGGGGAATTCGTTACCCTGGTCGAGCTTCTCCCACCGAGGGGTTGCAATCCGGCTAAGGTACTCGAGGCCGCGAGATTTCTCTCCGACGCAGAGATCGATGCCATCAACATCCCCGACAGCCCGAGGGCATCATCCCGGATGAGCCCGCTTGCGTTAGCCGTATTGATCGAGAGGAAGATCGGCATCGAGGCCGTACTGCATTACTGCTGCCGTGATAGAAACATCCTGGGCATGCAGTCTGATCTTCTGGGTGCACATGCACTTGGGCTCAGAAACATACTTGCCATTACAGGCGACCCTGTAAAGAGCGGTGATTACCCTGATGCTACATCGGTCTTCGATATAGACTCCATAGGCCTGACAAATCTTATCCATTCCCTAAACTTCGGCAGGGATATCGGAGGAAGAAGGCTGAAAGCACCAACATCTTTTCATATAGGCGTTGGTGTGAATCCCGGTGCAGTGAATTTCGATGAGGAGATGCATAGATTTTACTGGAAAGTCGAAGCCGGTGCGGAGTTCGCAATAACGCAGCCGATATTCGACTTAGACCTATTCGAGCGTTTTTTGAAGAGTATAGAGAAAATGAGGATTCCAATAATAGCCGGTATATGGCCACTTGCCAGTTACAGGAACGCAGAATTCATGAACAATGAACTTCCAGGTGTCTCTGTCCCCGACAGAATAATGAAACGCATGCTGGAGGCCGGAAGCGGAGAGGAAGCGTCAAGGGAAGGTATAAAAATAGCCTCGGAGATTCTCGGTGTTGTCAGGTCCGAAGTTGATGGAGTCCAGATCAGCGCGCCATTCAATAGATACGAGTTCGCGCTTGACGTGATCAGGAGTGGGAAAGATACTGGTTAGACACTATTTTCAAGCTTCCTGCTACATTCTTCACGGAAGTATGTAACGGTCTATATCGAACGTTCCCGTGAATGATATCTCCGCCGGACCTTTGAGGCGGCAATCAAGCCCCCCCTCTTCCATCGCTGTAAATTCAACTAAGAGCGAATCACCTCCGCCCGTCGAACATTCAACCGGTGATTCGACTAAACCGAGATGTTCACACATTACTGCTACAGCTACTGCTCCGGTTCCGCATGCGAGCGTTTCCGCTTCTACCCCTCTCTCATACGTCCTGTATTTCAAGCTGTTGGAGCCGGTTATCGAAGCAAGGTTGAAGTTCACTCCTCCAGGATTAAACCTCTCGTTGAACCTTACCGTTCTGGCGATCTTTACGAAATCCGCATCCGAGTATGAAGCGGTGTCATCTGCCAGCATCAGGGCATGTGGCACACCGCAAACGGCGTAATGCAGTTCTCCGGCTACTCCTTCGATCTCCATCCCGAGCTGAAGATCGTCCACATTACCGATGTTTATCTGCACACCATCATCATCGACGTTAGCCTTCACCATGCCGCTTCGGGTCTCGAACACCATCGAACGGCCGGTCACTCCCTGCTCGAATGATAGTAAAGCGGCGCATCTCGCTCCGTTGCCGCACATCTCCGCCTCATGACCGTCTCTATTGAAGTAGAGCATACGAAAGTCCGAAGTGGAGCTTGGGCGAATGAGAATCAATCCATCTGCACCTATGCCTCTATGCAACTCACAGAGAGAGGAAACGAGTCCAACCGATTCGGGAAAGGATCCATCCATGTCCACGATCATGATAAAATCGTTCCCTGCTCCGTGCATCTTGTTGAATTCCCAACTACCCATCAGATACCCTCGGCTTTTTTCAGGGTAACGGGATCTAGGGTGATTTCTCCTCCCGGTTCAACTATCAAGGTATCAGGCAACGCCTCACATGGCTCCTGCAGGAGGATCGTCGAATCTTCCGGTGATATGTAATCTCCACACGTGCTGTCAGCCTTTATATCCATGAATGCAGTCAGTAAATATTGTCCCGGCTGGATTTTTTCCAGATTATATAATCCGAGAGTGTCGGTGCCTGAGAAGACCGGATTTTCACCGGGCAGTAGCGGATCGAGACGTACGAGAATCCGCTCCATCAACCCGGTCTCGTTGCTAACTTGCCCCCTTATGCTACCCGGCTCGTTCGGATCTATGATATTAATCCTGATCCCTCGTACCTTGGACGATAATCTGTTCAGGACCACCGTATCCTGGCTGATAGCGGAGAATTCCTTTCCCGCTGAGTAAGAACCGTCCCCGTCGGAGTCGCTGAACGCGAATATCAGAAAGCTGTCTCCGTCAGCCGGAAGCGCCCTGAATATGAATTGCCCCATCTTGTCCGCAAAGGATATCCTGGATTCCGGTTGTCTCCCGACGTTCACCAAGGTATCGGGCAACATCTTGTAAAGCTTCGCAACACCGTTGGAATCAGGTTTTTCCTTGAACAACACGAAACCTGATATTTCACCTGATGCAATCGTG
>CAYRCK010000043.1:0-15535 GCA_964422745.1 uncultured bacterium
ATCGATATGGACTTGTATCATTATGCGTAACAACGAGGTATTATAGGGAATTTTACCCCGTTTTTTTCAATTATTGGAACGGTATATGCGAGTTCACATCTTTCGAACTTGAAAAATGGGGCTCGCCATTTCCAAGGTGCAAGTTGAATATAGGGGACGAGCACCGCAATCCCCCGGGATGGTTCCCGGGGGATTGCTTTATATCCTTCGGTCTCAAGCCCACGTAGATCCAACGATCACGGTCATTTCACCGGGTTTAGCCGGTTGACACTAAAAAAACACTCCTATATACTCTTCGAATATCCATTGTGGATCAACGCCGAGAATCGGATGGATCAATCCGGAGGAATCTTGAAAGATATTGTAAAGAAGATCATGGAAACCGAGCAGGATGTCCGCAAACGGATCGAGCAGGCACGCGAGAAGGCGCAGAAGATACTGAGCGAGGCGGAGGCTCGTAGCAGGGAAATCCAGGTGGAGGGCCGCCAAAAGGCTACGCGCGACTCGCAGGAACTCATCGAGCGTATCAAGGACGAAGCCGAGCAGGAGAGAGCCCGTTTGATAGAAAGTGTGGCGGGTGACGGCAACGAGCTATTGGAAAGAAAGAAGCACGAGATAGAGGCAGCCGTGAAGCGGGTCGTAGATGCAGTAATATCAAGCGGCTGATGGAGCTGTTCTGTTTGCGGGAGCCGCCGGCCCTCAGGGGGGATCGTCCGTTATGATTTTCGGACCGATTAGGAAGTTCGCTCTCGTCAATGCGAAGGTCAGGGCTCGCCTCAGCACCCTTCTTTCCACTGATGTGATCGGCCGCCTCGTCGTGGCCGCAGACCTCGCTGAGTTCTACGCCGCCCTGCAGGGCACAGTCTACGAGCCGATATTCTCACGACCGGAGATAAACTTCGATCCGAGGGTGGGAGAGAAATATCTGGTCGAGAAAGAGATAGAATGGCATGCGGAGCTTCTGCAGGATCTTCGCGGACCGGAGAAAGAACTCGTTGCTCACTTTCTGGAGAAGTATGAGATCGAAAATCTGAAGACCGCTCTCCGCATCCGGGATGGAAGCAGGGGGGAGGAGGAGATCGACTATATGGTTCGAGGCTCGCTGCCTAACGCGATACCTTATACGGCGGTTGTCGAGGCGGCATCGCTCGAAGATACGCTTGCTCTGTTGGCCGGCACGCCTTACCTGGTTCCTGTAAGGAGCGCAATAGACGATTATAAGGATAGAGGGACGCTGTTCCCGGTCGAGATCGCGCTGGAGATCGATTACTTCAAAAGGTTGCAGGAGAGGATCGAGGCGCTATCTAAGAAGAACCGTGAGATCGCAAGATCCCTTGTCGGGCTGGAGATCGACCAGAAGAATATCAGCTGGCTTATAAGGTTGAAATTCTACTACGATATTCCGACCGGTGAATTGATGGACTACAACATCCCCGGTGGTATAAGGATGACGAGGGAGAAGATGCGCAAGGCGTTCATGGCGGAATCGGTCAAGGAGGTTCTGGCTTCGTCTCTGGATAAGTCTTACAAGGGAGCCATGGAGCTGGTCGGTGGGGGGGAGGAGCTCGGCAAGCTGTATCTGCTGGAGATAATACTATGGAACAGCTTCCTGCGGCAGGCTCGAAGGACACTGAGTGGATTTCCCTTTACGATAGGCACGGTGCTGGCGTACCTGATTCTCAAGAGAACTGAGATCAGGAACATTATCACGATACTGAACGGTAAGGTTTACAGGATGGGCCGTGAAGAAATAGACAGTCACCTTAGGGTGATATTCTGAGGAATAATTTATGCTGACTCCGGAACGCATGCATCAGATCAACGTCCTCGTTTTTGAGACGGAAGTTGATGCGGTCGCCGAGGCTATCGTACGGATGGGCCTTCTGCATATGGTGCAGATGGATGAGCAGGAAGCCTGGGCCGGTGAGTTGAAAGGTTACGAGGCCGGGAAACTGAGGGCGGGCATCGATCGTCTTGCAGTGAGGATCTCCGCCCTGATGAAAGATCTCGGGATTCGTGCACTGCCTGTAAGCCCGAGTGATGAGAAGCTTCGTGAAGTCACGACCGGTGATCTGACCGGTATGGACGATGAGATATCCTCGCTGGAGTCGTCGGTCAAGGAGGCGAAGGGTCGCCGGAAAGAGCTGACCGAGCGTCTGGAGAGGCTTAGGGGAATCTTCAACGAGGTTTCCCCTCTGGCGTCCCTCGGATTCCCTGCACAGAAAACTCCATACTCGTTTCTGGAGATCCATTACGGCAGGGTTCGCTCCAGCAACCTGACAATGATCAAACAGCGAACGGATCAGCTGGCTGCTGTCGTTCTTACGCTGGCTCATCAAGGGGAAGACGATGTCGTTCTTGTGATTGGACTTAAGGCGGACAGGCTCAAGCTCAAGCGAATTCTGAGAGAAGCCACTTTCGAGGAGATCGAAATTTCGGATGAGGCGAGGAAGGAATCGGCGGGGGTAACGGGCGAGCTTGAAAGCAAGATCGCCGATATCCAGGATCAGGTTGAAGAAATAGACGGCGAGCTCGCCGAACTCAGAGAGAAAAACTCGGAGCTTCTGACGGGGTACCATCGCTCACTTCAGGTTGCCCAGCTTTACCTTAAAGTCAAAGGCTATCTTAAGAGAACGAGAAAGACATGTGTCTTCTCGGGTTGGCTGCCGAGTGACAGAAAGGAGCTGGTGGAGAGGGAGATACTACGGGCGGCTGACGGTAAGGCGATCATCGAGACCGTACCCCCGGAGGAGATAACGGGCGTGAAATCGGGAAGGGTAAAGGTGCCGGTTCTTCTCAAGCATCCCGGTTTCTTCAAGCCGTTTGGAATGCTGGTTGCGAGCTACGGCCTGCCGGAGTACTCGTTCATCGATCCGACATTCTTCGTCGCAATCAGCTTCCTGATCATGTTCGGCATGATGTTCGGTGATATCGGCCACGGCGTTGTTCTTGCGGTGATAGGGTGGCTGCTGGGATTTAAGTCCGGCCGGCGGAACGAGGCCGTGGGGCTGATAGGGAAACTCGTCTTCTACTGTGGCCTTTCATCGATCGTCTTCGGCGTTCTTTTCGGAAGCGTGTTCGGGCTGGAGGATCTGATACCCCAAGTCTGGCTGAAGCCTATGCATGATGTTCTGTACTTCTTCAAGATCGCCGTCTACTTCGGCATAGCAATGATATCGCTCGGCATAGTATTCAATGTAATTAACGCAATTCGTGCAAGAGATGTTAAGGCCGTTCTGTTCGATCATGCGGGAGTGCTCAGCGCAATTATCTATTGGGGGGGGATAGGGGCGGTTTCGATCTTTCTGTCGAACAGGCCTGTACCACTGATGCTGATAATATTCGCGGTCTGCGTTCCGCTGATTATACTTTTTCTGAGAGAACCGATCGCGGCCATCATCGGCCACCGCAGGATGGTATTCGAGAAGGGAGTGATGTCGTATTTGATGGAAACGGTGATTGAGGCCATCGAGATACTGACCGGCTATCTGGCCAACACCGTTTCTTTCATCCGTGTAGCTGCTTTTTCGCTTGCGCATGTCGGGTTGTTTATTGCAGTTTTCAGCCTGGTCGACATGGTCAAGGGAAAGAGCGGCGGGGCGATATATTCCGCCCTGATATTGATACTGGGGAACGCCGTCATTATAGCCCTCGAGGGGCTTGTGGTGACGATTCAAGCCATCCGTCTGGAGTACTACGAATTTTTCGGCAAGTTCTTCATGGGCGGAGGAAAGGCATACGATCCTATAGGTCTGGAAGGCGTGCCGGACCGGAATGAATGAAAGGAGTCGCAAAGCATGTCGGAGCAAGCGGAACGCCGTAAGAGGATAAGAAAGGCCATAACGATTTCTTCTGCCGCGGTATTCACCGCCGTACTGGTAGTATTCTTGATCACGCTCGTCAGTTCTGTATCGAAGGTATACGGACAGCAGCACGACGCGGGATCCACGGAAACGAAGCTGTATGAAGGTACGAGCGGTTACACGGCTGAAGAGGCGAAGGTCATAGGCTGGGGATTCGCAGCAGCCGCCTTCTCAACGGCCATAGGGTGCATTGGTGCCGGCATTGCGGTAGCGTATGTCGGCTCGGCTGCACTGGGCGCGATAGGTGAAAAGCCGGAGCTGGCGGCGAGAGCGCTGATCTACGTCGGATTGGCCGAGGGGATCGCAATATACGGTCTTATCATAGCGATAATGATCCTGACAAAGATCTAGCATTAAACCGCAGTCTTCTTGGAAGGGTAAGTGCATGCCGGGTCAACCGGATGTGCCGGGTTCAGTGAGGCGTTATTATGCAGTTTTTCGTGATAGCCGATGAACACACGGTGACGGGTTTCAAGCTCGTCGGATTGGAAGGCGAGATAGTGGAAACGGCGGACGAGGCGAGGGAGGCGCTGGAGAGGGCGTTTTCATCATCCGACATAGGCATAATCATAATAACCGAGAGGATAGCCGCCAAGATACGCCGTGAAATGGAAGAATATGTGTTCGGACATAATTTCCCCCTGATAATAGAGATACCCGACAGGACAGGGCCGATGGAGGGCAGGCTGTCGATCAGGGAGTTGGTACGATCCGCAGTCGGAGTAAACGTTTGATCGTGTTTGTTGGAATGAAATGACGGGGAGGAGAGGACCTTGGTCGATAATGAATCCGTAGCGAGGATCTGCGATCGGATACTGGAGGACGGAGAGAACGAGATAAAGTCGATCCTCGACAAGGCCGAACAGACCGCAGCGGATATCACCGGGAAGGCCGAGGGCGTAAGTAAGTCGACTGCCGATGCGGTTATCAAGGAAGCACGTAGGAAGGGTGACCTGATCAAGAGAAGGATCCTGTCGAGCGTTAACCTCGAGGTGAAGAGGGCAAAGCTCAAAGCCCGTGAGAGCATAGTAGCGGAGGTTAACGGCAAGGTCGAGGAGGCCCTGGGAAGTCTGAGGGACAAGCCGCGGTACGCCGGTGTGCTGTCCTCTATGATTGCCGAGTCCGTGAGGGCGCTCGATGGCGAAAACTTTGTTATATTCGCCGATCGCCGTGATATCGGCCTTATAGAGTCGGAGGTCACGGCTGCAGCAGGTAAGATGCTCGAGGGGGAAGGCAGGCGGGTAGAGCGGTTTGAGGTGGAGGCGTTGAAGGAGGCGGTGCTGGGCGGCCTCAGGGTCGGTGTCCCCGGCGGAAACGTGATATTCGATAATACGTTCGAAGCACGTATCTACAGGATGCAGGATGAGATCAGAAGTATCATATTCGACGAGATATTCTCGAAGGAAGCTAGCGAGGAGCAGGGCAGTGCTTGAGATAATCGGGAGAGTTGAGAAGGTGATCGGCCCTGTCGTTCATGCGAAGGGCATAACAAGAGCCAAGATGCTCGATCTCGTCGAGGTGGGGGAGAACCATCTCGTGGGCGAAATCGTGAAGCTCGAGGACGACCGTGCGGCCCTCCAGGTTTACGAGGATACGACAGGCCTGGCTCCGGGGGCCAATATATACAGTGCGGGCCTGCCGCTTTCGGTGGAGCTGGGCCCTGGACTCCTCGGTACGATCTACGACGGCATTCAACGCCCGCTCGAGGTAATAAGGGATTCCTCAGACCAGTATATCCAGAAGGGAATACATGTCGCTGCGCTTTCGAGGGACAGGAAATGGGATTTCAAGCCTGTGATAGGCACCGGTGAAGAGGTGAGTGGTGGTGGGGTGATCGGAGTCGTGCAGGAGACCGAATTGATCGAGCACCGCGTGCTCGTTCCACCCGAATTATCCGGAAGGGCGACATGGGTCGCCGGGGAAGGTTCGTACGGTGTGGATGAAGTGGTTTTAAAAGTCGAAAATCCTAAAGGGGTGGAAGAAGAGGTGAAGCTGCACCACCGCTGGCCTGTCCGGAGGCCTCGCCCGATTAACTCAAGGCTTCCCCTCAGCATACCCCTGATAACCGGACAGAGGGTCGTCGATACACTGTTTCCGGTCGCCAAGGGGGGCACGGTTGTAGTGCCCGGCGGATTCGGTACGGGAAAGACGATGATCCAGCATGCCCTGTCGAAGTGGAGTGACGCCGACATCATAGTCTACATAGGATGCGGTGAGAGAGGGAACGAGATGACGGATGTGCTCATCTCTTTTCCGGAGCTGATCGATCCCAGGACCAACAGGCCCATAATGGAGCGGACCGTCCTGATCGCCAACACTTCGAATATGCCGGTTGCGGCTAGGGAGGCCTCCATATACACGGGTATAACGATTGCCGAATACTACCGTGACCAGGGCTATCATGTATCCATCATGGCGGATTCCACATCCAGGTGGGCCGAGGCGCTTCGCGAGCTTTCCGGCAGGATGGAGGAGATGCCTGCGGACGAAGGATATCCGGCGTACCTGCCTACCCGGCTGGCAGAGTTCTACGAAAGGGGAGGGATGGTATCGACCCTTGCAGGATCGGAAGGTTCGATCAGTATTATCGGCTCCGTGTCGCCTCCCGGAGGTGATTTTTCAGAACCGGTTACACAGCATACGAAGAGATTCGTACGTTGCCTATGGGCCCTTGACCGCCAGCTCGCGAACGCACGTCATTATCCTGCGATATCATGGCTCGATAGTTACAGCGAGTACGTGGGTGAGATAACCGACTGGTGGGAGGAGCTTTCGGGCGGCGAATGGTCTGAGCTAAGAAGGAGGATAACCGGGCTGCTTCAGCAGGAAGGAAAGCTCCAACAGGTCGTGAAGCTGGTCGGTCCCGACGTGCTTCCCGACACCCAGCGAATAGTGCTGGAAACATGCACCATGTTCAAGAATGCATTCCTTCAGCAGAGCAGCTTCGACCAGATCGATATGTACTGCACACCGGAGAAGCAGGTGAAAATGCTTCAGGTTATCATAGAGTACTACGACCTCGGGCTCGAGAATATCAAGAAAGGTGCGAATATTCACCAGCTGAAGAAGATGGAAGTGACCTCTGATATAATGAGAATGAAATTCTCGGTGACCAACGATGAAATAGAGAAGATAGATGGAATCAGAGACAAACTTCGCCGCTCGATGCAGCGTATAGCTGAGATGTACGAATGAGAAACGGTGGTTACTATGGCAAAGAGCAGTACTGAGGGAAGGGAGTACATAGGTATACGTCAGGTTGCCGGTCCCCTTGTATTCATCGAGGGCATCCACAATGTGGGGTACAACGAGTTGGCCGAGATTGTCGATTCAAGCGGCCACGTCCGGCTTGGAATGATACTCGAGAGCACGGATGGTGGAGCTGTTATTCAGGTTTTCGAGGGAACTTCGGGCCTTTCCATACCGGAAACGCGCGTGCGCTTTCGCGGCGAGCCTTTGACATTCGGTGTGAGTGAGGAGGTGCTGGGTCGCGTCTTCAATGGGTTGGGCCAGCCGATCGACGGAGGCCCGCCACCGAGGACCGAGTATAGAATGGATGTGAACGGTCTCCCGATAAATCCAACGGCCCGTTCGTATCCGCGGAAATTCATCCAGACCGGGATCTCGGCGATCGATGGCATGAACACGCTGGTCCGCGGTCAGAAGCTTCCCATCTTCTCCGGCACGGGGCTGCCGCACAACAGGATAGTAGCTCAGATTACCAGGCAGGCGAAGATAGTGGGCGAAGACACATCGTTTGCCGTCGTATTCGCGGCGATGGGCATAAAGCACGACGTGGCGAGGTATTTTATCAGCAATTTCGAGGAATCGGGAGTTCTGGAGAAGGTGGTGCTGTTCCTCAATCTCGCAGACGATCCCTCGGTGGAGCGACTCGTAACTCCGAGAACGGCACTTACAGCTGCGGAGTACCTGGCATTCACAATGAACATGCACGTGCTTGTGATTCTAACGGATATGACGAATTACTGCGAGTCGCTGCGGGAGATATCGACGATTCGCGAGGAGATTCCGAGCAGGAAGGGATATCCAGGTTATCTTTACAGCGATTTATCGAACATCTACGAACGTGCGGGGATGGTCAAGGGAATAGAAGGGTCCATTACCCAGATGCCGATACTAACGATGCCCAACGATGACATCTCCCACCCCGTGCCCGATCTGTCCGGTTACATCACGGAGGGTCAGATAGTGCTGGAGCGGGAGCTGGATCAGAGAAATATATATCCACCGATCGCAGGATTACCTTCGCTCTCACGCCTTATGAAGGATGGGATAGGCGAAGGTATGACAAGGGAGGATCATGCACATATAGCCAGTCAGTTGTTCGCAGCATACTCGCACGTTAAGGATGTGAGAGCCCTTGCTGCGGTGATAGGTGAAGAGGAGCTCACACCGCTGGATAAGGTCTACCTGGAATTCGGTGACGGGTTCGAGAGGGAGTTCCTGAGCCAGGGCGAGCAGGATGACAGAAGTATTACGGAGACTTTGGATATCGGATGGAAGGTGATCTCTACGCTGCCCAAAGAGGAGCTCCATAGAATCACCGACGAGGAATTGAGCAAGTACTACGGCATGTAGTATTTCCATGAAAGGTGGCGGTATCGCGCGTGGCAAGATACGAAGTGGCGCCGACCAAGACCAACTTCATGAGAATACGCCGCGAGCTTGGCTTCGCGGCCGAGGGACTGGAGCTTCTCGACCAGAAGCGCAAGATCCTCATAGTCGAGCTTATGGGGCTCATAGACCGGGCCGTGGAGGCGCAGGAGGCCGTCGAGTCCAAGCTCTCATCGGCCTTCAGGGCTCTGGATCAGGCGATGCTGCGCATGGGGCGCCGCGAAGTCAACCTTATGGCGCTCGGCATGCATATCGGCTCGGAGATAGCATTCTCCGAGAAGCGCGTCATGGGTGTTTCTCTCCCTAGGGTAAGGGTCAAGTTCGACGACAGGTCGCCTTATATCGCCGAAACGGCAAGCAGCCTATGGATCGACGAATCGATAAAGGAATTCAGGATCGTTCTCGAATCCCTGGGCACGCTCGCGGAGGCCCGGATCTCCCTGATGCGCCTTTCGCGCGAGGTTGCGAAGACTATCAGGCGGGTGAATGCGCTTGAAAAGATATTCATACCTGACTACTCGGAGACGTTGAAATATATTGAAATGGCACTCGAGGAATCCGAAATGGAGGCTTTCTTCGTCCTAAAATTAATCAAGGACCGCCTCTCGAGGAGAAAAGGGGAATCCCGATGAGCGAAACCAATCCATTCAATAATATCCTTCTATATATAGACGGCAGCGAGGCCTCGATCCTCGCCGGCCAGATGGCGATCGTCATGGCTAAGAAGTACGGATGCAACCTGAAGGTGATATACGTCGTGAACGAGAATCTATTGAACGAGCTGCTCAAGGCCAAGGTGTTCGTCCAGATGGAAAAAATGGATTACGAAAGGGATCTCGAGGAGGACGGCAAGAGATACCTCAACTACATTGTCAAGCTTGCGGATAAAAAGGGATTGACGGTTGAAACGGTTCTCAAGAAGGGGGTCGTTCACGAAGAGGTCGCCAAGGAGGTCGAGGAACAGGATTACGACCTTCTGATCCAGGGAGAGCTGGGTGAGGTCCTGAGCCTCAGGGATTCTTTTTACGAGGAAGGCGAGAGGATTCTGAGAAAGGTCAGCTGTCCGGTGATGGTCGTGAGGGGTGGAGATAGGGTGGCCAAGGTCTTCGACTCTCTCTAGCCGAGCGCCGCCAGCCCCCTTTGCATGCTGCAGGGGCTTGCGCCCACAGAGTTGGTTGATTATTATGCGTTCATGTCGATAACAGCTTCTTAAGGCATCACAGGAGGCGTGATTAATGAAAATCACGGATTACTTATCGCCCGAGAACATCAAACTGGGAATCGAGGGCTATAGCAAGGAAGAGATCATAGAGGAGCTCGTTGAGCTACTGTCTGAGACGTGCGGGGAATCCGATGCGGATGATATACTTGATGCGGTTCTGAAGAGGGAGAACGAGGCCAGCACCGGGATCGAGATGGGAGTCGCGATTCCCCACGCCAAGTGTGATGCGGTCAGTAAGCTGTGCATAGTGGTGGCCATCTCCCGTGATGGTATCGATTTCGATTCGCAGGATGGCAAGCCATCCCATCTTTTTTTCCTGATGGTGGCCCCTACGACCGAATCCGGTCCGCATGTGCAGGCGATCGCAAAGATCGTCAAGATGATAAAGGTGGAGGGATTTAGAACCAAGCTCTTGAAGGCGAAAACGGGTGAAGAGGTTGTGTCGATTATTGATGCCGTCGAGAACGGTGAATAGTAGAGCAGATGGAGCGTCTCCCCGGATCCTGCCCAACCGTGAATTATCCGGCAAGCCTTTCGGAACTGTTTCCCCTGATTTGACAATATGCCCTTATCGGATGAGAATAGGATAATCGGCTATTACGGATTTCCTCGAAGAGCCGTTATGAATGAGGTAAGGGAAAGGTACGGTCCGGATACTCCGCTCCTGGATCTGGATGTGTTCCAGGGCGCTCCTGACTCGGGTCTTCTTCCCTCGACTACGTGCCGTATAATAGGCAACATCGTGGACAATGCGGTGCATTTCAGGCAGAAACTGGTCGCGGTGGTAGCGGCGGTGGGTGAGGGAAAGTGTGACAGGGGCAGGAATACGGCATTTCTGCTTGCTGATCTTGGGCTGGACGTGATCGAATCACGTTTCCCCCCTGAGGAATTCGAGAACCGACCGCTGCTGTACTCCAAGAGCGGATTGCCCCTTGACCGGAAGATGGATATGATTATGGAAACGATAATCGATCCCTCGCCAGCTTCGGAGATCCCGGAGCCATCTCGCCCCACTCACGGTTTCTGGGGTGTGCCTCCGAACGACTATCGTATACTAGAAGTGTTTCCGTCGACGACCCATCTTTACGGTTGGGTCCGTTGCGTTGAAGCCGGGAGACCGGGGAATATGGAACTCGAGTGTCACGTCGACGAAGGCGTGCCGACTGTTTTCTTCAGCCAGAGCTTCTGTGCCAAGCAGGACCTGGCCCACAATCTAGCGGAAAAGCACCGTGGGCTGGCAATAGATTGCCATCAGGAGGCGAACGACTCCATCCTTGCGAAGATAGAGGCTTTCATCCGCCTGTCATGACCGACGGTACCGGCTGTGAACACGTGAACCGCATTTGTTCACTTCTAAACGAGGCGTAAGCAAATTGATAATTGCCGATTGTGGTAGCAGCTGGGCGAAGATTCTCGATACGGAGTCCGGCGCCCTGGAGATCGTGGAGACCAAGGATCTCGTTTCTCGTAAAGGCCTTATGTTCGATATTGCCACCGGGCACAGCGCGAAACGTCTCTGCCGCGTTTTCAAGAACGAGCTGATCGCCCTTGCGGAGGGTGGTCTCGCCGTTGTGAAGGACGACGATTTCTCGCTCATAGACGTAGGCAGCAGGGATATAAAATTTGTGAGATTCGAGGGGCGGAAGGTGAGAAAACTCGATTGGAACCTCGCGTGTGGTTCGACTACCGGCGCAACGGTCGAGCTTCTGGGATTTTATTACGGCATAGACTTCAAAAGTCTTCCACCTGCCGCAGACTGGATAAACGTGACCTGCGGAGTGTTCGGAATGGAGAGGATACTGGAACAGGTTTCCGCAGGCATACCACCGGGGGAGAGCGTAGCGATGTTTATTCACGGCCTGGTCCGCAACGTCTTCAACTTCGCAGGCAGGCCCGAACATCTCTATCTCTCCGGGGGTTTCTGCGAGAATCCTTGTTTCATGGACTCGATCGAGAAGTACTGTTCGGTTACGGCGCTGGGTAGAACCGTTCCGCTTGAAGGATTGAAGATCGAAACCAAAAGTGAAATGAAAATCGGGGATAGAACGGAGAGGGGTTAGCTGAAGTGCGAGTTGAGATCCTTTGTGGTCACGGTGGATCGCGGCTGCGATCCGTTCTGTACACTGTGTTTGCCCTGTTGCTTGCCATTACCGCCTCTTCCTGCAAGAAGAGGATCGATGCAGGTATCGAGGGCCGGAAAGACTATTCGGAGACTGAATACGGCAGACTGGGTGTCTCGGCACGTTTCCCCCGGGACACCGACGAGATCGAAAGGATTTTCAAGAGATCCCTGCCCGACAGTGGAATAGTGCCGGTTTACCTCACGATAACAAATAACGATACGGTATCAATGCGCATCCACACATCACATGGGCTCGGGCTCGGAGGATACTTCGAGGGATTCACTATGCTGGCGGGCGGCAAATCCTACCACCCGATACGTCCGGTCGAAGTAATGTCAAAAGCCACGGGAAAGAAATCCCCGGTGCGCTATAGTAAGCCGGGGGGGAAGCAGATCGCACTGGGCGTTCTGTTCTTTCCTTACGGTGGTTATGTCGCATATAGGGAAGCCAGCCTGGGCAGGTACTACAGACCCCTCTGCGAAAATTCGATCTTCCCGGCTGGAGAGGGAGGGATGTTCGATCCCGTTGAAATAGATCCAGGCGAATCGGTTGACGGGTACCTGTACTTTGAACTGCCGCGGGACCAAAACCCTTACCCGGAACGGAGCTATTCGCCCGAAGCCGCCGGACACCCGGATTTATTCGAACTTGTTGTGAGGGCGGTTGTAGATTCGGCTGAGGCGGCCGTTTGCAGAGGGAAACTTGCCGTTCGCGATTCCCTGCCCTTCGATCATATATCCTTTACGCGTATCGATGGCCGTTTTTACGATGAAACCGGGCATACCGGTCTCACCGTGCTGGAGGAGGACGGAGATAAGGTGTGCCCTGGATGGTTTTTTGCCCTGGAGGATGCCAGAGGTAGTGCTGGCAGGAGGAATCTGGTGATGGGAGATATACTCTCGGTCGTCGAGGGCGCTGCACCTGCTGATCATGAAAGGATCTGTGAGGTCAGATCGAAACACGCGGTTGTCGCGGATGCCGTCGCCGCGGAAGGTTATGTGGCGTGTGCCTTGAATTTCAAGGCGAAGTCGAAAGTGATGCTGTTCCGTTGTACGGGTAGCACGGTCAAACCGGCCGGCGAGAAGGGGTATTCAAGGAATATATCGAGCGTGCATCTCTCCGCTGGCGGACTGTTCGCCACGACGACGAACGGTTTTTGCCATTTCACTCCGTATACCGATTTCGATGCGGAACGCAGAGAGAATATGGGACGGAACTACAAGGACATGACGCTCATCGGCGACCGCCTGTATGCGGTTCATTCGCGAAGACTCTTGGTCTACGGGACCTCGGAAGGTCGGCTGTTCGAAGATCTCGGGTCATACGATCTACCCGTGGCAAGAAGGAACATGGTCGGGTTCGTCGGCAACCGCCTGATCCTGATTAACGGCAGCTGGAAGTCGGCCGGTGATACGCTTGTGGCTCTCGATATGGATGACGCCACACGTGACCTTGTGATGCCCCTGCCTGGAAGGATTGCATTAGCCTCGACAGCTAAAGGATGTGTGATTGTGCAGATGGAGGACGGTACTGTTCTCGAAGTTCGAATGTGCGGATCCGGCGCATCACCAACGATCGTAGGGGCCGCTTACCTTCCGTTTGAAGCGTCATCGATGCTTTCGTGCGGCGGGAATCTGATTGCAGCAGACGCCCGCGGGCGGGTGGCATGGGGTGAGCTGGAGACACTGCCACCTGAATCCATACGGTCTCATGACGGATCCGGTCATTCGATCCTCGAGGCATCTACCGAAGTGCACCTTCCCTCCGCCTCAGCCGGAAACGGAGGCGAGTAGGGCGTTATAGATCAGCTTGTATGTCCCGTGGGTCTGACATCTATGCTGCGGCCTGAATCCAAAGAGTAATATCCTGCCCTTTCCATAAGTCATCTCCACGAGTGGTGAACTACGGTGAAGCTTCTCGGCGCCGATCAGCAATCCGCTGGCACGCGGATCCTTTTTCTTGTAACTCGCGAGCACCGTCCTGCCGAACTTACCGAACGGGATCGATGTTGAGAACGCGGGCCCCTTCTTGAAGAATATGTAACCTTCGGGATCCATTCCGTAGGTTACGGGATGCCCGGTCTTGAAGGAGACCTCCAGGATGGTTCCCGGACAGTAGAAGTCATCGCCGCTCACGCCGCTTAACACATTGCGGATGGGGAGCTCGAATGTCTCTATTGCGAATTCACAGGATGAATTGAAGCATATGAGTGTTCCCCCGTCCTCCACGAACTCTTTGATTCTTTCCGCTCCCTCCATTCCGATTCCGCCCGAGTATTCCGGTGGTAGAGGGCGGTAAGAAGCGGCCATCGCCCCCGTTATCTTACCCTCCTTTATGACGGAAGGACTTATATCAGGTAGGATCAGGGCATCGTACCCTGAGATCACACCCTTGCTGATGTCCTCGTTCATCACGTTATCGTAGGGAACACCGGCGTCGTCGAATAGGAGCCTTGTCCACCCCTCGTCCATGCTGGCTCTCCAGGGTTTGAAGAGCGCGGTCTTAACCGGCCTTAGCTTGCTCAAAAAGCGGTCATCCGGCTTTTCGTCTATCTTGATGAATTCTATGTGGCGGTCCCTTGCCAGGGCTGGAGCCGACCTCTCGAATGATTTGCCGGTCTGTATCAGGAATGAACCTGCCGGTACAGCGGTATCACCCGCGCTGCAATCCCCGCACACCCTGAATATCCTAACGCCATCGCCAAGTAAGATATTTACAGCGCTGTAGGATGAATTCCTCTCCGGAAGGAGTATGTAGCCCCAGGCTGTCGGTTCCGGCGATCTCACCTCGGGGTATGGGAAGTCTGAGAGGAGCTCGAGGTCGATATCGAACGGTTCCGTGATCTGTTCGCATCTTACACCCATCTGCAGGGGCAGCGTCCAGCCCGTAACATCATAGGGGCGGATATATGGCTCCTTATCGCTGGCCCTTATGTCAGGGTAGTCCTGAACCTCGAGTAGATCCTTTGCGTAAGCGCGGTACGGTTGATCGCATCGAACCACGAATGATCCCGCTCGATATAAACGTTCTCCCAGGATGAAATCCTCTCGTGCCCTGTGCACCTCCACGCCGCCGAGCATCAGGGCCTCGACTAGTCTGGCGGTTGTGCCGGGATCGCGGAACGGAGCGGGGAAGACGAAACCGTAGGGGGATTCCTTCATGCCTCTGTCTACCGCCCTCGCGCCCATAATGTAGAAATTGCGGAGCAGTTTTTTCCTGTGGGAAGCGCAAAAATCCATGAGGCCGTCTGAGATCGCGAGCTCGTAGTCCACTATATCGCGCAGGCGCCACCAACCGCCCGGCCAGGGATTAGGGAAATTGATGCGGTGCTCGTAACGGGGCAGCCCCTTTGAGCCTCCTCGCAGCTCGCCCTCCTCGATAAAAACAGGAGACGCGATATTGGCGCTTGCCATCTCGCTCAGCAGGCCTACCTGGTTATGCCACCAGGGAGTCATCATCGAGGTGCCCTCCCAGTAGGCGGTGAAGCCGGCGTCGCTGATGACCCCCCAGCGATCCCTCTCCTCGCACTCTAGCTGCATGAAGTAGCCGAGAAGTCCCACCTCGCGGTAGAGGATCGGGTCCACGTTCACGTTCGCCGGCGGGTAGAACTGGGGCAGGAAAAGCCTGGCGCCCGTGCTCCACATCTGGTGCATATCGAGGACCACCTGCGGGATGACCGTCTTGAAATATAC
>CAYRCK010000044.1:0-15402 GCA_964422745.1 uncultured bacterium
ATCAGGGAGGGAGGCCGCACGGTCGGCGCAGGGGTCGTAACCGAGATAATAGAGTGATCGTACAACGGAGAGGAATCCTGGGAAATGAGGGAGCTTGTAATTCTCGCTTGCACGGTTTGCAAGAACAGGAACTACACGACAAATAAGAACAAGCGAAAGCAACCGGACAGGGTGGAACAGAAGAAGTACTGCCGTTTCTGCTGCAAGCACACGATGCACAAGGAGACCCGGTAGAGGGGATCACGCGTGGATCGCCTTGGCAGGTGATCCCGGGTGCAAGGTATCGTAACACTACCGGCGGCGGGATCGATGCTTAGATCTGGAGAGTGAAATGCTGGGAAAGGCGAAGAAGTTTATCGAGGAGACAAGGGTCGAGATGAGGAAGGTTACGTGGCCCACCAGAGATGAATTGAAGGAGTCCACGAAGATAGTCATCATCGCGACCTTTGTAGTCACCCTCTTCATCGGCGGAATAGACCAGATACTGACGATTATCATCAGGCGCCTCCTCGGCTGGTAGCCCACGGTGAGCCCGCCGGTTGGCGTAGAGGGAGAATAGCAGGGAATTAGAAATGATGACGGATAATATCTCGGATGAAAGGGCGCCGGAGGCGTCCGGAAATATCAAGAAGGACGAAGAAGCTGCAGGGGAGATGGAAGCTTCGATGAGCGAGAGCGGCACCGGTGATAAGGTGAATGAAGAATCCGCGCCGCCGAACGGCGAAGATCGGGATTCAGAGGTCACGCCCGTGGACGAGTCCGCAGGGGAGGATACAGGTGAAGGGCGGGAACCCGAGGCTGAACCGGAGACCGGGGCTGAACCGGAGGCCGGGGCGGAGATGGAGGACGAAGCTGAATTGGAGGCCGAGCCTGAGCCCGAGGGCGGAGATGCCGGGGGGGATGAGCCGGTCGAGACTGTTGGCGATAAACCCCGGGACGATGAGTCTCAGGTGGAGAAAACAGAAGAGGTGGCGGATCTGAAGGAAGAGGATCATGCATCGGCATCGGCCACGGAGGCCGCGGAGTCCACGGGTGGCGAGACCGATGCTGTCGAGGGCTCAGGTGCCGAGGACGAGGAGAAGGCTGGCAGGATGCGCTGGTATGTCGTTCATACCTATTCCGGGCGCGAAAAGAAGGTCAGGGATACGATCGAGCGGCTTATAAGCAGCTCCGGCATGGAGGCGCATTTCGGCAAGGTCCTCATGGCCACGGAGCAGGTCGCCGAGATGAAGAAGGGGAAAAAGAAGGTTTCCAGCAGGAAGCTGTTCCCCAGCTACATTCTCATCGAGATGGAGATGACGGACAAGACATGGAGCTTAATAGAGAACGCACCGGGAGTGACTCATTTCGTGGGCGGCGGAAAGAAGCCGTTCCCCATTCCGAAGAAAGAGGTGGACCGGATTCTGGGCAGGATGGAGAAGAAGGAGGGTGTGATCCCGGAGGTGCCGTTCACCCTCGGAGAGCATGTCAATGTCATCGATGGCCCCTTCGCCGATTTTACCGGTGTAGTGGACGAGATCAATCCGGAACGCGGGAAGCTGAAGGTTCTCGTCAGCATATTCGGCAGGGAGACGCCGGTCGAGCTGGATTTTTTACAGGTCAAGAGCTTGTAGGCCGGGGTGACCGGATTGCCGGCGGTCCCGGGTTAATCAGGAAGTAGGATGCTGTATGGCGAAAAAATCGAAGAAAAAGATCATGAAGGTGATAAAGCTTCAGATTTCAGGCGGAGAGGCATCTCCTGCACCTCCGGTCGGGCCGGCGCTCGGGCAGCTTCAGGTCAGCTCGGTTGAGTTCTGCAAGCAGTTCAACGCTGCGACACAGAATATGACCGGCACGATCGTTCCGGTGGAGATCACCGTTTATGCCGACAGGACGTTCACATTCGAGACGAAATCGCCGCCGGCAGCGGAACTTCTGAGAAAGGCCGCAAATATAGCCAAGGGATCGGGTGAACCGAACAAGGAAAAGGTCGGAACGGTTACGGAAGACCAGATCAGGGAGATCGCAAAGGCAAAAAAGAAGGATCTAAATGCGTTCTCGGTCGAGGCTGCGATGAGGATGATAGAGGGAACGGCCCGAAGCATGGGCATTCTTATCGATAAGTAAGGAGAAAGCGGGACAGAAGATGAAGCGCGGAAAAAAGTACCGTGACAGCGTTGCGAGGATAGACCGAGGAAGGGAGTATCCGCTGGAGGAGGCGGTAGAGGTTATGAAGAACCTGCCGCAGGCGAAATTCGACGAATCGGTGGAATTCTCCGCTAAGCTAGGCGTAAATCCGAAGCATGCAGACCAGCAGGTGCGCGGGACCGTGCTCCTACCCCACGGGACAGGCAAGACGGTGAGGGTTTTGGTGCTCACCAGGGGCGAGAAGGAGAAAGAGGCTGCGGATGCAGGTGCCGATTTTGTCGGCTCCAGCGAGTTTATCGAGAAGATACAGACGGGGTGGTTCGATTTCGACGTGGCCATAGCCACGCCGGACATGATGGGCGACGTGGGCAAGTTGGGAAGAATGCTCGGCCCGAGGGGGCTTATGCCGAATCCCAAATCGGGGACCGTCACGTTCGATGTCGCCAAAGCAGTCAAGGATGCAAAGGCGGGTAAGATAGAATACCGCGTGGATAGAGGGGCCAATATCCATGTCCCGATAGGAAAGGTGTCGTTCGATAAGAACAAGCTCGTCGAGAATGCGAAGGCGCTGATGGTCGAACTCCTGCGCGCCAAGCCGTCCTCGGCGAAGGGCAAGTACATAAAGAGCATACACCTCTCCTCAACCATGGGACCTTCGATAGAGCTCGATGCAACCTTACTGCTGAGCGAGATTAGAAAGTAAAGAGAGGATGCCCGAATATGGTTCAGATTGACAAGAAACAGAGGATCGAGGAGATCAAGGATCTCCTTCAGGACGCAAAGTGCGTTGTTTTAAATGACTTCACAGGCTTGGATGTCGTGCATATCTCGGAGCTCCGTGAAAAGTGCAGGCAGAGTAACGTCGTGTTCAGGGTGATAAAGAACACGCTGGCGAAGAGGAGCCTGGGTGAGCTGGGTCTCGAAGAGCTCGGGAAGATGATGGAAGGCCCAACGGCAGTGGCGGTCAGCATGGAGGACGAGGTGGCCCCGGCCCAGGTTCTGAAGAGCTTCGCAGATGATTATGAAATCCCCCGCATGAAAGGCGGATACGTGGCCGGCCAGGTTCTCGACGAAGAGGGAATAACCAGGCTGGCATCGCTTCCAGGCAAGGAAACCCTTCTTGCACAGACGGTGCAGGTACTCCAGTCACCGATGCGAGGCTTGGTAAACTGCCTCGGTGCTTCCCTTCGGGACCTGGTCTACGTTCTGAAGGCTGTTTCCGAAAAGAAGGAAGCGGCATAGAAAGGCTTCCCTGAGATGGGGGGCGCCGGATCCCTCTCGAGGGATCGATTACAACTCGAGGAAGGAGAGGTCAGCAGATGCCCGCGAAGAAAGAGGAAGAGAAGAAGGAAGAGGCCGCCGGGAAGAAAGAACCCGAGGCGAAGGCCAAGGAGAAGAAGAAAGAGCCCAAGGCCGAGAAGAAGGAAGAGCCGAAGGTGGAGAAGAAGGAAGAGCCCAAGGCCGAGAAGAAGGAGACCAAGAAATCCTCAGGGTCGACGAATGTCGATAAGGTTGTGGAGATAGTCGAGAAGATGACGGTTCTCGAGCTTTCCGACCTGGTCAAGGTTCTCGAGGATCATTTCGGCGTCACGGCAGCGGTGCCGATGGCCATGATGCCCGGAGCCATGCCCGGCGCGGCGGCCGGTGCAGGCGAGGACGAGGAGAAGACGGAATTCGACGTTGTGCTGAAGGATTTCGGTAGCCAGAAGATACAGGTCATCAAGGTCGTTCGTGCGCTGACCGGACTCGGCTTGATCGAGGCCAAGAAGCTCGTGGAGGAGGTTCCCAAGCCCGTCAAGGAGGCGGTCGGCAAGGACGAGGCCGAAGAGATGAAAAGCAAGCTGGAAGAGGTTGGTGCGACTGTAGAGATCAAGTAATCGAATAGCGATATGGACCGGCCGTCCCGGCCGGAAAAAGGGAGGGTCCTTTTTAATGATCAATATGCCTGAGAGGATCGATTACGGGAAGATTCCGCAGGTGAAGGATATCCCTCATCTTCTGGATGTTCAGCTCGAATCCTACGAGAGGTTTCTCCAGCAGGGTGTACCCATCGACAAGAGGAAGAATATAGGCCTAGAAGGTGTCTTCAGGTCCATATTTCCTGTTGTATCCACAAAGGGTGACTTCACCCTGGAATACATGGGTTACACGGTTGGAGAGCCCAAGTACACAGTGGAGGAGTGCAAGGAGCGCGATCTTACCTACGCTGTGCCGCTCAAGGCGTCACTCCGCCTGGTCGTAAGAGAGAAGAGCGATGAGGAATCGGTTATCAAGGATATAATCCAGAGCGAGGTGTACCTGGGCGAGATCCCCCTGATAACGGACAAGGGGACGTTCATCATAAACGGCGCCGAGCGCGTTATAGTCAGCCAGCTGCACCGTTCTCCCGGCGTGGTTTTCGACGACAGCTATCATCCCAACGGGAAGAGGCTCTTCAACGCCCGGATCATTCCGTACCGCGGTTCATGGGTGGAGTTTGTCATCGACGTCAATGACATACTCTTCGTCTACATCGACCGGCGCAGAAAGATACCCGTAACCGTTCTGCTCAAGGCGATGGGATTCGAGCCGAACAGCGCAATAATCAAGCTTTTTCATAATACCGAGGTCGTCTCGGTCACGAAGAGGTCCTCGAAAAGGGATGCGGCCCTGATAGGACGCGCGATAGCGGAGGATGTGGTCAACAAGAGCACGGGCGAGATCCTGGTAGAGGCCGGGAAGCAGATCACGGAGACGGTCCTGGATAATATCAGGGCCCAGAAGATCATAAAGGTCGTGATGGTCGGCGAGGATGTCAAGTTCGAGAACGACGTGATCCTCAAGACGCTGGAGAAGGATCCGACCACGAACCGCGAGGAGGCGCTGAAGAAGATATACAATCTCATGCGTCCCGGCGATCCGCCCAACGTGGAGACCGCGAAGGCCCTTCTCGACCGCCTTTTCTTCAATCCCAAGCGTTACAATCTGGAGAAGGTCGGCCGTTACAAGATCAACACACGCCTGGGAATCAACGTTCCCATCGACACGACGACCCTGACGGAGAAGGACTTCATCGCGGTCATAGTGAACCTGCTGAACCTGAAGATGACGGACGGCGAAGTGGACGACATAGATCATCTGGGAAACAGGCGCGTGAGGTCGGTGGGGGAGCTCCTAGCCAATCAGTTCTCCGTGGGCCTTGCGCGGATGGCGCGGATCATCCGCGAGAGGATGACCATCCAGGAGACGGATAATCCCACGCCGTACGACCTTGTAAACGCCCGGACGATAAGCGCCGTCATACAGTCATTCTTCGGCAGCAGCCAGCTCTCCCAGTTCATGGATCAGACCAACCCGGTAGCTGAGCTGACACACAAGAGGAGGCTCTCCGCTCTGGGACCAGGTGGGTTGACGCGTGAAAGGGCCGGCTTCGAGGTCAGGGATGTTCATTTCACGCATTACGGAAGGATGTGCCCCATCGAGACTCCAGAGGGTCCGAATATCGGGCTCATCACTTCGCTCGCGACGTACGCGAGGGTCAACGAATTCGGTTTCCTCGAAACCCCCTACCGCAAGGTCAAGAACAGCGCTGTAACCGACAGCATAGAGATGCTCTCCGCCGACAAGGAGGACAACTGGATCATCGCCCATGCGAACGCGAATATCGACAAGAAGGGAAAGCTCGTAGGGCCGACGGTCATGGCGAGGCACAAGGGCGATTTCGTGGTTGTCGATCCCAAGGAAGTCGGGTACATGGATGTCTCTCCGGCCCAGCTGGTCAGTGCGGCCGCTGCGCTTATCCCTTTTCTGGAGCACGACGACGCGAACAGGGCTCTCATGGGCTGCAACATGCAGCGGCAGGCGGTTCCTCTGCTCAAGGCCGAGGCCCCGCTCGTCGGCACGGGCCTGGAGAGAAAGGTCGCATACGATTCCGGTGTGCTCACTATTGCCAGAAGAAGCGGACGCGTGCAGGCCGTCGATGCTGAAAAGATAATCATAAGCTACAGCTCGAAGAGGGGTGAGGACGGGCTTGACGATTTCAGCGGATTCGGTGGAGTTGACGAGTACAAGCTGACGAAGTTCCAGCGTTCGAATCAGGATACGTGCGTGAACCAGAAACCGGTTGTCTCCGTCGGGCAGAAGGTGAAGAAGGGGGATGTGATCGCGGATGGATCGGCCACCCATCATGGGGAGATAGCGCTCGGGAAGAACGTGCTCGTGGCGTTCATGCCGTGGCGCGGGTACAACTTCGAGGACGCGATCATAGTGAGCGAGTCGCTGGTCAAGGACGATATATACACATCGGTCCATATCGAGGAGTTCGAGACGCAGGTCCGTGAGACGAAGGCCGGGATGGAGGAGATAACGAGGGAGATACCGAATGTCAGCGAGGAGATGCTGAGGCACCTCGACAAGGACGGCATAGTGATGATCGGGGCCCATGTCAGGGCGGGGGACATCCTGGTAGGCAAGGTTACGCCGAAGGGAGAGACGGAGCTCACGCCGGAAGAGAGGCTGCTCAAGGCGATATTCGGCGAGAAGGCCGGGGACGTGAGGGATGCTTCGCTCAAGGCTCCGCCGGGCATGGACGGCATAGTCGTTGATATCAAGCTCTTCTCGCGCAAGGAGCGCGACGACAGGGCGAAGAGCCACGAGAAGAAGAAGGTGCAGGAGCTCGAGCAGCGCCGCGAGCAGGAGATAGATCATGTCAAGACCCGGCGCAGAGAGCGTCTCGAAAGGCTTATGATCGGCCAGACGACGGAGAAGCTCATTCATTCGGAAACCGGCGAGATACAGGCCAAGGCCGGGCGCAAGATCACCGAAAAGCTCTTGAGCAGCATAGACGTCGACCATCTTCACTGGGGCCTTCCGATCGTCAAGAACCCGAAGGCCGACTCGAAGATCCAGTCTCTGATGGAGGCGGCGGCGAGGGCGATCGACAGGATAGAGAGTAATTACGAAAAGGAGATAGAGAGGGTGATGCGGGGCGACGAGTTGCCGCCCGGCGTCAATAAGCTGGTAAAGGTCTACGTCGCACGGAAGAGAAAGATCTCCGTGGGTGACAAGATGGCCGGGAGGCACGGGAACAAGGGTGTAGTGTCCAAGATCGTACCGGTGGAGGACATGCCCCATCTGCCCGATGGCACCCCCGTCGAAATCATCCTGAATCCTCTCGGCGTGCCCAGCCGAATGAATCTGGGGCAGATACTGGAGACCCACCTGGGGTGGGCGGCGCGCAAGAGCGGATTCATGGCCGCCACGCCGGTCTTCAACGGAGCGACCATAGACGAGATCAAGTCGGCGCTGAGCGATGCCGGGCTTCCTGAGGAAGGTAAGCAGATCCTCTACGACGGCATCACCGGCAAGGTGTTCGACGAGAAGGTCACAGTAGGATATATCTACATGCTCAAACTCTCTCACCTTGTGGACGACAAGATACACGCACGCTCGATAGGTCCATACTCGCTAGTATCGCAGCAGCCGCTGGGCGGAAAGGCCCAGTTCGGCGGCCAGAGGTTCGGGGAGATGGAGGTATGGGCCCTCGAGGCATACGGTGCGGCGTACACACTTCAGGAACTTCTCACGGTGAAATCGGATGACGTGGCGGGCCGAAGCAGGATATACGAATCGATAGTGAAGGGCATAAACGCCGCCGAACCGGGATTACCGGAATCTTTCAATGTTCTGATAAAAGAGCTTCAAAGCTTGTGTCTCGACGTTACACTTGAGAAAAAATAACCGGAGGTTTCCCTTGTACCCAGCCTTTACAGACAAGGATAGAAAGAAGCCCACTGATATCGAGGCAATGAGCATCCAGCTCGCGTCGACCGAGGTGATACGATCGTGGAGCTTCGGAGAAGTGACAAAGCCGGAAACCATCAACTACAGGTCATTCAAGCCCGAGAAAGACGGGCTCTTCTGCGAGAAGATATTCGGTCCGGTCAAGGACTGGGAATGTTCCTGCGGCAAGTACAAGAGGATCCGTTACCGGGGTGTTATCTGCGACCGCTGTGGTGTCGAGGTCACTCACTCGCGGGTTCGCCGGGAGCGTCTTGGACATATCGAGCTTGCCGTGCCGGTGGCTCATATATGGTTCTTCAAGGGGGTTCCGAGCCGAATAGGGTATCTGCTGGACATGTCCGTGAGGAACCTCGAGAGGATACTGTACTACGAATCGCATGTCGTGCTGGACCCGGGGAACACGAAGCTCAAGTACAAAGAGCTGATAGACGACGAGACCTACAACGATATGATCGATCAGGGATTCGAATTCACCGCGAAGATGGGCGGGGATGCGATAAGGGAGCTGCTCGCAAACATCAACCTGGACGAGGAATCGATCAACCTGAGGGCTCAGGCCAAGGTCGAGACATCGGCGCAGCGCAAGAAGGACGTGCTCAAGCGGCTGCGGGTTATCGAATCGTTCCGCCAGAGCCAGAACCGGCCCGAATGGATGGTGCTGGAGGCGATCCCGGTGCTCCCTCCCGATCTGAGGCCGCTCGTGCCGCTCGAGGGCGGGAGGTTCGCGACATCCGACCTCAACGACCTCTACCGCAGGGTGATCAACCGGAACAACAGGCTCAAGAAGCTGATAGAGATCCGTGCTCCCGAAGTGATCCTGCGGAACGAGAAGCGCATGCTTCAGGAGGCCGTCGACGCCCTTTTCGATAACAGCCGCAGATCACGCGCAGTACGGGGTCAGGGAAACAGGCCGCTTAAGAGCCTGAGCGATATGCTCAAGGGAAAGCAGGGGCGCTTCCGCCAGAACCTGCTCGGCAAGCGCGTGGACTACTCGGGCAGATCCGTGATCGTGATCGGTCCGGAGCTGGAGATAGACCAGTGCGGGCTGCCGAAGTCGATGGCGCTCGAGCTGTTCAAGCCTTTCATTATAAGGAAGCTCGAGGAAAAGGGGTATGTTCAGACTGTCAAGAGCGCGAAGAAGCTGGTCGAGCAGGAACGTCCCGAGGTCTGGGATATCCTCGAAGAGATCATCAAGGACCACCCGGTGCTCCTGAACAGGGCGCCGACCCTTCACAGGCTCGGAATAGAGGCCTTCCAGCCGCTGCTGATCGAGGGGAAGGCGATCCAGATACATCCCCTGGTCTGCACCGCCTTCAACGCCGATTTCGACGGCGATCAGATGGCCGTTCACGTTCCTCTTTCATACGAGGCCCAGCTGGAGGCCAGGACGCTGATGCTGGCAGCCAACAATATTCTTTCCCCGGCCAACGGCTCGCCCCTGGCATCGCCTTCGCAGGACATAGTCCTCGGTCTCTACTACATCTCGATGGTCAAGGAGGGCGCGGTCGGAGAGGGAAAGGCGTTCTTCAGCAGCAACGAGGTGATCTCGGCGCTGAGCGCCGGGGCTGTTGACCTGCATGCCCGGATAAAAGTGAGGATGAATGGAGGGCTGGTCACCACGACTGTGGGCAGGTTGATATTCAACGAGATCGTGCCTGATGAGCTGGGATACGTCAACGAGCTTCTGGATAAGAGCGTGCTGGGCAACCTCGTGAAGGAGTGCTTCAAGAAGCTGGGGAACAGGCGCACGGTCGAGTTTTTGGAAAATCTGAAGAGCATGGGCTTCGATTACGCGACGAAGGCGGGGATAACGATCGGGATCGACGATATCGTCGTGCCGGGCAAGAAGAAGGACCTGCTGGGCAAGGCTCAGAAGGAGGTCAACAAGGTCCAGAGGCAGTACAGGGAGGGGTTGATTACCGGAGGCGAGCGCTACAACAAGATCATCGACCTGTGGACGCATACGACAAACAGCGTGGCCGATGCCATGATGGACGACCTGAGCAGGAATGCCGAGGGCTTCAATCCTATCTACCTGATGGCCTCCTCCGGATCGAGGGGTAACAGGGAACAGATCCGGCAGCTCGCCGGTATGAGGGGGCTGATGGCGAAGCCCCAGAAGAGGATTACAGGCGGTATAGGCGAGATCATCGAGATGCCCATCACGGCCAACTTCAAGGAAGGGCTGACCGTGTTGCAGTACTTCATCTCCACGCACGGTGCTCGCAAGGGTTTGGCCGACACGGCGCTCAAGACCGCCGATGCGGGGTACCTCACGAGGCGGCTGGTGGATGTCGCCCAGGATATCATCGTCACCGAGCATGACTGCGGAACGATCATGGGTGTGGATATCTCCGCGCTCAAGGAGGGTGAGGAGGTAATCGAGTCGCTGAGCGACCGCATTCTCGGGCGTGTCGCTGTCGACGATGTCATAGATCCCCAGACGGGCGAGACGATCGTCAAGGCCAATTCGATGATAAACGAGGATCTGGCCCTCGAGGTGGAGGAGAGGGGAGTGGAGAGGGTTAAGATTCGATCGGTTCTCACATGTGAATGCGCGATGGGTGTATGTGCCCTCTGCTACGGCCGTAACCTCGCCACGGGTAAGCTTGCCGATATGGGCGAGGCGGTGGGTGTGATCGCCGCGCAGAGCATCGGTGAGCCAGGAACGCAGCTGACCCTGCGTACATTCCACATCGGGGGCACCGCGAGCAGGATCGCGGAGCATACCCAGAAGCTGGCGACGCACGGCGGTGTCGTGAACCTCAAGAACATCAAGACGGTCAAGAACCGCAATGGGGACTCGATAGTGATCGGCCGTAAGGGGGAGGTGCTGATAAAGGACGGGAAGAGCGACAGGGTGCTCGCCAGGATGGGCGTTCCCTATGGAGCCGTGATCAGGATCAAGGAGGGCGAACCCATTGAAAAGGAATCGATTGTCTACGAGTGGGATCCGTATTCCGATTTCATAATCGCGGACAAGAGCGGGCAGATAAGCTTCTGCGACATCGTTGAAGGGACGACGCTCAAGGAGGAGCTGGACGGCAAGACCGGATTCCGCCAGATGGTCATCATAGACGACAGGGACAAGAAGTATCATCCGCATATCGAGCTGATCAATGAAAAGGGGAAGGTGATCGGCAACTATATAGTACCGACAGGCGCCCATATGATGGTCCACGACGAAGACGAGATACAGTCGGGTGACATCATATGCAGAATACCCAAAGAGGTTACCAAGACCCGCGATATCACCGGAGGCCTGCCCCGGGTGGCGGAGCTCTTCGAGGTGCGGAAGCCGCGCGAGGCCGCTGTTGTCTCGGAGATAGACGGTATGATCGAGTTCGGGCAGGTGTCGAAGGGGATGCGCAAGATCCACGTGGTCCATGAGAGCGGTGAGAAGCGGACGTATATCATACCGCAGGGCAAGCATCTGAGGGTCTACGAGGCGGATCATATAGAGGCCGGCGACAATCTCACCGAGGGACCGGTCAATCCGTTCGACATTCTCAATATCAAAGGCGTGAATGCCGCACAGAATTACCTGGTGAACGAGATCCAGGAGGTTTACAGGCTTCAGGGAGTGCGTATAAACGACAAGCACATAGAGGTCATCGTCCGCCAGATGCTCCAGAAGGTGATCGTGGAGGATTCCGGTGATACCCGGTTCCTCGAGGGTGATATAGTTAGCAAGGGCGAATTCCGTGAGGAGAACGAGCGTGCGCTCAAGGAGAAGGGCACGCCGGCCACCTTCAAACCGCTGCTGTTGGGTATTACTAAGGCCTCACTCACCACTGACAGCTTCATCTCCGCGGCGAGCTTCCAGGAGACCACGCGCGTGCTTACGGCTGCGGCGGTTCAGGGGAAGACGGATTCGCTTCGCGGCCTGAAGGAGAACGTCGTGATGGGGCACCTGGTGCCCGCCGGCACCGGGCTCCAGAAGTACAGTGGTATCAAGATAATGGAAGAGATCAGCGAAGCGGAGCTCATGGAGAGGGAGTTCGATGAAGAGGAAGTCGCCGAGATGCTCAGCGAGGTGAGGGAGGGAAGCTGACGTGGAACTGGGCCTTCTCCGGTGTCTGTGCCGGGAGCCGGTCGGCGGTGCCTGGGAGGTAATTGATCTAGAGGAAAATATTTGCTTGACAAGAAGATACGTTGATATTAAATTGCATCTTTACATTCTGTAATTTATTCATATCAGGAATATAATCACTGTTTGTAATAGATTGCTTGACTTTAAGTTAAAGGATTTGAGCGTGCCGACTATCAACCAGCTAGTCAGAAAGGGCCGCAAGAGGGTAAAGAAGAAGACCGCCGCACCGGCTCTTCAGGGGTGTCCCCAGCGCAGGGGAGTGTGTACGCGCGTGTACACGTCGACCCCGAAGAAGCCGAATTCGGCGATCCGCAAGGTGGCGAGGGTCAGGCTTACGAACGGTTACGAGGTAACCGCCTATATTCCGGGCGAGAGCCACAACCTGCAGGAGCACTCTATAGTGCTTATCAGGGGCGGGCGCGTCAAGGATCTGCCGGGTGTGCGTTATCACATAATACGAGGCACGCTGGATACAAGCGGGGTCGAGGGAAGGACTAAGAGGCGTTCGAAATACGGAGTGCGTAAGGCCAAATCGGCCGTTGCATCATAACGGAGTTGGATCTATGCCGCGAAGGCGAGAGGTAATAAAGAGAGAAGTGGTTCACGACCCCAAGTACGATGATGAGTTGGTGGCGCGTTTCATCAATTACATCATGCGCAAGGGCAAGAAGAGCACGGCCGAGAATATTGTATACGATGCTATTGATATCATCGGGGAAAAGACGGGCCAGAACGGTCTCGAGGTTCTCAAGAAGGCCATAGAGAACGTCAAGCCCATTCTCGAGGTTAGGTCGAGGCGGGTCGGTGGAGCCACGTACCAGGTGCCGATCGAGGTCAGGTCCGACCGCAGGCTTGCCCTTGCGATGCGCTGGATCATCGGTTTTTCGAAGCAACGGCCTGAACATACAATGTCCCAGAAGCTCGCCGCCGAGCTGCTTAACGCATACAAACGCGAGGGCATGGCGATAAAGAAGCGTGAGGACACGCATCGTATGGCTGAGGCGAATAAAGCGTTTGCGCACTATAAGTGGTAGAACCTTTCCGGCCGAGGAGGCCGGATGGAATAGATTTTTGGTGCGGTGGTCGGGTAGAAGACCATGTTGAGATCCGTGTCCAACGGGTGTCAATGAGGGGTGAGGGATAACATAAATGAATAAAAGGCAAGTTTGCTTTAATTTCACTATCCGCCGTAGCCTCCGCTGATCTTCAGGCCTCCCTTGCCGGGGCTGATCAGCGAGCCGCGGCGAGGAGAGGTAGGATGACTCGGCAGTATCCTCTCAAGAAGACTCGTAACATCGGCATCGCCGCTCACATCGATGCGGGCAAGACGACCGTCACCGAAAGGATTCTGTACTATTCGGGCAAGGTCCACAGGATGGGCGAAGTGCACGAGGGCAGCGCTGTTATGGACTGGATGGAGCAGGAAAAGGAGCGGGGGATAACTATCACATCCGCTGCAACAACCTGCTTCTGGAACGATCACCGCATAGACATCATCGATACGCCGGGTCACGTGGATTTCACCGTGGAGGTGGAGAGGAGCCTGCGGATCCTCGATGGTGTTGTCGCTATCTTCTGCGCTGTCGGCGGAGTGGAGCCGCAGTCGGAGACGGTGTGGAAGCAGGCCGATAACTACAGTATCCCGAGGATCGCGTTCGTCAACAAGATGGATAGGGTCGGTTCTGATTTTTGGAAGGTCGTAGGGGCCATGCGCAAGAGGCTCGGCGCAAATGCAATACCCATACAGCTCCCCATAGGTTCCGGGGAGCTGTTTACCGGTATCATAGACCTGATCAGGATGAAGGCGGTCTTCTACGACGAAGAGAGCCTGGGCATGAGATACAAGGAGGAGGAGATACCGCGCGATCTGATGGAGGAGAGCCGGGAGGCCAGGGAGGTGCTACTGCACGCTCTTGCGGATTACGACGATGCCATCCTCCACCACGTGATAGACGGAACGGGGGTCTCGGAAGAGGTTATCAAGAAGGCCCTGAGAAAGGCGGCGGTTCAGGTCAAGATCGTCCCGGTTCTGTGCGGGGCGGCATTCAGGAACAAGGGAGTGCAGAAGCTCCTCGATGCCGTTATCGACTATCTCCCGGATCCCGAGGACATCCCGCCTGTTAAGGGTTTGAATCCGTACACGAAGGAGGCGGAGGAGAGGAAGGTGGACGACTCGGAGCCGTTTTCCGCGCTTGTATTCAAGGTCATCAACGATCCATACGTAGGAAGGCTGCATTATATAAGGGTATACAGTGGTTCCGTCAAAACCGGATCGCAGGTTATCAATACGGCGAGCAGGGCGAAGGAGCGTTTAGGAAGGGTTCTGAGGATGCACGCGAACAAGCGTGAGGATATCGCTGAGATCTATACCGGTGACATAGTGGCCGTGGTGGGGCTCAAGAAGTCGGCGACGGGGGATACGCTTTGTGATCCGAAGCATCCCATTCAGCTCGAGATGATGAAATTCCCGGAGCCGGTTATACAGGTGGCAATAGAGCCCAAGACGAAGGTGGACGAGACGAAGCTGGGCGAGGCGCTGGGCAGATTGAGCGAGGAGGATCCGACTTTCCAGGTGAAGATGGACAAGGAGACGGGTCAGACGCTCATCTCGGGCATGGGCGAGCTGCATCTCGAGATCCTGGTCGATAGGATGCTGAGGGAGTTCAAGGTGGGGGCGAACGTCGGACGCCCGCAGGTGGCGTACAAGGAGACAATTACGCGTGAGGGACGTTCGGAGGGCAAGTTCATCAGGCAGAGCGGTGGTAAGGGCCAGTACGGCCACGTCATCCTCGAGCTGATCCCCAATCCCGGAAGCGGCTTCGCGTTCGAGAACCGCATCCATGGAGGGGATGTGCCGAAGAAATTCATCCCGTACGTGGAGGATGGAGTCAAGGAATCGATGGGAAGCGGGCCTGTGAACGGCTATCCCGTGATAGATGTGAAGGTGCTGCTGGTCGGGGGCTCGACGCATGAGGTCGACTCCACCGAGCTTGCATACAGGATCGCGGCCGGGATCGCCTTTTCAGACGGTGTCAAGAAAGCCGCCCCCGCTATCCTGGAGCCCATAATGGATATAGAGGTTGTTCTGCCGATCGAGTACGTAGGCGATGTTTTGAACGATATAAGCATGCGAAGAGGTAAGGTTGAAGGGATGCTCCAGAGAGCCCAGGCTCATGTTATCTCAGCAAGAGCACCCCTTTCGGACATGTTTGGATATGCGACCAGTCTCCGGTCATTGACCCAGGGTAGGGCGATTTACTCTATGCAATTCTCGCACTATGACCGACTGCCACCGGAAGTGGCCGCTGAGAAACTAGGGCACATACCTGGCCTGGTTCAGTAATTAAGGAGGTTTTTCTCACATGGCTAAGGAGAAGTTCGAGAGGACGAAGCCGCATGTG
>CAYRCK010000045.1:0-15283 GCA_964422745.1 uncultured bacterium
CGGCGAATATCCCGCCGCCTATACCGCCGTTGTTGAGCGCTATGATCGTGTTCTCTATGCCGAGGCTGTCCTTTCCCTGGTATATCCCCCCTCCCCAGAAACCGGCCGTGTTGCCGGTTATCACCGATTGCGTCAATGCCAGATCGGACCTCTCGGAGTAGATGCCTCCACCGTTATCCGTGCAGCTGTTGTACCTTATCGTGTCACCGGAGGCATACATCGAGCAAAATTTTACGTACAGTCCCCCGCCACTGGTGAAATCGCCGTTATCCTCGATCACGTTGCCGTCGAGGGAAACCGTGGAGGCGAGCGCGTAGATCCCACCGCCCGACTTGATGCCCAGGTATTCCTCGCTCGGCGAGCATCCTTGTATATGGTTTCCGCTTATCGCAGCCTGCGTGCTGTAGAGGTAGATGCCGGCGCCCGCCTGGGCGAAGCAGCCCGATATCTCGTTATCCTCGATAACGGGGCTTCCATCGTAACAACATATGGCTCCGCCTCCGCTTGACTCACTCCTGTCCTCGTCGCCGCACGCCGTGAAGACGTTGCCCTTGATGACAGGAGAGGATTCGTAGCTGAAGATACCGCCGCCGTATATTGAGCTGGCGGGTAGAGAGGCCGTTCTGCCGCTCCCGCCTGTAATCGTGCATCCCTCTATTCCGTGCGTTCCGCTGTCGATGTACATGAACGAGATGACGCTGCCCGGGCCGCTGATCGTTGTCGTGTAGCTTTCAGGATCCCGGACCGTGAAGCCGGAGTCCCAACCGCCTAATATGTAGACCGCGCTGGTAATGGTAAGGGAGCCGCCGTAGTAGGCACCTTCCACCATTATGGTGTCTCCGGGATCACACGCGTCTACAGCATCCTGGATGCTGTGCGCCGCCCACTGGGGAATAGTAAAGGGGTAGATGTTATCGCCTGACGGGGAGACGTACCTGTATGGTGCTCCCACGATTGTAAAATCGTCATCGCTTTCGTCGAAGCCCTCAACATCGCCGCCGAAGTATGCCAGGACTCGTATCCTGCACGTGCTGACGGGAAGGCTGGGCACCGTCCATTCGTAAGATTCCACACCGATGAGCCCGGTCGATACCGTCTCGGAGTAGTTGAGCCCTCCGTCGAGGCTCAGCATTATGCTCACCGAGTCCGGGGTTTCACGGCTCGTGGACCAGGTTATGTCGTGCAGCGTGCCCACACCGAGTTCCTCGCCGCCGTTAGGAGATCCCACATGCACGTAAACGGTGTTGGGGATATAATCGATCTGATACGCAGGGCTTCCTATGTTGCATGATCCGTACTCCACATAACCATAACCGCTGTATCCCCAGTCCTCACCCCAGCTGTTCTTTATTATCCACGCTCCGTTTCCTCCGCAGGAGCTATCATTCCAGCCGACAATAAGGATCGCATGCGCTCCCACGACGGGATCGGTGGAGCTGAAACAGCCGCTGTGGTAGCTGTAGAAATCGTCTACTATATCGATTCCGGCCCAGACGGGTCCATCGAGAAGCGCCTCCTTGATCGAGTTGACGGATGACGGTATGTATGTATAGCCGGATATCCTCCCCTGGCTTTCACACTGGTCCTCGACACAGGGCAGGTCGTCCCTGGCCTCGTATGGCATGCAGGCTTCGAGAACGGCCCCGTGATCGGCCAATACCTCGTAAGCGGCCCCCGCCCATCCTCCATCGCACCCGTTGTTGTAGCTGTTACATTCTATTATCTGCTGCTCGGAGAGATCCAAAGGCCGATCGTCGTATATAAGAATGTGGGACTCCATCTGAGCTACAGCAGCGAAGGCCCAGCACGAGCCGCAGCTCAACTGATCGGTAACGGGTGTCGTGCCGTTGTTGCTTCTCCAGTCGAAGATGGGATCGTAAACGGCGCCCTCGGGTGCTAACAGAACGGGTATGTCCTTTTCTGATCCTATCGGCGGTGGGATCCTTCCGAGACGCATCTGCTTCTCTTCGGGTGTAAGGTTCGATACGCCTGTCGGCCCTGCGATCCAATGAAGGCCCTGCTCTTCGATCTTGCGGTTGATTCGCGCAATGTGCTCCTCCGCGCTCTCCTGCGCCGAACCGCGCATGGGGATCAGCAGCAAGACCGCCAGCAGGACTGTGAAAACTGCGACCGGTTTACTAATGCAAATCTTACTATTTTTCATATATCTCACTCCTATCCCTAATTTAATATGATAACACATCTTGTGCGGCATGGCCATTTTATAAGGGGGATTAATCACCCGGTAGAACAAAATGAGTAAATATACGTATATATATAGTAGCCGGTGGTATCGGTCCCGGTCGAGGTCGATTACCGGCCGGCACGGTGAAAAACGGGAACTTTTTGGGTTAACGTTTTTATAATCACAATTATAATGGGAGTTTGACCTTGAAAGGGTTTGCCCGTTTTATTATTGTTCTGTTGCATTTTCCATAATTAAAGAGGTTTCAGGGCTGGATGGGATGTTCCGGCCGCGCTTTCGGCCGGCGGATAGGTTCGTAGATATTGTAGTTGTTTGATAAGGGGTAGTTAGTATGGCGATTGATGTAAAGAAAATAGGAGAGAAGGTCGAGAGGGAGAGCGCCGTTCTCGCTGAAGTAAGAAAAGAGATCGAGAAGGTCATCGTGGGGCAGGAGCATCTTGTCGAGCGTCTAATGATCGGCCTTCTTTGCAATAATCATGTACTTATCGAGGGAGTGCCCGGGCTGGCCAAGACTCTATCGGTGACGACACTTGCACGGGCGGTGAAGGCCTCGTTTCAGCGGATTCAGTTTACCCCGGATCTGCTTCCGGCGGATCTGATCGGCACGCTGATATACAATCCGAGCTCGGGAGAGTTCTCGACCAAGAAAGGGCCGATCTTTTCAAATATAATACTGGCTGACGAGATTAACAGGGCGCCGGCTAAGGTTCAGAGCGCGCTTCTCGAGGCCATGCAGGAGAGGCAGGTGACAATCGGGGAAAAAAGCCACAAACTCGGCGATCCCTTCATGGTGCTTGCTACCCAGAATCCCATCGAACAGGAGGGCACGTATCCTCTTCCCGAAGCCCAGGTGGACAGGTTCATGCTCAAGATAAAGGTGACTTATCCCAGCAAGGATGAGGAACGAAGGATTCTGCAGAGGATGGCGGGATCTAGCGCTGGGGTGGAAGTCGAGCACGTTATCGAGCCCGGCGATATCATCAGGCTGCGCGGACTGGCGGACGAGATCTATATGGACGAGAAGGTTGAAGATTACGTGATAGATATCGTTCAGGCCACTAGATCTCCCGGCGATTACGGCCTGGATGTCGGCAAGCTCATACAATACGGTGCCTCCCCGAGGGCCACTATATACCTGGCGATGGCCGCAAGGGCTCACGCTCTTCTTCAGGGACGCGGATACGTTACGCCGCAGGATGTCAAGTCGATTGGCATGGATGTTCTGCGACATCGCGTAATTATCACCTACGAGGCTGAAGCGGAAGAGAAGGTGCCGGAAGACATCGTGGCTGCCATTTTCGACAACGTGCCTGTACCATAACGGTCCGGTTGAGGCCGCATCGTGTGTCGGCCCCATATCCGGATTCCAATGCTATGATTCCTGAAGAACTCGCAAGAAAGATACGCATCCTTCAGATCACGACGAGGAAGGTTGTAAACGATGTCCTGGCAGGTGAATACGGGAGTGTATTCAAGGGCCGCGGCATGGAGTTCGACGAGGTGCGCGAGTACATGCCGGGTGATGATATCCGCACGATCGATTGGAATGTCACCGCACGGACGGGACATCCATACGTGAAGCGCTTCGTCGAGGAGAGGGAACTCACGGTGGTTTTTCTTGTCGATCTGTCCGCTTCGGGTGCGTTTGGCAGTGTAAGAAAGCTGAAGAACGAGGTCGCCGCCGAATTCTGCTCGCTGCTTGCATTCTCCGCGGTGAAGAACAACGACAAGGTCGGGCTGATAGTATTCACGGACCAGGTAGAGATGTTCATACCGCCGAAAAAGGGAACGACCCACGTGCTCCGTGTTATAAGGGAGCTTCTTAACTTCAAACCCAGGAAAGCGAAAACCGATATTCAGGGGGCGTTGGACTATTTGGGAAAGGTGCTTAAGAAACGTTCCGTAGTATTTCTTGTTTCCGATTTCCTGGCCGAGGGATTCGAGAAACCAATGCGGGTGCTGAGCAAACGCCACGATCTGATAGGAGTGAACGTTGTGGATCCCAGGGAAGTGCGCCTTCCAAATGTCGGTTTGATTGAACTAGAGGACGCCGAGACCGGTGAGATATTCGTGCTGGATACCGGCAGTGCCGGAGTGAGGAAGAGGTACGAGAGGCTCGGGCGCGAACGGTCGGACCATTTCAGAGAACTGTTCGCCTCTATGGGCATAGATCAGATTGAGGTGATGACGGACAAGGACTACATTCCCAGGCTCGTGGATTTCTTCAGGAAACGTGAGAGGAGATATTGATGCTGTATCTCTGTATTCCTGTATGTCGAGTGGACAGGGCCGAGTTACGGAGGTTGTAAATGCCGAATAATCTTGGATTGAGCCTACAAAAACCGGATCCCGGAAACGGCAGGCCGGGAGTACTCGTTCCTCTTCTGTTGGTCCTGCTGATAGTGATCGTAGCCGCAAATCTGATCATGTCTATTGCGGGGGGACGGGCGAGAGCTCCCCTTGGTGGTGGGCTGACCGGTGATGAGATAGAGGGACTGGCAATCAAACTGGAAAATCAAGGGCTTCTGCGTGCCGCGGCGGGTACTTGGAAGGACTATGTAGAATCAGCTCGTCCTGGCAGAACCGAAGCCGCGAGGATCTGGTACAGGATAGGCAAGCTCTACCAATCGGACGGCGACTGTGAACGGGCGCTTCAAGCATATTACAGGTCGGAGAGCCTGGAGAGGGTGAAGGAGATATCATCGGAGATTTCCAGGAGATCGGCCGAGTGTCTCGAGGATATGGGCAAATTCGCCGTGCTCAGACATGAGCTGGAACGCAGAACTTCTTACTCAGGTACCGATTCAACCGCGGGAGATGACGTGCTGGTCGAGATAGGAAGCTGGAAGATCGACCGTTCCGGACTGGATATCATGATCGAGGCCGAGATCGACGCCCAGATATCTCAGATGGCCGGATCGCTCACTCCCGAGCAGAAAAGGATGCAGAAGGAGAAGCTTCTCGATGAAGTGCTGAAAAGCGGGAATAGGGATAAATGGCTCGAGAGGTTTGTAGTCGAGGAACTCCTATTCCGGCGTGCCGTGGAGGATCAGATGAACGAGGATCGAGAATTTCTCGATTTAACACGCAGGATCGAGCGGCAGATTCTCGCGCAGAGATACCTCGACAGGGAATTCGCATCAAGGATAAAGATAACCCCCGAAGATGTACGGGCATACTATGACGGCCATACGGCGGAATTCGAGCAGGACGGACAGATTCGGCCTTTCGAAGAGGTCAGCGACCAGGTTTACATGAAGATAAGATCAATCGAGGAGATGAGGGCACAGCAGGAGATCCTCGAAAAACTGAAAGAGGAGTACGATGTAGTAATACATCATTCGCACCTCGGTCGGTAGCATCAGTGGTTACACTGTTATTCGGGATGTATTGAATTGGCAGAATCCTTCGAACTCACGGCATTCTTCTGTAAAGCACTCGAGATCCTTCTGGGTTTGCTTGTGGGCTTCCTGCTTTTGGTTTTCCGGGCTCGCCCTGCCGGAATATTCGCCCGGGCGGCGCTTGTGCTTGTATTAATCCTGCCGGTCGTATCATGCAGCAACGATGGGGGGGAGACCTCCACCGGGGGGGAGTACGAGATCGACAGGAGCTTCAGAAGAGGGCCCGTGAGCTTCCGGGTGGCAATCGACAGGAACGAGATCACTATTGCGGAGCACGTTAATATGTTGATCGAGGCGAGGGCCGAACAGGGTTATGTGGCCGAACTGCCCGGCTTCGGTGAGAAGCTGGAGCAGTTCGGAATAGTGGATTACAGCACACCGGCGCCTGAACTGGATGAAGGGGGTGTCGTGGTGACCAGGCGTTTCTACGAGCTCGAGCCTTTCCTTTCCGGTGAGTACAGGATTCCTCCCATGACGCTGCTATTCAGGGCGGAGGGTGATACGACGTTTCACAACCTTGAATCGGATACGATAACCGTCGCTGTAAGATCGATACTGCCCGAGGATCACGCTGAGCTCGAGATAAAAGACATAGCCGGCCCCGTAACGTTTCCCTCGGACTATTCGAGGTTGATCATAATTGCGGGATGTGTGGCTGTTGCAGCTTGCGCTTTCTTCATCATATGGCGCCGCAGGGACGGGAAACGGGAAGCAGCGCCCGGGCTCACGGCTCATGAGATTGCATATATGAGACTTGAAAGGCTCCTATCGAGCGACATGCTCTCAGACGGGCGATACAAGGAATTCACAACTGAGATTTCAGATATCCTGCGCCACTATATCGAGGACCGTTTCGGGCTGAGGGCACCGGAGAGAACCACCGAGGAATTTCTTGCCGAAGCCGGGGCGGGATTGCCGGTGGCCTCAGAATACAAGGAAATCATAAGCGAATTTCTGATTCACTGCGATCTGGTCAAGTTCGCCGCGCTCGAACCTTCGTCGGATGATGTAAAAAGGGCTTTCGAGACATGCAGGGACTTCATCGATGCAACAAGGGAACGGGAGGAGGTGAGAAGCGAAGCCGCCTGACGGGGTGGTTAGATACATATGAGACTTGCATCTCCATGGGTGTTGATAGCATTGGCAGTTATACCGCTTTTATTGCTCTACGTGTCCAGGCGCAAGAGGGGAGGAAGCCTGCACTTCTCCTCCCTGAGTAATGCCAGAAGGGCCGGGCGGTCGCTTCGCCAAAGCCTCTCGGTTCTCCCCCTCGTTATCAGGATCCTTGTCGTGATATTGCTCATCACCGCTATCGCGAGGCCGCAGATGGGCCGCGAAAGGGTCAAGGATGTGACCAAGGGCATTGCAATAGAGATGGTGCTTGACAGGTCGGGCAGCATGGGTGCGGAGATGGAGTACAGGGGGCGAAGGCTGAACCGCCTGGAAGTCGTGAAAAAGGTCTTCGAGGAATTCTTGAACGGCAACGGCGAGAAACTGAACGGCAGGCCGAATGACCTTGCCGGAATGGTTGCGTTCGCGAGATACGCCGACACGATGGCTCCTCTCACGCTGGGCCACGGCGCCCTTCTCAGGTTCCTGGACAGCGTGCACATCGTCAAGAGGAAGAGCGAGGACGGCACGGCAATCGGCGATGCGCTGGCTCTCGCCGCTGCTAGACTGAGAACCGCCGAGGAGGATGTGGCCCGCTTTGCTGCTGAAACGGGGGGAAAGGAATACGAGATAAAGAGCAAGATAATTATTCTATTGACCGATGGGCAGAACAATTTCGGCAAACGCTCTCCGGATGAGGCCGCAGAGCTCGCCGCGGAGTGGGGGATCAAGGTATACACGATCGGTGTCGGCAGCGGGGATGGGGTGAGCACGGTCCAGACGCTCTTGGGTAGTTTCAAGATCCCTACGAGGGCGACCGTCGACAGAAGTACGCTGGAGAGGATCGCCGAGAAGACGGGCGGCATATTTCACCTTGCGGAAAACGAGGAATCACTCAGGGAAATATACGAGGAGATAGACAGGTTGGAGAGGAGCGAGATCGAATCTGTGCGTTACATCGACTACAAGGAGCTCTTCGTGCCGTTCACCATAGCGGCCCTGTGCCTGATGCTGCTAGAGGTCGCACTTTCGAACACTGTGTTCAGGAGGATCCCGTAACATAGTCATGCACCTCGGAAACGTAAAGATGTTGTCCCTTCTGTGGCTCGTGCCGGCGATAGCCGTTTTATTCGTATGGGCCGCTTACAGACGTAAAAAGGCGCTGCGGGAATTCGTGGATGCCGGTGTGCTCGACCGGGTCGTTATTTCGACGAACCACGCCGGCAGGAGAACGAAGGCATTCCTCCTCCTCCTCGCCTACGTTCTGGTTGTTGTGTCGCTCTCGAGACCCGCGTGGAACCCCCGCCCGCAGGTAATCGAGAGGACCGGACGGGATATAGTGTTCGTTCTGGATGTGTCCAAGAGCATGTTGGCCGAAGATCTGATTCCAAACCGCCTGGAGAGAGCCAAGCTGGCGATGATGGATATGACGGAGATGCTGGAGGGTGACAGGGTCGGTCTTGTTGTTTTTGCGGGTACAGCCGTGCTCAAGTGTCCCCTGACGCTGGATTACGGTTTTTTCAATCTCATGCTCGACGGTGTAGATGTGGAGGGGATATCGCGGGGAGGGACGATGATCGGCGATGCGATCCGCAAGGCCCTGGACGAGGCCTTCGACGATCAGGAGAAGAAGTACAAAGACATTATACTGATCACCGACGGTGAGGATCATGATTCGTTCCCGGTCGAGGCAGCCGAGGAGGCGGGTAAACGCGGTGTCAGAATAATTGCCGTCGGACTGGGTGACGAAGGACAGGGACGCCGGATACCGGTTACGGACGAGAGGGGAAACAGGACATTCATGACCTACAAGGGGAGAGAGGTCTGGAGCAAGCTGGATGCCACGCTGCTTAGAAAGATGGTTAATGCGACACCGGGAGGAAGATATCTGAATGTATCAACCGGGACCATAGACCTCGGAGACGTTTACACCAAGCTCATAGCGGGCGAGGAGAAGCGCGAAATCGAATCCAAGACGGTGAGGCTCTACGACGAAAAGTTCCAGATATTCCTGTCTGTCGCTCTTTTCCTGGTTGTATTGGAGATGTTCGTCGGCGAACGCAAGAGGAGTCAGCAATGGGCAGGAAGCTCCTGATGGGAGCGGCGCTGGGCGCCGTCATATCCGCAGTGCTTCTTTTTGTCACAGGCACCGCCACGGCTGATTCGGCGGGCAAGCTCGTTTCACGCGGTAACAGGAGTTACGAGAAGGGCGATTACGAGAAAGCTGTCGAGTACTACGAGAAGGCGTCGGTCAGGGAACCTGAATCACCCATGATCGCATTCAATCTGGGAAACGTTTACTACAGGAAACAGGAATTCGATAAAGCACGTGATTATTTCGAGGAGGCGGCTCTAAGGGCCAGGGACCTGTCACTGGAGGCCAGGGCTTGGTACAACATGGGCAACTCCGTTTTCAACGAGGGCGGCCGGCAGACGGACAGTGACATAGAAAAAGCGCTGAAGCTGTACGAGGAAAGTGTCCGTTTCTACTCGACCGCCCTGCAAAAGGATCCAGGATTCGATGATGCGGCTTACAATATAGAAGTGGCTCGGTTGGTGATCAAGGACCTGCTCGACAGGATACGGAAGCAGCAGGAGCAGCAGAAAGCACAGCAGGAAGAGATGAAGGAAGCCGTGGATTCCCTGGTTGCTCTTATTGAAAGGGAGAGGGATGTTGTCGATCGCAGTGATTCGCTGGATAATTCCGGTTCCAAGTATACCGATCAATGGCTCAACCGCCTGGGTGCGGTGGAGCGAAAGCAGGGCGGCATAATCGAGGGCACGGACCGGCTGATGGGCAGGATCGGCAGCCTGTTCCCCGACGAGCAACCGCCCCAGGTGACAGGAGCCCTGTCTCACCTTGACACCTCGATCACCAACCAGGATGATGCGATGAGGGACTTCGAAGCGAAAGCCCCGGGAAAAGGATGGGAAGACGGAGAGAAGGCGCTGGAACAGATGGAGAAAGCACTCGAGGCGCTCACTAAAGGTAATCAGGATCAGCAGGGCGGAGGCGGCGGGCAGCAAGAGCAGCAGGAACAGCAGGAGCAACCCCGGCCGCAGGATCAGCCCCGGCAAAAGGAGCAGATGAAGAGGGACGAGGAGGCGAAGGACATCCTCGATGAGGAGAAGGAAAACCGTAGAAAGAGGGCAAAGGCCGCCAGAGAGGGTTACAGGTCCGTTGACAAGGACTGGTAAGGACGTGCATTTCTCATGGATTCGACTGTAGATCCAACAAAGGCAGAAAGACCGCGGGTGCCGTTCAAGATGGCGATATGCGCATTGGCACTAGCCGTTTGTATCGTCTCATCACCGTCTTCCGGTGTATTCGGCAGCGAGATCTCCGTGCAGGCACAGGTGGAATCCAGGGATGTCTACATGGGGCAGTCCTTTTTATTCCAGATTTCGGTCGAGGGAGCCGATGAAATCTCGCCGCCCGACCTCTCCCTGCTCGAGGGATTCAGCGTCGAATACATGGGAGGATCAAATAACAGCAGCCACTCCATATCGATCGTAAACGGCCGCGTACAGCGAATCGTTCACAAGGGATTCATATTTACGTACAGGCTTACTCCCACAAAGATAGGAAGGCTGACGATTCCTTCCATCGGGATCGATGTGGAGGGCAAAACGTTCACAACTAGACCGATCATAATAGCCGTAAGGCGTCCATCGGAAACAGAGGATTTCAAGCTGCGGACGACTCTTTCAAGGGAGACCTGCTATGTCGGGGAACCCGTGATTTACACGGTGACATGGTATCTACGGAAGGATGTTCAGGGTTTCAGATTCACCGTGCCCCTATTTGAGAACAAGGCCTTCCATTTCGAAACTCCCGAGGTGCAGATTGACAGAAACAAGAAGTATTTCCGTGTCCCGGTCGGAAGCGAGGAGGTCATAGCGGAGAAGGACAAGGGCATCCTCGACGGTAAGACTTACGCGACACTGACTTTCAGCAAGGCCGTTATTCCCGAACGGGCGGGGGATTTTATGATATTCGAGGCTATCGTAGAATGTGAAGCGGCCAGTGGATTCGGGACCGGAAGGGATTTCTTCGACGAATTCTTTTCGGATGACTTCTTCGGGCGGCGGCGTGGAAGGAAGCAGAGCTACGTCATACCGTCGAATACTCTCAGCCTGGATGTAAGGGATCTGCCTCTAGAGGGAAGACCGGATGGATTTACCGGGCATGTGGGAGAATACAGGATCACGACCGAGGCCGAACCACTTGAGGTTAACGTTGGCGACCCCATAACACTGAGAGTGATAGTCGAGGGGCCTGATTACCTTGGAAGTGTAGGGCTTCCTCCACTCGCAGACCAGGCCGAGCTGGCCCGTGACTTCAAGATACCGGACGAGAGGGCGGACGGCAGGGTGGAGGGGGCTAAGAAGATATTCACACAGACTATCAGGGCCAAGAACGACGGTGTCGAGGCGATACCGCCTATCCGTCTGGTATATTTCGATACCAAACAGGAAAGATATATGACGGCTGTTTCTGAACCGGTCCCGATCGCTGTGCGGCCGACAAAGGTGATCACGGCGATGGATGCGGAAGGTATGGAAGAGATCCCTTCGAGCGCTCCTCTTCAAATGTGGAAGGAGGGCATCGCTTATAATTACGAAGGGCCCGAGGTGCTCGCACATCACGATTTCGGGCTTTCACTAGTTCTGACCAGGCCCTCCTGGTTATCGGCCCTCATCCTGCCTCCGGCCGTTTACTTGCTCATACTCGCCGGCCTGCTCGGCGCCAGAAGGCGGGCAGCCGATCCTGCGGCCAGAAAGGCTAAAGGGGCCATGAGGAGGCTGAGAGCGGGGCTTAGAAGTTTGGCCGGGAAGAAGGATCTCTCACAGGCCGACTTTTTCGGCGGAGTTTTGGATGCGTTGAAGGATTACCTGGGCGACAAGCTGCGCTGCACAGGTTCATCGCTCACCTCGAAAGACGTGGAGGAAATGCTGGGATCCATGGGAGTGGGCGATGACGTGGTACTTGCATTAAGGAATATAATGAGCAACTGTGAGACCGGCGCCTACGCCGGCACGCTTTCCTCCCTGGATGACCGCGAGAGTTTCACGCGCAACGTCGAGAAGGCGGCCATGAAGCTCGAGAGGAGCTTATGAGGAGTTGCGTCTCGAGAATAAGCACCGGTCTTTTGATAGCGCTGCCTTTGCTCGTAATTCTTAAGGCGGGAGCGGTGTGTGCAAGCTTGACCGAGGCTGAGATAGCAAATCATCTGGAGGAGGGAGAGCGACATTTCCGCAAAGGCATAGAGCTCGACAGGTCCGATCCGGATCTTGCACGGGATTTCTATCTCAAGGCAATCCTGCATTTCGAGCGGATAGTCGACGATGGGGGAATAAACAACGGCAAGCTCTTCTACAACATAGGCAATGCATACTTCAGGTTGGAGGATATCGGCCGGGCCGTCCTCAACTACAAGCGGGCGATGCTCTACATACCGAACGATGAAAATCTGAGAAAGAACCTCGATTTCGCCCGCAGCAGGCGGGCGGACAGGATTGAGCGCAAGGAACGGGCGAAAGTGCTCGAGACGATATTCTTCCTCCACTACGATCTCTCTGCGAGGGTGCGTTTTACGGCTTTCATCATCTTCTTCATATCAGCATGGGTATCGGGGGCCGTCTACCTTTTCGTCAAGGCCGGTTCCGTGCGTATCGTAATGATTGTTGTATCCGTTCTCTGCTTCGTGTTTCTGGTCTCACTTGTTGCAGAGGGGGTAAGCAAATCACGGAGGCCCGAAGGGGTGGTACTTGAGGAGGAGACGATCGCAAGGAAAGGCGACGCGGAAACTTATGAGAGGAGCTTTACCGAGCCCCTTCATTCCGGCACCGAATTCAGGATGCTGGAAAAAAGACCCGGCTGGATCCATATAGAGCTGAATGACGGCGCGAGATGCTGGATACCGGAGAACAGTGCTGAACTAGTGTCCAGCTGAACTGTGCCGCTGAAGATCGATGCTGAATGCATCACCTCAGACAACGTGGAAAGGAGCCAGGTGGGATTATGAAATCGTGTATGCGCATAGCGGTTATCCCGGCGGCAGTGCTGGTCGTGCTTGGTGCCGCGGGGGCCAGTGCGGGAGGCGATACAGGCCTTACTCATGAAACTATCGAGAAGCTGAAAGAGTCGTTCGAGCTCGATCCAGCTACAAGGTCGATCATGAACGCTGTAACGAACAACGATGTCAGCAAGCTCACATTGAACAGGGAGCTTCTCGCCAGACACAACGACGTATTCAACGTGAAGGTCGACACGAAGGGCGTTACCGACCAGGAGAGCAGCGGCCGCTGCTGGCTGTTCGCCGGTTTTAACATAATGCGGCCCTCGGTGATGAAAAAGTTCAACATCGATGATTTCGAATTCTCCGAGAACCATCTCTTTTTCTGGGACAAGCTCGAGAAGGCGAATATGTTTCTAGAGGCGATGATCGAAAACAGGGGGAAGGATGTCGACGACAGGGAGCTTAAGGTGCTATTTCGCAATCCGGTCCCCGACGGCGGTTGGTGGACATATGTGGTGAATCTGATCGGGAAATACGGGGCCGTTCCCAAGTGCATCATGCCGGAGACGAAAAACAGCAGCAACACGAGGAGGATGAACTCCTTGCTCAACCGCATGATGAGGAGCGACGCGGCGGAGATCAGGCGGCTGGCAAGCGAGGGCAAGGACGAATCCACACTGCGCAAGAGAAAGTTTGAGATGCTCTCTCAAGTTTACAGGCTACTGGCCATCCATCTTGGGATTCCGCCGGAGGAGTTCGTTTGGAGATACGAAGACAAGGATGGGCGGGTGTGCGGGGGAACATATACGCCGCTATCTTTTTACACAGAAGCGGTTGAGGACGGTCTGGACGGGTATGTCACGCTGTTGAGCTATCCGGTGCACGGCTATTACGAGTACTACCGGATCAGGTACTGCCGGAACATGCCGGATGCCCCGGATATGGATTTCATAAATATGGATATCGGGATGCTGAAAGAGTTCGCCCTGAAAGCGGTGCTGGGCGGTGAACCTGTCTGGTTCGCAGCGGATGTTGGCAAGGATCACGATGTTGAAAACGGGATCTTCGAGATAGGCATACACGACTACAGGACGCTAATCGGTGTAGAGGACCGGATCACGAAGGCGGATAGGCTTCTCTACTGCGAGAGCACCCCGAACCACGCTATGGTTTTTATAGGGGCTGACACGCTTGGTGGGCGTGCGTCTAAGTGGCTGGTGGAAAATTCATGGGGCACTGACAGGGGAAAGAAGGGTTTCTGGACGATGTACGATGACTGGTTCGACGAGCACGTGTTCGGCGTTATCGTTCATAAACGCTATTTGCCCGGCGATGTGCTGGCGATAATGGACACCGAGCCGAAGGTGCTGCCAGCCTGGGATCCGATGCGCTCGCTGTTCGAATAGAGCTAATGGTGGTTCCACGGTATGATCGACCGACGGAGACCTAGATGAAAAGTTGCGATAGCAATCCCTGAGGTGGTGATTGTATGAACATCAGTATACTGCGGTTTGTATGCCTTCTTCTATTCATACCCGTTGTAGTGTTCGGAGAATGTGCGCGAGAAGGAGAAGGGAGGGTTGACGTGATATCTAACGGCGATGAGGAAACGGATCATTATGCGAATGATGTGACGATCTCGGTAATATACGATAACAGGACGTATAAGGATGGATTTGAGCCGGAGTGGGGTTTTTCCTGCCTCCTGAGGGGCGGTGGGAAAACGATCCTCTTTGATACCGGCGGGGACGGAGATATTTTCATTCAAAACCTCGAGAAGCTCGGGATCGATCCCACCGGCATCGATCTTGTTGTGCTCTCCCACATTCATTGGGACCATGTGGGAGGACTCGATGCCTTCCTGGACAGGAACGGCGATGCCGGGCTTTTCATTCCGAAATCGTTCCCCGAACAATTCAGAGCTGGGGTCGAGGACAGGACTTCGAGCATAACCAGTGTGGGTGAGCCGGTCCGGATATGCAGGGGTGTGTATTCTACCGGAGAGATGGGAGGGACGGTCAAGGAGCAATCGATGGTTGTGCGGACCGCCGGCGGGCTTGTCGTGATCACCGGCTGCGCTCATCCCGGGATCGTGAATATAGTTGAAAGAGCCAAGGATATTTACGATGACGACGTTCTACTGGTTCTAGGTGGATTCCACCTGCTGAAGAAGGGCTCCGACGAGCTCGAGAGCATCATATCCGATCTGATGGAGCTGGGTATCAAAATGGCCGCGCCGTGCCACTGCACCGGAGATGATGCCATAGCCCGCATCGAAGCTGCTTTCGGGCCCCGCTATGTAAGGGTGGGTGTCGGGGAGATCATCGATACGGAGCATCTCGGGACAGCGGACGGGGAATCGGGGACCGGGGGACTTGAGTAAACATTCGATTACACTGCATCAATTACCGTTTACCCCGATATAATGTTGACGTTGAACAAATTGCGAGGATAGTATCCACCCGGTAACCGATTGTTTACCAAAAGTCAATTCAAAGATTTGCCGATAATATGAATGAAATCGATATGGACTTGTATCTTTA
>CAYRCK010000046.1:0-14521 GCA_964422745.1 uncultured bacterium
GGAAGTGATTGCGGGGTGGATGAATGAGCGGGGGAGGCCCGAGGGCCTCCCCCGGTTATATTATAAGGGGCGCAACAGGGTACACTTGACATATCGGAAACTTGTTGATATAATCCTATTAAAGAGGTGGTATAGGTGCGCCTAAAGTTAAAGGGTGAAGGTACGATTGCGCTTATTCTCTGCGTTTGCGCTTTTATGGCTGGAGCGATAAGGAGCGGTGAAGAGCATATGCGCAAATTGCCTGCTTTTACAAAGTATGAGTGTGCGATCTGCCATGAATCCTCGAATCCCCAATCCGGATCCAAGCTCAACCTATTCGGATTAAAGTTCAAGGCGAATGGCAGTGAATGGAACAGCGCGCTGGCATTAGAGGATTCCGACGGCGATGGAGTCTACAACGGCCGAGAGCTGGGGGATGAGGATGGAGACGGCGTACTAGATCCCGGAGTCTCGAGAGAGAGGAGTAATCCAGGGGATCCGAACGATACTCCAAGTTCGATAACCGAGCGCACCTGGAGTGCGATAAAGCAGTTATTGAAGGATTAGAGGGAAGGTGTATGCTGAGAGCGGGTGTCCGGCTGCCGGCGGCAGGCGGATTTTTTATTGTCCCGTTGACATGAATTAGGTTGATAAGGGGTACCAATTAACATAAACTTCTGTGGGCTTGATTTGGAGAAGAAGGGGATTGTTTGTGCCTGCAACGGTGATAATAGGTGGACAGTGGGGCGATGAAGGCAAGGCCAAGATAGTAGATTATCTCATGCCGGACCACGATGTCGTCGTGCGCTATCAGGGTGGGGCCAATGCCGGCCACACGGTTGTTACAGATAATAACAGGTTTGCGTTTCACCAGATTCCTTCCGGTGTGCTGACTCAGCATGTTACCGCGATCATGGGAAACGGCATGGTTATCGATCCTCACGCATTTCTGGATGAGCTCAGGGATCTACTGTCCAAGGAGATTTTCATAGAGGAGCGACTCTTCATCAGTTCAGCCGCCCATGTAGTAATGCCCTTTCACAGGGTACTCGACAACCTCTTCGAAACGGAGCTGAAGGAAGCGAGTATAGGGAGCACCGGTAAGGGCATCGGCCCTTCCTATTGTGACAAGTTCAGCAGGCGCGGGATAAGGATGGGTGATTTTCTGCTCGGCAAGGAACAGCTGTTCGAAAAGGTCAAGCAGCGGGTCGCGCAGAACAACAGGTTGCTCGAGATATTCGGGGCACCTCCCCTCTCTCCGAAGAAGGTCGCCAGCGACTTTGTGAATATCAAGGACCTGATTGAGCATTTCGTTACGGATACGCAGGCCATGCTCTGGCGGATGAGGTCGGAGGGCAAGAGGATCTTACTGGAGGGAGCGCAGGGAACGCTCCTTGATATAGACCACGGCAGTTTTCCGTTCGTGACATCTAGCTCGTGCACGGTTGGAGGGGCACTGACTGGGACCGGTCTGGTCCCTTCCGATATCGGCAGAGTTATAGGCATTTTCAAGGCATACATAACGCGGGTCGGTAACGGACCGTTTCCGACGGAGCTCGATGATGAGATAGGGGAGGAGCTAAAGGAGAGGGGGAATGAGTACGGAACGACGACCGGCCGGCCGAGAAGGTGCGGATGGATGGACCTCGTTGCCGCGAAGTACGCAGTAGGAATCAATGGATTCAAAGAGATCGCCCTGACGAAGCTCGATGTTCTTTCGGGGATACCGGAAGTCAAGCTCTGCACCTCGTACTCGTTGGAAGGGCGGGAGATCACCGACTTCCCTCAGAACGCCGAGATGCTGATGAAATGCGAGCCGGTTTATACGTCTCTTCCAGGATGGGGTGACGGTGCGCTGGATGTCGATTCGTTCGGGAAGCTTCCCGGGAACGTCATTAATTTTATAGAAACGATCGAGAGGGAATTGGGCGTAGAGGTTACCTTTATCTCGAAAGGCCCGGACCGCCGGGACACGATAGTGAGAGATCCCGCCTATTCAGTTGACAGCCCACACCGCTGATATTAAATTCTAGTCTCATTCGTAATGACGGTGCGCGCATGGAATGGCTCGGGCGGAATAAAGCGATATAGTAAAGATCAATGGGCCGCTAGCTCATCAGGAAGAGCACCTGCCTTTTAAGCAGGTGGTGCCAGGTTCGAGTCCTGGGCGGCTCATTTTTATTTTGTTTAAATAGTGCGACTTATAATCAGCGTGATTTCTTCTTAGAACTTTGTTACCCATTGAAGTAAACAGAAGGTAAGTATCATCCTGATCCTGGCCGGCTAAATATACATATCGCACATTTAGTGTATGGAATTGACTTCACGTCCGCGACTGTCGGTCAGGGTGGCGGCCTTATCTTTTATTAAATTGCCCCATAATTCTCTTGCTAAACGAAAGTCCCGAATGCATTATTTTGCTCGGTTTATTAAATTTCTTAAAAACCAAGGCGCTGATCTTTTGGGAGGATCGGCATGAATGCGGAAGGCGAAAAAGGCAAGCGTAACAAAGAAGATCAGTCGGCATCGGAAGTCATAATGCTGCCCTACACCCTGATCGACGGCGCTACGGGACAGGTGACCGAGCTCCTTGAAAGCGCCGAAAAAATGCGGGCCATCGCTGCTGATCCGGCACGAGACATCGAGGAGCGGCTCGAGGCCTACGAGGACATAATCGACTCGGAGGTAGGGGATACCGCCCTCGTTCGGGCCAGAAACCTCGAGAAGGAAGTCGGCTTCCGCCAGGTATACCTGAAGTTCGAGGGAGGCAATCCGAGCGGAACCCAGAAAGACAGGATAGCTTTCTCGCAGTCCATGGACGCGATGCGCAGGGGCTATGACGCCATAACAGTCGCTACATGCGGGAACTACGGTGTGGCGACGGCGCTGGCCGCCTCGTTCGCAGGTCTGCGATGCGTCGTATTCATACCAGAGACCTATCATACGAAAAGAATTAAAGAGATAGAAAAAGCCGGGGCAGAGATCAGGCGTGTGCCGGGGGATTACGAGCACACCGTTGAGATTTCGCAGGAGTTCGCGACCGGGAACGAAGTCTATGATGCGAATCCCGGCAGCGACAACACCGATCTCCAGCTTAAGACTTACGGGCAGATAGCTTATGAGATATACGACGAGCTGAGGGACGCACCCGCCGTGGTGGCGGTGCCAGTCTCGAACGGAACGACATTAGCAGGCATCTACAAGGGATTCCTCAGCCTCTACCGAAGGGGGAAGACGTCCCGCATGCCAAAGATGGTCGCCGGCTCGTCCTTCCGAAAGAACCCGATCGTACAGGCTTTTTTAAAAAAGCTGAGCACCTGCGAGGACCTCGAACCGATGAAGATAAAGGAAACACCCGTAAACGAGCCGCTCATAAACTGGCGCTCGATAGACGGCGACTGGGCGCTCGAGGCGATAAGGATCACCGGCGGATGGGCGGATGACGCTTCTGACCGGAGCATGATGAACTACGCCAAGATAATTCGTGAGCGGGAGGGGCTGAGTGTGCTTCCCGCCTCGACAGCAGGACTTATCGCGCTCGCCGAAAGAAACACGAAGGATCCCCTCCCGGGGGACAGGTACGTGGTCATACTGACCGGAAGGAAATAATGGTATCGAGACATGACGGTAACGCGCTCGTTTACTGCGAGGGAGCCTTCTGCACCACTAACGGGAAAACCGCGCACGGGCTGGTTAGGTTCACACAAAGATACAGAGTCATAGGAATCATCGACTCGAGGTACGCAGGTAGGGACGCGGGCGAAGAGCTCGACGGAAAGGCAAACGGCATACCGATCTATGGAAGCGTCAAGACAGCCGTCGAGGAGTCGAAAAATAAGGGCATACCCGCGACGCACCTCGTCGTTGGACTGGCTCCCGACGGCGGCAGGCTCGAGGGGGGCGCCAGGAAGGATATTGAAGAAGCGCTCGAGCTTGGGCTCAACATCGACTGTGGCCTTCACGATTTTCTTTCCGAGGATCGAGTTCTCTCAGCGCTAGCCGAGAAAAAAGACGTTAGGATCAGGGATATCCGCATGCCGCCGCCGAGGGAAAAGCTGCATTTCTTCAGTGGGAAGATCGAGGAGGTTAATTGCCTGAGGGTGGCTGTACTCGGGACCGACTCGGCGGTCGGAAAACGCACGACGGCCTGGCTGCTCGTGGATGCTCTGAGGGCTGGAGGTTACAATGTCGAAATGGTCGGTACCGGCCAGACCGCCTGGATGCAAGGCGCAAGGTACTCGATCATGTTCGACTCGTTGATAAACGACTTCGTCACGGGAGAGATAGAGCATGCTGTATGGTCGGCGTGGTACGAAACTAAGCCCGATCTGATAGTCATAGAAGGGCAGGGCAGCCTGATGAATCCGGCCTACCCCGGCGGATTCGAGATACTTGCGGCCGGGCGGCCCCAGATCGTCGTGTTGCAGCACGCTCCAGCGCGAAAGGATTATGACGGATTCCCGGGGTATCCCATACAGCCTGTGACGCACCAGATACAGGCGATCGAGATCCTATCCGGTCGGCCTGTCATAGCGGTCACGGTGAACCACGAGGGTCTGGAGGGTGAGACCCTTGACAAGGCGATAGAAAGTATCCGGTCGGATACCGGGCTTCCGACATTCGACGTCCTCGGGGACGGCGCTGCCGGATTGGCCAAAACGGTGGAGCCCTGGATCGACGATCCCGATAGGAAGGTGCAGTAAATTGAGAAAATTGGTTGTGATAGACAGACTCGATGTAGGCCCCGTACAGCTGACGAAGCGAAGAATGACGGCCCCTTACAGCGTGAAAGTCGGTAAAAAACGGGAGAGCATCGATTTCATATACAGGTTCGAGGAGGACGTCTTCGATCCTTCAGATCCAACCTCGCGCAACCTCGCGTCGATTATGGCGGCGCAGGTCGCAATGAACTATGGACTCTTTTGCCGGACGATCGTATTTCACGGGGAGTATGATGATACGGACAAGCGCTTTATCAGCGATATGACGGAGAACACTTGCAGGGAGATATACGTCAAGAAACTCCTGGAGCCCAATCCATTCTTAACGGGAGAAGCATACCGGCTAAAACCTGTGAAAAGAAAGAGGTACTGCATGGCGAAGCTTCTCTTCGAAGGATCGGCCGCAAAACAGGAACGGGCCGGATGGAAACTCAGGACTTCGGACCCGGACAGCCACGCCGTCCTGTCAAGCGGGGGAAAGGACAGCCTGCTGAGCTTCGGTCTTCTCGATGAGCTGGGCATGCGGGTCAATCCCGTATTTGTAAACGAGTCGGGACGCCACTGGTTCACGGCGCTCAACGCTTACAGGCATTTAAAGGATAATTTACCCCGTACCTCGAGGGTTTGGGTAAACTCCGACCGTGTCTTCAGCTGGATGCTGAGACAGATACCCTTCATCCGGAAGGACTTCGCGTCGATGCGTGCGGATGAATACCCGATAAGACTTTGGACGGTTGCGGTTTTTCTTTTCGGGGTCTTACCGATAGTGCTGAGCCGTGGGATAGGGCGGATCGTGATCGGAGACGAGCACGACACCACGCAGAAATCTTCGTTTAAAGGGATATCACATTACAACGGTCTCTACGATCAAAGCATCTATTTCGACAGCGCCATGTCCAGATACTTCATGAGGAAAGGCTGGTCAGTGTGCCAGTTCTCCATGCTCAGGCCGCTATCCGAGATGCTGATCGAGAAGATCTTGGCGCTCCGGTACCCCAAGCTGCAGCGGCACCAGATATCCTGCCATGCGGCACACAAGGATGGAGACCGTTTCAAGCCGTGCGGCAAGTGCGAGAAGTGCAGGCGTATAGTAGGGATGCTGTCCGCTATCGATGTCGATCCCAGCGGCTGCGGCTACTCGAGGGAGCAGATTCTGAACTGCCTGGCCGGCATCGCGAAGAAGGGTGTCCATCAGGAATCAGACGGAGCGAAGCATCTCGAATACTTGCTCTCGGAAAGGGATCTGATCGACTTGCCGCCGGAAAAGAGGAGGAATCTTAAACCGGCCCCCGGGATCATGAAACTGCGGTTCGACTCGAACATATCTCCGGTCGATGGCATACCGGTCGACCTTCGAGTGCCTCTCTACAGTATTTATCTCGAATACGCTGAGGGCGCACTTCAAAAGACGGGGCGAAGATGGGAGGAATTCGATGTCCTCACCGATCCATCGATATCTGCACCATACGCGTTCGAGCCGGCTGCTGCAGACCTGTTAGACATGGAAATCGAGAAGGTGGAACCGGTCCATAGGGATTTCATCTGGGGGGAGATGACCTGGCCCGAGGCGGAGGAACGTCTCAGGAAGGTCGATATTGCACTCCTTCCGGTCGGTTCGGTCGAGCAGCACGGACCGCATCTGCCGCTGGATAACGATGCCTTCGACGCTGAGTACCTTGCTAGGCGCATCGCAGACGCCTGCAGCCACCCCAAGCCGCTCGTGCTGCCGCTGATTCCGTACGGCGTTTCGTATGAGCATGACGATTTCAAGGGTACGGTCGGTGTCAGCAACGATGCGCTTTCGCGCTTCGTCTACGACATTGGGATGAGCGTAGCACGCAACGGCATTAACAAGCTCGTCATCATCAACGGACATGGCGGAAACAACGCGGCGCTCAATTACGCCTCGCAGATGATCACGCGTGACGCGAGGATCTTCGTATGCGTCGACACGGGGGAGACGAGTGATGTCGATATCTACAGACTTATAGAAACTCCGAACGATATACACGCGGGGGAGATCGAAACGAGTACATCTCTGGCGGTCAGGCCGCATCTCGTGAGGATGGACAAGGCCGTCAGAGCCGTGCCGAGGTTCTCGAGCAAATATCTCAACTTCACCTCAAAAAGGGGCATTTCCTGGCATGCCCACACGAAGCGGATCTCAAAGAGCGGAGTGCTAGGAGATCCGACGCGCGCGACAGCCGAGAAGGGCGAAATATTCTGGAAGATAATGATCGCCCACCTAGTCGCTCTAGTCGAGGATCTCAAGTCGATAACACTCGAGGAAATTTACCAGAGAAAGTATTGAGGACGTAAATGCGGATCACAAATATTCAGTGGCGCGCGCTGAAGATGCGTTTGTCAGAGCCGTACGAGATCGCCTACGAGAAGATAGATACCGCGGAGAATATCTTCCTGCGCCTGGAGACGAGCGGCGGAGTCACCGGGTATGGTTGCGCGGCACCGGATTTCGAGGTGACCGGTGAGACGGGAGAAACCGTAATGGAGGCCTGCGGTCAAGTTATCCTGCCCGCGCTCAAGGGCGTCGATCCCCTCCGGACTGCCAGGATACTGGATAGAATAGCTTCCTCCCTTAAGGCGAGCCCTTCGGCAATGTGCATGGTCGACATAGCCCTACACGATATTATCGGGAAGGCGGCCGGTATTCCGCTCTACAAGATCCTCGGCGGATTCAGGGACCGGATGAAGACGAGTGTGACGATAGGCATACTCCCGGTAGGCGATACTGTGAAACGGGCCAGGCGGCTTGTGGGCGATGGCTTCTCCTGCTTAAAGCTGAAGGGCGGGAAGGATGTGGAACTCGACATCGAGAGGGTGCTCGGAGTCCGTAATGCGGTAGGCAGCAAGATAGAGATCCGGTTCGACGCGAACCAGGGGTACTCGGTCGAGGAGTCGATCAGGTTCTTCGAAGGCGCGAAGGCGGCTAAGATAGAGCTTATCGAGCAGCCCACTCCGCGGGGCAAGCCCGATATGCTCGGAAGGGTCACTTCCAACGTGTCGCTGCCGATAATGGCGGACGAGAGCCTCATGGACCTGCGCGACGCCTTCCGTTTGGCCAGGCGGGATCTCGTCGACATGGTGAACATCAAGTTGATGAAGGTCGGCGGAATAGCCGAGGCCGTGCAGGTAAACGCTGTGGCCCGGTCGGCGGGACTCGAGTCCATGGTTGGATGCATGGACGAATCAGCCCTTTCTATAGCAGCCGGGCTGCACTTCGCGGTGGCGCGACCAAACGTCGCATACGCAGATCTCGACGGCCACCTCGATCTGATTGGGGATCCGGCGGAAGGGGCTGTGATACTGAAGGGCGGCACACTGTATCCGACGGGAAATCCCGGGCTCGGATTCGATCCTGTCCTGGACTGGTGATCCACCGGAGCGGCCGTTGAGCGGCACCTGCTGCATGAAAGGCGCGATAAGGCTTAATTCCTCGATACCGATCTGTTCAGGTGGATCATTAACAAGCACACCATCCGAATCTTAGCGTCTTGGATAGTATGTTCGAATGATACCTAAAAAGGTTGTGCTTAATCGATCAACGTGATAACAATCTGATATAGATTTAATTTCGGGTTTTTATATACAATCAAATGAGCATCTATTATGGGTGTCGAAATCATAATAGTACTCTCGATCCTGATAATAACAATCATTTTATTAATTTTTGAGATATTTCGAATAGACGTTATATCTATTCTCTGCATGCTGGCCCTTGGATGGACCGGTGTACTTGAACCCTTGGAAGCAATTTCGGGATTCTCTAGCAATGCAGTTCTGGCGATGATGGCGGTTATGATTATGGGGCGCGGGATAGCGAAAACCGGCATAATGGATGAGCTATCGAGATACCTGATGAGGATCGTGGGGGGAAGCAAAAGAAAGCTGATCGTGCTGGTTTCACTTTCTGTAGGATTGGTCTCCGCCTTTATGCAGAATGTAGGCGCAGCAGCGTTATTTTTACCGGCGGTCCTGACAATATCAAAGCGGGAGCACCTCTCTCCCTCTGGACTTATCATGCCCATGGGTTTTGCCGCAATACTTGGAGGCACATTGACGATGGTGGCCTCCGGACCGTTGATCATACTGAACGATCTACTGCGGGATAGCGATCTCCACCCTTACGGTCTCTTCGGTGTCACACCCGTTGGACTCGCCCTGCTGCTGACGGGGATTCTATACTTCTTCATCCTTGGCAAGCATGTGCTGCCCGGCACAGTAAACGGAAGGGAAGCTGTATCGGATCAGAGAAATCTCATAGACACATGGCGGCTGCCCTACAGGATATACCGATACCACATTCCAGCGGGAAGTCCACTATCGGGAATGAATCCCGAGGAGGCCGGAATCTGGGATGAATATAGGTTGAACCTACTGGCTATATCCGAAGACGAGGAGGTCGATTTTGCTCCGTGGCGCGGCACCACGATAGAGGCGGGCAGCGATATAGCATTGCTGGGTGATAGTAATGATATCGAGAGGTTTGCGGAGGATAATGGCCTCGAGTTCAGGGATAAGCTGGAAAAATTCGAGGACCTCAATGATCCGACTAGGGCGGGATTCGCGGAAGTACTGATCCCGCCCCGATCGGGCCTAATCGGAAAGACTATAAGGCAAATTGCGCTGAGGAAGCATTACGAAGTCGAACCGATCGTACTTTTCAGCGGTGGGAGGGAAATCAGGGGGGATTGTTCGGACAGAGTGATAGGTGCGGGGGATATCCTAGTTGCCCACGGCTTATGGAAAAATCTATTCAATCTGAAGGAAAGCAGCGACTTCATGCTGATAACGCAATTTGAGGCAGAGAAGAAGGAAATGTCTAGATCGTGGGTTGCACTATCATGTTTTTTGGGAGGCATTTCCCTGTCGGTGGCCGGTTTTCCTCTATCTATTGCATTGTTTTCGGGGGCCATGGCGATGGTGCTGACGAGAGTACTGAGCATCGAGGATGCATACAAGGCGATTGAATGGAAGGTCGTATTCCTCATCGCGGGGCTTATACCACTGGGACTGGCAATGCAGAAGTCCGGAACCGCCCAGTTTCTCGCGGAGCATGTAATGGGAGTGATGGCAGTAGGTCATCCTGTAATGATAATTCTTGTAGTGGCCGTTCTATCCACGCTCTTCTCGCTTTTCATGTCCAATGTCGCCGCAATGGTTGTGCTGGCACCACTCGTGATCGGAATGGCACGGATAGGACAGCTCGATCCACGGCCACTCGTTTTGCTGGTCGCCTTGTGCTGCGCGAATTCCTTCGTACTGCCGACGCACCAAGTAAATGCGATGCTGATGACACCGGGAGGATATAGAAATGCCGATTATTTCAAGGCAGGAAGTGGTATGACGGTTCTCTTCCTCATTGTTGTCGTCTGCATGTTTTATATATTCTACCTCTGAGAATTGGTTCAAACAGGGAAAGGAGATACAAATGCTTCTCAAGCACTTCTTTACCGAGAAGATCGCTCACAGCTCGTATATCCTCGCAGGAAAGGAATGCTGTGCCGTGATCGATCCCCGAAGAGACGTGCAGATCTATATAGAGGAGGCCCGCGCCTTGGGAGTAGACATAACTCATGTACTGGAAACCCATTTGCATGCTGACTTCATATCGGGTCACATGGAGCTGGCCGAACGGACAGGGTCGAAGATCTATGTATCGAGATCGGCGGAATGTGCTTTCGATCACGTTCCCCTGTCCGATGGTGATAATATCGAGCTTGAGGATATGACGTTGAAGGTGCTGGAGACGCCGGGCCATACACCCGAGCACGTCAGCTTCGTGGTCATCGACCGGTCACGCGGAGATGAGCCCATCGGCGTGTTCACCGGTGACACACTCTTCGTCGGTGATGTGGGTCGTCCCGATCTGTTCCCGGACATTGCACAGGACCTGGGAGGGAAACTGTACGATAGCCTGTACGGAAAGCTGCTCGAGCTGCCCGATTATTGTGAGGTGTACCCGGCGCACGGCGCAGGTTCGCTCTGCGGCCGTGCAATGGGCGCGAAGTGGCGCAGCACGATAGGCTACGAGCGCAGGTATAACAATGCCTTGCAGATAACGGACAAACCCGAGTTCATCAAATCTGTCACGACGAACATGCCTCCGGCCCCGGATCATTTCAGCCGGTGCAGCGATATCAACCGTAAAGGCCCGAAATTGGCTAAAGAGATGCCGGAGCTTCTAGAACTCGATGCGAAACGCTTCCTGAAGAAAATGAACGAGCCCGACACGATTGTGGTGGATGTTAGGAGTTACGGCGCTTTCGGAAGCCAGCACATTCCAAATTCATGGCATATAGATTTCGGGGGCAATTTCCCGACCTTCGCCGGCTGGGTTCTACCAGTGGACAGCACCATCCTTCTTGTTTCATACAATTACGAGGAGGCTGTTCAGGCCAGGATATGGGCGAGAAGGGTGGGTGTAGACAATATCATCGGCTATCTGGACGGCGGCATGTTCGGGTGGGCGGTCGCCGGCATGAAAACCGACGATGTGAGGCAGGTATCAGCAGAATATCTCCATAGCATCGTAACGGGTGAGTCGAGTATCGTGCTGCTTGATGTTCGTTCCCCGATGGAGTACGAGGACAACCATATCGATGGGGCGATCAATATACCTGCGCCGGAGTTACGCACGCGCTTCAAGGAACTGAATCCGGACAAGCCAACATATCTCATTTGCAGTACCGGTCACCGTTCGAGTCTCGGTACCAGCATCCTCAAGCAGCACGGATTCAAAGATGTTTACAACACGGCCGGCGGTATGACGGGTTATAGCGCGGCCGGATATACGAAGCGATGCCATGTATGCGCGAATCCGCACGGGTCACGGTACTACAACGATTACTTCCCCATGAAGTACTCGTGGTACGCCAAAAAATGAGAGGGGGTAGTATACAATGGAGTGGTTGTTTGCACCTCGGTTATCGCCATACATCGTTGGCGTAGGGATCGGCATCCTTAGTTGGTTAACCTTTCTCCTGTCGAATAAGCCCATAGGATGTTCAACCGCGTTCGCAAGGACAAGCGGGATGATCGAGCGTCTATTCAGGGGGGATCGTGTATTGCTGAAACCTTATTACGAGAAGTTCAAGCCCGTAGTCGATTGGGAGTGGATGCTGGTCATCGGCATTGTATGTGGCTCACTGCTTTCATCGCTGCTGTCGGGGGATTTCCGGTGGCAGTGGGTGCCCGCTCGATGGGCGGCGACATTCGGTTTCAGCCCGCTGTTGAGGTTCTTGATAGCGCTCGGCGGTGGAATATGTCTGGGATTCGGGGCGCGTTGGGCCGGCGGGTGCACCAGCGGTCATGGAATCAGCGGAACGCTGCAACTCGCTTTGAGCAGTTGGATTTCCGCGGTATGTTTCTTCATCGGTGGGATTGCCACGGCGTACTTCCTGTATCATGTTATTGGAGGATAGGAGGGGATCATGGAACAGAAGAAAGAAACAAGGGAGAAGGGTTCGACGCTGTTCTTGGGTTTCCTCTTTGGCATCATATTCGGATTTCTCCTGCAGAAGGGCGGTGTCACCAAATATGATGTGATCATCGGGCAACTTCTACTTACTGACTTCACGGTTCTCAAGATAATGCTTGCCGCAGTTATAACGGGGATGATCGGCATCTACGCGATGAAGGGATTCGGCTGGGTTCAGCTCCACCCGAAACCGGGTTCTTTCGGTATGAATGTGATCGGCGGACTGATCTTCGGTGTAGGTTTCGCTATTCTCGGGTATTGTCCCGGCACGATTGCCGGAGCCGTCGGGAATGGGTATCTAGACGGTCTCCTCGGTGGGGTCGTCGGGATCGTTCTCGGTGCAGGCATATTCGCTGCAGTTTACCCGAAGCTCAGCAGGGGAATCCTGTCGAAAGGCGACTTGGGGGATATAACGCTTCCACGTCTCCTGAAAGTCAATGACTGGATTATTGTTGTGCCTGTGGCTGTACTCATCTACTATATACTGCGTCTGATCGAGTCATCCGGACGTTAGGGAATTCGTCAAAAGTCAAAGGATGTTGTCATGGAGGTTCTGCATTTCCTGTCAATGGCGATCGGCATCGTCGGTATCGCCGTGATAGTGTGGGGTGTACTGCTCATGGTGATCCGTTTGATCCGCCTCGAGATCACGAGATTCAGAAGGAGCAGCATCTACCGGGAACGGGAGACACTACGCCATCAACTGGGATCGTACCTGCTGCTGGGATTGGAGTTTCTGATAGCCGCCGACATTATAGGCACTGTCACGCACCCGACGCTCGAGGGGCTTGCCCTGCTGGGAGGTATAGTTATCATTAGGACCGTGATAAGCCACTTTCTCGACAAGGAGATCGAAGAATTTCAGCCCCCGAGCGGATCCAATTAGAACCGTAGGCATTTGATCATGAATTCTCTATTTCAATCACCCCCACGCCTTGTCCTGCTCAGTTTCGGGATTGTGATAGCGGCAGGTACGCTGGTCCTGATGCTGCCTTCAGCGACGGTCGAGCCCGGTTCGATGCCGTTGTTCGATGCCCTCTTCACCTCGACATCCGCAACGTGCGTCACCGGACTGATAGTGCGTGATACCGGAACAGATTTTACTATTTTCGGCCAGATAATCATCCTGATACTCATTCAGGCCGGTGGACTCGGAATAATGACGATCTCCACCTTCTTCATGTTTCTTGTATCCGGACGACTGGGCATATTGGAAAGGGAAGTTCTATTCGACACGCTGAGTCAGAATCCCGTTCGAAACCTGACACGACTTCTAATAATCGTATTTGCGTATACATTCGTTATCGAGGCGGTTGGCTGCACTTTCCTGACATATCATTTCCACAAGTCTTATCCCGCCTATCAGTCATTGTATCTCGGTATCTTCCACTCGGTTTCGGCCTTCTGCAATGCAGGATTTTCACTATTCTCCGACAGTTTCCTATCTTACCAGGATAATGCTGTGATCAATATTGCAGTCTGCGGTTTGATAGTATTGGGGGGGCTCGGATTCGTTGTTACTTTCGACCTCTTTCTCAATCGCAGGAACGTCGGGCGGCATTACTGGCGCAGCCTCAGCCTACATTCACGGCTGGTGATTACCGTAACCGCAATCCTGATAGCGGCGAGTACATTGATCTTCTTTCTTTTGGAAAACAAGAATACTCTGTACGGTATGCCGTTAGGCCGGAAGATCATCGTCTCACTATTCCAGGCCATTACAACGAGAACTGCGGGATTCAATTCAATCGAGATTCGATCGTTGGCGAATTCGACGTTGTTCGTGTTCATCATATTGATGTTCATAGGCGCCTCGCCGGGTTCCTGCGGGGGAGGTATAAAAACCACGACGTTTGCAATCTTCATCAAATCCATCTATTCACGGTTTCGCATGCGTGATGATACGAATCTTTTCCTGCGCAGGATACCGAAAGCGACCGTATCGAAAGCAACCGCGATTATCTTCTTTTCTCTCTTCATTCTGACTTTACTTACACTTCTGCTGATGGTGTTCGAGCTTCCCGAGGTGGCGCATACGGAAACGAGGGGGACCTTCCTCGAATACGTATTCGAATCGATCTCGGTATACGGCACGGTAGGGCTGAGTATGGGGGTAACGAACGGGCTCCACAACGCCGGCAAGGTCATCATTGTCCTGTTGATGTTTATCGGTAGGCTTGGACCGCTTACCGTCGCACTTGCGCTCAAGGGCAAGAGGGAGCCGAAGTTCCTATATGCCCAGGAGAACATAATGGTCGGTTGACGATTGATTCGAGAGATGAGGTGTCAAGATGAAATCGTACGTGATAATCGGATTGAGTAC
>CAYRCK010000047.1:0-14356 GCA_964422745.1 uncultured bacterium
CAAGCTTTAATTCAGCCACGGCTACCGGAATTTACAGAAAGAAAGTTACACCAACTATTTCCTCTCGCTTGAGATGCAGTTTTGGTACGAAAGACTTGATAATACCACTCATTTTTTCATAATATGCAATTATTCTGTATACGAATGAGCTCGATATTGTAAGCGTGGTTTCAATGGATCAATTCGAATCCGTATCGAGAAAGGGACCATTATGAATTACGTAAAGTATCTGGTTTTTCTGATGGCGTTGCCTATGCTTTTCGTTGCGTGCAGCGACGATGCAACGGGGCCGGTGCGGGACGAACCGATCTCGTACGGTTTCAAGCTATACCGTTACGGGACGGAGTTTTACGGGATATGGATGTTCTCGGCCACCGAATGGATGGGTGTGGCGGCCGACGGTCAGATCATCCACTTCAAAAACGGCGACGTGTACGCGATCGATCCCGGAGTTCTGAACCAGCTGAATGATATCTGGGCTTCGGGCCCTAATGATATTTTTGTGGTAGGGGATAGTTACCAGTCCGGGCCGGGTTTGATTCTCCACTACGACGGTTCGACATGGAGTCAGATGGCACATACGTTCCAGGAAGACATTACAGGCGTGTTCGGGCTCACTTCGACCAACGTTTACGCTGTTACGGCAGATGGTCTCGTGATCCACTACGACGGGGCGTCGTGGGCCCAGGTCTACGACCGCCCGGGTGGTTTCGGATTGGCCGATGTGTGGTGCGAGAGCCTGACTAACGTGATCGCCGTGGGGGAGAGCGGCGGCATCGTTCGATGGGACGGAGGCTCATGGTCGGACGATTCGGTTATTGGCGACGACTTTACCAGCGTGTGGGGCACGGCGTTTAACCGGATCTACGCGTGCGGCGGAGAGCAGATCTGGCTGTATGATGGTTCATGGGGTTTGGCTCAGTCGGCTGCAGGCTGGGAGCTGGAAGAGATCCACGGTTCGAGTGCCGACGACGTGTGGGCGGTAGGGCCCGACCAGAATGTCGTTCATTGGAACGGAAGCTCGTGGATGGAGGTAGATGCCGGCAACGATGACGTAGGAAACGACTTCCACGCCGTATGGGCCTGGTCGACAACCAACGCGGTCCTGCTCAGCGATCACGGCGGTGTGTACCAGTACAACGGTTCCAACTGGGAAGAGATCAACGACTCCAACCAGGGCGGTTGGCAGGACATGCACGGCTTGTCGACCGACACTATATTCGCCGTCAGCGGAAACTCGCTGATCCACTGGAATGGGATGGCCTGGACAGAGGAGAATGCCAATAGCGGGTACAACCTGTCCGTTTGGTGTTTGTCTGAGGACGCCGTGTGGACGTGCGGGTGGCCGGGCTCGGGCGCTCCCCGGTTTGTTTACAAGTATGACGGCACTTCGTGGTCGCAGGAGTATTCGATCGATTGGACGATGCCGTGGAGCGTGTGGGGCGCCGACGCCATCCACGTTTTCGCCGTGTGGGAATTTGGTATCGTGACCGAGTATGATGGTGTTACCTGGTCCGAGCAGCAGGTGGTTACGTCTGCAGTTACGCTGTACGATGTCTGGGGTGTGTCGGCCACGGATGTTTTCGTGGTGGGAGCAGGAGGCACCATCGTGCGGAAACAGGGCACAACGTGGAGCGAAATGGACAGCGGGCTTGGAGGGGGAATCGACCTAGGCGCCGTGTGGGGTACGTCGGCGACCGACGTCGTCGCCGTCGGGGAAGTCGGAACGATCATCCGTTTCGACGGCACCAGCTGGAACACCGAGAACAGCGGCACTTCCTTGATACTTATGGACGTTTGGGGCGATGCACCGGACAATTACTGGGTAGTTGGGATGTCGGGTACTATACTGCACTACGATGGAACCGGGTGGACAGCAGTCCCGAGCGGTCTTACCGACGAGTTCGCGCTGAAGGCGGTGTGGGGAAGCGGAGGCAGCGACGTTTGGGTCGGCGGCGACAGCGACATTCTAATGCACTGGGAACAGCGATGAGGATGTAAGAATTAATTGCTCAGATCACTGAGTTATTTCGATGGCGTTGGTCATCGAATTATCCCGTCATACGGGGCGTCCCACGGCATTTCCAGGATACCCGCGGCGTAGCACTTTTTTCCGGACATTGGTATATACGCGTCTATTTTCTGGATAGTCAATGGGATACAACGCTTTATTTTGCATTATCTTGCGTAGGATCCGGCTCCTGTGGAATATATGCAATATATCTCGGAGCGCTTGCTTACAAACAGGGCGTCCCAAGGGCGGGACCTGCGGCGGGAACCGGGTTCCTTTGAAATAACTGGTTGTTAAGGGATAAGTCTTGTGGGGAATTATCGGCTGAGTATGGCGGGGGGATCTGATGGGGAGCAGTTTCAAGGGTTGATACCTCTCAATCCGGGGCGGACCACGAGGACTGATTTCTCACGAAATGGTTGGATCAGTTAAAAGGAGGATATCGGATCGAATTTATGTGAAATTATTCGCATGTTTTACACCGGCAAGACGTTTAATATATTGGAAGAAGAGATGATAAGGAGGTCAATCATGTTAACTGAACGATCCCAAAGGTTATCGAAGAGAATGTGCCTGATGCTTCTCGGTTTGATGGTGCCGTTTCTGCTTTTTTTCGCTGGATGCGCTACTACGATGCACGAACAGTCCATCGATGACCAATCGTACGTTGACGACGTTGAATACCTGTCCACCTATGGCGTATGGATGGATTACCCTAAGTACGGTATGGTATGGCTGCCTGATGTCGTTCCGGACTGGGAGCCGTTTTACTACGGCCACTGGATCAGGACGGATGACGGATGGGCATGGACTTCCTACGAGCCGTACGGATGGTTGGTCTACCACTATGGATATTGGGGTTATGAGCCCGGATTCGGATGGTACTGGGTGCCGGGGGATACATGGTGGCCTGCACGTGTCCAATGGTGCACATTTGGGAGTTACGCAGCCTGGGCGCCAATGCCTCCGCCGAGCATCATGTGGCCGGATCCCTGGGATCCGTACCATGTCGATGTATGGATAGTGGTTGAAATCGATGACTTTACAAATGAGAAAATAGGACGGCACAGGATCAAGAAGACGGTGTACCGGGAGAGAGTCCAGAGCAAAACCGTTGTCAGACGGGCTCCGGATGTCAGGCAGGTGGAAAGAGTCTCGGAGAGGACCGTGCCCACGATACGGGTTCGTGAGCAGGAGACGACCATCCGATCTCGAACGGATTCGAAGCAGCCGGCGGCGGTCAGACGAAGGGAGCCGGTGTTGAAAAAGATGGTTCTGCCGAAAGCCGAAAAGCGCAAGGTCGAAAAACATGCATCCCAAGTCAAGCGCGAGGTTATGAAATCAAGGGAAAAAACTCAGGAGCAGCAAAAAAAGACACCGGATAGGGAAACCGATACGAAACGAAAGAGAAAGTAAATCACATAGATCGGCAGCGGCGAGTCCCACTTCGCCCACCGGACCCCTTCATTACGCTCATTTAAGAATGCACAGGTGGTGGGCAAGGTAGGGGCTGATTTCAGTAATAATTATTTCTAGTGAACCATCAAGCCGGGGATCTCTCGGCAGGATTTGGTGGGGGTAGCTGATGGACCCTAGTTTCTAGGGCTGAACGAGCGGGACAACGAGTAATTTCAAGTCTATTAATTCCGAAATTATACGCATGGTTTACCCTGAAGATGCGTTTAGTAACTATGGGAGCGACCAAACCGTATTCTTGTGTACGAGCTCAAGGTGCCTCTTTCGCACGATGAAGAATCTAGGTACGTTATAGGTACAGAGCCGGGATCGAAAATCGGGATAGGACTCAAAGTCGGAAAGGCGGTAATGCACGACAGGGGAGGATCTCGAGGTGATGGTGGCATGGGAGGTGGTTTCGGTGGGCGTGGAGGCATGGGTGGACGCCCCGGTGGAGGACCGGGTGGGTCTGGAGGAAGGGGAGAGCGAAGGGGCAGTATGGGCGAAGGAGCCTTTTCTGAATCATTCGACGTCTGGGCGAATGTTCAACTGGCTGTGGGAACATCATCCGAGACACGAGATTGACAAGAGCATTAATAATGCTATTCTCGCTGATTATGGGATTGCTATTTTGGTAGGCACTTAGATCCGTTCCGAGTCTTTCTCACAAATGGATCAAAGAACGGGATTCAGAGCCGGGCAAGTCCCTCCCCCCAAGCTGGTCCCCCAAATGTTCGTTGTATTGCGTCAATCAATCCCAGCATTTGAGTATGTACGGTGATTTTCCTCTAAGTCATGGGCTTGCAAAGCATTATTGAGTGTGTTTTAATTGGGAATTCCGCTGCTTCCTAGTGTATAACTGGTATATTATTAGATGGCGGATAGTAATATTAGAAAAGCGATCATCAAAAGATGGCATGAAATGATAACTGCAATCTTGAAAGAGCCAAAAAACATACAGTGCAGGCTGTTGCTTTTCTTTGCCGGTGCGATCTTTCTTTTGCTTCAGAGTGCAGAGTCTGCGGATTCGGGAAAAGAGCCGGCCGGAGAGAACTGGGTGATGGTTCAGAGGGGTGATTTCCACGTTGAGCTCGTTGAATCCGGAGACGTAGAAGCAGTTGTACAGTCTCTCGTATCGGCGCCCATGATGTGGGGGAGTACTTTGAAAGTCACTGATGTCGTTCCGGAAGGGACCCTGGTAAAGAAAGGCGATTTTTTGCTTCAGTTCGATGTCAGTGATCTAGAAGAGGAGAAACAATTGGAGGAGGATAAACTTACCTCGCTGTTAGCTGACTTGGACAAATTAAAGGCCCAGCAAGCTCTGAAAATGTCGAATCTGGAAAGTGAATTTAAGTTAAACCAGTACTCCTACGAACAGGCGACTCTGCGTCTCGAGATGCGAAGATTCGAATCGGAGGCAAGGCAGGAGGAGGCCCGCCTGCAACAGAAAGAGGCCGAGATCAAGCTCGAAAGGGTCAAAAAGCAGCTAGAGGCGCAGAAGATCATACATGCCAGTGAAATCGTGAAGAGCGAGACAAAGATTCGCGGAGCCCGGAGCAGCGTGAAATCCATATCAGAACGTATCAGTAAGCTTCAGCTACGTGCGCCTGCGGACGGAATGGTGGTTTATATTCAGTACATGGGTGAACGCGTGAAGAAAGGTTACGAAGCACGCCCCGGTTGGCCTTTGATGTCCATACCGGACCTCTCAGAGATGCAGGTCAAACTGTTTATCAACGAGGTGGATCGTTCGGCGGTGCATGTTGGCCAGAAGGCTCATATAGTTCTTGAGGCATATCCGGATGTGGAATTTGTCGGTGTTGTAGTGAATGTGGCCAAGCTTGCTCAGATCGTAACAGGTGAGGACAGACTCAAAGGTTTTGTTACATACGTTTCTCTCGAGGGGAGTGATCAGAGACTGAAACCGGGAATGACTGCAAAAGTGAGGATAATCTTGGAAACGTTGAAGGATGTTGTCTGCGTTCCAATCGGCTGCGTTTTCGAGATCGACGGTCAACCGGTCGTATTCTTAAGGGACCGGAATGAACCGGTTGCCGTTGAACTCGGGCGGCGCAATGACGGTTATATTGTCGTGGAGCGTGGGCTGGCGCCCCCTGCTCAGCTTTCGTGGGATGCTCCCGCAGAGAAGGCGTACAAGCTGGGATCGTCGGAAGAGAGAAGAAAAATCGATGAAATGACGCGCCTTACCCGAGAGAGTTTTGCCATCTTCGAGGAACGCGGAATACTTCATGATTATGAAAGCGGGAAGTCAGAGGCCGACTCGGCGGGTCCGGGCAGGAGAGGGAGGATGGACCAAAAAGAGATTCCGCCGGGGATTCCTCAGGGGTTGAAGGGTAGGGAGGGTGCAGCACGCAAGCTCGATTCTACCAGAACAGTAAGGGGATCAAAGGAGAGAAATGCGAGGAATATGAGATGAAATTCGATCCTTATCTAAAGAGAGTCTCTGATTTGTTCAAGAAAAGAATGAAGCGTACTTGGTTGATCATCGGTGGCGGTATCTTGCTGATTATTGTCCTACTTTCGGTTTTTATACCAAAATCGATCGATATTGCGACAGCAGAGGTGTGGCAGGGGGAGTTTATCATTGATCTTCAGATGAAAGGGGAAATCGATGCGCTCAATTCAACAAATATCTCGGTTCCCCGATTTGGCCGCCGGATGGTGCTACAGATCGTAGATATGATCGATGAAGGAAGCAAGGTAAAGGAGGGAGATTTCCTCGTCCAGTTGGATAGGAGTGAAGCCGAGCAAAACGTCGAGGAGGCGCGGACGGCCCTCGATAATGCAAAGGCTCAGCTGGCAAGCGAGCGCGCAACGATTGTGTCTAATATGGCCCAACTCGAGAGCCAACTCGAGATACAGAGGTACAACTACGAGCAGGCCAAGCTCGGCCTAAAAATGATGGAGTTCGAAGCCGAGTCAAAGAAGCAGGAGTACGAGCTCAACATGAAGAGTGCCGAGGTTGCGCTCGAGCAGGCACGGGAGAAGATCGAATCGCAAAAGCTCATAGACAAAGCAACGATCATGAAGGCCGAGCTGGAAGTACGGCAGGCAGAGATCAAACTGAAGGATGTGGAGAACGCACTAGACAAATTGACAATCAGAGCGCCGAAAGACGGATTGGTGGTATACAAAAAAATCTGGTCCGGAGCAGGAATGAAGAAAGTCCAGATTGGGGATTCGCCGTGGCCGGGCATGCCGATCATCGGGATCCCGGACCTATCGTTGATGCAGGCATCAACTATAGTAAATGAGGTCGATATAAGCAGGATAGAGAAGGGACAGAATGTAATTATCACGGTTGATGCGATCGAAGGCAAAGTGTATTACGGAAAAATTTCAAGAGTGGCCCCACTGGCGAGGAGGGAGGAGACCACCAACGTCAAGGTATTTGATGTCGAGGTGACCATCGATTCCACAGATGTTCAGCTTCTCCCGGGCATGACCTGCCAATGCCAGGTCATCACTGGCCGGATACAGGATGTTGTGAGCATCCCTCTTCAGGCGGTTTTCCAGAAGGAGGGGGAGACGGTCGTCTATGTGATGGGTCCCCGCTCGTATAAGAAGCGTGAGGTGAAAGTCGGTGCTAAAAACAATGACAGGATCATCATAGTGGAGGGATTGGAGGAAGGTGAAAGTGTTTGCCTGAGGGATCCTACTGTGCCATTGGAGGAGATCGGCAGCGAAATCGAGGGTACGTCTCAGCCAAAGGTGAAATCGAAGAGTCAAAACGTCCAAAGGGTCATCATGAGTCATTGATTGAGCATGGAGCATCGCATGAATTTACGGCAGAGTTTTTCACTCAGCTTATTGGGATTAGCGAGCCATAAGCTCAGATCGCTGCTCACGATGCTGGGCATTATCTTTGGTGTCTCCGCTGTCATATCAATGCTCTCAATCGGTGCAGGAGCTAGAAAGGAGGCATTGGATCAGATCAAGCTGCTCGGGATGAACAACGTGATCATTCGATCGCAACCGATCGAGACGACCGAAGATCAGAGCGGCACGGTCATCGAAGCGAGGGGTTTGACTATAGACGATGCGCGCTCGCTTCATATACTGAATCCACTCGTTGAAAGATCCGTCCCCCAGAGAGAGATCCAAGAGATGCGTGTTTCGCACGGCAGCGATGAAGTCAAGGCCACCCTGGTGGGCACGATGCCCGATCTTCAGGATGTTTTAAACTTGGGGACGGCGAGGGGAAACTTCTTCAATTATAGGGATGTCCATGAGGCGCGGAGGACTTGCGTGCTGGGCCATTCCGTTAAAAGACAGCTATTCTATTTCGAGAATGCGATTGGTGAGCAGGTCAAGATCGGTAATCTATGGTTTACGGTTGCGGGTGTTACGGAGTCAAAGCCACGATCGACGGGGAGAGGGGGCGCGGGAGACAGGGATATGAACTTAGATGTATATATCCCCCTTACATCCATGATGCATCGCTTCGATTCCGATCCCAGGGATCCGGATGTCGACCAGATCATTCTCAACATCTCGGATGAAAACCGGATCAAAGAGGCAGCGAACCTGGCAAGAACACTGCTCGATTTGAGACACAAGCATATGGAAGACTACAGGATAACGGTTCCAGAGGAGCTCCTGAGGCAAAGCCATAGGACGCAGAGGATTTTTAACATAGTCATGGGTGCCATCGCAGGAATTTCCCTGCTCGTCGGCGGCATAGGCATCATGAACATAATGCTGGCCACGATCCTGGAACGCACGAGGGAGATCGGTATCCGGAGAGCAATGGGGGCGACGAAGAACGATATCCTGGGCCAGTTTCTTATCGAGGCCGTTCTGCTGAGCTTTTCAGGGGGGCTGATCGGCATATTTATAGGTTTCCTTATGACGAAGGCTATTTCCTCGTATGCCCACTGGCAGACGATTATCAATATAGGTTCCATCTTTCTGGCTTTCGGCGTATCAGCGAGCGTGGGGATCATCTTCGGCCTCTACCCTGCACGAAAGGCTGCTATGTTGGATCCCATAGAAGCGCTGCGGTACGAATGAAGAACATAACGTGTGCACTGTCGATGGTGAGGTCTTATTTATGATGAGTAATCGAATGCTTAAAAGGAGAGAAATGATCCGAGTATTCCTGGTCTCGTTCTGTTTTCTTCTACCGCTGGCGGGCGGAGTTGTAAAGGCTCGCGCGCAGGATACGCTCGTTCTTGATTTGGATGAGAGCATCGATATCGCACTTAAGAAAAGCTACAGCATCGAGAGTCTACGCCAGGAGATGCTCTATGCCGAGCGAACGCTCTGGGCGGCCAAGGCGGGCTACAGAACGAATATCCAGACGAGCCTTTATGCACCGGTCTATGATGAAGGATTCACGCTTATCGATGTGATCAGTGAAAATCCGGTGGCGAAACAGTTCGGGAGCCTCCAGATGAGAGGGGTGCTCGATGTTGTGCAGCCCATGCCGTGGCTTCCGCTCGGCGGCGGTGATCTAACGCTGCGAACGGAGGCCTACCAGCTGAATTCGTGGACGCCCTCGTCCACGAATCCGGACGTCGATTTGAAATCGAACAAGTTTTACACGGCCCTCAGTGCCATCCTGACGAAACCGCTTTTCACCATCAATACCCTCGCTCTGAATCTAAAACAGGCAGAGCTTTCGTACGAGCGGCAGTCAAAGGTTTACAAGCGCATGGAGCTCGATCTCGTCTACCATGTCACAAGCTCTTTTTATGAGCTGTATCGCATAAGCGAACATTATGAGATCAACAGGGAGAATGTTGCCCGTCAGGAGGATATCTACCTCACCACGAAGAACAAATTCGATGCGGGTCTAATCGCAGAGGTAGATGCCATGCAGGCCGAGGTAGATCTCATACAGTTCAAGAACCAGCTGAAGGCCTCGGAGGGATCTTTGCAGGAGCAGGAGGCGGCGTTCAAGCAACTAATCGGCCTCCCAATGAATGTAGGCGTGAAGCTGGTAACCGAGTTGGAGTTGAAGCCGGTTCACATTGATATAGATAGGGCGATCGAACTGGCCCTCAATAATCGTAGCGAGATCGTAGAGAAACAGTTGGATATAGAGAATCAGCAGATCAGCATCAAGGAGATCGATGAGCGCACATCCATCAAGGGGAATCTGAAAGGATATTACGAGTTTGCCGGATTTTCGGATCCCGAACTGTCCTACGGTACTTCCACGACAGATCTCTTCCACAGCAGTTGGGATGTTTTGAAGCAAACACCGAACCGGGGTATCATGTTCGAGCTGGAGATCCCCATATGGGATTGGGGGAAGAACAAGGCGGAGATCGAAGCGGCGACTGCCAATCTCAAGGCGGATGAGTTGGAACTCGATTATCTACATACCACTATCGAGCGCGAAGTTCGAGATGTCGTCCGTGCTGTCGATCGGGCTTGGGACCGAGTCCAGATGCTTGCAAAGGGAAGGGATGTCAGCCAGAAATCATTCGATATCAGTATCAAGCGCTTTGCCAACGGTGATATCACCTCGACCGACCTGGCAAGGGCTACCGATCAGTTGAACACTGCCAAGTATTCCTACCTGACGGCGTATGTCGAGTATAAAAAAGCGCTTGCGGATCTGAAGCGAAAGACGCTCTACGACTTCGAGAATGACCGACCGCTGACCGATTGATCACGCATAGTCTCCTAGAGTGTCCATCCTATTTATTCCATCCGTTCCCCAAAAAGTGAGGATTTCTTTCCGAGCAAATGAAAATTGGGGAGTGAAATTCGATGCATCTGGATTCACAAGCAGAAGATTTGAATCCCAAGTTTTTCTCGTTGGAAATATAGCTATAGGTATTGCGGTGCTTGTGCAATCAATTGGAAGTATACAAACCGGATTTCGGAGTTCCATTTTTACCATAAAGGTACAATCCACGTGAATCTCGTGAATTTTTGTGCTATAATCAAATAATACAAATATATCAACAATATCTTTGCCAGCTTGGAAGGAGGATTCTGAAATGCGACGGATCCATTTCTGGTCATCTATCATTTTACTATCTGCGGCCGTTATTCTGTTGAGTGGCATCGATAGTTCTGCGGCACTGCAGCGCCACTACACAGAGGATTTCAGCACAACCGCGTACAAGGATACGCTCAACACGACCGCACTCTGGGACACCACCGGGGGCAAGCTCGGCCTGTTTCCCTGGCAGCCGGCGTTCGCCGGCAGCCTGAGTTGTTTTTCGACAGGGTACGCTGTGTTCGTCGAGGGCGATGTCACATATTTGGCCGCATATCCTACCGACCTCGTAATGATCGATAACTCGGACCCCTCGGCTCCATCCCTGCTGGGCGCATTCCCTACACCCGGTTCCGCGACCGATGTAGTGGTCGACGGCGATTATGCGTATATCGCCGATTATCATATGGGCCTCACAGTTGTAGACGTGAGCGACCTGAACACGCCGGTATTGGCGGATAATATCGGGACGGCCAGCTATGCCGAGGCGGTAGCTGTAGACGGTGATTGCTGCTATATCATAGACGGGCAGTACGGGCTCTTTATTTTCGATGTCTCTGATCAGACCGCCGTGACCTACTTATACTCCGCTTTTGGGGTATCCGGATATGCCCGTGATCTGTGTGTTGCCGGGGACCTAGTCTATGTGGCATCCGACTACAACCTTACAGTAGTGGATGTATCCACACCAACGGCACCGTATGTTGCCGGATCGATAGCCCTTTCGTTGAGATGCTACGACGTAGAGGTAGCCGGAAATACAGCTTATATCTCGAGCCTCAGTGGAGGAGCCGTGATCGACGTATCCGACCCCACCGCACCCTCTCTGATCACTTACGATGCTGCCCTTGAGGGAAGGAAGCTGTATGTCTCGGGCAATCTCTGTTTTGTCGCGCATTACACCGACGGGATCAAGGTAGTCGATATCGGTGATCCGGCTGTTCCCGCCCTAGTTCACCAGTATACCACCGTCGAGCCGGCATACGACGTCGCTTTCAACGGCCACGACATATATCTGGTCGACGGCTCGTCCTTTGAGATCATCGAGTTCTTTAAACCCACCTATCCCGTCACTATCGACTGCGGAGGATCCGCTACTAGTCCCGTAGCCTTCGATATCGAGGGTAATACAGCGTATGTCGTGCATTCGGGAGGGATGCAGGTATATGATATATCGGATCCTTCGAATCTCTCCCAGATCGGCAGCTATACCAATACCGACTGGATCCACGATATTGTGGTTCGCGGCGATTACGCCTATGCGGCGGGTTTGGATTCGATGTACATATTCGACGTATCCGATCCTACAGCGCCTCATAGAGTATGTGATATGGAGGGGACAATGCTGGGATTGGACGTGGCTGGCGACTACGCCTATTTCGTCGGGGGTGGGCTTTACATCTACAGCATAGCTACCCCGACCTATTACAGCTACGTCGGGCAGAATACAACGCCCAACTACCCCCAGGTCATCGAAGTAAGGGGCGACTACGCCTATCTCGCTGACGACCTCGAAGGATTGTACATCCTTGATGTAAGCGATCCGGCTGCTCCGGCGGTCATCGGTGTTACGACCGAAGATTTTCATGGCGTTGGACTGGATGTCTGCGGAGATTACGCATACGTGGCCGCGGATGAAGATGGGCTGTTTATCGTGGATATATCGGATCCATCGAATCCCGCGGTAGTGGCGAGTTATGATCCGGGTTATGCCCTGGATGTCGATATAGCCGGAGATATAGCTCTTGTTGCATGCTATATTGCCGGATTTGCGCTGCTTGACATATCGGACCCGACTTCTCCCGAAGTCATCGTCCTTACCGAAATATATGACGGTTTAGATGAGACAGCTCCGTATAGAGTCGCGGCCGAAGGGAGGGTCGCCTACATGACCGCATACGGAACCGCCATGATTTCAGCGCTGTTTGCTCAGGAGTATTTCGAGGGACTCTGTAACAAGGGACAGTCCGTTGAGATCGTTTCGTCCGTCGAGGAGATACGCCTGATAAAGATGAGCACGGTGCAGGCAGGTTGCGTGGAATGGCAACTGAGCACTGACGGTGGATCCAACTGGTTCGAGGTCACGCCGGACGGGACGTGGCGGACGGTTTTGATCTCCGGGAGCGAAATGCTCTGGCGCTCAATCCATACGCAGCAGTATTCGGAGATCGACCTGGACCCGGCATGCGCCGGCATCCAATTAGAATGGCTGTTCAAGTGCGCCGATATAGATTCTATTGTCGATGTGCCAGGGGACCAGGGCGGATGGGCGCGTATACACTTTACACGCTCCTCGTATGACATGGGCGATCTGGTACCGTATAACGTATGGCGGAGAGTAGACGATCCGGTAGTGGCCCAGGCAGTTGTTTACCGTGGCGAGAGGCAGGAAAAGAGCGATGATCCGGGACTGATACAGTGGAATGGAAGAGGATTTCTAGATCCGGAAAGCGCCCCGGCGGCAGATTTCCCTGCCGGCACCTGGGAGATTCTGGGGAGCTTCATTGGGGATGGAAGGGATCAGTATATATACTTGGCTCCGACCCAGGGGGACTCTTCGGGGTCAGGGATCGATTATGACGCCTTCGTCGTGAGCGTCTTCACCGGGTACGGCTGGCACCACAGTGTTCCTGACAGCGGCTACTCGGTCGACAACATCGCCCCCGGCGTTCCGCTCGGTATGATGGTCGCCTACAACACCGGCAGCGGGAACCAAGTCACCTGGGATCCGTCGCCCGAGCAGGATTTTCAGTACTACCGCATATACAGGGGGGACTCGGAGGACTTCGTGCCGGGCCCGGGCAATCTCGTCCACCAGACAGCCACCGAATCGTGGAGCGATCCGGAGTACGATGGGTGGGACGTCTACTACAAGGTCACCGCCCTTGACCACGCGGGTAACGAGAGCGATGCAGCATCGCCCGAATCGGTAACCGGAGATGATGTTCCGTCGGTGCCGAAGGTGTTCGCTCTCTACCAGAACAATCCGAATCCCTTCAATCCGACGACGACGATCAGGTTCGATCTTCCGAGCGCCGTTCATGTGAAGCTTTGCGTGTATAACGTGAAGGGTGAACTTGTCGCCACGCTGGTTGACCAGCACATGAAAGAGGGAAGGAAAGAGATTTCCTGGGTGGTAGGGAGCGATCACGGAGGCGCCGTGACGAGCGGTATCTATTTCTACCGCCTCGTCGCCGGTGATTTTGTGCAGACGAGGAAGATGGTGCTGTTGAAGTAACTGCGCGCGTAATACTGCAAGCGTTTATTCCAAATCTTCAACCGACGGATGCCCTTCCGTAAACCAGCACACATCTCTAATAGCCGCCGAGCGGTATCTGAATGGATTTTACATAGAGAAATAGAATGATCTTCTTTCCTGCTGTAAGCAGTGTTACAAGTGTTGCTGTGCACGCCATGCCGATCCAGAGGCGCCCCGAGCATCTTCTCAATATCGTATTGCAGATGATCACCTCACAATCTTATTTCCTCTCGCTTGAGATGCAGTTTTGGTACGAAAGACTTGATAATACCACTCATTTTTTCATAATATGCAATTATTCTGTATACGAATGAGCTCGATATTGTAAGCGTGGTTTCAATGGATCAATTCGAATCCGTATCGAGAAAGGGACCATTATGAATTACGTAAAGTATCTGGTTTTTCTGATGGCGTTGCCTATGCTTTTCGTTGCGTGCAGCGACGATGCAACGGGGCCGGTGCGGGACGAACCGATCTCGTACGGTTTCAAGCTATACCGTTACGGGACGGAGTTTTACGGGATATGGATGTTCTCGGCCACCGAATGGATGGGTGTGGCGGCCGACGGTCAGATCATCCACTTCAAAAACGGCGACGTGTACGCGATCGATCCCGGAGTTCTGAACCAGCTGAATGATATCTGGGCTTCGGG
>CAYRCK010000048.1:0-13361 GCA_964422745.1 uncultured bacterium
CTCTCAGTTAGAAGCTCCAGATCGAACTCGTCTCTACAGTTCTCGAAAAACTCCTTAACGGAATACTCGATTCCCACTTGCCCCCCTTGCATTAATACACGAATCAGACCGGACTCAGGCCCGCTTGGTCCTCACGGGCTTCCCGCAGCCTAAGCGCCGACTCCGGCCTTTAGTGGATCACTCCCGTGCACCGACTGCGCAAAAGTGCCATCAATCCTTCAGGACGCGCTTATTATGCCGTAGTTACCGTCTTGCCTCTTGTACACAAGATCCAGTTTACCCGATTCCTTGTTATTGAAAAGGAGAAAATTCTCCTGCCTGTCTTCCATTACTATTATCGCTTCCTCAGTGCTGCAAAACGGTATATCGCGAGGCACGTTCTCAATAAGCTGCACTCCTTCGTCACTCCCAACACTGCTGGATTCGAAAATGCTCTCCTGACGCGTGCTCCTTATATCGCCTTTCTTGGCCTTTTGATGGTTCAATATGATCTTCCCCTTGAATTTTTTGATCTGTCTCTCAAGATTTTTCGTTGCCTTGTCCACCGAAACCTTCATATCCCCGGACTCTTCCTTGGCTGAAAAATCATGACCGTTCACGTGCACATTGACTTCGGCGATATTCCTAAACTTTTCCACCGACATAATGACATCAACATTGATGATATGATCGAAAAACCGGCTCAGCTTCAACATTCTCCTCTTTGTATGCTCCAGTAAACTTTCGCTAGCTTCAAAATGTCTTGCGGTGGTAGTCAGATTCATTGTATACCCCTCCTCGCTTCATTCACCCTTTATTCAAGGATGTCCGCGCGATAGGCATCGAGGCGGTTTTCTTGATATGAACTCCGGACAAGCGGTCCAGATGCAACCTCAAGAAATCCCATCTCATAAGCTTTCTCTTCAAGCAACTTGAACCGTTCCGGTCGAATGTATTCTGCAACCGGCACCTGCTCCATGCCCGGACGAAGATACTGTCCGATCGCCACGAAATCGCAACCGGCCCGCCTCAAATCCGATAATCCCTCAATTACCTCTTCCGTATTCTCTCCCAATCCCAGGATAAAAGACGACTTGGTCATCACCTCCCCGTATCTGCGCTTTGCCTCCGATAATATAAAAAGCGACCTGTCGTAATCAGCGTTCACCCGAATTTTCCCATAAAGCCTCCTTACCGTCTCCATGTTGTGAGAGAAGATATCGGGGGCCGCCTGCAGGACTTTTTCCAACGAGTCGGTTTGCCCCCCAAAATCAGGGACCAGGACTTCGATTACAGGCCGTGGTTCGATTCCGCGTAGAGCTTCGATCACATCGGCGAAGTGACCGCTTCCTCCGTCCTTCAGATCGTCACGCGTGACAGAAGTGACCACGACATGCGCAAGTCCCAACGCCGAAGCCGCCCTGGCTATATTTTCAGGTTCATCGGCGTCCGGCTCCTCCGGTTTACCCTTGGCGACGCTGCAGAAACGGCACCCCCTTGTGCAGGTATCGCCGAGTATCATAAAGGTGACCTTCCCCTTTGAATAGCACTCACTCCTGTTGGGACACAGCGCTTCTCTGCAGACAGTATGTAAATTGCACTCGTTGATTGTTTGCTCAATACGGGAGCACTCATGCAGTAGTGGGATTTTCCTTCTCAACCAAGAGGGAAGTTTAGCAGAGCGGCGAGACGCAGTCGATGATGTCATCTAAAGTCTATCTCTCCATTGCTAAATTAATATCAGAAACGTTTCCTGTGCCGTGCGGGTAATATACCGAGCTGTTCTCGGTACTTAGCGACAGTCCGCCTGGCTATAAGCAATCCGTCTTTCTTCAGCATATCGGCAATCTTCTGATCGCTCAAAGGTTTTTTGGCATCCTCCTCGTCGATAATCTCCCGTATCTTCATCTTGGCACTCTTGGCGGATACATCTTCACCGCTCTGAGTGCTGAGGCTCGAGCTGAAAAAGAACTTCAACTCATAAACGCCCCGCGGGGTCTGTACGTACTTGTTCGTAGTTACGCGGCTGACGGTAGATTCATGCATATTAATCCTGCTCGCGACCTGCTGAAGCGTTAGGGGTCTGAGCGCTATGGTCCCGTTCTCGAAGAAATCTTTCTGCTCTTCGACGATATTCTCCATGACCTTTATCATCGTCCTTCGGCGCTGTTCTATGGTCTGTATGAGCCACTTGGCGTTCTTGAGGCGGCCCTGGATGAACTCCTTGGCTTCACTGCTGATCTCCGGATTGTTCTGAAGCTCGTTCCGGTATACCTGGCTGATTCTCAAGCGAGGCACATTCCTGTCGTTCAGGAAAACAACATACTTATCCCCTACCCTTTCAACGATGAGGTCCGGAATCACGTATTTGGGCTCCTCCGCCAGGATATCGAGGCCGGGTTTGGGATTCAGTGTTCCTATGATATTCGCCTGCTCCTGAACCTCACGCAGGGATATCTTCAACTTCTTGCTGAGTTCCAGGTATTTCTTCTGCTTGAATTCCTCGAAGTGCTCCCTGACTATTCTAGCCGCGGGGCTCTCCGACAGTCCCCTAGCCCTGAGCTGTATAATCAGGCATTCCTTCAGATCCCTGGCCCCCACGCCCAACGGCTCGAATGTCTGAACCAATTGGAGGACACTCTCCACGTCACCGCTCGATACACTGAACGTATGAGCTATCTCCTCGATGGAGCATGTCAGATATCCGGAATCATCGAGGCTTCCGAGTATATATTCTCCGATTTCCAGGGTTCTCTCTTCGTCGGTCGCCAACCTGAGCTGGCCGCGCAGATGATCGGTAAAGCTCTGCTTGGCCACCGGAACCTTCTCGAGATAATCCTCTCTCTCCTCGGTTTCCGCGTACCCCCCACCCATTCCGAAACCCTCCTCCAGGTAGGAATCCCAGTCGATCTTCTCCTGATCCTCCTCTTCCTCGCTATCCTCCTCCTCGGATCCCTCATCCTCCGCGGTATCTTCGAGGTCATCGGCCTCTTCAAGCATAGGATTCTGGAGTATTTCCTGCTTCAACACCTGCTGAAGCTCAAGGGTCGGCATCTGGAGCAGCTTCAATGCCTGCTGAAGCCTCGGTGTCATTACAAGCCTCTGCTGAAGCCCCAAACGCATTCCCATTTTCATTTCCATACGCAAGCCGTCCTATTCTATAATCGAAAAGCCTCACCCAAATAGATCTCACGAACGTCCGGGTCTGATGCCAACTCGTCTGACGTCCCCGAGCATCTTATCTTTCCCTCATACATGATATATGCTCTATCCGTTATTGACAACGTCTCCCTAACATTATGATCGGTTATCAGCACTCCCAATCCCCTGTCCCGGAGCTTTTTAACCGTGCTCTGAAGATCAGCGACCGCAATAGGATCGATGCCGGCGAAGGGCTCATCCAGAAGCATAAACGAGGGATCCGTCACTAGTGAACGTGTAATCTCCGCCCTCCTTCTCTCGCCTCCCGATAGCTGGTATCCGCGTCCCTTCCTCAGGTGCTCTATGTTGAGCTCACGCAGAAGGCTCTCCTTCCGCTCGTTACGCTCTTTCTTGGATATCGGCAGAGTTTCGAGAATAGCCGCCAGATTATCTTCCACCGTAAGTTTCCTGAAGATCGACGCTTCCTGTGGCAAGTAACCTATCCCTTTCCGCGCCCTCTTGTACATCGGCAGACTCGTAATATCCTCCCCGTCCAGTTCGACTCCCCCGCTCTCCGGTCTTATCATACCCACGATCATGTAAAAGCAGGTAGTCTTACCGGCTCCATTTGGGCCCAGCAAGCCGACAACCTCTCCCCGTTCAACATATATCGAAACATCGTCGACGACGCGCCTCTTGCCGTAAACCTTGACGAGTCCGCTACAGACCAGTCCGTGATTTGTCCGATCCGCTCCGGCCGCTGGATCATTCATTCGAATCCTCCTCACCCTCTCTATCCTCCTCCAGCTCCTCCAGCACAACGCCCCCCTCATCCCTTAGGTACGCCTTGACATCTCGTTCTATCACAACGTCCGAAAGCTCCGGATCGCTCCTGAATCCGTACCCCGTCAGCACGTCGTTCTCCTTGGTGAACCTAACAAAATCTTCCGTTTGTATCCTGTTCTGCCCCTTCACAAGAACCAGGCTTTCCGTCTCCAAGGTATAACCCTCACGTGACGTTACGACCACATTACCCAGGGCGGTGAGGTCGTGTGTAACCTTGTTGTACTCGCCCTTCTCAGCGGTCAGAATGGATGATCGCCCGCCCGCCTCATCATAGAACACTATCCTCGGACTCACGGCTACAAGCAGGTTTCTGGCGTTGTATATCCTCGCAACGGGTGCCTCGAGCTTCCACTTCTCCACGCTAGAATCGCTTTCCACCGTCGTGAAATCGAAGAACTCCTGATCGGGCACGTCACTCATAACTATGGACTGCTCCGGCGTGCTTTCTTTCCCGCATGAGCAGATCAGCATGATAAATACGAACAGAGTCGCCATAACGCGTAAAACCGCTAATGATCGGGGAAAGCCGGTCCTATAATTACGTTCTTCTCGCATCACATTTTTCCCTGCAGGTGCACCATTAACCGATTATACACCTGAACCGCCCGGATTGTTAACAAAGACCCGCCCGCCCGTCATAACGCGTCTCGAAGCCGGCGACATCACTCCCACCTTCCGGTCGCTTCTTCCAACGGTCATGGAACCATACCCACTGCTGCGGGTATATCCTAATCAGCTTCTCGACGGCTTCAGAGCACCGTGCGGTCAGCTCGTCGATCCTCTCCTGCTCGGTAAGGCCGTCGGATGGAAACTCCAGCTCGGGGAGCACGGTGATACGGTGTTTGCCCCCCGGCTGCATATGATCCGCCATAGGAACCACCGCCGCATTGCTGCGCAGGGCGAATACAGCAGCGCCGCGCGGTGTATATGCGGGAACCCCGAAGAAAGGAACGAATACACCATCCACATCAATATCCTGATCGATCAGCATACCAAGCACTTCCCCACGGCGCAGGACCTTGTATGCCGACACTGCGCTCGTCCCCCTGGGTATGGATACCAGGTTATGCCTTTTCCGCATTCTGACCAGCATATCATTCAATCTCACGTCGTGCAGGTTGCGGGCGATCACACTGACCTTGTAACCCTTGTTAGAGAAGTAGGCGGCCATAAGCTCCCAGCATCCGATATGTCCGGTCAGGGCTATCACGCCACTGCCCCGGGCACAGGCCGCCTCAAAGTACTCCTCACCGTCCACACCGCAAAGGTCCAGGATCTTCGACCTGGATAAGTGCACGAGGCTAAGAGCGTCGTAGGCGTTCCTGGCAAGTGCTGCAAAAGATCCCTTTGCCAGGGATTCTACGATCAATGCATCGCTATCCGGGAAGGCCAGCGAGAGATTCGCCTTTGCTCGCTCCCTGTCGCGGCCATATAGGCTATACGCCGCCGAACCCAGTGCCGAGAACAATGCCAGCCCCGCCTTTCGTGGTAGAACTCTTGTCAGCAGAATCAAAAACTTCACCAGGAGAAGGGCCGATCCTCTTCGTAGCTTCTTCTTCACCCTTCACCCACCATCCGGTCTTCAAGAATTTGAATGCTCCCTTCGTGCTCGCTGGAGTGGAGGCGAAATGGCAGCGTAACGTCTTTATAATCAAGGAGTACTTCAAGCTTTCAACTAGTTTATAACACACGCGCCCCCTTTAGTCAAGCAATAGCTATGCCAAATAAATCACCAAATTGCTCGCTAAATTTGACTCGTATAATATCTTGTGATTTAATTAGTTAAGGAAAGCCACATTGTTGCTGATACTCGATCGAGATCCACGAACGTGAATTGATACAGTATGTGGTTAGAAACAGGCCGTTTAGTGTAAAACAAGCCTTTCACCTCAGCCCCGCGCGAATTATATCGTGGATGTGTATAACACCGATCGGTTTGTGTTCATCATCGATGACGAACAGCTGCGTGACCGGTCCCGGAGGATCCATCTCCATCTTAGCCAGAGCGTCGATCGCAAGAGCATCTGCCACGGTCGTTCTCGGGCTTCTTGTCATCAACCGGGCAACCTCGACATCGAGGATCTCGGAATTCTTCACGAGGTATCTCTTCAGATCCCCGTCGGTGATCACACCGGCGAGCGTGCCCTCCTCATCCACGACACCCGTGATCCCAAGCCTCTTGTTTATTATCACGATGAGGGCATCCTTGAGCGATGTATCCATATCCACAAGCGGTAGATCTCCTGCTGTATGCATCAACTCCGATACCTTCAGGTGCAGCCTTTTACCGAGGTTACCGCTCGGGTGAAGCCTGGCGAAATCCTCCTTACCGAAATTCCGCCTTCTGAAGACAGCCACCGCGAGCGCATCACCCATGACCAAGGCCGCCGTCGTGCTCGACGTCGGAACCATATCCATGGGACAGGCCTCCCTCTCGACCCGTGTTAGAAGCAGGATATCGCTTTCACCGGCTAGCTGTGATCCTTCGGCTGTCGTAATCGATATCATCTTGACCTTCATGGCCCTGACAAACGGAAGAAGCTTATTAATCTCCTCATTGTCGCCGCTCTTACTAACAGCTATGAAAACATCCTCTCCGGTCACCATCCCCATATCCCCGTGAGCCGCCTCTACAGGATGAAGATAAACAGCAGGTGTTCCCGTACTGCTCAATGTGGCCGCGATCTTACGGGCCACTATCCCGGATTTGCCTATCCCGCAGACGATAACCTTGCCCCTGCATCCGAGCAGCAGGCCAACCGCTTCCTCGAACTCCTGCCCGATTCCGTCCCTCAGCGCCTCGAGTCCCTCGATCTCCAAGGCTACAACATCCCGGCCCAGCTCGGCTACGCTGAGAGTCTCCTCCACCCCATCCTCGATCCGGTCACCATCAGGATGATCCATCGTCCTACCTTCATCTGTTTCTATCCTGTTTCCTTCCATCTAATCTGCCTCCGGAATGTGCGGGCATATTCGACAAAGCGGCTGGATACATCAAACCATGCAACGTTGGATCGCTGCCGCTCTATTCAACAGACCCGGCAGCTCGCTCAGGGGCAGCATCGCCTCGGCATCGCAGCGGCAGGATAGGGGATCATGATGCGTCTCCACGAATAGACCGTCACATCCAGCTGCGACGGCGGCTCCCGCCATCAATCTCGCGTACTCGGGTCTGCCTCCCGACCTGTCACCCTCGCCCCCGGGTAATTGGAGGGAATGTGTCACATCGAAGATCAACGGCACACCGAAGCACCTCATCCTCGCGAACGACGTGAAATCCACAACGAGATTGTTGTACCCGAACATCGTACCCCTCTCGGTAACCATCACCTGCTCCGCCCCCCCCAGCCTGGCCTTCTCGACTGCGTTACCCATATCCTCGGGTGAGAGAAACTGCGCCTTCTTCAGATTAAGCATCCTGCCCGTTCCGGCCGCCGCTTTGATAAGACTTGTTTGCCTCGCGAGAAAGGCCGGTATCTGCAGAATATCACAGACGGCGGCGGCTTCTCCAACCTCGTCCCGGCAGTGAACATCAGTAATCAAGGGAACACCGGTTCTCTCCCCGACTACCTCCAGCATCCTCAGACCCTTTTCGAGGCCCGGTCCGGTATACGAGCCATCCGATGAACGGTTGTCCTTTAGGTAGCTCGACTTGAACACATAGAAAAATCCATTCAGAGCCGCCTTTTCCGCGCATTCTTCCGCAACCCGCAGTGCGTCTTCCTGATTCTCGAGAACACACGGACCCGCAATGAGCAGCGGAGATTCCCGAAGATTCACTTTTTTCCCTTTTAATACTACGAAGAGCTCGGATTCCACCATCATCCCTCCCGGCGGGCGGTTGCGGCGACACTCCTTTTCCCGTCCCGGCTTTTCATCAATTTCGCCGCGGCCTCCACAAAACCCTTGAACAGGGGATGCGGACGGTGGGGACGTGATTTGAGCTCCGGATGAAACTGTGAGGCGATGAAAAACGGATGATCCGGTATCTCGACGATCTCGACCAGGCTGCCGTCCGGAGACAGGCCGGATATCGCAAGGCCCTTTTTCTCCAGCGTCTCCCTGTACTCGTTGTTCACCTCCCAGCGGTGCCTGTGCCTTTCCGCGATCTCCAGGTTCCCGTAGAGCTCGTGCGCCAGGGAATCCTTGTTGAGCTTGCATGGGTAAGATCCCAACCGCATCGTCCCTCCCATCTTGGAGCGGCTCCTCTGTTCGAACATGAGATCTATCACCGGGTGCTGTATATCGGGATCGAACTCGGAACTCCCGGCATCCAGACCGCAAACATTCCTGGCGAATTCTATGACCGCACATTGCAGGCCGAGACAGATTCCGAGGAAGGGAACTCCGTTCTCCCGCGCGTAACGCACGGCCATCACCTTCCCCTCTATACCCCTCTCGCCGAAACCTCCCGGAACGAGTATTCCGTGCACGTTATCAAGGTAGGTCTCCGGTTTGTCCTTCTCTATCTTCTCGGAATCGATCCATCGAATATTGACGCGAACATCGTTCGCGACACCTGCATGTATGAACGATTCGATTATGCTCTTGTACGCATCCACAAGGTGAACGTACTTGCCGCATAGCGCTATATCTACCTGGTCCTCGGCGGAGAAGATCTTATTGACCATAACCTCCCATTCGGCCATATCGGGAGATGGACTTTCTAATTCGAGTTTCTCCATTATTATACCGTCCAGTCCCTCCTTATGAAACCTCAGAGGAACCTCGTAAATCGAATCGACGTCCTGCGCCTCTATCACCGCTCTTTCCTCGACATTGCAGAAAAGCGCTATCTTGCTTCGAATCTCGTCGTTCAACGGATTGCCCGTCCGGCAGATCAGTATATCCGGTTGAATGCCGATCTCCCTCAGGCCCTTGACGCTGTGCTGCGTAGGTTTCGTCTTCAACTCCCCTGCGGCCTGAATGAACGGAAGCAGTGTCAGATGTATGTACAGGCAGTTGCTCCTTCCGACATCGAGGCGGAATTGGCGTATGGCTTCGAGAAAAGGCAGCCCCTCTATGTCCCCCGACGTGCCGCCAATCTCCGTGATAACGACATCGACATCCCTGCCGTTATCAGCCGCCATCCTTATCCTGCTCTTTATCTCGTCGGTGACGTGCGGGACGACTTGAACCGTCCTGCCCAGATACCCCCCTTCCCTCTCACGGTTTATCACCGCCTCGTATATCTGCCCCGCCGTTACGTTCGATCGCTGGCTGAGGTCCCTGTCGATGAACCTCTCGTAGTGTCCCAGGTCGAGATCCGTTTCGGCGCCGTCGTCGGTTACGAAGACCTCACCGTGCTGAAACGGGCTCATGGTGCCGGGATCGACATTCAGGTATGGATCGAATTTCTGAAGGACTACGTTCAGGCCGCGTTTTTTCAGGAGAAGACCTATAGAAGAACTTGAGATACCCTTGCCCAGAGATGAGACCACCCCGCCCGTGACGAAGATATATTTAATATTCCTGCTCAATCCTTCCCTTCGAACACATGTGATCTGATTACATCCATTCGCGCTTTAACACTCTAGCGGCTTCTAATTATCTTTTCAACTCTTTTTATATCCCGTGGGCGATCCACTCCCGCAGGCGCCGCGGAGCACTTGATCACGCGGATCCGGTGGCCGTTTTCGAGCGCCCTTAGCTGCTCGAGGGACTCCAGTTTCTCCAAGGGACCGCACTTCATCGCAGGATACCCGAGCAGAAATCCCCTTCTGAATCCATAGATGCCGATATGTCTCAGGAATGCAACGGAACCCGCGCGGTTCCGCTTGAGGGTTCCGGACGGACGATCCGTACGTGCGCCGCCTCCGCATCGTTCGCCCGGCCCGAACGGTAGCGGTGAACGAGAAAAGTACAGCGCGTTGCCGTTTAAATCACACACGACCTTGACAACATCGCTGTTCATGTAATCACCCATATCCTTTGAACGGGCGGCGAGTGTCCCCATGGATATCCCGGGATCCGATCGCATCGTTTCGATGAGCTTCTCTACACCGCGCCCGGGTAGGAGCGGTTCGTCTCCCTGCACGTTGAGGACGATCGCGTACCTGTGGCGCGAGGCGACCTCGCGTACCCTCGACGTTCCCGAAACGTGGGTTCGCGCCGTCATTACGGCATTACCACCGTCCCCTTCGACAACCGACTTGATCCTCTCATCATCTGTTGCGACAACGACTCTGTCGACTCCCTCAAGAGCAGCGACTCCCCTGTAAACATGTAGAATCATCGGGAGTCCGCATATCTCGGCGAGCGGTTTCCCGGGAAACCGGGTTGAAGCATAACGGGCCGGTATGACTGCGAGCACCCCGGGTGATGACAAGGCGTCCATCCCCCTTCAACTGCACAAGGGGGTCAGCGGGCGTATTTCGCCTGCCCCTCCTTGTAGATATTCCCGCCATGACAATCCTGGGCGACTATGACGGGGAACCCCTTCACTTCAAGTTTCCTCACGGCCTCAGCGCCGAGGTCGTCGTATGCTATGACCTCGGCTGATACTATACTCTTCGATATCAGTGCGGCGGCCCCACCGGTCGCCGCAAAGTATACCGCTTTATGCTTCACCATCGCTTCGACGACGGCTTCGGAGCGCTCTCCCTTACCTATCATGCCGCGAAGCCCCTTCTCGATGAGCGCGGGGGTATAGGGATCCATCCTGTAACTTGTAGTAGGGCCCGCCGAACCTATCGCCTTTCCCGGCGGCGTCGGTGCCGGCCCGACATAGTATATGATCTGGCCTTCCAGCGGAATGGGCAGATCCCCGCCCTCTTCCAAAAGATCCACGAGCCTCTTGTGCGCGGCGTCCCTCGCTGTATAGATCCGACCGGTCAGCATCACCTTATCTCCGGCCTTCAACTTAAGTGCATCTTCCTTCGACATGGGAGTTTCTATCGAGTACTCTGCCATGTTTTCACCTGCCTGACATTTGTTCAAAAAACTGTATTTCCATCACAGATTGATATCGCCTTCCTGAATCGACCTGTCACTACAACTCCACGTACTTGTGACGCGCGGCATGGCAGTTGATGTTCATCGCAACAGGGAACGAGGCTATGTGCCTGGGGGCTGTCTCGACGTGCACAGCAAGCGCCGTGCACCGACCGCCGAGGCCCATGGGACCTACGCCGGTGTTATTGATCGATTCGAGCAGCTCCCTCTCCAGGTCCGCGTAGAATGGATCCGGATGCTCGCTGCCCACCTCCCGCAACAGGGCCCTTTTGGAAATCTGCGCGCAACGTTCGAAGGAGCCGCCTATCCCTACACCGACGATAATCGGGGGACAGGGATTTCCCGAAGCAGCGCGGACATTCTCGACGACGAATTTCTTGATGCCGTCAATGCCGTCGGCGGGCTTCATCATTGCGATCCTGCTCATGTTCTCGCTGCCGCCGCCCTTGGGAACCACCCAGATCTTGAGCATCTCGCCCGGCACTATTCTAAGGTGGATTATCGCCGGTGTGTTGTCACCTGTGTTTCCGCCCCTTACCGGATCCGAGAGAACCGACTTACGCAGGTACCCTTCAGTATACCCTTTCTTAACACCCTCGTTCACCGCCTCTTCGAAATCCCCTCCTACAACGTGTACTTCCTGCCCCATCTCCACGAAGATAATGGCAAGCCCGGTATCCTGGCAGATCGGCATGCGCTCGGTGCGTGCTATCTCGGAGTTGTCGAGGATCTGGTCCAGAACCTCCTTTCCGGTGGCCGATTCCTCCCTCTCGGCGGCCTCTTCGAGCGCTCTGAGCACATCGCCTTCCAGCTCGAAATTCGCCTCCATGCAGAGACGGGCTATCTCCTCGGTGATCTTAGCAGAATCGATATCCTTCATCTATGTACCTCGCTTTGATAATTGCTCCAGGTAACACGAGTGCGTGGAATAGCAATCCATATCTTTCCGGACCTCCAGGATGAGCCTAGAGCGCCGGTTCGAGAACAACAACCTTCCCGGTCCCGGACATGGTTTTCTTCGTTATCTCGATCTCGCTTCCACCTACCCTTTCGACGTTCTCCACGAGCTCTATGAAATCGTCGACCGGCCTTATGGGAAAATCGACCTTGTCCGTCTTGAAATGCATCGGGATGACGATCCCGGGCTTGAACGCTTCCGCCAAGCCGGCTGCGGTCGGCGCGTCTATAGTGAAATGCCCGCCTACAGGTATCAGCAGAACGTCGACACCCTCGAGTTCGGGCACATCGGCCGGCGTGAGGGGGTGACCCAGGTCCCCCAGGTGGGCGACCCTGATCCCCTCTGCTTCGATGATCGATATCAGGTTGCTGCCCCTCTCCGACCCCTTCGACGTATCATGAAACGTGGGGATAGTCTTGATCCTGATTCCCCCGAGATCGAACTCGCCCTCTTCCTCGAGCACCTCCTGCACCCTCGAAGTCACATCAGCACAATTATGATCCTGATGACCGTGGCTCACGACTGCGTAATCGTAGGTGCCGGTTATCGGCCCGTAGGCCAGCGCTCCACCGTAGGAGCCCGATTCGTAAGGATCGGTCACGAGTCTTCTGCCGTCTTCGAGTGTCAGCTCGAAAGCGGAATGTCCAAGGTATCTGATTTTCATATCCTCACCCCCCTTAAAAAAATGGAGAACCTCTTCGGAACGATTACTGCTCCGGGTTCTCCATCTATCACCTTCGTCTATGGATCGAGACCTTCAGTGGGTGTGAACACTCACCCTCTTCTTGCTCTTGCCGACACGTTCGTACTGTACCGTGCCGTCGATGAGTGCATAGAGGGTATCGTCTCCTCCCTTGCCGACGTTGACACCCGGATGTATCCTGGTGCCCCTCTGGCGGACCAGGATGGTTCCGGCTAGAACACGCTGGCCGGCTTGCCTCTTGACCCCGAGCCTCTTTGCCTTGCTGTCCCGCCCGTTCTTCGAGCTTCCTACACCCTTTTTATGCGCCATATTCTGTTATCTCCCCGGATCTCGTAGCCTAAGCTGAAATTTCCTTTATCTTCAGAAGAGTATAATCCTGCCTGTGCCCCCTCTTTCTCCGGTACTTTTTCCTCCGCTTCATCTTGAAGACGATTATCTTATCATCGCGCAGGTGGTCGAGCACCTCGGCCGTGACCTTGATACCGTCGAGGAGCGGTCTGCCGACCCGCACGTCATCCCCGTCTGCATAAAAGAGCACGTCATCGCAGCTTATAAGGCTCCCCGGAGTTACGTCGAGCCTCGGAACCCTGACGTATTCCTCCGGTTTCACCATTACCTGTCTCTGTGCCAAACGAACGATCGCGTACACCTCTACACTCCTCCTATCGACCGTAAAGGGAAGCTTATTGATAACAAACAGGAATGCCCAAGTCAAGGGCAAAAAGCCGGGGGAGGCCCTCGGGCCTCCCCCGCTCATTCATCCACCCCGCAATCACTTCC
>CAYRCK010000049.1:0-12246 GCA_964422745.1 uncultured bacterium
GGTCGAAAAAAGGTGTAAAGTCCCATCCTTATCCTGACGATTCAATATACTAGGTAAAACTCTATATTGACCCGAGGAGGTCGACTGCGATGAGTGACGATCTTGTTTACGATGAGATTGTGGATAAATACGACATAGTTGTAGCCGAGGACGACAAGGATCTCAGGCGTATCATAAAGTTCAACCTGGAGAACGCCAACTTCGCCGTCAGAGAGGCAGAGAACGGCCAGATTGCGCTGGACAGGGTATACGAGAAGAATCCGGACTGCCTCATACTCGATGTTATGATGCCGAAGATGGACGGGTTCGAGGTATGCAAGAGGGTCAAGAGTGTCGACAGCACGAGGGATATTCCAATAATCTTTCTCACCGCGCGGGGCAGCTCGGAGGACAAGGTGAAGGGGATGGGCTTCGATCCGGATGACTATCTGACAAAGCCGTTCGATTTCCCGGAGCTGATTGCAAGGATCAACCTGCATATATCCAAGAGGAACGCGAAGCAGAGGGATGTGGAGACCGCGGGTGAGGATAACCTGACCGAGATCGTCGCCGATCTATCATCCAAGATGGACGAACCGATGGGAAAGCTGCGGGCCGATCTTGAGATGCTGATGGATAAGCTCGGCGGAGATCCCGAGCTTTCAGCGATCGTAAAACGATGCGAGAACAGCAGGCGGGAGCTCAGGAAGATCTACACGGAGCTGCATTCGAAGCTGGATCCGTTCTACGAGCCCGAGGAAGAGGAGATCACCGTCTGACACCGTTACAGCTTCTCGTGCGTGCCGCGGTACGGCGGTGTGCGTGCCTCGTTTACGTATAGCCCGCAGGACAGATCAACTCATATCTCGATCCAGCACTTCTAATGACATAGGGTTTTTGACGCGCCGCCTCTGAACCCGTACCTTCAGTCGTATATCTTCTCGAGAATTCTCAAAAATCTTTCCAGGCCGCTCAGCACGATATCAGCTCCCTCTATACCGAGCCCACGGGTTATGGGGGTTTCGATGACTATGACACTCATGCCGGCATCGCGAGCGCTGCGTACGCCCTTTTCCGCGTCCTCCACGGCCAGGCAGTGCGCCGGTGCGATACCCAATTTCGAGCAGGCTTTCAGGTAGGTCTCCGGGTGGGGCTTCGTTTTCTCGATACCGTCCTTTCCGACGACCGCTTCGAAGTGCGATTCGATGCCGTTGGCGGACAGGATCGTACGGATATCGTGCTCGTAGGAGCCCGATGCCACGGCAAGCGTGAATCCCGCATCCCTGAGGATCTTTATGATCGCCGCCGCGCTCGGGAAGAGTCGGATCTCGCCCGAGCCGCAGAATCGTGAATAGATCGGATCCTTCTGTTTCTGGATCTCGGCGGGTACGAGGTCGAGGCCGTGCCTCTCTATCTCCCCCTTTGCTCCTCCGCCCCTGGATGTCCATTCAAGCCAGTACTCCTCGCGGTCCAGTGTATGACCCGCGCGCGCGAAGACCCGTGAATAGGCCTCGAAATGGAACGGCTCCGAATCCACTATTATGTTGTCGAAGTCGAATACGACGGCTTTCTTGCCGGAGAGGATACGCCTCAGCTTGTCCGATTCGTTCAAGTCAAGCCTCCCGCAGGTGTCCTTCTCCAATCCCTTCCTAATATGTCGGGGCCGAGCCTTGCCGGTGTTATGAAACGGGTGAACCTGTACATCAGGTAACATTCTATCGCGAACGGCGGGAAGCCTAGATACCCGAGGACCGGCATCTCGAATAGCTTGATATCGGGCAGGTAGGGCACGTGATATTGCCATTTCGTCTGCGCCCAGAAGTTCCAGAACTCCCACAGAACGCCGCAGACGGCGCCTGATACCAGCAGTGATACGAAGATCGTGTAGTCGCCCTTGCGGAAATCCTCCGCGAACGATCCTATTGCGAGCCTGTCGTTCATTCCCTCGAACCACAACAGCACGCTCACCCAGGGGAGCGGGCAGAGGTATCGAGAGGGGAATATCAGCGTCAACACGAAGAGGGCGACGCCCGTAACGTAGAAAATGGTTTCTGTGCCCCGGGAGATCGAAAGAGGGCGCCGGTTCTTCAAGCGTGCGCCGGTAAACGTGTCCACAAGCTCGGCGGTTATGAAGATGGCGGGGAATATCGTGGCGTACGACCAGGCGTATCCGATCCACCTCGCGGCGGTATTTTCCGGAAGATTCACGTACGTCCAGTTCTCGAGAAGCAGGTTGACGCCCTCGAAGACGTACCAGCAGGCTATCGATAGGGGGATGCATAGAAGGAATTCCCGCCTTCGCGCCGTCAGTGGCGATGTTCCCTTCCTGGCTGCGACAGCTGCATCGGCCAGCAGTATGTAACCGGTCCAGACCAGTGGGGTGAAGTAGGACATCACCCAGGGATTCTGGCGCACGAGCAGAATCTCCGAAGCGGCTATCACGACCGCCCCGAACACTCCGTGAACAGGAAATCTGTGTTTCACCGTTGTCTCCCGAACGGCAATAATGGATTGACGTTATAAGAACGAGGCGTTATCCTCGTGCATGGTAATGTAACACCACCGATCGATCACTACAAGAGCGATTATTCTATAACAGAATGGTGCGCCCCCAGATGAAGGCTGGATCTAGAAACGAATTGATGCCGTCGGGAGGATTCGGAGCCGGAGGAAGCCCCGACGGAGCTTACGGGCGGAGACAGAGAATCGGGCTTTTTCTCGGCCCCTCGCTGCTCGTTCTGTTTCTTCTTCTTCCGGACGCCTTCCTCGAATGCGATGCACGAAGGGTCGCAGGTATCGCCCTGCTGATGGCGGTTTGGTGGATATGCGAGAGCTTGCCTCTGGCAGCGACAGCGCTCGTGCCCCTCGTGGCGTTTCCGCTGATGAAGATCGTGCCGGCCTCGAAGGTTGTATCCTCGTACGCCTCGCCCAACATCTTTCTGTTTCTGGGAGGGTTCTTCATAGCCGTAGCAATGCAGAGGTGGGAGCTGCACAGGAGGATAGCCCTGGGAATAGTTGCATTTGTTGGAATGCGCGGTGAAAGGATAGTGCTGGGATTCATGATAGCGACCGCTTTTCTCTCCATGTGGATCTCGAATACGGCGACGACGATGATGATGTTACCCATAGCGATGGCGGTTCTCGTGACGTTGGAGAAAAGGGGCGGCTGCGGGTCCGATGGTCTTGCCGGATTCAAGATGGCCCTTATGCTGGCCATAGCATACTCGGCCAATATAGGAGGGATCGGCACGTTGATCGGTACTCCTCCCAATCTCGTTTTCGCCGCTCAGGTGAGGGCCCTTTATCCGGATGCGGGCGAGATAAGCTTCATGCGGTGGATGATAGTGGGCCTGCCTCTCGTTATCGTGTTCATCCCGGTTGCATACCTGATGCTCACACGGGTTGCATTCAGGTGCGTTTCGGTGGACGCGGGCGGGGGGGGAGAGGCCATCAGGCGCGAGAGGGATTCTCTCGGAAGGATGGGGGCCGGGGAGAAGAGGGTGCTGATAGTATTTCTGTTGACCGTTGCTGCATGGTTCACGAGAGCGGATATCACGATCGGTGAGTTTACGCTCAGGGGTTGGGCGTCCTTTGCTTCCCTCGGAAAGTACGTTCATGATTCCACTGTGGCGATAGCAGCGGCTGTCGCGTTATTCGTGATTCCGGTCGATTGGAGAAGGGGGGTCTTCGTGCTCGACTGGAAGAGCGCACGCGGCATCCCCTGGGGCATACTGATTCTATTCGGCGGAGGGATAGCCCTCGGAAGGGGCTTCTCGGAGAGCGGGCTTGCCGCGAGGATCGCGGGAGGGATGGGTTTATTGCACGGAGCCCCTGTATTGATTCTGATTATCTTTACGGCCCTGCTCGTGACGTTCCTGACCGAGGTGACCTCGAATACGGCTATAGCCACGATATTTCTTCCGATACTCGCCGCGACGGCCGTGGGCCTGAATCTTCACCCGTTCGCGCTGATGATCCCCGCTGCGATCTCGGCATCGTGCGCTTTCATGCTGCCGGTGGCGACCCCTCCTAACGCCATCGTCTTTTCCAGCGGATCTGTAACCATGACCGGTATGGTGAGGGTGGGTGTCTTGATGAACCTAATCGGGGTTGTACTCGTCACCCTAATCGTGTATCTTCTGGCCATTCCCGTCTTCGGGATATCGCTTTCCAAGCTCCCCGCATGGATAGGATGATTGCCAGCCGGCCGATAATTTACTAGACTGCGACGGTACCGGGGAGGCACGGCGGGCGGTTGGTGAGGGTTGGATCGAGCGATCAACATGGAAGAGAAGGATATGGACAAGCCTTTCAACATCGTAGCTGTGAGCGACAGGGGTTCCGTCCGACAGAACAACGAGGATTATTTCGGCATCTTCGATCCAGAGACCGATGAGTTGATGGAGAGGAGGGGGGTGCTGGCGGTTGTAGCGGATGGGATGGGGGGGCATTTCTCGGGAAGCAAGGCCAGCCGGGCTGCGGTCGAGGTGGTAGGCGATGCGTACTACCGTGAGAGCGATGAGGAGGCCGTAACGAGACTAGAAGCGGCGGTGAAGGAGGCGAACGCAACGGTATTCGAAACCGTCGGTGAGGGAAGAAAGGGGCTTGCCGGCACTACATGCACGGCCGCGGCGCTTTTCCCCGACAGGCTGCATATAGCCCATGTCGGCGATTCACGTGCCTACCTTGTGCACGAGGGGAAGATCAGCCAGCTGACCGAGGATCACAGCCTCGTCGGGGAGATGATCCGGAGGGGTTCGATCAGCAAGGAAAAGGCCATGAATCATCCGCGAAGGAACGTTATCACGAGGGCCGTTGGATTCAGCGGAAAGGTCGAGATAGATATTTACGAGGCCGTCCCGATTCAGGGAGGGGACTCGGTGCTGCTCTGCTCGGACGGGCTGTTCACCATGCTCGAGGAGAGCGAGATACTGAAGGTTGCCTCCACGATGACGCCAAACGACGCATGTGCGGAACTGGTGAAGCTGGCCAAGAGCAAGGGCGGGGAAGACAACATCACGATCGTGATAGCGAGAAGGAACTAGGGGTCGCTATCGAACTACCTCCTAGAAGATGATATTCACTCCGCCGCCGAACACGGTGCCGCCGTCGATCTCAACTTCCAAGAGAAACTGGAAATCATCCCTGTAGAATATCTTCAGACCGGCCCTGAGCAGAGTGCGCGTGTAGCTATCATCGCTCTCCTCCGCGCATGGCCAGTCCACATCATAATCGGCGCACGAACCCTTTCTGCTGAAATGGCTGTAACGGTAGATCAGGGAGCAGTATGGCTCGACCGGTGCGGCTTCGATCAACGTGAACCTTCCGCTTGCAAGCGCGCCAATTGAGAAGATATACCTGCCGAAATCCTCCGAGCCGAGATATCCTGCGGACGCATTCGCCGATATGTCGATGGGGATGACAGGCGGGATGTTGATGATATACCTCTTGTAGTCCACTCCCGCGCCGGTGCTGTTCACGCCGTACTCCCTGTAGTAGCCGAGCTGCACCCCCAATCCGCTGTTCTGCGTGAGCCTGAACCTGCCCATTATTCCGGTGCGGAAGGCATCGCTGCCGCCCGCGATGAAGAGCCCTCCTTCGCCCTCGCTTGCGATGGTGGCTGTCGAGAACTGGCCGAAGACCTGTGAATGTGCGGTGCACGGAAAAGATAGGAGGAGCAGCAGGACCGTGATGGTTTTATGGTTCATGTATTCTCCTTTATCCATTTGAGGCGCGCTCTGTTAGGTCTCCCTTTTCAGTTGTACGTATTGCAAGCGGCGAAGTTCGACTGTATCATATGATACGGGGGGTGAAAAAGGTTAATCTTGAGCGGGCCGGGAAATGCCCCCGCCCGAAATATATTATTATATAATAAGTTATGCGATTTGCCGGGGCTGGTAAAAAAGCTCCGTAAAAACTAATTTTTTTCTAATTTCTGGTTGACTGCCCTATATCTTGTATGTAATATTTATCCTCGCCCCAAGATATAGAGTTATGACTTGCACGGCACCTTGAAATCAGATATTTGTAAATTGTTGTATGATAGGAGGTTATCATGCCCTCATCCCACCCTGAACCTCGCCTGACAGAGAACGCTCAGCGTGTGCTCCAGAAGCGGTATCTGCGCAAGGATATCGACGGACAGTTGACGGAGACGCCGGAGGAGATGTTCTCGAGAGTCGCTGATAACGTCGCGGCCGCGGAACGTTTCTACGGTGAAAGCAAGAACTGCAAGAAATGGGAAGGCGAGTTCTACAGGATGATGGCGAGCCTCGACTTTCTCCCCAACTCACCGACGCTGATGAACGCCGGCGCGGAGCTCCAGCAGCTATCGGCTTGTTTCGTGCTCCCCATAGATGATTCGATGGAGAGCATATTCGAGACGATAAAGCGCACGGCCCTGATCCACAAGAGCGGGGGAGGGACAGGGTTCTCGTTCTCGAGGATCCGGCCCAAGAACGACATGGTCAAGACAACGAAGGGAATCTCGAGCGGTCCCATCTCTTTCATGACGGTATTCGACGCCGCCACCGAGACGGTGAAGCAGGGAGGAACGAGGCGGGGCGCCAACATGGCGATACTGAACGTGGACCACCCGGACATTCTGGATTTCATAACGGCCAAGAAGAACAACAAGAGATTGAACAACTTCAATATATCGGTCGCGATCACCGAGGAGTTCATGAAGGCCGTCGAGGAGGACGGCGACTACGAGCTTCTCAATCCTCACGGCGGCGAGGTCGTGGACCGGATCTCTGCACGCAAGGTGTTCGAGATGATCGTGGAGCTCGCATGGAAGAACGGTGAGCCCGGGATAGTCTTTCTCGACAGGGTCAACCGTGATAATCCTACCCCACACGTGGGAAGGATAGAGAGCACAAATCCCTGCGGCGAGCAGCCTCTTCTGCCTTACGAGTCATGCAACCTCGGCTCGATCAACCTCTCCCACATGGTGAAGAGGGAGGGTGGAAAGGCTCAGATCGATTTCGAGAAGCTGGGTGTTGTGGTGACCAAGGCGGTCCGTTTTCTCGATAACGTGATCGACATGAACCGCTACCCTCTCGAGGAGATCAGGGAGAGAACACTTGCAAACCGTAAGATAGGTCTGGGCGTGATGGGCTTTGCGGACATGCTTGTGATGATGGAGATCCCGTATGATTCGGATGAAGCCCTGGAAGTCGCCGAAGAGGTGATGGGATTCATACAGAGGGAGGCACGGAAGGCGAGCGCCGAGCTTGCCGACGTGAGGGGCGTGTTCCCGAACTACAAGGGCAGCGTCTACGATCGTGATGATTCCCCCAGGATGAGGAATGCGACGACTACGACGATAGCTCCGACCGGAACCCTGAGCATCATAGCGGGATGTTCGAGCGGTGTTGAGCCGCTCTTCGCCGTCGCGTTCATACGAAACGTGATGGACAACGACGAGCTCGTCGAGGTCAATCCGCTATTCAAGGAGATAGCCGAGAGGGAGGGTTTCTACAGCGAGGAGCTGATGAAGAAGATCGCGCTCGAGGGAACCGTGCATGAGATAGACGAGATCCCGGAGAAGTGGCGGAGGATATTCGTGACATCGCACGATATCGATCCCGAGGCGCACATCAACATTCAGGCCGCCTTCCAGAAGTACACGGACAACGCGGTGTCGAAGACAGTGAACTTCCCCCATTCGGCGACCAAGAAGGACGTGGAGATGGTGTACCTGAAGGCCTACGAGCTGGGATGCAAGGGCGTGACCATATACCGCGACGGCAGCCGCGAGGAGCAGGTGCTGAACATCGGCAAGGTGAACAGGGACGAAGCCGGGGAGGTGTCGGGCGCGGCGCTGCTCACGCCGAGAGCGAGGCCGGGCGTGATCACGGGCAGCACGAGCAAGATGCCGACCGGCTGCGGCAACCTCTATATCACGATAAACGAGGACGAGCACGGGCTCTTCGAGGTCTTCACGCAGATGGGCAAGGCGGGAGGATGCTCCGCGTCGCAGTCTGAGGCGATAAGCAGGCTCATATCGCTCTCGCTCAGGGCCGGTGTGGATCCGAGGGAGATCGTCAAGCAGCTCCGGGGCATCAGGTGCCCCAATCCGGGATGGGAGCAGGGTGGGATGATCCTCTCGTGCAGCGACGCCATCGCCAGGGCCATGGAGAGGTACCTGCTGGAGAAGAAGACACCGGCCGGCAAGAAGGTCAAGCAGATGTCGGCGGCCTACCTCGACAAGGTGGCGGGCTTCTGTCCCGACTGCGGCGGTGTGATGGAGCATGAGAGCGGCTGCGCCGTGTGCCGGGAATGCGGGTTCAGCAGGTGCGGCTAGGAGATCATCCGGACATTGCTGGATCATATAGCGTAATTAACGTGCCTGTATCAAGATCTTAGATGCAGGCATTTTTCATAGGTGCCCGGATATTGTCCGTATGCAGTGGCACTGTCACAACGACACTACCTGAAATTTCTGTTGAAAACACCGGTGTTCTGAGATATGGTGCCGTTGTTCCAACCGGCCCGATTTGCAGGCAGTGCCGTGGTGGCGGGGAAGAGGGGAGGAGAGATGGGCAGGATCAAGGATGAGATGCGGCGCCAGCTCGAGCTAAGGGGATACAGCCGGGGGACGATCAAGACCTACCTTCAGCACGCAAAGAACTTCGTTAAATTTCACCGCAAGAGCCCGCTGGAGCTTGGACCGAAGGCCCTGGAATCCTATCTATACCATATTACATCGCGGAGAAGGGTCTCGGTCTCTTACAGGAACCAGGCGATAAGCGCGCTCAAGTTCCTGTATGTCAAGGTGCTCGGAAGGCCTTTCATGACGGATGATCTACCGAGGCCCAAGAAGGAGCACAAGCTCCCCACCGTCCTGAGCATGGAGGAGGTTCACAGGCTGCTGCGATCGATCCGAAACAGGAAGCATCTGGCGATACTGATGCTGGCATATTCGGCGGGGCTGAGGGTCAGCGAGGTGGTGAGGCTAAGGATGGCCGATATAGATGTACAGCGGTGTATGATACACGTGAGGGGAGGGAAGGGCAGAAAGGACAGGTATACCGTGCTTTCGGAAACCGCATTGAAGACGCTCGAGGAGTACGCGCATTACTACAGGCCCGTGGGCTGGCTGTTCCCCGGCCAAAGGCGCGGGCGTCACCTATCGACACGGACCGTGCAGAAGGTGGTTGCGGATGCCGGTAGAAAAGCGGGGATCGGGAAGAGGCTCACAACCCACACGCTCAGGCACAGCTTCGCAACGCACCTGCTCGAGAACGGAACGGCGCTGCGCTACATTCAGGAGCTTCTAGGGCACAGGAGCACGAAGACGACGCAGATATACACGCACGTTACGCGGAAGGACCTGGCGCGCATAATATCTCCACTGGACAGGATCTCGATGCTCAAGAACGATACCACCAATAGTCCTAAAGGTACGGAAATCCGCCTCAAGGGTGGACCTTAAACGCACTAAAACACCGCGACTCGGGGCATGACCGCACGCATATACGAAACATTAAAATAATCCTTTACGCAAACTCCCCCCTTGCGCCATCATATAGGCACCGAGACTCCACAAACAAACCGTTATATGAAATAGCGCGCTTTTTTAATAAATATCTTGAATTAACTCGTTAAATTATATACAATTAATCTCCGTTCATGGGACAATTCTATATAAGCAAAGCGCTTCCATTTTTCTACAACGAGAGGAGGTAGCATGAGAGGAGTGAAAATGCTACACGCGGCCGTCTGGCTTGCCATCCTTGCCCTAATGGTCTTAATAGGGCCTATGGGCGCCTTCTGCGCATCGCTTTCTATATGGCTGGAAGGTGGAGAGCAGGAGATACACGACCTTGCCATATTGGAGCAGATCAACTTTTCCGGTGATCAGCTCCATGTCGTATCGGCCTACTGGACCAATTCATATCCATTAGAATCTATAGTTCGGATAAGTTTTTTAGACTATCCGACCGATGCGGGGGATTCTGACGAGATAGCCAACATAATCAAGGCTGTTTGCCTTTTTCAGAACTATCCAAATCCCTTCAATCCGGAGACGAAGATCGAGTTCGAGCTACCGAAGGGAGGGATGGTGAATCTTAGGGTCTACGCGGTGAACGGGCAGCTAGTAAGGACGCTCCTTGAAAAGGACATGCCGCGGGGGCCTCACAGCGTTAGGTGGGACGGCAGGGACGATTCGGGCCGTTCCGTGGCAAGCGGTGTGTACTTCTACTCACTCGTTGCTTCAGGGGTGCGGGAGAGCCGAAAGATGATACTTCTGCGCTAGCTGCAGCACAAGATTAACTAAGGAAGGAGATCAATAAATGAGACGACTGATCATAATCTGTATGGTTTTAGCAGTAATAATAGCTGCAACAGCCAGCCACGCTCAGTGGAGGATGCGTGTTCATGAGGGAGGAGATGTCACCGAATTTGAGATTTCCGGAATAGACAGCATTACTTTCCATCAAGTTGACAGCGGATTTGTATTTATCCCCGCCGACACCTTCAGCATGGGCAGCCCATTGGATGAACTTGAAAGAGATACTGATGAGAATTTGCATTTAGTTACCCTGACGAAAGATTTCTACATTTCTGAGGCAGAGATAACCAACCAGCAGTATGCTGATATGGCACAGTGGGCGTATGACAATGGTTACTGCACTGCGACGAGTTCGGATCTGCAGGATAACCTGGATGGTTCGACGGTGGAACTTCTTGATATGAATGATGAACACTGCGAGATTTCCTTCAGCGGTGGCGCATTCACCGTGGATTTGGGCAGAGAGAATAATCCGGTAATAGGAATCTCCTGGTACGGAGCTGTTTCCTACTGCGACTGGCTTAGTCTAATGGAAGGCTTTTCCAGGGCCTACGATCACAGCACTTGGCAGTGTAACGGACATGATCCGTACAATGCAGAAGGTTTTCGACTTCCGACAGAGGCGGAGTGGGAATATGCGTGCCGAGCAGGGACTCAAACTCCGTTTAATACTGGCAACTGCCTGCTTGCAGGTACAGAGGCGAACTATAACGGCGATTATCCCTATTCTGGCTGTCCCTCCGGACCTCACGAAGAATGGACTGTGCCTGTGGGAAGTTATACAGCTAATAGCTTTGGTCTGTATGACATTTATGGAAATGTATGGGAGTGGTGTAACGACTGGTATGGGAGCTATAGTGGAGATGAAACAGACCCTGCTGGCCCGAATTCAGGAACTTATCGCGTTCTTCGTGGCGGCTGTTGGTACAGCCATGCTAAGGTCTGCCGTTCTGCGCATCGCCTCTGGTACTACCCGACGGACGCGGGCCGCAACACCGGTTTTCGTGTTTGCCGCGGTGCGCTTGTCCACTAGTCTCCATTGGACCCTTGGATTTCTGGATACTTGGACCTTGGAAATATTTTAAGAGGCGCGCTACTTCGATATAACAGCAGTTTTGCAGATACGGGCCTGGCGGCCCTTCGCAGCAAGTGCCTCACTTGGTAGCTCGGCACTTCGCAAACCTGCGTAACGTTATATGAAAAAAGCGCTGATTGGTATTGACAATAATTATAATATAGGTATAGTATAATTATGATAAGGTTTGGCTGGGACGAGAGGAAGAACAAGGCTAACCAGAAGAAACACGGTGTCTCCTTCGAGGAAGCACAGACAGTGTTCTTTGATGATTACGCCATAGAATACGACGATCCCTTTCATTCAGAGAAAGAAGATAGGTTTCTTATCATAGGAAGGAGCCTGCATCTTAGAGTCCTTGTCGTCTGCCACTGTCTAAGAGTCAGGGGATCTGTGATCAGGATCATATCGGCAAGGAAGGCGACAAAGAAAGAGCGTTACCATTACACGCATAGAGGTAATTTATCATGAGAAAAGAATACGATTTTGCGAAGATGAAGGGGCGAAGAAATCCTTATGCAGCTAAGCTCAAGAAGCAGGTCACGATAAGGCTAGGAGTAGATGTGATCGACTATTTCAAGGAGCTGGCGAAAGAGACGGGAATTCCTTACCAGAATCTGATAAACTTGTATCTTCGAGATTGTGTGGTTTCAGGCAAGAAGCCATTTCTTAACTGGCAGCCATAATAAAAGCCGCGTATTCTTGTAATGTTAACTAAGGGGCGCGTTCTCCATATAACAAATGTGTTCGCGGCTGCGCTTGGCACCCGGGCTGCAGGGCACCCCGGTCGCCAATGCTCGCGCAAATCGCTGGAGCGATTTCGCGAACACTCTAAATGTTATCCGCAATGCAGGTGTGAATAAACGAATGAGAGGTGGTATGACAAAAGGCA
>CAYRCK010000050.1:0-10390 GCA_964422745.1 uncultured bacterium
CGAAGTACGACTGCGCGCCCTGCTGATCGCACGCATCGATGTAAAGAATGTCCGTAGCGCCGTCCAGGGCGTTGGCGGGCAGGCAGGTCATCTCCATCGGCGCCGCCAGCACCTCGCTCTCCGAGGTAGTCCTGCCGATCAGCCGGCTCCAGTATGTCGTGTTGAAGCTCGCGTCTCTGGCCGACAGGTAGAACCGGATCGTATCGCCGGGGGTATAGAGGCTATCGTTGAGGTCGACCCAGGATGATGTAGACCAGTCAACACCTTCATAACTCGCAGTATCCGTTTCGCATAGAAGAACAGTCCATCCCGCTGCTTGGGAAACAACCGGCCAACGGACCGGATCCCCGCTGATCGCAGATCCAGATTTACCACCATCTATGTCCTTCACATGCAGATAAACCGCCGCTTCTCCGTACGTCGGATCTGTATCGAGCCCGACATTACATTCATATACTGAAAATTTCATATAATTGCTATATATCCCGTCGCCGATTGGATCAATGCGTACAGTACCATTCTCCGTCCCGTCTGCTGAAAAGTTATCGTGGAACAGAAAAATATCGCTGACTTGCCAGAGCGGCCCGTTATCATCTACATCGACCCTGGTGATTTTCACGTTGTCGAAGAGAGGAGAATGACTGTGGCAGGTTGATCCACGAGGGCAATAAATGCCGCCGTAAATGTGCTGCATATCCCAGACACCCAGAGCTATCTGAATGAAGTCAGGAGTATCATTGAAAGTCAGCTCCATAATGTGGTGCGAGTCGTTTCTCCAACGCTTTTCGGGGCCATAGAAAACGGCATCACTATAATTCCACTGTTGCCAACAACCATCTCTATAACTGCGGAAGCCCCAATAATAAAAAACACAAGTCCCCGAAATAATATCAAAAGGATCAAGATCGACATACACATCGAATGAGAGGATGACTTCGCACCCGCTTCCCGTAAACTCGATCGGAGGCGATACAATCTCGTTGTGAATGATTGAAGCCCCGCTATCATCTCCAACCATAGTCCAATTCATAACCTTCTCATACGGTACAGCACCCTGCTCGGGATAGCCGCCACATGCATAGTTGGTGCTATCCGGATCGTCGAAGAAGCCCCAAAAATTGGTTATGTTGTAACCATAGGAAGGATTCTCCTGCAGGACATCAGCGCCGGCATGCAAAGCTGCGAAATCTCCGAATCCCGGCGGTACGGAAGCCCACCAATCACCATCCGATGTCTCGAGCGCACCGATCGTTTCGCTCTCGAAATCCTGAAAGTCAATGACGCCAGTCGTGTCTGCGACCGTCAGGCTGTCGATGACAATTGCTCCCATGGAATTCCATTTTCCATCTTCATCATCCCACGCACCGTCAGACTCGAAGACGAAACGCAGCAAAAGCATACCTTCGATATTCTCCGATGGTATCGTGGCTGTATCTACATAGGGAAATGACCATACATAATCATACAATCTCAGATCGGTCCAACTGTCGATCACATCGAAGTACTGTAAATGGACAACGTCATACTCCATTTCTGTGTCGTGAAATATCAAGTAAGATACAGTAACATCGCCACTCACGAAGAAAGTGTCCGATTCGAAAACCTGTAGCCAAGCGTGCCCATAACCAGGTAACGTTTTCCAATGACAATACGGATCGCCTGTACCTGCATCAACACCACACCACAGCGACTGATTTCCCTCTAGCGGAGCCGGCATGTCGATCCCATCGAGCGCCCCCGCGCTCCCGTCGATGTGAAAGAAGGTATCCAGCTGTGCCGTGCGATCCACGCTCGTCCATCCCTGCGGATCGGGCAGGCCGCCGTTGTCGAAGGTGTACTCTGCAAGCAAGAAAGTGTCGGCCGCTGCGGCGCGCAGAAAATGACGCCGACTATCCGGCAGGTCGGAGCGATCCTGCGGCTTGGGATTGCTGCAGGGTGCAATTCTTATCTCGTGTTTCTGTGGTCTCTGTTTCGTTACATCCCTTGCATCCAACGCCGGAAGCAGAAAAAGCAGTGCCAATGCGGCACCGAGCAATGATATGATCGATCGTTTCATTCGTTACCTCTATTCACATGAGTAGGGGAGGAATCGCGATAATTCCTGACAACAGGATATATGGGTAAATGTAGGGACTCACTGCTTCAAACTCGTGACAAATGTACAATATACAAGGATTATATCTGAATTATATCATATATAGGCACTTATCTCAAGATGAATGCTGGATTTCAATGGTTTGTGATTATCATTAATGATGGGATCGGGAGTGCTGTATGCTTGGTTCAAGCAGCTTACAATGTGGTTTGTTTTGCTCTGCTGCCTATTTGCCGCCTTTCAGCGGATCAGGATCATCTTTCTCGTCTTCTGCGTCGCACCCCACCCCTTCAACCTGTACAGATACATGCCGCTCGCAACGGCCCTTCCGGATCGGTCCCTTCCGTCCCACGTCTCGCTGTAACGTCCCTGCGGCAGCTCGCCCTCGAACAACAGCCTCACGAGCCGTCCCGAGATATCGAAGACCGCAAGCTCCAACCTGCCCGGCCTGATGATCTCGTATTCGATGACCGTAGTGGGATTGAACGGATTTGGATGATTCTGCTCGAGCGTGAAGATGCCCGGTGCTGTCGGGACCGGATCCGTGCCGGAGACACCGCCGGGCCAGCCCGCGATGACCGCCATCATCCACCAGACCGCCCTGCCCTTCTGCTCGCAGCTCTCGTAGGTCGTGTGCCCCGATTCCTCGCCTTCGAACTGCGGGTGCTCGACGGGGATCGTGTCACCTGCATACTCGTAGGTGGCCTCTTCCCATTCCTCGGTCTCGGGGTTGAACCACCAGCAGTCGAGATCTGCGAAGTCGAAGAGCACCTTGTTGTTGTCGATACAGTACTGCCTTATCTGCTCGTTTCGTAGGTGCCTGTTCAGGCCGTACGAGCCCGTGGTCTGGGCGTTACCGGTCATGTAGATGAAGATCGAGTTCGGGTATTCGATCTCCAGCGTGTTTATCGAATCCAGGTATGACTGTGTCTCTTCCTCCGTATAGATGTTGAGCTGCGTACACCAGGCCCAGGTCGAGGTGTTTATCACCGGGTTGTTATCCGATACGTCTCTGGTCTTGTCCATGCCCGGCTGCGTCTCCCAGTACTCGTCCGGGGTTATGTACGTGTCGTCCTCCTGGCCGTTGAATATGCACAGTGCGCCTGGTTCTTCGGGGAGGTTCATGTCCTCGCTGGCCATAGAGTAGAAGTCATCGGCGTTTTCTATAAGGAGGAGGCCCATTGTCAGCTGGTTGCCGTGGGATGTATGAGCGTAGTGGAACTTTATATTCACCTTGACCGAATCGATCCAGTTGGCTGGTACCGACGCCAGATCGCAGGATAGATGATCGATTATCAGGGGATATGTGTTGTCCCATGCGTATGCGGATACTGCGAATACGGTGGTTAATGTGATCAGGATGGATAGTGCGGCTGTTATCCTGGGCATCGGCGACCTCTTTTCGCTTTGTTGCTACGGGCGTGCCACCGAATTACTACCGTATGCTCCAAATTGTATTTAGTCAGGGTTTTTCTTCTCACTGCTGCTTGGTGGAACCGGGATATCAAGATCCAGCAAGGCAGACCGCATTTCGCGGTGGTGAATAATAGCATAAAGCTATCTGAATTTCAATCGGATATCTGGTCCGAGTGAAGGGCTCGGCCTCTAACTCATATTATGTCAACTGGTTGTCACGGCGCTTGATTTCCGGCCGATCTCTGCCTCGCCGCCTCGTACAGGAGGACCGCTGCAGCAGCCGAAACGTTGAGGGAATCCGCCACACCCCTCATGGGGATCACGGCCAGGGCGTCGGAGGCGTCCATCCAACGCTTGCTGACGCCCGAGTCCTCGCTGCCCAGAACGATGGCGCATGGCGGGGTCATATCGATACCGGTGTAAGGCGAGCCTCCTTCGGGAGTCGATGTGATGATAGCTATTCCTCGGTCCCGTAGGTACCTGATCGCGGCATTTGTATCGGCCGCGGCGAAGGGCACGGTGAACACGGTTCCAAGGCTGGCCCGGATGACATTCGGATTCGACGGATCAGCCCCTGTATCGCACAGGATCAGGCCCGTGGCACCCGCACCGTCGGCGGACCTGAATGCCGCCCCGAGATTGCCCGGCTTCTCCACCTTATCTATCACTAGGATGAGAGGATTTTCCTCTTGTGGAAGCCTCTCCAGGGACAGCTTTCTCATCCTCGCCGTTGCCACCAGCCCGCCCGTTCCGCCCCTGTACGCTATCTTATCGAACACCCTCCGGGAGACATGGGTAACGGGGACCCGCATGTCCTCCAGCCTGCGGAGCAGGGAGGAGGCCTCCCCGTCCCCCGAAACGATGTCGGGTGCCGCGAAAACCTCACCGATCTCCGCACCGCCTCCTGCGGCGCGGTCGATCTCGCGGATACCCTCTACGAGGACGAGGCCCGTCGTCTCCCTTTCACGTCGTTTCCTCAACCGGATAAGGGATTTTATCTTGTCGTTTTGAATGCTCTTTATCGTAGGTCGACCGATCATCCTAGAGAGCTTTCCTGTATCTGGCAGCGTAGTCCCCGGCCAGGAGGGCCTGGATGATCCCGCTGTTCTTCGATTCGAGTGACCTGGCCAGCGAGAGGCTCAGCCGCTGAGCGAGGATATTCAGTAACGGTAACGTGTAGTCAAAATGGATCCCCTCCTCCAGCTCGAATCCGCTGTTCGTGCATAGATCGTTGAACCTCCTGACCCTGTACCTTCTCAGCTTGAATTTCCATTCGCCTGAATTCCCTCCGGGCCTGAAAAGGCCCTTGGCGCTCCTGAGAAGAGGGTACACGATCTGTTCATCGAGCGATTTCGGGGAGAGTTTCTTCGATATCTGTATGATGGCGTATCCGCCCGGCTTCAGCAATGAATTCAGCTTATCGAGGAATCTGCCTAACAGGGGAATGTATGAGATCACCCCGATACAAAGCGCAGCATCGAATACACCTTCCATTCCTTCGAGGTCGTATATTTCTCCCGCGCTGAACGTTACCGTGCCCCTTTCGATCTCACCGGAGAATTTCCCCCGCGCCCTTTCGATCATCTTCGGGGAGATGTCGATGCCGGTTACGCGGAAGTCCCTCTCGAGAAGCTCTTTCGTATAGATACCCGGACCGCATCCTATGTCGAGTATGCTGCCGGCCGGCTTCTCCAGCAGGTTCAGCACGTGCATCTTCCTGACGAGGTATGAGTACTGATGGCAGTTCCTGTACTCCGAAGTGTAGCGCCTGTCCTCGTAGTGCTGCGCATCCGTGTCGAAGTACTCCCTGACCTGCTCCTTGTGCCCCGTGGTGGTATCGGTCATATCATTCCTTCAGCTCTTTTTTGATTTCGGCCGGATTTCCGGCCACGACACATGAGGGAGGCACGTCGCTTACAACCACACTCCCTGCTCCAACTATGGAGCCCTCCCCGATGCCGGCCATTATAACGGCACCGGCTCCTATCCATGAGCTCTCGCCCACCTCGAGCGTGATCAGCTTTTCACTGTCCTCTGCAAGGGTCCCGTCCTCGAGATGCTTGTGATGGTGCCTGCCGCTCAGTATCGACACATGATCGCTGATGAGGACGTTGGAGCGTATCCTCGCCCTGCCGATTATCGAGTACTGGCCTATCCAGACCCCGCGGTCTATGTCCACGTTACGGTGCGTGAAGAAGGATCCGTATCCCACGACAAGTCCCCCGCCCACGCTGTCGAGTGTCCACCTGTAGAATGCGCGCCTGGTGAATTCGCCGAATTTCCCGGGGTATCCGCTGAACGCGTGGGCGAAGAAATGAAAGGCGTCCTCCCCTCCGAATATCGATTGCCAAAGGGCCGTCACTACGTAAGAGGGCAGGGTGAATACGCTGAACAGGGCGTTCAGCACCGCCTTCAGGTTTTCCTTCATGGAAGCTCCAGTCTCAAACCCGGGCCGGCCGGGCCTACTCGTCTATTCCCAGTTTCCTGTATACCTCGCTTATGGCCTCGGCGAGCCGCTCGCCGTCCTCACGGGAACTGTAGATCCTATCGATTTCATTATCGGTCAAATGCTTCGATCTGTAAAGGTTCGAGGAGATCACCTGTTTTGTAGTCAGCCCGAAGGATCGTTTCCAGCTGTGGTTGACAAAGGGTTCCAGGAGGCAGTCGAACCTCTCGGTGGCCTCGCCGGCGGCCGGCATCTCCCAACCTATTTCCCTCTCCAGAGTTCCTATGATCTGCTCCGCGTCCCAGCGGATGAAGTTCAGAAACACCCTGATATTATGGATACCCTCCGGCGGGTACGGGGGAGTGGACACGGTGAACAGGTTCCTGACAGGAGGGAGGTAGAGGCTCGAGCGCAGCTTGAACAGGTAAATTGCAGAGACGGCCGCATGGTAGAGGAAGCCCACCCAGCCCGCAGGGCCTATGCCCCTGAGCTCGGAGAACAGCATCCTGTATTTGTCTTTCATACCGACCCACAGGTTCTCGTGGTGCGTGTTTCCCCACAGTATGAGGTTGATCCCTTCACTGCGGGCCTCCCTGTACACCGAAGCCTCGATCGCATAATGGCAGAATGTGCAAATCCCCCAGTACACACCGGCCTTTCGGGCGGCCATGAGGAAGTGCCTGACGAATGAGACCTCGTCACCGTGGGGGGATTTGACGATCTTGATATCTATGCCGAGCTCTCGTTCGAGCTTGTCGATGTTCGATCCGGCGACCGGATGCCTGAAGCCGCTGTCGTAGCTCACGGCCAGCACCCTCAGGCCGAGGACCCTGCTCGCCAGGTAGCAGAGGTAGCTGCTGTCCTTGCCTCCGCTGAGCGGGATAATGCAATCGTAGCGGCCGTCCGGGTTGCGGAATCTCTCTACCTCTCTCTTGAGTGCCTCGAGCCCTAAGTATTCCGGTTCCGAGTAGCTGCGGCAGATAGAGCATACATTATCCCCATCGAAATCAAGGGGGAGAGTGTCGGGAACGTGACATCTCGGGCAGTATCCCATCAGCCGTTCCCCTCGCAATTTGCCGACGTGCCGTTCATCATGGGCTCAACCTCGCATCAGGATGCCGTATAGATCTTCGTATCTTTCTATCATCGTTTCCGTTGAGAAAACATCCTCTATCCTCACCTTCGCGGCGCCGCCCATAGTTTTCCTGAGATCCTCGTCTTCTACGAGACGCAGGATCGCTCCGGCCAGAGCAGCTGGGTCCTTGGGACGGACGAGAACACCGGTTTCGCCGTCGGTGATGAGCTCCGGTATTCCGCCCACCTCCGTCGCGACAACGGGCTTCGCTGCGGCCATGGATTCGAGGACCACCATCGGGAGTCCCTCCGAATCCGAGGATAGTACCGATATGTCGATCATGCCGATCAGGGAGTCGATATCCTCCCTGTAGCCCGTGAAGACGGTGCGTTCCCCTATACCCAGCTCGCCAGCGTAATCCTCGAGTTCTCCTTTCAGGGGGCCCGAGCCCACGATCAAGAATTTGACCCCGTCCGTCCGATCGCTGACAATCCTCGCGGCGTCCAGGAAATTCTTGTGGTTCTTGACCTCCGAAAGCCTGCCGATTATACCTACCAGGATGTCGGTAGGTGAGAGGTTAAACTCCTGCACGTCGCGGGTCTCTTCCTCCCCTGCGGCCGGTATGTCTATGCCGTTGTATATGAGGTAGTCGCAGCTGTAGAGGGATTCGAGCTCACGGGAGACCGCCACCTTGTAGTTCCTCTTGAAGACGTTGAGAAATCTTATCAGGGCTTTCCTCTTGAGGCTGTATGGAAAGATCCCGTGAAGGGTGGTCAGAACACGGGCGCGTGTCGCCGTTGCACCGATGTGTCCGTAGAATTCCCCACCGATATGACAGTGCACTATATCGATCGCGTTGCGCCTGATATAGCTCCGGATCTTGACCGGAAGCGCCGGGTCGAAGCCGCTCCTGCGCCCCAGGAAGCTGATCCGTACACCGCTTTTCTCGAGACTCCGGGCTATGAACGTGTCACGCGTGTCGTCGAAGCTGCATACGCTCACCGCGAACCTGCTCTTGTCGATCCGCGTGGCGAGGTTGTATACGATCTTCTCCGCACCCCCCGGCCTCAGGGAGTCGATTACGTGAAGGATAAGGATCCGCTCGTTTTTCATCCGGTCAGGTCCCCTGCAGTCTAATGAATTGCGGATGCTCCCGCTGCTGCTGATGAAACATCTATCCGGGGGGCCGCGTGCAGCCGGCCCATCGTGGCGGCGGCACCGGAGGATGCGGCCGCTCAATCACGACATCTTCCACCGATTCTCTCCTGGATAGCTGAGAACTTGCGCCGCCAGTCATCGTCCAGCTCGCCGCGAAGCCGAAGCAGCTCCGCTTCCAGCTTCTCCCTGCCGCGGAGTGCTAGCTCTATCCCCGACGCTATGGATTCGATATCGTGATCTATGTAGACGGCTCCCCTGTTGAAGTAATCCCTCAATGCCGATGTGTCGGAAAGTATGAGCGGCTTCATGAAGGATGCTCCTTCGTATCCGCCGCAAACCAAGCAATTTTCTTGCCCGGTGAGCACCATCACCGCATCGGAGGAGTTCATCAACTCGATGTAGTCCTCATCGGTCACGAACCCGGTGAGGTGAACGTTGGGAGGGACCAGCTCCACGTCCAGTCCGGCCCTTGTATAGTTGCCGGTGATATAGATGTGCGTGCCACCATCGAGCTTCGTGGCCGCTTCGATCACGTTCCCGTACGGCTCATCCCCTGCGAACGTGCATACGTACAGCACATTCGATTCGCCCTCGAGCTCTCTCCTGCCCGTCTCTCCGAAGTCCGGCATTATGTCCGGAAGGATCATCACATTTCCGTGTTCGAACCTCTTACGAAAACCCTCGTTGGTCACCAGTGTCAGGTCCGAGAACCTCACGCACATCTTCTGCAATCCCCAGAAGAGCGTATCGAGCGGTTTGGGCAGTTCGATATAGGGGGTATGCAGGTCGTTGACAAGGTAGTAGCGGTAAAACGGTTTCAGCAGGATCGCGAATATGGCAAGGAGGAGGGATGGGTTCTGAACGAAGAGAACGGCAGGGCGCTCCCCGCCCAGTATCTTGACCGTGCCGAGCAATCCCCTCAGGTAGCGTATCGATCTACTGCCGCTGCCGCCGCCGGTGTAGTGGTAAACGCAGCCGAATTCTCGGGCCAGGAAGTCGCTCCTTCTGTGGTAGGCCCAGCTTATCCAGGTGCATCCCCGGCCTGATCGAGTTTCAACCGATGAGTTCATTGTACAGCCGTTCATAGTCTTTGACGATCCGCGCGGCGGAGAATCTCTTCTCGACGGTCCTCCTGGCCTCTCGAGCTGCGGATCCCGCCTTGTCCGGATTCTCCAGGACGTAGTCTATCATGCCGGCGATCGCCCGGGGGGCCCTAGTTGGAACCAGGAATCCGTTCCTGCCGTGTTCGATCAGCTCCCTTATCCCCGGCACCTCGGTTCCGATTATCACCTTCTCCAGAGCCATACCCTCCATCACGGCCCTCGATACGCCCTCGCTGAGCGATGGCAGCACGAGTATACGGGACCTGTTGAGCAGATCGAGACTGTCCTTCCGGTACCCATGAAAAACGATCCTGCCGTCGAGTCCCAGCGAGCGCGAGGCGGCTTCGAGCTCAGATCTCATCGGACCGTCCCCTATGATCTGCACCCTCGTCTCCCGGTTCTTCACGAACGCCATCGCGTGCAGGAGGTCTTCCACCCTCTTGAGCTTCGCGAGACGTCCAAGGTAGGTGATGAGTAGCTCATCCGATCCTGAGGGTTCGGGCACCTTGCCGAGATCGATGAAGTTGTTGATGACTGCGAGGTTTCTCCGCGGCGTGGCCCAGAGCGTGTCTGCCATCGCCTCCGAAAGCGGCGCCACCTTGTCGAAGAGTCCGAGGAATAGTCTATCCATCAGCTCGTAGCAGGCTACCTTCACATCTGTTTTGCTGCACCAGCCGTGAGGTGTCGCGAGCCGTTTGACGTTAGTATGTCTCGTGGCGAAGTAGCCGAGGATATCCGATTTGTAGTCATGCGAGTGCAGGATATGCGTTCCCCAGTCGCGGATGTATTCAACGATCGAGTCCACGTAGTCCTTCCTGTATCTTCTGGGGCTCACGACCAGCCTGTACTTGATGCCGAGCTCGTCCAGGCTGCCGGCAAGAGCACATTCGCCGGAGGCGGAGAGCATCACTACGGAGGATTCGAAAGCTTCACGGTCGATGTATCTCAGGAACGCGAGAAGCCATCTCTCCTTTCCATAGTCGCCCATAGGAGCGATAATATGGGTTATCCTGGTCTTATCCATTTCAAGATGCGCTCGAATACGCGCGCTGTCACGATACATCATGCTTCGACTCTTTTTCAATTGAAACATATAT
>CAYRCK010000051.1:0-8944 GCA_964422745.1 uncultured bacterium
GGCTTTTCACCAGTGATTTAGCAGTTGATTGCGATGGAACTCCTACCGCCTACGTTCCTTACACTGTTTACATGGTATATTTGATGAGCGATGGAGGACCTAACGGTATACTCGGGTGGGATCTGAGGGTTGAATTCAGCGTCGGTGCACCGGATATACTGGTGGGAGTCCCTTTTTGGGCACCGAACACACTTCCTCAAGGGACCGATATAGAGTACGGTGTAAGTGTCGTATCGGACGGAGGCTACTGCATCGGATTGAACGACGAAACGGTTTACCTCGGTCATTTCACCGTGATGTCGACCGGGATAGTAGGATTCAGAGCCCAGGTGATGCCTCACACGGACAACAACGACGAGGTCGTCTACGTCGTGATGTGCGACATTGCGCATACGGAACACGTCGTCACGGGTGGCACTTTCATATTCCAAGACGGCCAATGCAACACGGACGTGGAAGATTCGAGCTGGGGAGCGATAAAATCGCTTTTCAAGGAATAATGCAGGGACCATAGAAAAGATGTGGAGGGGCCCGGTAATAAAATCGGGCCCTTTTTATCTATCGAACAATATGGCGTATAATATATATTATGTTAACCATTTGTTATGTCGTTTCTCAGCCTTTCCTATTTAACTGCTTCGATCTAATCAAATTTTAAAATTCGCCGCTTCTTAGCCCACAACTATGTTCGTAAGCTTACCCTTAACGTGGATCGTCTTTCTGACTGTCTTTCCCTCGATATATCTCTTGATCTTTTCATCTGATAGGACGATCTCGCCTAGATCCTTTTCATCTATGTCCACGGGGAGCACTATCTTCGATCTCAGCTTACCGTTTACCTGTATGACGTGTGTGTACGTGTCCTCAATCATATATCCGGGATCCGCCTCCGGGAAACCATGTTTGAAAATTGATTCGCCGTTTCCCAATCCGCTCCAGATCTCCTCGCACAGATGAGGCGCCATCGGAGACAGCAGCAGAATCAGGTTTTTGAAGGCTATCCTGAATACGTCCACGGATACTTCGTCCCCGTCCTTGAATCCGGCGTTATTATCGATGAACAGGTATAATTCGTTCGTAAGCTCCATCAGAGCGCTTATCGCTGTGTTGAAATGGAATGCGCCTTCCCTGAGGTCGTTCTTCACGCGGGCTATCGTTCTGTTGACATGCCTGTAGAGTCCCATCTGATCGACGTCCAGGTCCTTCGGATTGAAACTCTGGACCGGTTCCTCGAGAATTTCACTGTAGTTCTTGTAAAGACGCCATACCCGGTTTATGAAACGATATGCGCCCTCAACGGCTCTGTCGTTCCATTCCGCGTCCTTTTCCGGCGGTCCTATGAACAGGGTGTACATCCTGACCGTGTCGGCTCCATAGCGCTCTATGAGCGGCTCGGGGCTGACCGTGTTTCCCACAGTTTTGGACATCTTCACACCGTCCCGGCAGATCATACCCTGCGTGAAAAGCCTCCGGAACGGCTCTTCGAATCCGAGGAGGTCTTGATCGTAGAGCACCTTTACGATGAACCTCGAGTACATTAGATGAAGAATGGCGTGCTCCACGCCGCCAATGTATTGGTCGACCGGCAGCCATTTGTCGACAAGCTCTTTCTCGAAGGCCTTTCCGTCGTTCTTGGGCGAGAGATATCGCAGGAAATACCAGGCGGAGTCGACAAAGGTGTCCATTGTATCCGTATCGCGTTCGGCAGGTTTTCCGCATGCCGGACATGAGGTTTTAACGAATTCTTCTGAAGTCGCCAGAGGGCTCTTTCCGTCGCTTCTGGGCATGAAATCCACGCCTTCCGGCAGAAGCACGGGCAATTCGCTCTCGGGTACCGGCACGGGACCGCACCCTTCACAGTGGATTACGGGGATCGGGGCTCCCCAGTATCGCTGCCGTGATATCAGCCAGTCCTTCAACCTGTAATGAACAACCCGCCTCGCGAGGTCATTTTCCGCCAGGAAGTCCGTTATCCTCTCCATGCCTGTCCTGTTATCCAGCCCGTCGAACTGCCCGGAGTTCATCATGATCCCGTCGCCGATATACGCCTCTTCGAGCTCACCTTCTCCACCACTCTCCCCGCTTACCACCTGCCTTACCGGGATCTCGACGGACGTTTCCTTTACAAATTCGAAATCCCTCTGATCGTGGGCCGGCACTCCCATCACTACCCCCGTTCCGTAATCCATCAGAACATAGCTTGCCAGAAATACGGGAATCTCCTCGCCCGTCGCAGGGTTCACGGCACTGCATCCGGAATAGAACCCATTCTTCGAGAACTCTGCTTTCTCCCTCTCGATAATGTGCAGTTTCCTGGCTTCTGCTATGAAGACCTCGCCCTCCTCCGCCCTGCCCCCTATCCTAAGGACCTCCAGGGCCAACGGGTGGTCGACGGCTATCGCTATGAACGTCGCCCCGAATATCGTGTCGACCCTGGTCGTAAAGCAGTTCAGCACCTCGTCGGATCCTACCAGGTGAAATCCTATCTCCACACCTTCGCTCTTCCCTATCCAGTTGCGCTGCATCACGAGAACGCGTTCAGGCCAGTCCTCGAGCTTGTCGAGATCCTCTAGAAGCCTTTCCGCGTACTCGGTTATTTTAAAGAACCACTGCTTCAGCTTCCTCATGCTCACTTCGGATCCGCACCTCTCGCATTCACCGGATATTACCTGCTCGTTGGCGAGAACCGTCTTGCACGAGGGGCACCAATTCACCGATGCCTCATCCCTGTAGGCCAAGCCGGCTTTGAAGAGAAGCAGGAACAGCCATTGGGTCCACTTGTAGTAATCGGGTTTGCAGGATGCCACTTCCCTGTCCCAATCGTACACTACACCCCATCCATGGAACTGTTTCTTCATGTTGGATATGTTGCTTTCGGTCCATTCCGCCGGGTGTATCCCCTTCTTCAGCGCCGCGTTTTCTGCGGGAAGACCGAAAGAATCCCATCCCATGGGTGCGAGGACATTGGCTCCCTCCATCATCTTTATCCTGGCCAGGGCGTCACCGATGAAGTAGTTGCGGCCGTGCCCGACATGAAGGTTACCGGAGGGGTATGGAAACATCATCAGGCAGTAGTACTTGTTCTCACTTCTATCGACGTCGCAGCTGAACAATCCCTTCCAGCGTTCCTGCCATTTACTCTCGACATCCTTGAATGGAAAGATTTCCGCCATTATTCCTCTTTCCCTGACCTCGACAGATCCGCCACGACGTGGAAGGTATCCCCCGCCCTGTCTATCTCTGTTTTCATGCCTCGTTGCGAAAAGAACGCCTCCAGCTCATCGGCCGCTTCCCTGTTGGAGACGATAATCCTCATGCGCTCGGCGTTGGTCGTCGCGAGCTTTTTCTGAACCAACAGCAGCGGACCGGGCGGCATCAACCCTTTCGCGATAATCCTTTCCTCATAGTCCTTTTTCACTTGTTCTATACACCTCCCACCGTTCGTATCCTGGTTATTCCGTAATCATATGATTCAATTGGATACTTCAGGAATTGCTCGATAAACCTCTGGCAGCCCGGGACCAGCCCTCTGGAGGCTGGGGGATATCCGACCCATCCCTATTCTGGATCCTCCGGCTTTCTTTTGAAAAGATATGCTTCAACTCGAGCGCACTCAAGCGGATTTCAATAACCTGTTCAATTTTTCCTCAAGTACGGCCTTGGATAGAGATCCTACGGCCTGGTCAACTATTTCACCCCCGTCGAAGAACAGAAGCATCGGAATATTCCTGACGGAGTACCTTGAAGTCGTTTTGTTGTTCTCGCTGACATCCAGTCTATAAAAGGAGACCTTCCCCTCGTATTCGGAAGCCATCGATTCCAGTACATCGTCAAGGCGCCTGCAGGGAGCGCACCACGTCGCCCAGAAATCAACAACGGCGGGCTTTCCCGGTTCCAATACCGTCTCGATGAACTCATTGTCGGTTACCTTCTTTACCGCCATAAATGTCACTCCACGTTGAATTAATTCACAAGCAACTTCCTATCGATTTATGCCGCGGAATGGATATCCGCCGTTGCTTCCAGATAAATACCTCTCAGTGAATGCAGTATCGCAGACGCTAGCAGTATAACTTCGGGAATTGTCGTTGTCTTTATCTTCAAATCCGTGATCCTGAGGTTTTCCAGCCACAACAATATGTCACGCGTGCTGTAACGGTCGGCCCTCTCCTTCATTCGCTTGAATCCGTACCCTACGTCGGCTTTTCCCGCCTTGATCTTGAGCAGGGTAAGAAAATGCCTGATCAAGTGGTACACTATCACAGTGGGTCTCTCAGCGCCAGTGTTAATAATCCTGTGCAGTATACCAAGAATGAATTTTTCATTTCCAGGCCTTATGCTGCTTATAAGATCGTATACGGCATTCAATCTATAGCTTCCAATCACCGAGGCCAGATCGTCGACGGTAAGCGTATGACCCTCGAAAACCAAGGACATCTTGTCGAGCTCGTTCTGGATTTCGAACAGGTTGCCGCCAACGCTAGAGGCCAGGGATCCGGCCACTTTATCATCGATGTCCATCCCCATCCTTTTCGCCTTGATTCGGATCCAATGCGTCAACTCTCCGGGGGACAGTTTCTGAAACTTTATTATGCGACCCGTCTCATGGACTGCCGATTCCAAAGCACGCATATCCTTCGTTACCCTTATCCGCCTTCCCTGATCATCATGGGTATTGAGCATAAAAATAATCACGGTAGAGGGCAGTGGACGAAGACAGTAATCGATGAGCTTTTTCCAGCCACCTCTCAGCCTTTCGAGCTCCTTGAGGATCAAAACCCTTCTGTCAGAGAGAAACGGATACGAACTTGCCACCGTCAGGAACGAATCCAGGTCGACCTCGGAACCGTAGGCACGCATTAAGTTGAAGCTATTTAGATCTTCTTTGACAAGTGTTCCTGCTATCCGCTCTGCCAGTTCACCCATGATGAATGGCTCCTCTCCCTTCAGGAGGTAAAGGCTGGCAATATCCTTTTTACCGTCTATATCGCGGAACAACTTTTTGTAGGTATTGAGCCCGGCTTTCATCGAGTCACCATTCCTGCACCGTATCGCTGAGTATCTTCTCAACCAGATCCCTGTATATCTCCTCCAGTGCGCTGTCGTAATCCATCTCCATCGACGACTCCAGATAATAATCACCATGTGAGGATAATCTCTTGTCCTTCCAAATATAGGAATTCTTCTTCTTATCGAAGAGTGACGCCCTGATCGTTATTACGAGCCTGTACTGGTCCGCCTGGATGTCCCCGCCGGCGGTTGCCGAGGAAAACGTGTAGGGGATGTTCCTGTAATCGATCACCGTACCTTCCATCACAGCATCGGCGTCCGATTCGTTGACTACCTTCAGTGTGTTGTCGTTTATCAGTCCATCTATTATTCTCTGTGTTATCTCTATTTCAATATCAGGTTCCGGTGTTTCGTTTCTAAGATAGGGGATCGCGATCTTTTTAACATCACCCGCCGTCCTGCTGCTCGTGCTGTAGTAACCGCAGGAATTGACCGACAGGCTCAAGCTCGCTATGAGAACATATATGCTAATTTTCACCGATCTCATCATCTGCAACACCGCTTTCATCCTTGAAGCTCTTCAACCTGTAGCGAAGTTTATCACGGTTCAGTTGCAGAAGCCGCGCGGCCCTGCTCTGGTTGTTCTGCGACTCATCCATTGCCTTTGAAATCAAGGTCAGTTCCAGGGAATTCAGGATCTCTTCGTACGGTATTCCCTCACCAGGATAAGGCCTGTCCAGTGCTGTCACTATCCTCTGAATGACCGACGCCTGCCCCTCGGTCTGCTTCCCCATGCCCCTGATGCTCTCAGGTATATGCTTGGGTCTCAGCATCGTATCGTTCTCTAGCAGGGCTATCCGCTCTATCATATTCTTGAGCTCTCTGATATTCCCTGGCCAAGGATATTCCAATATCATCGTAAATGCCTCGTCATCAATATCTTGAAAGCTTTTATTAAACAGTTTATTGAAGTGATTCAGGAAGTGCTTCACGAGCAGGTAGATATCCTCTTTCCTCTCTCTCAGCGGTGGGATGAAAATTGGTATAACCTTCAACCTGTAGTAGAGATCCTCCCTGAAGTTCTTGTTCTGCACAGCCTCCTTCAAATCCCTGTTTGTTGCGGATATGATTCTGACACTCACCTTGATATCTTTCGTCCCCCCTACCCTTCTGAAAGTCATTCGCTCGAGCACGCGCAGCAGCTTCACCTGTATTGTCAGGCTCATTTCACCTATTTCGTCGAGAAACAGGGTTCCCTTGTTCGCGAGCTCCAGCAATCCGGCCTTTTGGGATTTTGCGTCCGTGAACGCCCCCTTCTCGTGGCCGAACAGCTCGCTTTCCAGCAACTCCTCCGGAAGGGATGCGCAGTTGATTTCGAGGAAAGGCTTGGAGTGTCTCGGGCTGTACTTGTGGATCATGTTTGCGATCATCTCCTTGCCCGTACCGCTTTCGCCCTGTATGAAAACCGTCGTCGTATCGCTTTTGGCAACCGTCTTGACGACATCGTATATCTCCTTCATCTTCTCGCTCTCACCCGGTATGTAATTGCCTCCGAGATCGAAGTTCACACGCCGCCTCAGCTGCAGAAGCTCCCTGTTCAGGCTTTGTGACTGAAGCCCTTTCTCTATAGTCAGAAGAAGCTGCTCGAGGTTGACAGGCTTGCTGACAAAATCGAACGCGCCCTTTTTGATAGCCGATACTGCGGTTTCGATGTCCCCAAATGCCGTCAGCATGATTACGCATACGGCCGGTATAATCTCCTTTGCATGCTGCAGAACTTCGATGCCGTTAATGTCGGGTAGTTTGAGATCCAGTAGGATGAGGTCAGGGATCTCGTTTTTCAAAATCTCGAGGGCCTCGCCTCCGCTTGCAGCGGTTAGAGCCTCATACCCCTCATCTCGAAGGGTTCTTTTTAGGAAATGTCTTATCGTATCCTCATCGTCAACCAGTAGTACGACCGGCTTCAATTTCCTCCCCCTTCCTGGGACGTTCTATAGGAAGGTATATTCTGAAAGTCGTTCCTTTTCCTATCTCGGATGTCGCCGTTATCCTGCCTTGATGGTGCTGAATTATGCTATGTGTCACAAAAAGCCCCAGACCGGTGCCGTCTTTCTTGTTTGAGTAGAAGGGCTCGAATATCTTCTCCAGGTCCTCAGCCTCTATGCCCTGACCGTTGTCGGAGATAACAACGCATATCATCTCCCTGTCCTTCTCCCGTATCACCTCCGGATCGCCACCCTTATAAACGCTGCTCGTGACACTGACGATACCACCTTTGTCGACCGCTTCAGCGGCATTCTTCAGAAGGTTTATCATCACCTGTACTATCTGTTCCTGGTCTACCTCGATCAGCGGTAAATTATCATCGATATCCATATGAAATTCAATTCCATTATTGGAGAAAATCTCGTTCACTGACATGTAACTTCTATCGATGACTTCCTCTAATTTAGCTTCGCCGTAAAGCAGGCTGCGCGGCTTTGCAACCTTGAACAGGTCGGTAACGATCCTATTCAATCTATCCACCTCGTTCAAGACGAAGGATATATTCTCCCGCTGGTCGCTATTCAGATTCTCATCCCTGTTCAGATACTGTATGCCTGCCGCAATTCCGGCAAGGGGATTCCTGACTTCGTGCGCTACGGCCGATGTGAACCTTCCCAGGGCCGCCAGCCTGTCGAGCTGACGGATTTCCTCTTCCATCCTCTTGATCTCGCTAAGATCCACGAACTCTATGATCGCTCCCTGTATCTCATCTTCCTCCCCCATCATCGGAGAAACATTCATTCTGATTGGGATATGTATGCCATCTGCCCTCTTCAGGTAGGCCTCGTAATATGCAAGGGATAAACCTTCCTCGAGAGAAGAGTGTACGGGCGAACTCCTCTCGCCTCCGGATGCATCAAGGATCAGCTCTCTAATGTTCATATTGAATAGGTCATCGAAATCATGTTCGCTCATCTCACGCGCACTCTTGTTTGCCAGCGTTATATCACCCTCGAGATTCACTACGAACACGCCGTTTATCATCCCTTCGAGCACGTTCTCCCTGAATACCTCCTCCTGCCTGAGCTCCATGTAGAGCTGCCAGTTCTCTATATTGGAGCTGGCCAGCGATCCGACGGTTTCGATGGTCACCTGGTCTATGTTGGTCAGTGGAGTCGATCTGAATCCGTCGGTGACGATGACGGCTCCCAGCAGAGGATTACATGGGCACGAGAGGCATTCCTTGTTCTTCATATAGGGATTTCCCTCTATATCGGGAAAAGATTTTTTCACGGGACAATTCTCGTACTCCTTGCAACCGGATTGATCGGCCGACTTTAATAGTGGAACACAGATATACGAGGTCATCGTGCTTCTAGGGAATATAGGCTCTCCCCTGACCACGAAAAGTGGATGCATCTGTATGTCTTTTATTAAATAAGGCTTACCTGAACATAACGATTTGTAGACCGCCCCTTCCATCTCCTCCAGCTCGAAGCTCAGCGTTCGCCGAACATAGCTCGTCGTCTTGTCTATATTTACGACAGCCTGGAACATCTGCCTGCTCTTGCGCAAGAGTATGAAGGCGGTTTCCCTGTACCCGACACCATGCCCGAGATAGTCGAATATGGAATCGATCAGCTTCTTCTCATCAAGGGAGCTTATGATGCTCCGTCCGATCTCCTTCAGGCTTAAAAGCTGTATATTCTTCTCGACCAGCTTGAAGAGCGATCTCTCCAGATCCGTCAACAGTGCAATTATCACCCTGTAGAAGACATCGTCCTCGTCACCTCTGAAGCTTTCATCGATAACCAGTCCCTCGCTCTTGAGATTATTGAGGCGCTTTTGGATGTCCAGGATCTTCCTCCTGCGGTCGATCCTGTTTCCATATATCAGGATAAGGGACACGGCAAGCCCGACGGGGATGGTAATCCAGGGAGGTACGATA
>CAYRCK010000052.1:0-5553 GCA_964422745.1 uncultured bacterium
GGGACTGCTCGTTTGATCCTGCTGAAGGGATTTACCCGGTAACCTGTCAGCGACGTGAAAAAATGATAACGATACGCTGCGCTAGGTGTAAGAGAAAGATCTTTAAGTACATCAAGGTCGGCAAGGGAAGATTGTGGCACTGCTGGAAAGACAGAATAAAGGAAGATCGATCCATCCAGGAAGAGGATTACATCAAATGTCAGTGCGGCAATGTTATCGGCATCGACGAGGGGAAAATGATAAAGATAAAGCAACATTCAATTACATATACCGGTACTGTAAATCGGAAATGAACTGAAAGTTATAGATATGCATATCGAGATCCTCGGCACGGAATCGCTGGGAGTCCGGGGGCTGTCCTGCAAAATAGAATCAGGGGACCGCACTATATTGATCGATCCAGGGGTCGCTCTTGGATATCAACGGTACGGACTTCTTCCCCACCCCTTTCAGGTGGCGGTTGGAATAACGATCCGCGAAAAGATCAAGGCCGCATTAACCGAAGCAACCGACGTTGTGATCAGCCACTATCATGGAGACCACATTCCCCTGTTCGACGCAAATCCATACCAGCTTGATACCGAGCACGTATCAGGCATGCGGCAAGACGTTCGCTTCTGGTCCAAGGACATCTCGACCCTCACCCCTAGAATGAAGGAGAGGGCTACAGCCCTCTACGCCGCCTTGAACAGGGATCTGCTCAACGCCGAAGGAACATGTGACGGGAACATCTGCTTTTCGATGCCCGTTCCTCACGGTGACGCAAACAGTGCTCACGGTGAAGTGATGATGACGCGGATCGAGGATGGAGAGCAGGTATTCGTTCATGCGTCCGATATCCAGCTTCTCAACCGTAAAGCCATCACCAAGATTCTAAACTGGCGTCCCGATATAGTGCTGGCCTCGGGTCCTCCCATATACCTCAAACGAATGTCGGCCGATCAACGTAAAAACGCCTGGGAAAACGCGTTGAGGCTGTCACGAGAAATAGATACGGTGATCCTCGATCACCATCTGATGAGGTGCAAAGAGGGAATTGCATGGTTGAAGAGCGTGTCCCGTGAAACGGGGAACAGGGTCGTCTGCGCGGCCGATTTTCTCCGCAGACCACGATTACTGCTGGAGGCGCAGCGCAGACAGCTCTACAGCGAACTGCCGGTTCCGGAAGGCTGGCACCGGGACTACGCGCGCGGAAAGGTTACCGTGGATAACTACCGCATGTGGCGGGGGCACAAGACGTAGAAAGACAAACCGGGATTGCGGCATCTATATTCACAGATTAAAAGTTGAAATGAAAATTGTTGATTGTGCATAGGCTGAACTGTATTAGCCTACGGGATTTTTACAAGCTGTTCAACTTGGCGATGATCTCCTCCAGCTTCGCCTTGGTGGTTTTCGATTTCTCCCATGTCTCTTTTACGAAGCCGTCGTCCGGAGCCTGAGTGTTTGCTTCCGAATAGTCGGCGATGATCTTCCTGCCGCGGATGTCGTCCCGCCCCTTCGACCGCTGCGTTTCGCGTGCGATTATCTCTTGGATATGCCCCAATCGCTCGAGGTTCTCAGAGACACTTCGTCCGGCGTATCCTTCGGAATTAAGAATAGACATCTTGTACTCCCAGTCGGAATCGCCGGTCTTATCCAAGTAGATCGATTCAACGCGATCTATATTCCCCTCCCCGAGCAGTTCCGTAACGCGGTCGGCTAGCCCCTGAAGCACAAAATACTCGATAAATAAGTTGTATGTATCAATACCCTTGATACGGCTTTCTTCCATCATGAAATTCTTGCCGAGCCCGGGGATATCATTTTCCGTATAGTGCTCCATCACATTTTCGATGTTCTTCAATCGATCCCTCGCCTCTATCATCTTCTCGACGATATCCCGGCGGAATACGTCGAATAAAAATTCAGTCCTTCGCGCTTTGTTGCGTTTCTTGTATTTTCCCTCGTTCCTGAGCACCGTGTATAGATTGTCTGAAAGAACCCAGGCGGGGAAGATCTCGTTGTAAGCCGGTGAGACTCCATTGATCGCCTTGAACGGTTTGTTGATAAGGGCAAAAGGGAATTCGACTTTTTGGGGAAGTGTATCGACCGCTGTCGCTATGAGACCGTAAGGTGCTCCCGTGAAATCGGCCGGAAACTTGACGTTGACACCGAGACCGAAGAAAAAACCCTCACCGCACCAGATCTCTTGATCCGGAGCCTTAGATGTATGATTCGAGCCGACATTGGCGCCGTACCCGACGTTTCCCTTTCCTTCCGGCCACAAAGCGGCTATGAGCATAGCCTGGTGGTGAAAGCCCACGAAGGGCCCGATCAGGGAGGCAGTGACTTCACCTTCCGCCACACCGGTGTTTGGGCCGATGATGCTCTGTGTGACCTTGCCGTGCCGCTCAACGTGGGAGTGTTCGGTAAGCACCGAGTCATCCACTATCGCCATCGACGTAACATCACATCCGTACTGAATGCAGGAGTTACGCACATAGGCTCCGTGGCTGATAGTGGTCCGTTCCTCATGAGTGCTGAGCAGCGTGGCATTCTGAACGACGTTCGCATTGTCTATCACCGCGCCCTCGCCCATATACGCATCCTTAACCTGTGGAGTGTGACGAATCACACCGCCCCGACAGACGATACCGAACGGCGCGCTGCAAAAGTCAATATATGACTTCACAAACTTTGCATACGCCTCGAGAAACTCTCTGTCATCCCGCCGGGTGGCGACTGCCGCAGCAACCGGGATCGTGATTTCGGCGTAGGAGAGCACCTCCCTTCCCCCGGTCTCGATACCGATGGCTATCTCCCTGTTGTTCCCGAACAAACATTCGGTCGAAGCCGACAAGATACCCGTGTCGAATACCACACACTCTCCCGTAAGGACGTAGTTAGATACGACAGAAACATTCGACACCAGGCACCCGTTTCCAATCTCGCAGTCCACGATTGTGCTGTTGTAAATCCCTGAAGGCAAAGACACGTCTTCATCAACTCGAATCCGCTCGCCGTTCAGAGCCCCCACCACGCAATCCCCGACAAAGGTGCTACCGGCAATGCATCCTGCTATGAAATCCTCGGTCACCAGTATCCGGCTCCAATCGGCGCAATTGTTACCACCGGCCCTTATCTTTTTAATCTCAGCCGCTGTAAGGGAACGAACCTTGTCCCCATAGAGACGGCTCTTTCCCTTTGCACTTTTAAGCGCCGCGATTGATGCCAAGAAACTTGAGTTCTCGAGTAAATCTCCGATCAACGACCTCAGATACTCATTCATAATGTATCTCACCCTTGTTCTGCGGCTTTCTACGGCCGCAAATCACAGATTTCGATGCTACCGGCCTATCCTCTTCTCGACGACATGCTTATTGTCACGGATCCAGTTGTAGTATTCTTTCCGCTCCAGTTTACTCGCCGCCTCCTCGTCCAACACCACTATCGCATAACCGTGAAGTTGAAGCGCTGTGGCCGTGATCTGGCTGGAGACGGGACCTTCTATGAACTCTTTGCACACGTCCGCCTTGCTCTTTCCGCTCGCTATCAGGAGGATCTTCTTGGCATCCATGATCGTACCTACGCCCATGGTGATGGCAAAACGAGGCACATCCTCCTCATTTTCGAAGAAACGGGCATTATCCTTGATGGTTTGCTCGTATAGCCCCTTTACCCTCGTCCGGCTTGCGAAGGAAGAACCCGGCTCGTTGAAACCGATATGCCCGTCACGGCCGATGCCCAGCACCTGTAGATCGATGCCGCCCGCCTTCCGTATCTGCTCTTCGTACCAATCGCTAAACTCCTCCGGATCATCGGTGTTCCCCTGCGGGACAAATATCCTGTGCGGGCTGACATTGATGTGTTTGAAGAGATTTTCCCACATGAAGTAGTTATAACTGTTCTTGTGCAGGGGAGCGAGACCGAGGTATTCATCGAGATTGAAAGTGGTAACCTTGGAAAAATCCAATCCCTCCTCCTTGTGCAGCCTCGACAGTTCCTTGTATGTCCCAAGGGGAGTATCCCCCGTTGCCAGACCTATTACAATATCGTGCTCCCGTTTGATCTCACGTGCGATAATCGCTGCTGATGTCTCACTCATTGCTTCATAATCCGGTGTAATGATTATCTCCATTACGGTTTCCCCTTTGCTTCAAGTTGCCGATCGATGCCTAATTAATCCATATGAACCAACCATCCATTGGCGCAATTATAGAATGGAGATGGACAAGATACAACACTCTTTCCTGATTTAATGCTTGTTGAAGCCGCAGATGACCATGACCGTAATAATGTGCGCTGTCAGACTGGAGTGGAACACATTCTCCTGTCCTTTCCATTAACGTAGTCCACCCCGATGTTTCATGATCCTCACTGGTTCTATTGTATTATATTTCTTATGATGCGCATCCTCCTATGAACTCATTTCTCTGTGTTGATATTCAAGGTCATTTCCAGATCGGCTATCGCATACATTAGCACTTGAAATAACATGCTGGTTTGTAGTAGTATAGAAGCAGCGGTGTAAACAACATTAAAATCCCTATCCATGAAAGATTCGGAACCACCGATGGAGTGTCAAAGTAGATGTCCACTCTTTTCAACAGGCTTCGATATGAAGTAGTCCAGTACAAGAAGGGACTACCCAGCGTCGCCGCGTTCGGTATTACCCAGCGATGTAGTCTTCACTGTAAAATGTGCCGATTCTGGGTCGACGGGAATCACGACGTAGAGAATGAACTCGAGACAGAGCAAATCTGCTGTTTGATAGATGAGCTGATCGACGACCTCGGAGTTCGGCGGCTCAGACTCGTGGGCGGCGAACCCTTCCTTCGTGAAGACACCGTTCAGATCATCAGACACGCAAAAACCCGCGGCATGCACGTGAATGTGGTGACTGATGGTTTTGAAATCAGCGAGGGGCTTGCTGATCAGATCGTCGTGTCAGGACTGGACACCCTTCGCTTCTCGATCGATGGAGTCGGAGAGATCCATGATAAAGTCCGCGGGAAAGCGGGTTGCTACCGTAGAACAGCCGATTCCATCGGCTACATCCAGGAGGCAAAGAAGAGACGAGATACCCCGCATCCTGAAGTGCAGATCTTTTCTGTTATAACCAAGATCAATTACGACCAGCTCCTGCCTCTATGGAACGAGAGCAAAACGACGTTTGCACCGAGCCGCTACCTCTTTGGGTTAGTGGTTGAAGCGACACCAGAGATGGTGGAGGAGAGTATCTGGAATGAGAAGCAGCTCTTGGACGACCACTATATCCCGATCGGCAAATCACTTCAGCTCAGCAACGAACAGCGAGCCGTTTTTGAGTCTCATGTGCGGCAAATCTCCAATAAGCAAGAATCAGAAGTGTCGAGGGAAATTCTGAACTTGTTGGCTCGTCTATTCCTCAATAAACCAAAGTGTCCTGAATCGAACAGTATTCATATTGACCAAGCCGGGCACGTGACGTTTTGCTCGTTTTACATGAACTATAGCTACGGAAAGTACCCGGAGACGCCGGTCAAGCATATATGGTTCAGCCGCAGGCACGCTGAGTTCATGCAGAAAATT
>CAYRCK010000053.1:0-3502 GCA_964422745.1 uncultured bacterium
GACGGCACGGAGCAGATGATATTCGACGGGTATATTCGAATTCTCATAATACCTACCACATTGCAGGTTACGGTATCGGGGACGAAACCTTATGACAACGCTCCCGGCGGCTGGCGTTCTTCGATGGCCGATATGGACTCGACCGAAGCGCCTTACGGTGACATCATCGCCCTTTACGACAATCACTGTTTCATCCCATCGGTCAGTGCGCTGGCGATCGACACGGAGGATCTGTTCTATGATATCGCGGGCGATCCTGACATCATGAGCCATACACCCTTCGACACGATCTACTATCCCACCAACAATCAGGACCATGCTTCGATAACGGCGGAGAACGCTCAGTGGTTCATAAACGAGGTTCTTGCCGATGTGACGGGTGAGCCGTCTGGACGCGTTCCGGCACTGCCGGATGTCGTGCTGTACCAGAACTACCCGAATCCCTTCAATCCCGCAACCGTGATCCGGTTCGACCTGCAGCGCTCGGTTCACGTAAATCTCGGAATCTACAATGTGAAGGGTGAGCTGGTGTCCACCCTCTTGGACCGGCACATGGGGGAGGGACGAAAGGAAGTCAGCTGGCCGGCTCTGGACAGCGGCGGCAGGCCTGTCTCCAGCGGCATCTACTTCTACCGCCTCGTCGCAGGAGATTTTGTGCAGACGAAGAAGATGGTGTTGCTCAAATGAGAATGCCGGCAAGGATCATCTTGCCCCGTGTGGACATTGCTCAGAGCAACATCGGATAGCGCATGTGCAGGATGAGACCCGGTCGACGGAAGGATAATCCCGAGCTCAGATGAAGGATAATATAGCCGGGAGGAAGGATCCCGCGTCCGGCTGGTGGGCCATAAGTCCGAGATAAAGCTATAACCTCAAGCCTAATAATAAGATCGTTAAATTTATAAAAAAGTTCTTGACGTAAATGACGGTGACCTTTAAACTGCCCTCTCATGTGAATGTGATCACTATCACAATATTGGGAATATGTATAAGTCAATACCACAAGAGACAATAGGTCGCCTTCTTCTTTATTTCAGGGCGTTTGTGTGTTTGCAGAAGGAGAACGAGAAAACCGTTTCTTCCACGAGGCTTGCCGAGGTCTGCAACATCAATCCCTCCATAATACGCAAGGATTTTTCCTACTTCGGCGAACTGGGAAAGCGTGGAGTCGGCTATGATGTCGATGAACTGATCCAAAAGATTCGGAATATCCTGGGATTGGATCCGGTCAACAAGGTGGCCCTCGTCGGTGTCGGAAATATCGGCAAGGCGTTGCTGGCATATTCGAATTTCGAATCCGAGGGTTTCAAGATCGTCATGGCCTTTGATAACCAACCTGCATTGATAGGACAGAAGATAAATGACGTGACCGTTGAGGATGCGGCAAATCTGGAAGATAGGATAAAAGAGGAGAACATCCAGCTGGGCATACTGGCCGTGCCTGAATTGGAGGCGCCCGAGATCGCCCGCCGCATGGAGAGGGGAGGCGTGAGCGCCATCCTGTCTTTTGCTCCATGCCAGCTGCTCATGCCGGACAACATAAAGATCACATGCATGGATCTGAGCAGGGAAATAGCGCGCCTTGTCTATTACTCATCGAGAGACGCAGCAGCGGCGCAGGACTGATCCCGCCCGGATCGCCTGCGGCACGTCCAGGGGAAGATCGGAAATATAGGAGGATTTTTTTAGGTGATGGAGAAGGCACAAAGAGGATCCCACCGTGCAAGGAGTTTTCTTTATCTCTTCTTCATCCTAATCGTAGTCTGGCTCGCCCTCACATCGAGCTGTCAATGGCAGGAGCTGACCGTCGGCTGTATCATCAGCCTCGTGCTCGCACTGATTCTTCATAAGAACTACCTTGCGCTGGGATTTCCTCCCCTGAGCGTAAAACGGATTTTGTTCTCCGTAATCTACCTGGTGGTGCTGTTCAAGGAAATCATACTGGCCAATATCGATGTGGCATACAGGATCATTCACCCGAGGATGCCCATCAAGCCCGGGGTAGTGATGATAAAGACGGAATTGAAGCAGGATATCGCCAAGTTGATCCTGGCGAATTCGATCACCCTGACTCCGGGGACCTTTACCCTCGATATCAAGGGTGACACGCTTCTCATCCATTGGATCAATGTGCGTTCCGAGGAGACAGGCGAGGCTACCGAGGCCATCGGCAGAAGGTTCGAAAAATACCTGAAGGTGATTTTTTCATGAACGGGACGATCATTTCTATCTTTATCACGGTTATTGGATTGGGAATATTCGTGTGCTTTTTGCGCTTGTTGAAAGGTCCCAGCGCCTCTGATCGGGCCGTTGCGGTGGATACGATCACGACAACGGTTGTCGCCCTGCTTGTGCTGTTGGGATTTATCTTCGACAGGTACGTTTATCTTGATGTCGCGCTGGTATATTCCATGTTGGCTTTTGTCGGATTGGTGGCTCTTGCCAGATTCCTGGAAAGGGGAATATAGATGGGCGTCTTCGGGATGGTTGTTACAGGGATCGGAACGATCTTTCTATTCCTGGGGAACTTCGGCGTGCTGAGGCTTCCCGACGTATATAACCGGATCCAGGCGGGCACGAAGTGCACCACCCTCGGTGCCTTTCTCACCATCGTGGGAGTTGGGATAATGCACCCGGAATGGTTCTGGAAAACCTTGATCATCGCGGTTTTCATTCTGGTGACGAATCCCATCTCGAGCCACGCGATCGCCAGGGCCTCCAATAAAAGCGGGGTTCCTCTCTGTGACAGGAGCGTTGTGGACAGGACACGGGATTTCGAGGGACTAGAGGAGAAGGAATGATATTTCTAGTTGCACTTCTGGTGCTCCTGATGCTGGCAGCGGCCGTAGCGGCGCTGTTTTTCAAGGATCTGATCAACGCCGTGATCGCCGCCTGCATGGTCAGCCTGATCGCGTCGATTCTATTCTATCTGCTTCAGGCGCCGGATGTGGCCATGGCGGAGGCATCAATTGGAGCGGCTTTGGTTGCGGCTGTCTTTATCATCGCCATCAGGCGAACAAAGAGGTATGAGGAATGAGAAGCCTCGTCAGCCTGATCTTACTGATAATAATCTTCGTGGGATTGGCCCTATCCCTGGCTGAGATCCCGTTTTCACTGCACGAGACGGAAGTGGGGGATCATTACATCGACAGGGGCAGGGATGAGACCGGGGCTTCGAACATCGTTACATCCGTGGTTGTCGGCTACAGGGGGTTTGATACCCTCGGTGAGGTGACAGTGCTGTTTGTTGCCGCTATCGGGCTCGGCGCCGTTCTGGCGACACGAAAGAAAGGGGAGAGGGGGGAGATCGAGCCTGCGAGCCTGGTGTTGCACACCGGCTGCCGCTTCCTGTTTCCCCTGATGCTGTTTTTCGGTGGATACATATTCATCCATGGTCATCTTACTCCGGGTGGAGGGTTCCAGGGCGGGGCGATCATCGCTTCGGCTTTCCTCCTCGTTTACATGGGTTGCCGGGGAAGAAGGATCAACGAGAGGGGAAGTC
>CAYRCK010000053.1:3602-5142 GCA_964422745.1 uncultured bacterium
AGGGCTATGGGTATTACATAGGTGCCTTCGGCCTGATATTTATCGGACTGTTCATCATGCTCGTGAAGCACAACCTGATAAAGGTGATCATCGGTCTCAGCATCCTGGAGACCGGAGTCAACCTGTTCCTGGTCTCCGTAGGTTATATCAGCAGGGGGACGGCGCCAATCTTCTCAAAATCCACAATCGAGGCTGAACAGATGGTGGATCCCGTTCCGCAGGCTTTGGTGCTGACGGCGATCGTAATAGGTGTGGCGGTTTTGGCCCTGGCGCTATCCCTTGCGATAAGGCTGTATCATCATTACGGCGTGCTGGATTTAAGACAGATAAAGGAGCAGCGATGGTGAGCCCCGTTCTAATGATTGCAGTACCTTTAGGACTCGCGTTCGCCGTGCCTCTGTTCGGGCTTATCTCCAAAAAGCTCGTCAAGTATGTTCCGGTTCTTGCGTTCGCTTTCAACCTCGTTGTCGCATTGATGCTGATCCCCTTCGCGATGAGGCAACCGGTCGTAGTAAACATAGGCGGCTTTCCTCCGCCTTTCTGCATCAACCTGGTCGCGGGACCCTTGGGTACTCTGTTCTCGGCTCTCATCGCACTTGCCGGGCTCCTGGTTGCGATCTATTCCCTGGTTTACATCAAGGACGGCCCGGAAGAGAAATACCACATCCTGTACCTGCTGCTCCTGACCGGAGCCACGGGTGTTGTGCTTACGGGGGACATATTCAACCTGTTCGTCTTCTTCGAGATACTATGCATATCTTCATACGCCCTGGTGGCGTATGTAGGCGATAGGGGTGGTGTGGAGTCGGCGGTGAAATACCTGATCCAGGGTTCGGTGGGATCGAGCTTGCTTCTGATAGGAATCGGGCTGCTCTACGGGCTCTTCGGGACACTCAATATGGCCGATCTCGCAAGGAATATACAATCGGCGAGCCCTGCTTCCATATTCGTTCCGATGGTACTGATGGTTACAGGCCTGGGGGTGGAGGCCGCGATTTTTCCTCTCAACGCCTGGCTGCCGGACGCCCATTCGTCCGCGCCCTCCTCGATCAGTGCAATACTATCCGGCATCGCCATCGAGGTGGGTCTTTATGCCGTGATAAGGATCCTCTTTACGATATTCGGAATCTCGAGCATCTTCATGTTTTTCGCGTTTCTGGGAGTACTGACGCTCCTGATAGGCGAGATGTGCGCATTCAGCCAGAGTAACATCAAGAGGATGCTGGCCTATTCGAGCATCGGGCAGATCGGTCTGGTGTTGTTCGCAATGGCCATGGCGACCTCCTATGGTGTCGTGGGCGGATTGTTTCAGCTGATGAGCCACACCCTGGGCAAGGGCTTGTTGTTTTTGGCCGCTGGCTACATGATATACCGAAGCGGCTCGGTGGAGATATCCTCGTTCGAGGGCATGGGAAAACGGATGCCCTTGACTTCGCTTGCTTTCACGATAGGTGCGTTCTCCCTTGTCGGCCTGCCGCCATTCATCGGTTTTCCCAGCAAGTTTCTGATCGTAAGAGCGGCGATAGCCAATGAAGCGACG
>CAYRCK010000054.1:0-4108 GCA_964422745.1 uncultured bacterium
CCCTGGCTGAGGTCTACGGATGCGAGGATTCCCAGGAGAAGTTCCTGCAGAACTTCGTTGCGGCGTGGAACAAGGTTATGAACCTCGATCGCTTCGATCTCGCCTGATCGCAGCAGGATTGTTAAGAAAAAGGTCGGTTAACAACCGGTTCAGCGGACGGCGCACTGCCGCCGCTGGACCGGAGCGTTAAAATAGCTCCGTTTGCTTCGACTCTTTAATCTTTTGTTTTGGATTCATCTTTCTGGGGGGCTTATTTCTTGGCGGCTCCCCTTTTTGGAGCTCTAATGGGACAATTTGCCTGTAGAGTGACGACTCCCTCTTGAAAAAGCCTTCTGTGTGGAAAGAGTCCTCGAGATCGAAGTACGTGTAGTCCAGGTGATGACAGAGCTCATGAAGCACCGTCCTTATGAATGACTTGAATGCGACCACCTGTCTCTTCACGGCGGTTTTCATCCAGATTGTAAGCACAGGAGTTTCCCCCTCTGCCCACTCATAAAGGCCGTGCAGCTCTTTGGTCGAGCTCGAAGGGCGCTTCGAGCTGATTTTTACGATCAGCTTTTCAGTGCCGAGGTCCTCGCATACACGGCGACATATTTCTGAGGATTGCTTCGCCACTTCGCTGCGTTTGTTATCTGCGAGTGATTTCCTGAGCGCTATGACCACAGGGTGTATGCGTTCAGGATCCTCTACGGGAATACCTTCTATGGCATCGCTTTTCCTGTAGATCCTTTTTTGGGCAACGCTCAGGTTATCGTAGTATGGAAACGGCATATGCTGATTATACGATATATAATAATTCGATCGACTCGAGCCTAATTTACCACCGATTGCCGGGAAAGTAAGTATGAAATATCTATATTGTAACTTGTCACCGGAATCGAACCGTACGTCCAGGAGCGCTCATTCCTAACAAACGGGGCGTCCCAATGGCGGTATCTGCGGCAGGAAGCGGATTCCTTTGATAAAACCTATTGTTAGGAGATAATTTTAACGGGGGATAGTGTGCTGAGTATGGTGGTGGTAGCTGATGGGCACCTGTTTCGGGATCTGAGTTTTGATGTTTTGGAGCGGCCTAAGACCATCAAAAATGCGAGTAATCGCGGGCCAAAAAGCCGGATCCATATCATCTGAGCAAAACCATCTTCTTGGTCACGGTTGTCGCGCCTGTTCTGATGCGGCAGAAGTAGACGCCACTGTAGACGTGCCGGCCCGAAGTGCTTCTCCCGTCCCATGCCACCGTGTGATCGCCGGCCGCGTAATACTGATCCGCGAGCGTAATGATCCGCTGCCCCGCGCTGTTGTAGATATCCAGCGTCACCCGCGACGCTTCCGGGAGGTAGAAGCTGATCCCGGTCGTCGGATTGAAGGGATTCGGGTAGTTCCCCCGTATCGTGACGCCCTCAGCGGCGTCCACGAGGGGCCTGGCCTTGTCGCTGCCGCCGTCGGCAACGGGACCCGCCGCATCGGAGCCGTTTGCATCCCTTCCCACCGGATGCACGCAGTCATGGCCCTCGATCTGCTCGCCACTAACAAGGAGGCCGGTGATTGTCAGCGCATACTGCTCCGCCTCCGGCAGCGCATGCAATTTCTCCAGAATTGAACGTTTGTCGAACTTGATGGTGAGATCGCAGTATCCGTCTGCACCGCCTTCCGAGCAGGTGCAGTCGCCGCTGTTGGTGTCAGGCGGCGTTGCAACGTCCTCGTAGCCGTAGCGGACCGCCGCGAGATCGTCGAGAAGACGTATCGATGAAACGTCGATGTCATGAACATCGAATTCATCGCTGCCGAGAATGGCCGCCGGCAGCACGGCCTTGCCGTGGGGATTGATCTTCCAGTTGAGGGGATTCGGACAGGAGCCGGGCTTGATGTCGAAGGAAACAGGTATCGCAGGCGGTTCGCCGTAAGGAATGCGCACTATCATAAGGCCGTATCTGTCGGCTAGAAATATGGAGTCATCGACGATAAAAAGGTTTTCCGCGCTCGAGCTCGGAGTCATGAAATTCTCCAAAAAGAGCGGATTTTGTGGATCGGACACATCGAACACCACCGTGTTTCCGTACAAGTCGGTCGTATACAAATGGTCTCCCTGTGGTATCATGACCTTGGGCGCCCAGTATCTAAATTCATCGAATATGCCGATCAACGTGGGATTGCGCGGGTCATGGATGTCAACGACATGGAGATCGCTGAGCAATTCGGTATACATGATGTATTCATCCACCGCCACAACCATGGTGGACTTATCTCCGTAGGTGCCGATCAGTTCGGGGGAGGATGGATTCGCATAGTTTATGATGTGAACGGATTCAGAGCCATTATACACCGAAAGAAACGCGAGCGTGTCCTTCAAAGCGACCTTTGCGTGATTCCCGAATTTAGTTTGGTACGAGCTCAGGAGCACGGGATTTCTCGGATCCGATAGGTCGAACACGAGGATTCCCTCCTCTTCCCATGACTCTCTTGCCACAAAGGTGAGGTTGTCTTTGAGGCGGACGTCGAGGACCTCGGGAAAACTCCCGAGGTTCAGGGCGGCAAGCACGCTCGGAGCCGCCGGATCGCCGATATCCACTACTTCGTAGCCATTGCACAGAATATCGTCCTGCACATCGATACACTTGTAATCATACACATCTTCATACTCTCCGATCACAACCGGATTATGGATATCACTGATATCGAGGATAACGAGCCCTTGGAACAAGAGTGATACATACGCCAGATTATCCCGGATATGCATGTCATATGTGTTGCCTGGAAACTCATGGCTATCCACGTACATTGGTTCTTCGATATTTGCTATGTCAAACACATTGATTAAAGAAATCCCTTTTACCCGATACAGACTGTTACCCCACAGCGCCAAGCCCAAGCCGAAGCATTCAGAGTAGGTGCTTATGGGAACAGGGGTGGAGGGATCGCTTATGTCGATTATCTCGCCCGAGGTGATCAGGAGGGAGTCGGTCAGTATCATTCTGAATGAGCTGCAATCAGAATCAGAATATGCATGTGTGCCGATTATTGCCGGATCGGCCGGATCACTCATGTTGAAGATGATGAGGGAATCAGCGTAGCCGATCTTGAAAGCAAAAGCCAGATCGTCCCTCAGGATGGCTCTCCTCATATAGTGGAGCTCACGGCTGGCCAGCACGTGCGTATTCGCCGGATCGGAAACATCGAGTACATGAAACTCGGTATCGGCGGATATAAAAGCGATGCCGCCCGCCACGGCTGTGTGTTGCAGATGCCCGCCGAGATCGGTGACCGTGCTGAGAAGTGACGGATCGGCAGGGTCGGAAACATCCAGAATCGTCAATACGTTATCATCATCCACCAGGTAGAGAACGTCATCGGCACACGTCAGTTCCTCGAACTCGGCTTCAGAGGGATATGATCCGACAACGAGCGGATTGTAGATATCTGATACATCTATCACGGCTACTTCGCTCGCGCGTAAAAAATAGATATAGTCCCCGTGCTTCTCGAGCTCGTCCCCCCGTCCGTACGTCGTGTGCAGGTAGAGAGTCGATATGATGTCGAATGGCAGATCCCCGCTCACATCCAGGATCACCAGCCCATAGGTGAGTGCGCAGTACATGATGCCCTCTTCAACATATATGTCGTTGCAATCCGTCCACAGACAGCTGGTTATGTATTCCAGCCCGGCGCCCGCCGGGGCCAGACCGTAACCGGGAATCGGTATGATTTCCGGTACCCGCTCCTCATCGATATCGACGATGCGATCACCCTTCTCGAACTCCGTTTGATTGCCGGGAGTCGAGTATTTATGGGGGATAACACGGACGTCATTAGCGTTGGTCATTGTCGCTACCGGCGCAATCAGCGCGGTGATAACGATACAGGTTACGAACGTTTTCATTCCTCTACTCCTGTCGCGACGAGGGTGTGATGCATGAAAGATAGATCCAAGGGATGCATGATCTCGGATCGACCGTTGCATAACGGCGCTCAACTCTCTGCTGATTATCCATAGATAAAAGCCGCCGATAGTGTGTCGGATGTAAATAGATGTTTACATTATACCGTAAAGGGAAGAGATCAAGCAACCTCTTTTCTGTAAATTGATGTAGCGGGTCGCTCGTTTTTCATG
>CAYRCK010000055.1:0-3309 GCA_964422745.1 uncultured bacterium
ACGGACAGAACAGGTTGTAAGGATGGGATTGGCCCCACTTCGTGGACATCATGATGTCGTGCTGCTGGTAGTTGGTGAGTATCGAATTCAGTTCCGGTCTGTGCGGGGATCGCCCTGGGTCAGCGCCGAGTTGATCCCATTCGTCCAGGAGGCTGAACTCGGCGATGCGATCGATCTCTCCGGCGGAAACCGTCTCGACCGGCCCGATCTCCTCCTCGATGAACTCATGAACGGTGGTTATCCTGGATTTTATGATATCGACGATATCGGCGTCACAGGCAGGATCGCCGTCCCATGTCGCCGAGTATGCAGTGACCGGCGGAAGCCCCCTGAGGAGTGACACCACGATGTGTCCCTCCGGTTCGATGTGGCACCAGTAGCCGAGTAGCATCCCGTCACGCCTCAGTTCATCGATCTCGCCAACAGCGGTAGTGGAGGTCCCACCCCAATCCCCCCTGAGCAGCGTGATCATGGAGATCCAGTTCTCCGCCACGTTGCGCGCCTCTTCAGGGGTTACGATCTGCGACTCCACGGGCACGGCGCACATAAGAGCCGCCAGGGTTACCGCTGAAAATATAAATATCGATCTTCTCATCACGATCACCCCCCCTACTGCAATGTCACGAGTACGAGTATCCGGCCCTGCTTCCCCGCCTCGATTCCCTGCATAGCCTTGCCCAGTATGGCACCCTGCGCAGACGTTTGATCGACCGCCTTCATCGCGTAACCGGGTGTGGTGGAAGTCGTAAGTAGATCACCCGGTTCGATCGCACCGCTCGATGCGTCGACGTTGCAGTAGACCCGTCCGGCCAGCGCAACGTCACAGTCGAACTGCCCTACTCCGAGCTTGACACCGGAGCCCAGCCCGTTGGCCCCGGCTGCTATGCCGGCCACGCACCGGTCGTAAGGCCTGGTGCTTCTCTTGAGCTTACCGGGATTTTTGGGGTCTATTACCAGCACCGTTCCCGGATCTATCCCCGCTCCCTCCGATACGTCGAATCCCTCCGCGTAATCCAGCCCCTCGCCCAACTCCGCCACGGGCTCACCGGTGCCGGCCTTTTCGATGAGGATGTTGCCCCGCACGGTAAGCTTTCGAGAGGGAGAGCTCGTACCGATGCCGACGTTACCTTCTCGAAACACGAGACCGTTGCTGTAAAACACACCGCCTACTTCCATGCCCATGTAGGTGTAATTATCATCGTTGTCGTAACACATATAGAATCTATTGTCGGCGTCCTCTCCCAGCGAGACTCCGGAGAAACTGCCGCCGGTATTGTTTCCCACGATAAGCATGGTGCTGCTCTCGGAATGGTCCGCCAGATTTTTCCCGATAACCAGCGTCTCGGTAGGATTATTAGTACCGATACCTACTTTACCCTGGCGAAGAACGAGGTTGTTGCTGTAAAACACACTGGCTATTTCCATGCCCATGTAGATGTAATCATCATCGTTGTCGTAACACATATAGAATCTATTTTCAGAGTTCTCTCCCAGAGAGAGCCCGGAGAAGCTGCCGGCAGTGTGATTGCCCACCACAAGCATGGTGCTGTTCTCGGAATGGTCGGCCAGATTGTTTCCTATAACCAGCGGCTCGGTAGGGGATTCGACGCCTATTCCGACTTTGCCTTGCCGTAAAATGAGAGTGTTGTTGTAGTACGTGCCGCTGAAGCGCGTGCCGAAACTGAGTTGATCTCCGTCTCCGTACCAGCTGATGGTAGCGTGATTATCCGCGTTGTAGCCCAGCTTGAAGCCGCTGAACTCGTCGAAATTCGGGTTGCACGAAACTATGTAGTTGGCCTCGGCGAAAGCGCCCAAGTTGCCGCCCACTACCAGATTCTCCTGGGGAGTCGATGTCCCGATCCCTACCCTGTCACCGGCGGTCGCAAGCCGCACTACCGAACCGTCATCGACCCATCCGTCGCTTCCCCCCCCTCCACCGGCAAGGGCGTAATCGGCCGTATCGGCGCACGCGCTGCGCAGTGAGTATGGAGAAGAGGCGAGTTTGACACGGGGAGTAAGCTCGTCTTCCCCCTCTACTGCCATTCCCAGCCAGTACTGCTGATCGAACGGCAGGTTCAATGCGGTATTTTCACCGAGGATCACGCTGAATAAACCCTTTGTGACGGTGACGGAGTTGCTTTCCGTCCATAGCGGGAAAACCGACGCGGTGGGGGACGTGTATATCCCGAAGGTGATGTTGTAGCTACCGTCGGGAACCGCCGTACCCTCCGAATCGGTAAGCACACCCTGGTAACTTAGAGTCTGAGGCACCTGAGCGTATGCCGGACAAATACATAACGAAAATACGAGCACGCAAAGCGTTAAAATCCTGCACATTTCCTACCTCCTTGAATCTGCAGAGATCAACAGCGGCAATTGATTTTAGATATGTCATTTTGTATGAAATTCATGTCCAGTATTTCACTAATACGTTCCACTGTCCATATTATTTTTATTGGAAAGAAACCAACTGCGATAAGCCACCCATGACCAATCAAATTTGAACAGGAAATAAAAAATTGGAACGAATCTATAACAGTATCCGATCCCACGGTGCATTTAATGGAAAAATCCCTTACGAGGCGCTGAGGTGTATGATAACATAACCGAGATAATATCTCAGGGGGTATTACATATCACAATCCATGAGGAGGAAATCGAAGATGAAACGATGTCTCCTTTGTCTGCTATTGATCGCACTGGTAGCAGGCTTTGTTGCGTGTAAAAGGGTCTATTTCAGAAAGACAATGGAAGTCAATTGCATAAAAGTATTTACGAACGTATACGAGACGAACATCAACGGGGACTTGACGGCTCGGGAAATAGATCCCGGATTCGTCGGAGAGAAATCCGTGAAAATTAGTGTGATTTTCCACAGCAAAGCCGAGCTCGTATCCGCGGTCCTGACTTACTGGGGCGCCGGAGAAAGAGCGGGCGAGCAGACAATTGAGAAGACATTCAACCAGGTTCTTGATCCCCCTGAGGGAGGAGTCATTAGGCCAATCTTTTTCACCCTGCCGGGGTCGGAGCACTACGGCCTCTGTGAAGGTTTGTATTTTACCTTTGCGATCAATTACAAGAATTCCGACGACGAACCGGGCTTGTTCGTCAGCCAGGCGCATCTGATCATGTCGACCAAGAGGATGGTTTCCGGTAACCAGATCGAACAGGCGAATTGCCCGGAACCGCCGGGTCCTTCGGAGTAATCTGAAATTAGGCAATAGAATATTCTTACCCTAAGGGGTGAAACTCACCCCTATTTGGCGCTTCAGGTGGAACCTTTACATGTAGCGTCCAGTAAACGGGCAA
>CAYRCK010000056.1:0-2617 GCA_964422745.1 uncultured bacterium
CCGCAGGCCGGCTACTATTTCAAATGCCTGTCCATGAACCTCGTTACCGTCTCGAAGAGATGGGTGCGCGTCGCCTTGCCTGTGATGCTGTGCTTCTTGCCAGGATAGGTCATCATCTCGAATGGGATCATGTTGTCCTGCAGTTCCTTGAACAGCCTGGTGCTGTTGGTGAAGAGGACGTTGTCATCGGCCATGCCATGAACGACCAGAAGGGGGCCCCGGAGGTTCTTCAGGTAGGGGAATACTGAGGTCGCCTCGTAACCGGCTTCGTTTTCGTCCGGGTGGCCGAGGTACCGTTCGGTGTAGTGGGTGTCGTAGAGCCGGTAATCGGTGACCGGCGCGACCGAGGCGCCGGCGCAGAACAATCCGGGCTCCTTCGCCATAGCCATAAGGACCATGTACCCGCCATAGCTCCACCCGAAGATACCTATCCTCTCAGGATCGACGTAAGGGAGGGTTCTCAGGAACCTCACGCCGGCCGCCTGATCGTCGACTTCGATCCTGCCCAGCTGCCCGTAGATCGGATCGTCGAACTTCCTGCCGCGGTGCCCGGTTCCCCGGTTGTCTAGGGTGAACACGACGTATCCGTTCTGCGCCATGTATTCGGAGTACAGGCTCCAGACCCCGCTCCATCTTTTCATGACCTGCTGCCCGCGGGGACCGCCGTAACAATCGATGAACACGGGATATTTTTTCTCTGGATCGAAAGGTATCGGCTTTATAAGGCTGTAATAGAGGTCCTGACCGTCCTCGGCTTCAATCGTCCCGTACTCCACCCTGGCATGCCTGCCGGAGTAAGGGAAATAGGGATGTCCCTCCACCAGTGCGTTCTCCTCCAGCCAGGTGATCCGGGATCCGTCAACCCTGTGCAGTCCGACCTGAGGCGGGGTGTCGTCATTGCTGAAATTGTCTATGTAAATGCTGCAGTCATCCGAAAAGCTTATGCGGTGGACTCCTTCACGGGTGGTGATCCGTCTGGGATCCTCGGCGTTCGAACCGTCAAGCCTCGAGGCGTAAAGATGTCTCTCCAGAACGGTCTGCTTGGTACCGACGAAATATACGAGACCGGCCTGTTCATCCACTCCCAGGAGCCGTTCAACGCACCAATCGCCCCCGGTCAGACGGGTAACGATCTCTCCCTCCGGGGAGCAGATGTAGAGGTGACGAAATCCGTCGCGGGCGCTTTTCCAGACGAAGCCGGACCTCTTCTCGAGAACGTGCAGGTCTTCGTGCAACTCGATCCAGGTTTTGCTGAGCTCCCTCCTGATAAGTCGGGTTTCCCCGGTTCGTGCGTCCGCTTTCAGCAGGTCGAGACTCTTCTGGTCGCGCGGCTGGCGCTGGACAATCAGGTGCCCTTCGTCTAACCAGTCGACCCGCGCTAGGTATATGTCCGTTTCCTCCCCGAGGTCTATCCAGGTGATATCTCCGGCTTTCTTCCCGGTGACCTTTACGACCCCCAAACCGACCAGGACGTTCGGGTCGCCCGCCGCTGGATACCGCTGCTCGGTGACATTGAAATTGTCGGCATAGATCTCGTAACGCTTTGCTACCGGCACGGGGGATTCATCGAATGTCTCGAAGGCGATGCGTTTCTCATCGCCCGACCACCAGTAACCGGTGAAACGGTTCATCTCCTCCTGGGCCACGAACTCGGCCATCCCGTTGGAAACGGTTCCTTCACCGCCTTCGGTGAGCTGGCGCTCGCCGCCGGTAGCGATGTCGATAATGAAAAGATCCTTATCGCGTATAAAGGAGACATAATTGCCTAGAGGGGAGAACCGGGCGTCCGTCTCGAATTCGTCAGTTTCCGTCAGGCGCGTCGTCGCCTTCTCCGGTGGTTTTGTCAGATCGTAAACATAGATATCGCCGGCCAGGGGAAAGAGCAGGGCTTTGCCATCGTCTGACCAGCTGTACTCGACTATGCCCCTGTATGCCGAGATGCGCTGCCTCTCGCGGCGCGCCCTTTCCTCCTCGGACAGTTCCACCTCTTCCGGCATCAGCACCCGAGAATCGACGAGAAGCCTCGACTCTCCGGCGGCTATATTGTACTCCCAGAGGTCCAGCTGCTCGCGGGCGGTCTCCTTGCCCTTCAGAAATGTCACCCGCGAACCGTCGGGTGAGATCCTGAGGGCTCGAGGGCGTGGTCCGCTGAGGCTCGGATCGGCGAAGATCCGCTCTATGGTGAGCCTTTTTACTTCGTTTTCCGCTTCTGCGGAAAACGAGAATGCTGATATATAGACGAATAAGAACATTGAAACTATAAGACGGGAGCATCGCATTTTCATTCCTTCTTTCTGTTAGAATAGATTAATTACAGTTCTAGGGAGCATAGCACAGAAGAGGGGGGAGTTCCACCGAAACGGGGAAGTGCAGAAAAAGTGCTGAAATAGAGGGATGCCGGGGAATTATCGGTTGAATATTGTGGGGATGGCTGATGAATACTAGTTTTGAGGTCTGAATGGAAAGCCACGTCTTGTCGAGCGGTAGAGAAAGGAGTACAATCGAGTTCGTCCATAGGGAACTTGCAGAGCACTACTGTCTGGCTCCATTCGTGGAGCGACAACGGACATTCTTTACATCGATGCGTGCGATCAGCAGGGCGCGCAGTCGTACTTCG
>CAYRCK010000057.1:0-2542 GCA_964422745.1 uncultured bacterium
ACTGCTGCCTCCCGTAGGAGTCTGGGCCGTGTCTCAGTCCCAGTGTGGCCGGTCACCCTCTCAGGCCGGCTATCCATCGTCGCCTTGGTGAGCCTTTACCTCACCAACAAGCTAATGGAACGCGGGACCCTCTTCAAGCGGCAGCTTACATGTAGAGGCCACCTTTGATTATTGAACATGCGATCAATAATGTTATGCGGTATTAGCACCCCGTTAGGAGTGTTATTCCCCACTCGAAGGCAGGTTTCCCACGCGTTACTCACCCGTCCGCCACTTTACTCACGATTAAAAACCGCTTTCTCGTTCGACTTGCATGCCTAATCCACGCCGCCAGCGTTCATTCTGAGCCAGGATCGAACTCTCCGTTGTAAAAAAAATCATAGAGCCACCGCCTATGCGGCGCTCTAAATGACGGTTTTACAAGCTCTTCAATCCCACGAATGGGATCTTGGAGCCCGAATTATCCGACAAGGCCTTCGCACGCTATTTCGATTTCAAAGAGCGTATTTCCCCATATGGAAATTCCTTCCCAAACATCCAATATATCCGAAAGAAGATAGCTTGTCAACCCCTCACCGCCGGGAATTAAATTTTTTTCCGGTACCGGTAGTCGGTTGACCGGCCGGTCGCCTCCGGATACTCCGATTGATATAATCCTTCGACGCTGATTTGTCAAATACAAACTTCCACTTTTTTTCTCTACGCGAGTCGATACGCACAGTTCACGAGAGATCGGAAATAAAAAGTGTGGAAATCGAGGCCGGGAACTAGTACTTTTTTTTTAAATCGTATGCCCATAGGGCCACTTTAACATTTCGAGGCTTTAGAATGCCGGTTCGTCCCCTAAAGAGCGGGTTCAAGCTGACCCTTCAGATCATCCTTGTCGTTTTCGTGCTGTTCCTCGGCATCGGAACCTCGGCTCTGGTCTGGTTCTCCAGGGATCTCCCATCTATGGCGAGGCTTGAGATGATCGAGCCTGCGCTCAAGACCAGGATCATCGCCTCGGATTCCACTGTCATAAGGGAGTACTTCGAGCAGAACCGCATCCTGCTTCCGCTCGAGAGAGTCCCCGAGGAATTAAGGCAGGCCTTTCTGGCCGTGGAGGACCGCAGGTTCTACCGGCACTTCGGCATAGATCTTATCAGGCTGCTGTCGGTGGCCTGGAATGATCTAAGAAAATGGAGCCGTGAAGAGGGGGCAAGCACGATAACCCAGCAGCTCGCGAGAGACCTGTTCCTAACTAAGGAACAGACATTCCCGAGAAAGATCAAGGAAGCACTGCTGGCGTTGAGGATCGAGAGGACGTACTCCAAGGATGAGATCTTCGAGCTCTACCTCAATCAGATATACTTCGGGGGCGGCAGCTACGGTGTAGAGGCCGCATCGAGGAAGTTTTTCGGGAAATCAGTATCGGATCTCGAGCTTCACCAGATAGCGCTGCTGCCGGGGTTGCCCAAGAATCCGCCGGGCTACAATCCTTTCAGGCACCCGGAGAGAGCCCTAAGGCGGCGCAACATATGCCTGTCGATGATGCACTCCTTCGGCATGTTCGACCGCTCAGCCCTGGACACACTGGTAGCAAAACCCCTGGACGTCGATCCCGGGACCGGCGGGGGCAGCGCCTTCGCCTCCTATTTCACGGAATACATAAGGCAGCTCCTGGAGATCAAATACGGCTCGAAGGCCATCTACAGGGACGGATTGACGGTTTACACGACCCTCGATCCCCACCTTCAGAGGGTTGCCGAGGACAGCATGGAAACCTTCATGCAGGATCTCGAAGAAAGGGGAGGCTACAAGTTCACACGCCAAGCATACTTGGATTCCCTCGAGAGTGGAGCGGATGTGCGGCCAGAATACCTTCAATCGGCTGCAGTGGCACTCGATCCGCGTAATGGGCATATAAAGGCGTTTGTGGGCGGTAGGAATTTCCGCGAAAGCAAGTTCAACAGGGTGATCCAGATGGGAAAGCAGCCGGGATCGGCATTCAAGGTGTTCATCTACATTACCGCCCTGGAAAACGGATACGGCCCCTCCGATATCCTTCTGGACACACCCGTTGTGATCGAGATGCCGAACGGAGAGGTGTACAAGCCGAAGAATTTCAGCGAGACATTCCATGGTGCGATCTCACTGCGATTCGCATTGAATGAATCCGTCAACATCGCCTCGTTGAAGCTTCTTCAAAAGATAGGCGCTCCATCGATAATCAGCCTCGCCAAGCGTATGGGAATAAAGAGCCCTCTCAAGCCATACCTGTCGCTGGCACTCGGCGCACAGGACGTTACGCTGCTGGAGCTCACGTCCGCTTACGGCGTACTCGCGGCCGGGGGCATCAAGACCGAGCCTATAGCGATTCTAAAGATCACAGACCGCAACGGAAACACGCTGGAGGAGTACTCACCATACCAGGAGGAGGTCCTGTCGCCGCAGATATCGTATATAATAACCGATATGCTGCGAACGGTCGTGGAAGAGGGCACCGGAGAAACGGCACGGCTTATGGGCCTTCGAGTTCCCTGCGCGGGCAAAACCGGGACCA
>CAYRCK010000058.1:0-1845 GCA_964422745.1 uncultured bacterium
TCGCTCGTGGGCACCTGTGTCATGCCGCCGGGAACCAGTCCCATGGTATGCGGAACCTTGCCGCCCCAGACGGTGACCATCTTGTGCGTTTTCATCCGTATATCGAGGGCCTGCACATAGTGTGCAATGGCGGCCATATTGAGATCCTGATCCTTGATATAGGTGTCGTGCTCATACCGTGGCAGGAAGGGGGCGACCGCAGTAATTTCGTCGACGCGCCCCTTCTTCGTCTCGAGCTCCATCTTCGCCCAAGCTTTGAGATTGTTCAGTCCGGCATCGTTCCCCGTGTAATTCAGCAGCGCCGTGATATCGACATAGTCGAGTGCCGCGAGGTGGTAGAAGTGCAGGATATGCGACTGCAGATAGTTCGCGGCGAACGTCAGATTCCTGAGCAATCTCCCGTTCTTGTTCGGGATAATGCCAAAGGCCGAGTCGAGGCACTTGACCGAAGCAATGCCGTGTGAAATGGGACAGACCCCGCATATGCGCTGTGTTATCTGCATGGCATCGACCGGATTTCTCCCCTTGAGGATCATCTCGTATCCGCGGAACATATCGCCCCTGCTCCATGCGTCGGCCACTTTGCCACCCTTCACGTCGAGTTCAATTGATAAATGGCCCTCTATTCTACTGAGAGGATCTATTAATACCTTAGCCATTGATCACACCTCCATTCTTTTTGAGATTGAGGACTGCCTCACGTATCTGGGGATGTTCGATTTTATCGATCTCGTCAATGCTTGCCTGCAGGTGTTTATACAGTCCTCTCTTCCCGGTATCGGGATAGACCGGCTCGGTACATCCGATGCATCCCGAACCTGAACCGGTGCAGGAATTCGTTCCGTCGTTCCACTTTCTCACCGGAATATCACATCCGGTATCCATGCCGAGACAGCCGAGGTTATAGAGGCATCCCTCATCACCCCAATCCTTGGCGAATATCCCCCGCCGATAGTACTTCAGTCGTTCGCAGTTCTCATGGACGGTTTGCCCGAAGTACATGACCGGCCGATTGTACTCGTCGAGTTCCGGAGCCTTTCCCTTCAGGATAAAATAAGCAATTGTTCCCACTATCCAGTCGGGATGTGAAGGGCACCCGGCAACGTTGATGACCGGCTTTTCGATACCCTTCAGCTTGAAGAAGTCGGTTACCCCCATTGCGCCGGTAACATTTCCGCGGGCTGCAGGAATGCCGCCGTAACAGGCACACTGGCCGACTGCGATGACGGCTTTCGCGTTTCTGCCGAGCTTCTCGACCCAGTGATCGGCGCCGATGTGATGGCCGTTCTCCGAGCCGAGGGTGTTGTAGAGATAGCTCTTGGTCGGAATCGATCCCTCGATAACGAGAACGAAGTCCTTCCGTTCCTTCTCAACGGCTTCGTGGAGCACGTTCATGAGCGCATCACCGGTGCCGCCACCAACCGTTTGATGGAAGTTGAGGCTTATGTATTCGGTAATGAGCTTCGGTATGTCGGGATCGACCGTGTTAAGCAGCGATACCGAACACCCGGAACAGGACTGGCACTGCAGCCATATTACCGGAGTATTTTCTGCAGCCTTCTTCAGGGTCTTTTTGCATCCCTGAAGCATAACGCCGGCGAAGCTGAAGGCTGCTGCTGTTCCACCCATCAGCTTTAAGAAATCTCGTCTACTTATAGACATGAAAATCCTCCTTATTAGTTAAAAAGATGCTGCATTCATGATCTGTTCAATAGCCTTCGGAATTGATTTCCGGACCCGGGGTGTGATATCCATGTTCAGCGTCGTGATATCCTCCGGGACAACGCCGATGATCTCTATATCCGGGCTCTCGCCAAGCAGTTTGAGCAGTTCGATTATCTCGAT
>CAYRCK010000059.1:0-1812 GCA_964422745.1 uncultured bacterium
TCGCCTATCTCGGGACAGGAACTGCTCTGGTTGATCCTGTATTGTCTTTTCTATCCGGCGTCACACTCCGCTACTTCATCGAGGAAGCCCTGACCTCCAAGATCGAGCTCAATCTACTCTTTTCCAGCGGGGATGAGGATTTCCTGGTCGTGCCTGAAGGATACTACGAAGGAAACACCCTGGATCGAGCCAATGTTTTCGTGCCCATCTCCAGACAGCAACTGGCCGTGGCCTTCTCTCCCCGTCTGGGCAACCTGGTAATCCTGGATGCCGGATATTCTCTCAAGCCGGCAGAGAACCTTCAGGCTTCGTTGAAGGGAATTCTCTTTTTGCGGCCCACAACCGGACCGATCATGGATCAACGCGAGGTCGATCCCGCTTCCGACAGCAAATACCTGGGCACCGAAATCGACGGTACTGTCAATTTTCGTCCGTTCTCGGATCTCGGAGCATCCCTGGCCCTGGGTGTGTTCCTGCCGATGGGCGGAGCGCTCACGGAACAGGATGTCCTGTTTAAAGGACAGCTCGAGATATCCTTTAGTTTCTGAGCTATATTTATGAACGGGGTGACATCATGAAGAAGATAGGAATCATTCTCATTTTAATAAGTTTTGCAATTATACCGTTGTTTGCGCAGAGCTCTGCGGTAATCAAGGAAGCTACGGGGAAGGTAGAGGTACAAGCCCCGGGCGGACGCTGGGAAAGCGCCACCGTCGGCATGAGCATCTCTCGGGGGACCACGATTTCCACGGGTTTCGGTTCAAGAGCCTTGCTCGATCTTGGGAATGCGGTGCTGAATGTCCAGCCGCTGACCCGTCTGCGTCTGGAGGAGCTCATCCAGAAAGAGGGAACTGTTCAGACCGACCTCTTCCTCCGGGTAGGCAAGGTCAAGGCAGAGGTGAAGTCCGTGTCCGGGCTCCAGCAGGACTTCAAGCTCCGCAGCCCGGTGTCCACAGCAGCGGTTCGTGGAACGGAGTTCGACTACAGCGGTTATGACGTCGTAGTGATGAACGGCGAGGTCATCTATCAGACCTCCCGGGGTCAACAACGTTCCTACTCATCAGGAGAAGGAGGCGGTGACAAGGGTGACGGCACCGCGACCAGCGGCGGGGATTCGAAAAACCAGGGTTCCGGCATCAATCCTTATACGGCCGGACCCGGCGGTGAATCCGGGAGTCGGCTTCCTGGAGATGCCGGTCTGGACCTGACCGGCAGCATCACTGTTATTATACCCCCGATAGACTAGGAGGCAGGATATGAAGAGAGCAGTTCTATTCATCGCGTTGGCAATATCAGTCATGTTCCTTGTCTCCTGCTACTGGATAAGCGGTTTCAATTCCGGAAGCGTGCGACTCGATCTGTCAGCCCTTGCCGGGAAAGGCATTGGCGACCGATACGCCCGCATCTGGTTAGTATCGAATGACAAGATCTTCCCACTGGGTGAGGACAAGGACTACATTCAAAAATTCATTCCAGGATGGGAAGCGGTAACGGTCACACTCGAAGACATTCCCGCCGGAAAAACATACCGGGTGTGGGTGTCAGTTGTAATCCAAGAGGTAGATGGATATTCCACCTACGTTTGGGGGGAATCCGCCGAGTTTCCACTATCTCCCGGCGATGAAGCTGCCGTAGTGTTCACCACCGACGAATTGTATCAATCCCAAGGAATGATATTCTCTCCCGTTATCGATACCGATGCGCAATTGACGAGATTGGCAGGGGGGCTCAAGGATGTGGAGGTATATTTTAGCAATTTCTATGCCACCGACGGGGGAAAGCTATACGAGATAACCTCGTTCTATACTGCTC